>JBGCEV010000027.1:0-18893 GCA_045106605.1 Rickettsiaceae bacterium | reverse complement strand
ATACTGATCAATTAATAATTGCCAATTTCTAGTAACTTTAAGTTCTTCATTCTTTAACATAAGTCTCTCCATATTTGCTTATAGAGAAAACCTATATCACATTATTTTTTATTTGTTAGTTGCTGGATATTTGACGCTTACGTATCTACAGCTTTTAATTCTAATGATACAGGATCATTATTAGGAAAAGTTTTATATCTGTTTCTAAAACTTCTTTAAAATTTTTGATAGTTTTGTACTGATGTACTAAATCTGATTTGTGAGAGGCTGGTATAAAATTTAAGCACCCATTTGTGCTATTAGTATAATCAAGAGCAGGATATTTTAGCTAGTAATCTACTTGATAAATATACAGGAAAAGAGAAATCCATACTCATTAATAATATGGTATTATGTGAATTAGTATGGGTTCTAGATAGAGGTTACAAATACAAAAAACTAAAATTATTAAAACCCTAAAACTTTTGTTATCTTCCGTAGAATTTGAGTTTGAAAATCATGAATTAACTTTTCTTGCTGTTTTTAAATATGAAACTACCGAAGCTGATTTTTCTGATATTTTAATTGGAATAATAAATGCTAATCTGAGCAGTTCTACAAACTACTCTTTTGACAAAAAGGCTTGTAAAACCAAAGATTTTAGACTTATTGAAACATACACTATAGGAAAGATCAATAATCAAATGAAGTTCGAAACTATCCAGAAAATGAAAAACATTGTTAACTAATATTGTTTTGGTATTATGAGTGAAGTATTAGAATTAGAAAAACATCATGAAAAAGCTAAAAAGAAGAAATCACAACAAAACAAAAAAAGACCAAGTAAAAAGTACGTAGTTGCAGGTAAAGCCAATGATTCACATCAATCTTACCCTACCTCAATGATTCCTACATTACTAAAAATAAGTGATGGCTCTTTGGATGCAGCAAAAAAACAATTAGCTAATATGCAAATAGGACAACATAAACCTCATATATTAGATGGCGATTTTATTAAATGTAGCCTTACTTTATGCAGAAATCAAAAAGAAAATTCAGAATTTTTCTTAAAACAATATGAACTGTGGAAAAAAGAAACTCTAACAGATATAGAACTTACTCAGATTGAACAAATTGAGCATTTTTCACAGGAACTTGATAATACAAATAAAGAACTTGTAAAAATCTTAGAAAAATGTAAAAACCATACCATTGATAAAATTTTAGAAAAAGACGATTTAGAATTGGCTTTAGAATTTTTAACTGATGAATTACAACTTCCCAAATAAATTGTCAATGCCATGCAAATTTTAAATAAACTCTAATTATAACAATACATAAAATCTACACTATTTAATGATAATTAGCAAACAAACCTATAAATTACCAGAGTATTTTTGGAGTTTTTATAAACCATATAAGTGGCATGTTTTCATTTTGCTGCTTTTTGCTATTGTTCTTGGATTTAATGGATTTATTAATTCATACTTAACCAAAATCATCATTGATTCTCTAGCTAATTTGGATAATCAAAATAAGATCTTAGATGCAATATTTTGGCCAACTATCTTTATTTTTTTACATATGGAAGTGTATAGCATTTCATGGAGAGTATCAGATTATATTCGACTAAAAACTACCCATGTGATTAGAAATAATATAGTGGATCATGCATTTAACTATATACATAACCAATCGCAATCCTTCTTTCAAAATAGTTTAAGTGGATCAATAGCAAATAATATAAATATTCTAGCAGATAATATTGATTTAATTTCCAAAACAATTTTTATACGTGTAACAAGAGGAATTGTACAGGTACTTGTTGCTTTTATTTCTATGTATTTTGTACATCCAATTTTTTCAGTTGCCCTAATTATTTGGGCATTTACCTTTATTTTTATTAGCTTAAAATTTTCTAGAAAAATTCTTGCTCTTTCGGATGAGTATGCAAAAAGCCAGTCAGAAGTATCTGGAAGAATGGTTGACTCTATTACAAACTTTACTAATGTTAAAATCTTTGCAAGAAAAAGTTTTGAGTCTTTTAACCTATTAAAATCTCTAGATACGATGAAAAAAAGATACGAGAATAGAGAATGGTTTTTAATAAAATTTCATTATCTACAAGGCCTTTCTATCACAATTTTAATGGGTTTTATGTTATATGTTTTAATTCAACTTAGAATAAATGGCAACGTAACTATAGGTGACTTTGCTTTTATTCTAGGTCTCACTGTATATGTGACTGAGTATGTTTGGACACTGACTGAGTATGTTGACCAAATTAACGACTCTGCTGGTAAATGTAGGCAAGCTTTAAAAGCAATATTTACACCAATTAAAGTTAATGATAAAGAAGGAGCAAAAGATTTAATTGTCTCAAGCGGTAAAATAGTTTTTTATAAAGTTCATTTTCAATATAAAGATACTGATCCTCTTTTTCAGAATAAATCTATTACCATAAAACCAAAACAGAAAATAGGATTAGTTGGATATTCTGGAGGTGGCAAATCAACTTTTGTTAGTTTACTACTTAGGTTACATGATATTGATTCTGGAAAAATATTAATTGACGGCCAAGATATTCAGGAAATTACGCAAGATTCTCTACATGAATCAATTGCTGTAATTCCCCAAGATCCTTTTTTATTTCATCGTACATTAAAAGAAAATATTCGTTATGGCAAGATTGACGCGACTAATGACGAAGTTATGCAAGCTGCAAAAAAGGCTAATATTCATGAATTTATCACTGGCTTACCTCATGGGTATGATTCTTTGGTAGGAGAGAGAGGTGTTAAGCTTTCTGGTGGACAAAGGCAAAGAGTAGCACTTGCTAGAGTGATTCTAAAAGATGCCCCAATTTTAATTTTAGATGAGGCTACTTCTCAGCTAGACTCCATTACAGAAAATGTAATTAAAAATGCACTTGATGAGTTCATGCAAGATAAAACAACCATCGTAATTGCTCATCGTTTGTCGACATTATTAAAAATGGATAGAATACTTGTTTTTGATAAAGGAAAAATCATTGAAGATGGAACGCACAGAGAATTATTAAAAGCTAAGAAACTATATAGTAAGTTATGGAATGCACAAACTGAAGATTTTCTGATAGATGAAACAGAATAAAAATCCAAAAGTTTCAGTTATAATTGACGTTTTTCGTGCCTTTACAACTGCTTGCTATGTGTTAGAGCAAAATCCAAAGAAATATATCTATGCTACAAAAACTGGAGTACTTAGAGAGTGTGCCTTAGGTTATACAAATACTTTATTCATAGGTAAAAATGAAATAGGAGCAAACATAAAATATGATATTCCCAATTCACCTACTAGAGTAAAGGAAATAATGGTCTCAGATAAGGTAGTTCTTCATAGGACAGAAGCTGGTGCTAAAGGTATTTTAAGTGCTAAAGATGCCGATATTATATTAGCTACTTCCTTTGTAAATGCCAGTGCTACTGTGAGATACATTAAGAAACTACAAAATCCAAAAATTAAAATAATTCCTATGGGGCATGAAGCTACTACTCCTTCAATAGAAGACGACATTTGTGCTGAATATATAAAATCCCTGCTTAATAATAAAAATTTTGATATTAACCCTTTTATACAAGAATTAAAAGAAGGACCTGGAAAATATTTTTTTCTAAAAGATCAGTGGCAATATCCTAGAGAAGATTTTCAATATTGCCTTGAAATAGATAAATTTGATTTTGCTATTCAAGCGGAATTATGCAGGGACCATGCTCTTTTGATTAGATGCTAGCAGTTCATTCAAGCTAGAAAATTTTGTTCCCAATGTAATGATGTCTATCATTACATCACGGATACCTCTATTTTTCCATGATAGTTGATTTAATTTTTCTGCTGTTAAATTATTCCATTCACTACGGCTTACCGAGTGTTTTATATCATACATATATTTAAAATTTGGAGTATTGATAGCAAAATGCATTGGATGAATTAGTATAGTTTTAGCATTTTCATTTTTGACTTTATTTTTCAGATCTTCTGATATTTCTAGTGGATGGTTACGCCATAAATATCCACCATCTTCGATAAAAATAGGAAATTCTACTAAACCAAAGCGATTTTTAAAGGAAGGAATAATTTCTAGATCAGTACAAACATTTGATGATATCTTCATTCCAACATCTGCCATTGCTTGGTTTGATAGATTGCAATTAGCAAATCGATGGCATCTATAGGCAGGAATATTATGAGGTAAATCCATAATGCACTTTACTACTTCCGTAATTGTTGAGCCGTGTGAGGAATCTTGTGCGAAATATGGATGCAATCCTACTTCTAAATCATTTATTACGCTTTCTATTACCTCTGAATTATGAGTAGAAAAAATTGTTGGCTTAATTCCTTGCTTATAAAAAAAATCCAATGTTTGCTCAATTGCAGCTTCGCATGCCCAATCAAGGTCAATAGTTATTATCAACTCACTCACAATTTTATCTCATGAAATTTTCTAAATCTTGCCTCGTTAATATCATGCCTTGCAAATAGTTCAGACATTGAAGGATAAGAACGTAAATCTTTTGTACGTTTACTGGTAGACCAAGTATCATTATCTCTCATATATTGTGCATTACCATAAGATAAAATATTAAATAATGATGCATTCATTTCTTTATTATCTTTAAAATGCAAACGTGCAGTTTTATCTTTTAGCGCATCTTGAGTTTTTTCCTTGAATCGTCCATACACTTCGTTTGGGATTGAATGAGCATTGTCTTTTTCTGGATCATCATAAGACATATATTGATAGAACTTCCAACAAGATAATTCTCCCCCTGCTTCTTCAAGTGAATTTACAATATCTTTAACCTGGGTTGGTAATAATTCATGATTTTTAGTACTAATTACACTATGAAATTTTACTTCTATACCCGCCTTAGACAAGAGAGAACATCCTTTCATTATATTATTATAATAGTCTTTATATCGGCCAAAGTTTCGTCCTATATTAGTCAAAAAACTATCATCAGTACTGTCTACTGTTACGGCGACAGTATCAATAACCCCTGTCATTTCTTCTACAACTTCTTCACTTAGGTAAGTTCCATTTGTATAAAGCTCCATTGCTAGATTCTTTTTGTGATCACTTGAGCGAAATTTACGAATATAACGTAGTAGTTCTATACATTCTTTAGGCGGATGTTTACCAAAAATAATCACTTCACCGCCGGATAATGTGAGCTGTCTAAACCCTAGTTTCTCATATAAATGAGTCACTAACTCCTTTTTTGATTCTAGATCAAGTTCTGCTTTTAATTGGTGCGGTGCATCCTCAAGTACACAATAGCTACATCTTAGGTTACAGCGATTTGTAACCATCCAATATCCTTTATAATATGAATTTGTCACTCTCTACCTCTTTTTAGTTGGTTTGCAAAACTAATTTCTTTTTCACCTTGAACAAGATGACCATCAAAGTATCTTAAATATTCTAGGTCATATTTTCCATCACCTAGAGCCTTTATATATCCTTTCCAATTAATATGATCTAAAAGCTTACATATTGCACGTAATTTTGATGACTTCCAATTAGAAATGAAACTTACTCCGTGATACGTTTCGATATTCAGTCCAGGGATAGAATTATTTATTGTAGATGAGGTAGAAATTTGAATTACTTGATTGTTAACTATTATTTTTTGATACTCAGGTACAATATTCATAATTTCTTTTACTTCTTCTTCTAAAAGCGGGTTTATAAATAGTATACTACCTTTTCCGTCTGCAGTTACTGCTCCGCTGTACGATATAATCCAGTCTACTTCAAAGTCATAACGCTTTATTTCAACAAGCAAATCTTCTGTTGAACGTGCACTACATAATACTCTTGGAGTAAATTGTTTAAATTTTTCAATATAATCTGCCGTTCTGCTTTCACAACTCTTGTGAAAAATAGTTCCATCATAATCGCTTACAATTAAAGTATCACTATTACAGATTTTTGCAACTATCGGTTTTTCCAATCTCTTATCATCATACAAAGTTCCTATTTCACTTGCCATTAATGATAATTTAGAAAAGTATGACAATATTTCATCAATAGCACGCATAGCTTCATTATTATTTGAAGTAAATCTTATATAAGGTAAATTTTGTAAGAAATCGTAAGCTGCATTATTTTCTAACCTAGCAATATTAGGAATACCAGATGCTAAAGTTTCAAAGATTGATCTACCAAAAGTTTCGCAGTTTGAAGTTGAAATATGTATATGGCAATCTGCTATTATATCACTTAGTTTTTCAGGAGAAACATAACCTATTAACTCTATACTTTCAGCAAGTCGCAAGCTACTTATTTTATCTTTTACTTGCTTGTAATATGGTTGATTTTGAATTGGTCCAATAATGCGTAATTGTGATTCTGGATATGCATTTTTTATACTTGAAAATAAGTCTACTAATTCTAAAGTATTTTTTTGTGGTTTTATGCTTCCTACACTACAAAATATAAGAGGTTTATTTTTATTAAAATCACGTGATACTGGTTTAAAAAAATTCCTATCTACACCTCTTGGAATAACATGAATCTTATTCTCAGGAATATGATAATATTCCTGTAATTGTTTCTTCTCAAAATAGCTTGGAGTTAAAATATTTTTTGTATAGGATAAAGCTATCTTTTCCATTTTAGTATATTCAGGTGGAACCATTTCTCCTGAAAATTTATATGATGGAGTAAGAAACATCGGAAATGTCCAGGTTTCTATATTATCTGCTAATAAGCATTGAAATTGCATCGATACATGTACAAAAATTACATGAGTAAAATCACTTACTACAAATTTTACTTGTTTAGCAATAAATTCAGCATTAGCAATTCGTCTTTCAAACCTGTTTTCTAAATTGATTGGATATTTAAAACTCCACCTATTTTTTGTATGATGTTTGTTTCCATCAAACTGCATAATACTTAGTTTTTCACCAAGGCTTCGTTTTAATGTTTCCACCAAACGCGCCCCACCATCTCTTTGTATTTCATCAGGATTATATTTTTCTGTAACAAGTAGTATTTTCATTTAAATATTTCCAAATAATTTTTCATAACCTGTAAAAATTTTATTCCAAGTAAAGTCTTTTCTAACCCTAGTTTTAGAAGGAGGAGTCCGTATCATGGGTATAATATGATTGGCTATTTCCCTTGCTCCATCATTCAGATTAATTAACAAGCCATGAGGAGGAAATACAATTTCTGGTAATGCTCCACTTTTCCCTGCAATAACGAAAGTTCCAGCTGATAACGCTTCTAGTATAGAGCGTCCCATGCCTTCTGAATGAATATAGGAACCACCCTCTACCTTTGTTACTTCATCTTTACTAAGTTGCATATAAATATCTGCATTAAAAATTTCTTGACAGGTTTGTAAATTACCCAAATTACCTAAAAATTTAACAATAGAATCTAAATTATATTCTTTCACCTGTTGCCGAATTTTAGATAGTAAAGGTCCATCACCAGCTAATTTTATATTAAACTTTAACCCGCTTAGTGCCAATTCGTTAATTACAGATATCATTAAAGAATGGTTTTTGTAAGGTACAAAACGCGCTGCACAAAAAATAGTAACTAGATCATTTTTTCTATATTTTATTTTTTTTAAATTAGAAATGTTAGCTCCTCCCACAAAACGTTTCAAAGGTATTTTAATTCCTAAAGTAGTAAGTCTATTTTCAGTATATAATGAGTTAGTAATTAATATATCTATGTGATTATTTATTTCTTTAACCCAGTATGACTGGCGTTTTTTATGATCAGGATTATTATTTACTACTATTGGAGCTTTTAATATTTCATTACCACCTGTTCGGTAAAAGAATTTTGAGCCTGGAAATATGCTACGAATCTTTGTAATCTCCTCAATCCATCTACCACTATTAAAGAATATAATGTCCGGATTTACATTTTTATCTAATTTAGTAATATCTATCTCTATAGTTTGATTGCCTAATATTAAGCTGTCATTGCCTTCTTTATTTTTTGTAACAATTCCTATAATCGGGAAATTTTTATGCTCCTTAAAATATTCAATGAAATATTTTGCATGCATCTCCATTCCACCAATTAATGGAGGAAGTCGATCGGCAAAAAATAAAATATTTTTTTGTTTATTCATTTATAATATCTGTTCTAATATTTTTACTATGCGATCAGAAGCATAACCATCTCCGTATGGAAAATGGATTTTTGACATTTTTGATAGTAAATCATTATCTTTTAATAACATTCTACAATGCTTTACTATCTTTCCCGTATTAGATCCAACTAGAATGCCTGTACCTGCATCTATAAGCTCTATTCTCTCAGTTGTATCTCTAGTAATGAGAACCGGTTTTCCTAAAAAGGTAGATTCTTCTTGAATTCCACCAGAATCAGTTATTACAAAAAGAGATTCATTTAATAGTTCTATAAATTCAGTATGATCTAGAGCAGGTAGTAATTCTATATTACCTATTCCAGATAAAACTTCTCTTACTTTGTTGTGTACTGAAGGATTAGGGTGCATACAAAACTTGATATTAATATCAGAAAAATCTTCAGCTATAAGTCTTATAGCATTGCATATATTGACCAACGGAAAACCATGATTTTCTCTGCGATGAAGTGTTACAACGATAGTTTTCTTATCTATATCAGGGCTAGATTTATTATTTGTTTTAATAATTCTTACTGCATCAATTGCTGTATTACCTACAACCCAAATTCTCTCTTCTTTTACTCCTTCATTGATAAGACATTGTTTTGCTATTTCTGTCGGAGCAAAAAAATAATCACTAATTTTATCAACAATGATTCTATGAGCTTCTTCTGGCCATGGAGAATATAAATTGCCACTACGCAACCCAGCTTCAATATGGGCAACTTTAAGCTTAGCATAAAACCCAGCAAGAGCAGCCATAAAGGCTGTAGTAGTATCTCCCTGAACAATTATCAAATCGGGGGTTTCTTGTTCTAATAGGTTATTAAATTGCAATAACATATGAGCAGCACTCTCAGATAATGACGAGTTTTTCTTACAAGGTTTAAATTGATAATCTGCTTTTATATTGAAAGAATCTAATAGGATGCTGTGTTGTTTTGTAATGCAAGTTTTATTCTTTAAAAAGCTACTATTATTTAGTTCTGTAACTAAAGGAATTAGTTTAATTGCTTCTGGCCTTGTACCAATAACTGTGAGAATATTTTTCATTTGCACTTACCTGTAAAATCAAGGAACACCATATTTTTAGGCAATTTTGTTGATATATTTATAAACTCGTTATGAGCAACTAAAGTAACTACCATTTCAGACTTATCAATTATTTCTTTTAGTGGGTTAGAATTTTTTATATATGGATCATTTGTTAGAATGTTAAATTTTTCTTGAAGTGATTCAACAATTTTTATAGAAGGAGAATTTCTAATATCTGAAACATTAGCTTTATATGTTAGACCTAGACATGCTATGTTTGTTATATTTTGTTCCTTGGCTATTTTCTCTATTTTTTTTATTACCCAATCAGTTTTTATATTATTAACTTCACGGGCAGTTGTTATAAGACTAGATTCATCTGGAGCTGAAGAAATTAAGAAATGTGGGTCAACCGCTATACAGTGTCCTCCAACTCCTACACCTGGCTCCAAAATATTAACTCTACTATGTTCGTTGGCAAGTTTAATTAGTTGCCTTATATCTATATTTAATTTATCTGCAATCATTGAAAGTTCATTAGCATACGCAATATTAATATCCCTATAAGTATTTTCAGCAAGTTTTATTACTTCTGCTGTTTTGTCATCTGTAGATGATATTTTTCCAGATGAAAATGTTTTATAGAAGTTGATAGCTCGTACAGTTGATTCTTCATTAATTCCACCAATCACTCTGTTATTATATTTTAATTCATAAATAATATTTCCAGGTAGTATCCTTTCAGGACAATATGCAATATATATGTCAGGACACACCGATTTAAGTTTTTGTGACATATTTTCAGTTGTGCCCACAGGACATGTCGACTCAATTAATACTAAATCTCCAGACTTTATATGAGGAATTATTGAATCTATAGCATTTTCTACATAAGAAATATCAGGTTCAAATTTATCACTTAATGGTGTTGGAGCCGTAATAATGTATATCTCTGACGGGGTAATTTTTGTAGAAAATTGTATATAATGATTTGCAATTGCCTTATTCAGTAAATCTTGTAAATCTGGTTCTAAGCTCAAATAACTTGGAGATTGAAGATTGTTAATTACTTTCTTATCTATATCAACACCTGATACAAAATAGCCAGAACTTGCTAAAATACAGGCAGTAGGCAAACCTACATATCCAAGTCCTAATATACATACAGAGCTTTTATGCATAAACTATAATTTTAAAAACTATCATTGAGTTTATATTATACAAATAAAATCAGCAATTTAATTATGTATTTGATTTTCATATTCTGACCTTATCATATTACAACTATATTTTAATAACATAGTAAAATACCATATAAAATAAACAATGATTATTATAAACAACTAGATGGGGTTAAACAGTTACAAACTACTTAAAATGTTCCGCTTTAAAAAACAAGAAAGATATTATCATGTTTGTAATATTTGCTTTATCTTTTATATAAACAACAAAACTTCTTTGGTGATATAACTATAATTTCTAGCTGGAATACTTTTGACTCAAAGCTTGGTGGTATTAAAAGTATATTTTGCAATAATCAGATAGAGACGTACAGCAAGTATTGCATGATATTAAACAGACTAGATTTAGGCGAGGATCTGCTCTATACTGATGTACTTAATTTAAACTTTTTTATTCAATAATCCTATATATGAACAATACAAATCATTTAAACAGACCTATTCTTAAGTTGAAAATTAACAAAACATCTGATCAAAATACTGATTCTTATAAAAATCAAATAGCAAATAGCGATAAAACCAATCCAAGTAAACAAACTAACGATAATAAGTCTATAGAGACAAAAACTGAGCCTAAATTTGATAATATGGCTCAAAAAAACAATACAGGACAAATTATTTCTGAACCTCAAAAGCTAAAGAAAAAATTATTGACTGAAGAAGAATATGAAGAAATGCTTTTATATTTGCAAAAATATTTCGCTAAAGCATTTCCTATGGATTCTGCACCTCTTCCATTAGCTGTTGGAATACATGACCAAATATTAGCTACTCCTAACTTTCCTTTTTCTAAAACTAAGATACGTAAATTCTTAAAGATCTACACCAGAAAAAGAGTTTATCGAAAGGAGATTGTAATAGATAATAATAGATTTAATATTGATGGCACTATTTCTGCAAAGATTCTACTAGAAGAAAATAGTTGGCTGGCTTGAAAGAAAGTTATAGATAAGAGAAGAGCCTTCAGCTAAGATCAATCATGATTCTTTGAAAACTAGGTTAAGTGACATTGTATATTCACTACAAACAAATCCAAATGATGCTGGTAAAACTGATACTACTTATAATATACACGCTCGTCAAACATCAGTTTTCACCTGATTATTAGATAGTATTCAGACTGTAGAAATAGTCGCTATTATTGTTAAATCATCTATTAAAAAAAGAAATAAGCTACCTATTATAAACGCCCGTCTTATATATAATAGCCATAAGAAATATAATGTACCTATAAATGATATTTACATAGATTATAAAAAAACATCTTAGCTTTGTACTCTATAATTTAAAGCATATTCACAACAGAGATACTTCAAAGATTATAAAGCAAACAATGTAAAAATGCAATAAGACTTTAATTATTGACAAAGGTAAAGATTATGTTCACGCAAAGCTAATTCTTTGATATAATAATCTAAAGGTTCTAGCAGAAAGAAAACAATTGCTAGAACAATTATATTGTAGATAATTTCCTAAAGGAGATACAAATATTAGAACTATTGATGATATTTAAAAATTTAAAATAAACTATAGATTTTTATTTATATGGTGAATACGCATTTGAATTCCATGATAGCACCATATACTGACTTAACATAGTGTATTAATATGAATAAACAAATGTTTGCAGATTACATTTCTGATAAATATAGCTGTACTAGAAAAGAATCTAGACAAATTATTGATATATTTACAAGTTCTGTAATAAGCTCTCTTAGTGAAGGAAAAGATATTTCACTTCAAGGCTTTGGTAGCTTTTGTACAAGTAAAGTACTTACTAGAGATGGCCGTAATCCAAAAACTGATGAGGACTTAATAATTGCATCTTATAATAAACCTAAATTTAAAGTAAGTCAAAAAATGAAAAATATAGTTAATAACAAGTAATTCATGGAAAAAAGTAAATTAAGTAGTTTAATGTTATAAAAGGTTATAGATTTATTTGACTAGATAATAGTAATCATGATGTATTTGTATATATTAGTAAAACATAGAATCTGTATACATAATATACAATATATTAACAGAGCAAATATGCAAGATTTTAGATTTATTAATTCTACATATGATATAAGATCATCAATAGCTTATGATGAAGGATTAAGAAAATATTTCCTAAAAATATATTCACTAATGAGTGCAGTATTAATAATATAGAGGGTAAAAAATGAAAAACATAATCAATATTATATTGACAATATGTATTATTGCACTACTAGTATTTCTAGTAAAAGTATGGTATATAAATTCTATAATGAAGAATATGATATTATAGATGATATTAGTGAAAATACACATGATGATTAAAATACCCGATTTACAACTCAATTTTTAGTATTAAAATAAGTTTTTAAAGTATTTTAGATTAATAATGTATTTCTTAGATAATTAAATTTAATTTTGTTAATGCAACAAGATTATGTTGTTTAATAATTAAATAAAAAAAACTATAAAAAATTAGTGGAAAGTTAAGTTTTCAATTTAAATCTAGTAAGAAAGTAAAAGATACTATAAATTAGTAAATAATTTAAATACAAAGTAGGTTTTTTAGTGTTGCTAAATCATATCTTCAAACTCACCTTTGAGGAATCTTTTCCTATGTTCTAATTTTTTTCTCTCTTGCATAAGCTTCCTAAAATTAGCAAGTGCATTATCTGTTTGATCTGCAATTCTATTCGTAGTTTTATCAATAATCTCCTTTGGCGGTTTTCTCGTAGTACCTTTTTCATTATAAATTTTTTTCCTTTAGCAGATAATTCTTTTATTTTCTATTTATCAATATATTCATTAACTGTTATAGATTCATAAAAAGAATCACTATCAGTTAATGTTAAATATCTATTTATTTCCATATACTTAAAAAGATATCCAAAATATCTTTTCGAGCAATAATTATATAATCATTATAATAGATAATATTTTTATCTTCTAGTGGAAAACAATATCCTAATATTTTTTATTTAGTTAAAAATAGTATAGGTTTAACATTCTAGCCTTTAAACAAACACTTTAGTATTATAAGTTACTAGTAAATAAGAGGAGTAGCTTATAGAATATAGAAAAGGTTCGAATAGTATATATGACCTGAAGTACCACATAATATTTTGTACAAAATATAGATACAGGGTTTTAATAGGACAAATAGCTGATAGAACAAGAGAAATATGTGCAGCAAATTGCATAGATATAGTAAGTCGCAGTATGAGACCAGATTACGTCCATTTGTTAATATCAGTACCACTAAGTATTTCATATAAAGGCAGTGTAATATGTTAAAGGTAAAAGCCAGTCGAAAATTACTACAAGAATTTGAATTATTAAGAAAAAGATATTGGGAATAAAATCTATAAGCAAAGTAATATTTTGCAGTTGCAGTTGATAATGTAAACTCGAATCAAGTCCAAAAATACATAAAGGAAAATGAAATTCATCATAAGAAGGATGATTTTAAGATATCTGAGTTTTAGGATTTGCGCTTTTAATCTGCTTTGCAAGCTTTGATCAAACTACCGGCTTTAGACTATAGTGGTTGATTAGTTTTGATTAAAAATATAAAAGCTAAAATATTTTGAAAAAAATACACCAGTCAATAATTAGAAACTTTATAATCAACAGATATCACTTTCATTTTCACCAGTTAGCTCAATAACTTCTGTATGCGTTTGACTATAAGGAAAAAGATAGCTTTCATGTAACTTCTCTATTTCAACAAGTATATCTTATTTTCTATTTAGTAATTTAATGTTCTCTGTAAGAAGAGCTCCATTTAAAACTAACAATTTAGCTATCTTGTATTGACGATATTGGATAGAATAATAATGAGACGTTTTTCCCTGTTCATTCATTGAATTCACAAGTTATTTGGTTACCAAACAAAACTTTTTTTACTACACTAAAATTACCTATGTATATAATCAAATATATTTTGTTCTAATTTAGAATATTTGTAAGTACAAGTTTTTTCTTGTCTATACAAAAACTTAAATTAATACTTCATTCTACTAAGTATTCTAAACCTAGTATAACCTACTAAGTTCATTTATATGATGGATTAAAAATTTATCCAATTCCACAATTATAAGTTCCAAAAACAAGAGGTAATTACTATGTATGATTATAATATTCAAGAAAATTTAAAAAATTCAATTAGAGAGAATAATTTAGAACTGTTTCAAACTACTTGGACAACTATTAATAATAATGACAAGTATACATACTTATACGGAGTTAAAGATGAAGGAAGATGTTTACTTTCTTGGGCAGGTATTACAAAAAATAGTTCTGACATTATGAAATACTTAATAGACGAGCTTGGAGTCTATGTAGATCATCAAGATGGAAAAAGCCGTACAGCATTATCAGGAGCAGTTGAATATGGTTATGAAGAAAATGTTAGATTTCTTTTAACAAGACAAGCTAATCCAAATTTACAAGACTATACAGGCTCTACAACTCTACATGTAGCAGCAAAGAACGATTGTAGTGACAATATTTTTCAACTGCTTTTTGCAGGTGGAGCAGATATTAAATTGACTGACACAAATGGTTCAACTGCTCTTCATCACGCAGCAAAACATAGTTTAAATTCAATGCATTCAATAATCAAATATAAAGGTGGTATTATAGATATAAATCAGCAAAACTTAGAAGGAGAAACACCTTTACATTATGCTGCTGAAGCCGAAGATAACGGCATAAATGCAGGATATTTACTTAGACTAGGAGCTAATAGCACAATTCAGAGTAATAATGAAAAAACTGCTGTACAGATGGAATTAGATTGGTCAGGCGAATCAACAATATCAAATGTAATATTTGGATACCGTGGTGAAACTGATCATGAAGCATATTATGAATCACAGCTAGAGTTATTGGGAGAAGGTCTATAAAATAATCTTTACAATTCAATGTTAAAAAGGCCTTGTTCTAATAAAAAATATAAATATTTATGAATTATATAAAGTTATGTATATGAGCAGGGCTATTTGTTTTTTTAATAGGTAAATAATTCATCTACCTCAACTATCACAGCACCTAGAAATTTTTCTTATAGGGTAACTCCGAAAGAATTGAAACAAACAAGGAAGTCCATTTATGGTATGACTCAGGTCGCTTTTGCTGACCTATTAGATGTATCCTATAAAAACCTATGTTAATTGGGAACAAGGACGGTGCGTACCCTCTTCTCCTTCTCAAGCCCTACTCCACATAGTTACCTATGACAAAGAACTTTTCCTTGAAAATCGAAAAGAGTTCCTACAAAAGGTAGGTGAATTAGAGCTAGATTAACTTATTCTTAATACTGATCCTTTTATCTATAATCACGTTTTGATTTTCAAGGAAAAGTTCTTTGTCATTTCATCATCCAAAAAGCAATGATTGACACAATGGTAGAAAAAATACAGCTTAATAATACTGTCCAGCAAAAATTGCGTACACGAAATTTACTACATGCGTCCATTATTTGCCCTAGCTTTGATGTGTACAAATTTAAATTTCGGTTCAAATCATGGTTAATCTGATTCGCATCGCCTAAAAGTTTGTTAACAGCTCTACTTAGATCGCTATTTGTAGTATTAAGCATCGCCTCTGATTGAATCCTAAAACTTTCTACACCAGCTTCTAATGTGCTACCGATTTCTTTTCCTAGGCTTGGCACGCTATCAGCTATTGAACGATTAAAGGTTTTTGGTATATCTGATAGCCTCTCGCTCATTTTATCTGGTAGTATAGATATCAAACGAGTTGTATTTTCAAGAGATTGTGAAGATTCTTTAAATTCAGACATAGTGTTATTTAATTCTATACCTTTTTGTTCAAACTCTTTTTTTAGTGCCTTTAATTCCTCAATCATTAACTGAATATTACTGGAAGAAGAAGTGGAACAAAAAGCAATCTCTGCCTGTGCTTTCTCAATTTTGTTCACTACTTCATTGATTTGTGAATTTAGTATATTTTTATTGCTATTAGTCATATTGCTCCCATTCCAATTATTCTACTTTATATTTAACAAACTATCGGACCGATGTTTCTGAATTTTCTTTTTACTGAGCCATATTAATTTTAGTCTCAAACACTTCTTCTTCTGGCACTGGAATATGCGTTTCTGATTGCTCTATAGATATTTGAGGAAGTATATTCTCAACTGTCTTCTGCTCTAATAGTTGAGGTTGAGCGGGTATATTAAATTCCTGCTGGCCTTTTTTTATGCAGCCTAATAGTTTGTAGAAAAACAATAGATACTTACTACACGCCTGTATATCCATTTTAAGCTTTGCAACTGGATAATTACCACATAATTTAACAAAACAAGTCCTAGCCTCTAGATTCTTAATCTCATCAGGAAGCACAAGGCGTTTCATCTTCTGCGCTGAATTAATATTAACACCATCTCGCATTGTATTAGAACCGTAAGATAAGCTTTCTTTGGTTTCGTCGATCTCAACTTCTCCAAGCGACTTAGAAGCATATTCAGCTATATTATTATCACTAACTGCAAAGAAGAATTTAGTTCTAAATAAATCAAGCAATTCTCTTGCTCCATCTCTATCATATATCCTATCTAGCTGTGAAATGTTTTGAATACCAGCTACAACACATGCACCGTACTTCCTACCTTGCGCAAGAACAGTTGGCAAAGATGGTATTTTCTGTATTAATGGTAATTCATCCATCACAAACCATAATTTGTTATTGTCACTTGAATGTGGTCTATCAAGTATTCCTTTAATTGCAATATTCGTCCATGCTGAAATCAATGGCTTTAATGTATCTAATTCATTTGGTGTTGAATTGATAAATAACCAACCACCATCCTCATCGCCATTAACCCAATCCTTAATAGAAAACTCCCCACCATCCTTTAGCAGCTTTAACTGCTCTATTTTCGAAGCTAAGGTTGATCTAACTGATGCTGTGCCTTTTTCTGCTTCTCTAGTTACAAAACCTGCTGCATCAGTATTAGAGAAATACTGACAGAACTCACTTAAACTAGCTCTATTAATTATATGCAGCATCGCTTCTATACTTTTGGTATCTCTTTCCTTCATCAATGCTTGTGACAACACTGATCTTGCGGCATCTTCCCAGTAACGATCTGTTTTAATACTCTCACCATCAACAAAAGTAGCAGCTAGTGAATTAAACTCTTCATCCGAATGGCAATCATTCCATGGTAGCCAGTTAACGCTTTCTTCTCTCAAGGGATTTAAGATATAGTCAGTTTCAGGATTATAGAAACGATCTATAAACTCACCTGTAACATCAATTATAATAGCTCTTTCGCCTTTTTGCCTGATTTGCGGCAATAGCTCATTTAGCATATTGGTTTTACCTGCACCAGTAGTGCCAGTTAAGAGCAAATGTTGTGTTTCTGTATCCTTAACTAAAGGAAGGCCACCTATTCTTATTTTAGATGCAGTTTTAGCCTTTTTAAGCAATCTTCGTAGCTGCTTGACAGTGACAATATCGCTACCACGTATCTTTTTAGTGCCTAATATATTACGGCCTCTATAGTTAAATAGAATTATTGCCAAAACGCAGCCAACAGCAAAAGCAACACCCATCTCAAATAAAGCATCCTGTAATATCCAATTAGCAAAACCTACAATCATAGGCCCGTACATTGTATAATTCCAGAACTGATAGACAAACTGCTCTGCTCCTAAATGGATATACATACTTTTTCTCAAAGAATAATAGTCAATACCTATTTGTCCCTTACCATAGAAAACAGAGCCAATAGCTAGCTTTAACTGTACATATCTTTCCACTAGAAAATAATAAACTGATTCAAACGTGAGTCCTTGTGATATGCGATAAGCAAGTAGTAAAAACACAAACACTAGACCAAATAAGCATATATTTTTGACCCCTTGCAGACCCATACGAATATTATGCGCCCAGAGCTGTGCGCCTCTTGTGAAGTTGCTATTGTTTGTTGATGACATTTTAAAATCTCTCTCTATCTAAAATCATTTTTTGATTTTCTATTTAACCAATTCTGCAAATATTCATTTGCTACTGATTTATCATTGATGATAATGACATTTTCGGCGTTCCTGCTGTCTGCTGCTCTTGTGAAGTTAAAACTGCCTGTAATAACTTTTTGTTCATCAATAATCATCACTTTGTTATGGGCAATGCCTGAAACTTTATCGATACCAACATCAACGCCAGCATCAACTAGCAAAGATCTTTTTGACCATTTATCTTTTAGATTGCTCTTATCAAGTAATACTCTGACCTTTACGCCTCGCTCATGTGCCTTAATCAGGGCATCAACAATAGTTGGCGAGGTCATACCATAGGCTTGTACATATATACTAGATAACGCTTTTGATATTTGCTTCTCTATTACAGCAGAACATCCAGAAGGAGGAGTAAAACATAACTCTACGTTTTTAGGTAAGACAGCATCTACTCTTGCAGGCTCTTGATTCAGACCAAGGTCTTTGAACAAGTCACTATC
>JBGCEV010000026.1:0-37276 GCA_045106605.1 Rickettsiaceae bacterium | reverse complement strand
TCTTAAATGGTTTAAGCAGTTTCAACTCTTTTCCATTTTCGACTCTTTTGTTAAACACAAATCTGAAACCGCCGTATGCGACATCGCACGTACGGTGGTGTGAGAGGGAGATTCTGTAAGGGGTCTCTCTACTCGATTATGATGCAACCAATGCACAAAAGAAAATATGTACCAGGCTCAGTAGACTTGAGAATGGGGAGAGTAATGCAGGATCGTAATCTAGATAGGCATGATTACATAGAAAGACTAGTGATAGATTCAGGAATGCTGGATCAGGCGCCTTTCTTGTGGATAGGACTAATATACAGGTATGGTTATAAAACAAATTTGATCCCTGAATATGACAAAAGAGAAATCGATCCAAAGGATGGAGAAATTGCCATTGCTATAGAACTAGACATGGATATATTAGAATGGGCTGACATGTATAATGTCAAATTATTCATGGAAATGATGATGATAGGAGCATTAGAAGCTTTGATTCATATAGGTGTAAAATATAAATTACCAATAGATTTAATCAGACAGGAACGCTCAGAGTTCCGCGCTGAAATACCCAAAACAATAGAAGAATGCAAGGCTTTACCTAAATTGACAATGGCAGATTATCCGCCAATGCGCAAATATTTTCGCGATGATATCAATGTATGCACTAATTGCTTTTGTGCCAAAGTGACAGAAAAAGCCAGGCAATGTTTAGCCTGCATGCAATTTAATGATCCTTATCTAATAACCAAATAGACTGCTAGCCGGCGGCAATGCCAGCAATATCAACAAGGCAGCTAGTGTCTCTGAAAGTGTAATCGAGAATAACCTCAACTTACATCAGATAAGAATCTTGCGGGAAATGGAGGCTACGGGTGATGTTGAACCTGGTACTACATTAAAAGCTATTGAAGAACAAAATCAGGCTAATATGTTAGTGCTTGACGTTGCTAGTAATCTAGCCGCACTTGTATCAGGTGGGCCAGGTGCTTTTGCAGCAAAAGAGGTTGTTAAGCAATCAATCAAAGAAACCGCCAAAAAAAGTAGTTGCCCGTTTAAGCTCAAAATTTACAAAAGTGAAAAAAATCACCGGCCCAGTTGGTGGTAAAATAATTGATCTTGGGGCGCCGGGCTCAATCAAGGCCTTCAAACCTGTTCCAACTACTACCATTGTGGCAACAAAAGCTAATCCAAGCGTGGTGCTTAGAGGTAGGCCCAATATTAAGAACGAGGGCATTTGGGACATTATAGGATCAAATTGGAAAGTCTTTAATCTTTTTTGCATATTCAGGTTGGCAGTCGCCTAGGGATAATTTTGAATATATCTCAAGTGATTGTCGGCTATCCTGACGATATTTTTTAGCGTTGCGTCCTGACCAATTGAATGTAACAATAAATACTGGGTCAATACCTAAATTTTTAGCAACTTGCAATATTAGTTGTGATGGAATAGTAAATTCCTTATTTAACGGAAATTAAATATATATTTTAAAGAAGCTTAACATAACTCCAAAAGCTAGCTGGTTACTTTTAGCATTCTTCTTTTTGCATAAAGTTAGATATTCTAATGATAAATTACAGTGCATTTATTATATTCCTAGAATTCACAATGTCGGTATTTATTTATACCGATCTAGCCTACAAAACTAATTATTGCAACTTTTTCTTTTATCAAAAATGTATGAAGTATCTACATTATGTTTTCGGTACTTTTAATACTAACAAATTTTAATCCCGATGTCCTAAATGCCCTCGTTCTTAACACTGGTCCGATTACCAGAAAGAAGCCAATAATAGAGAATAGCGTCGCCCCAGCAATCGAACAAGCAGTTATAGAATCAGCTATTTCCAATCCTGCGTTGGATCAATTAAGGGCTAATAACGAATTAAAACAACAAGGTGTATTAATATCGAGCAATGGAGTTCGTTCGATATAGTTACGTAATAATTTAGAAACTTTTGTTAAACGCTTAATGACGTTAAAAGTGAATTCTGCACAGGATGTTTTGATATAATAGAAGAGCAGATAGTAGCGCTTGAGTGAGCCAAGGAGCCAAAAGTAGCACATGGCGATAAGATAAAGTATTCAGATTATCTCAGTTCACAAGATACCTACTAAGTGCTAATATAAAAGGCGTAGGCCAGATTTACCAGATCTTCTAAACATACCATCATAACTTGGGTTGATGACAGAATTATGACCCTAGATTATAATCTAGCTCTTTTTGCTAAATTATATCACTTTCCAATCATCTCACAACAGTCCATTGTACACCCGCTGGGCAGGCTTAACGCTAAGCATGAATAATTTGCATTTTCGCATATATATCTGAAAAGTGTGAGCCCTCATCGGAGTCTTATGCTTAGTATGTAAAACTGGCGGAGAGAGAGGGATTCGAACCCTCGATAGAGATATGATCCCTATACTCCCTTAGCAGGGGAGCGCCTTCAGCCGCTCGGCCATCCCTCCAAACAGAATCTTAGGTAGGTATAGCATTGAAATGCTAAATTTTCCAGCTATTTCTTATATATCGAACAATAATCTCTCTGGCTCTTCGATAGCTTGCTTAACTTTCACGAGAAACGTTACAGCATCTTTGCCATCGATAACTCTATGATCGTATGAAAGAGCAGTATACATCATCGGTCTAATTTCTACTTTGCCATTAATAGCAACTGGTCTTTCCTGGGTACTATGCAGCCCTATAATGCCAGTTTGTGGTGGATTTATAATTGGAGTAGATAACAATGAACCATATACTCCCCCATTAGTAACTGAAAATGTACCTCCAGTGAGATCAGACATAGCAAGCTTACCATTGCGCGCTCGCATTGCTAGGGATGCAATTTCTTTCTCAATACCAGCAAAACTTAATTTGTCAGCATTACGTATCACTGGAACAACCAAACCTTGTTCTGTGCCAACAGCAACGCCTATATAATAATAATGTTTATACACAATATCATCGCCATCTATTTCTGCATTAACTGACGGAATAGCCTTTAAAGCATGTACTACCGCCTTGACAAAAAAGGACATAAAACCAAGTTTTATACCATGGTTTTCTTGGAACGACTCTTTGTACTTAGCTCGCAGAGCCATTACTTTGCTCATATCCATTTCATTAAATGTACTCAGTATAGCAGCAGTATTCTGCGAATCCTTTAAACGCTGTGCAATTGTTTTACGCAAGCGAGACATTCTAACCCGTTCCACCGGTTTTGTAACATTCTGTGTAGTAATTAGATTATTAGGGTTAGAGGCTGGACTATTCATAACATCTAGTACATCACCTTTGGTCAGACGCCCATCTTTACCCGTACCAACTATATTAGCTGGTTCAATATTATTCTCTGCAATTATTTTTTTGACGGATGGTGGCATAGTTGCTATTGGATCTACTAATTGTTTATTATCAGATTGCACTTGTGCAGCTTTTTGTGCCGGTTGTGTAGTGCTTGCATTGCCTATAGCTTGGGCCACTGCTCCTTCCTTAATTTTGCCCAATACTTGACCAATTTCCACTGTTTCATTTTCATGCTTATCTATGGATTCAATTATGCCTTCTGCTGTTGAGTTTACCTCTAGGGTGACTTTCTCCGTCTCCAATTCTAGTAGTAATTCATCTACTTTGACAGAATCGCCTGGTTTTTTATACCATTTAGCAATAGTGGCTTCAGATACAGACTCTCCCAAAGCTGGTACTATAATTTCAACACTCATTCATTACTCTCCAAATTTAATTACTTATATTTAGTGCCCTATTTACTAAAGATTCTTGCTGTTGATTGTGTAAAGTAAGATATCCTACGGCCGGTGAAGCTGATTCATGTCTACCAACAAACTTAATATTATGTTTTATATTTGCTTTATTTAAAGCTGCCTGCATATAGGATTGAATAAAAATCCATGCGCCCATGTTCTTAGGTTCCTCCTGACACCAAATCACCTCCATTACTTGAGAATGTTTTAACATTATTTTAATAATCATATCTTCGTCAAGGGGATAAAGCTGTTCAACACGTATAATTGCAATATTATTAATATTATTTTCTCTCCTCTTACCTAGTAAGTCATAATATACTTTGCCAGTACAAAAAATGATCTTTTTTACTTGCTTTGCTGTTATATTATGATCAATTTCATCTATAATAGGTAGAAATGACGTGCCTTCATCTAGTTCTGATAAACAAGACACAGCTAATTTATGACGCAGTAAAGATTTAGGCGACATAACAATTAACGGTTTTCTAAAATTACTTAGTACCTGTCTTCTTAATAAATGAAAAATCGAAGCCGGCGTAGTGGGGTAAACAACCTGCATGTTATTTTCTGCGCATAATTGTAGAAATCTTTCGAGTCTTGCTGAACTGTGCTCAGGTCCCTGTCCTTCCATGGCGTTGGGCAATAAACAAACCAAACCACTCATTCTTAACCATTTTGTTTCTGCTGAGGCAATAAATTGATCAAATACAATTTGTGCACCATTGCAAAAATCACCGAATTGAGCTTCCCAAATTACTAAATGCTTTGGGTTCACCAGTGAATAACCATATTCAAAACCTAAAGCAGCATATTCGGAAAGATTGCTATCTGCTATTTCAAAATAGCCTTGCTTAGTGGCAATATTGTTTAGAGGTTCATAAACTGTATTATCTACTTGTGAATGTAGTACTGCATGTCTATGCGAAAAAGTACCACGACCAGCATCTTGACCAGTAATTCTAATAGGAATATGTTGCTGTAATAAAGTAGCAAAAGCCAGTTGTTCGGCGGTAGCCCAATCTATTGGCTGATCATTATTAGTGTGTTCTAACCGTGCAGCAAATAATTTTTCTAACTTACGATTAACAACAAAAGATTTTGGTATAGTACATAATGTACTAGTTAATGTTTTTAATTTCTCCTTAGCAACACCAGTTATTACTTGACTATTATTGTAAAGTTCGACACCTAACCAATTACCTTCTAGCCATTGAGCACTTGGTTTATAACTTTTTGCCTGCTTAAACTCCTGATCTAGAAAAAGTTTAAATTTCTGTTTAGATTCATTGTAATAATCCTGGCTAATGATAGATTGTTTTTGCAAATGATCAGCATATATCGCAGCCGGAGTTTGCTTAGCTTTGATAACATTATACATAAGAGCCTGAGTATACATCGGTTCATCACCCTCATTGTGCCCATATTTACGATAACAAACAATATCTACTATAACATCTTTAGCAAATTTACGACGATATTCACAAGCTATTTTAGTTGCCATCAGGACTGATTCTATGTCATCCCCATTGACATGTATTATTGGTGCGCCGATTGCCTTGGCAATATCGGTACAATATCTACCCATTCTGCCATCACTAGCATTAGCTGTAAAACCTATTTGATTATTAATAACTAGGTGAAAAATTCCTCCAACATTATATGGTCTTAAACCAGACATCATCAGGCTCTCAGCGACAACCCCTTGACCACAAAACGCTGCATCACCATGCACTAATATTCCTATTACTTTGTGACTATCATTACCCAATAAACATTGTTTTGCCCTAACTTTTCCAGCAACAACTGGATTTACTGCCTCAAGGTGAGATGGGTTTGGTGTTAATGATAAATGAATTTTTTGTTTATTGTGTGCAATTCTATCAGATGAGAAACCCATATGATATTTAACATCTCCAGATGCCTCGATATCATTAGGAAAAGCTTGACCGCCTGAAAACTCGGATAATATTGCTCTATAGGGTTTATGCATAACTTTTGTAAGAGTAGATAGTCTTCCCCTATGGGCTAGACCAAGAACAGCCTCTTGGGTATGATGTATTGCTGCATCCTCTATAACCTTATCTAAACAAATAATAGCAGCGTCACCGCCTTCTATTGAGAAGCGTTTGGCTCCTGGAAATTTTGTATGTAAATATTGTTCGAAGCCTTCCACTTCGACTAAATCATCGAGTAATTTCTTCTTATCATCATTTGATATTGCTAGGTGTGAACCTGTATTTTCAAATGCACTATATAGCCATTGTTGTTCGTCTGCGTCTTCGAGATGAGCAAATTCTACAGCTATTGTGCCAGCATATGTTGTTTCAAGCATTGACCTTAATTCTGCAACTGAGCAAGCTTGAATATTACCAAATTCTCCTTTCACATCTATTGTTTCTGCAAGATCATTTGGCTGAAAACCGAAATCTGCTATATTTAAGTGTAGTTCTGAATGAGTTTTATTTACTTCAATATTAAGAGGATCAAGCTTTGCTAAGTAATGACCATACTGACGGTAAGCGTTTATCATAAATTTAGCTTTTAAGCTATTTAACGCTCTGATCTCATTTTGTGGCAGAGTTTGTCTAGGCTCAGTTTTATTGTTATTAGTTGCAATAATCTTAGCTGTGCTTTTTAAAGGTGTAACGGCATTGTATTGTTGAAAAAAACTTAACCAGCTGGAATCAATAGATGATGGATCGTGTAAATATTGTTGATATAATTCTTCTATAAAAACCGAGTTCGATCCATATAAAAAATCAGTTTTCTCAAAATCCTTCTTCACTAGTTACCCCTTGTGTGACTCAATAAACTAATATTAGCAATATATTTTGCTCTTCATTCTACTCAACAACCCCTTAATTGCAAGCAGATTTTATCCATTTCTTAGTACTGGGCAATATTGCAGCACTAGATAATTACCTTTAATTTTTTATAAGCATACAAACACACTTTGACATAAAAATCATACTTCATATTGCTCCCAGACACAGTTAGATACATCTAAAATATGTTCCGAATACTTGACTAATTTAGTTGGGTAATATATTGTTATCAGAGTACTGAAATAATTTTGGAGTAATTACTATATGATGCTCACAACCAAAAGTCGCTATGCTGTTATGGCAATGATTGAAGTTGCAGCAAATAATAATGGTTCTCCAATGAAACTTGCTGATATATCAACTAATCAAAAAGTACCGTTAAACTACTTAGAGCAAATTTTTATTAAATTAAAGAAAGCTAATCTTGTTACTGCAATAAAAGGACCAGGGGGCGTCTATAAACTAGTGGCTTCATCTAGTAAGATTACTATAGAAGCTATTATTGACGCAGTTGATGAAAACTTAAAAATGACTAGATGTTCAAAGGATAAGAATTGTCGTACGAATGGCGTCAACTGTCAAACTCATGATTTATGGAAGGGTCTAAGTAAACAAATCAGAAGTTATTTTGCTAGTATTTCAATAGACGATGTCATTGCTGGCAAGATCAGTGTATAATTAATATAAATGAACAATATGGTATATTTAGATCATAACGCAACAACAACCATCTACCCTGCTGTAAAAAGCAAGATGGATGAGTATGCCTTTATGAATTTAAATCCTTCATCAATACATGCCAGTGGCCGCATTGCAAAATCCTTAATTGAAAATGCTCGAACAAACATAATGCAGCTTATTGGTTGCCAGAGTACTGACAGAAATTATAAGGTTACGTTTACCTCTAGTGGTACAGAAGCAAATAATCTTATTATATCCAATTACTTAACTGAGGCAGAAATTTTTATTTCTGCCGTAGAACATCTCTCATTATTCACTTATGCTAAGTTATATTCAAATGTTACTATCATTGCGGTTGATAGCAATGGTCTTGTTGATTTAGATGATTTAAAAACAAAATTGTCAGAATGCCAGAATAAAACTAAACTAGTATCTGTAATGTTGGCCAATAACGAAACAGGCATTATTCAGCCTATAGAAGAAATATCAAATATAGCTAAGACATGTGGTGCATTGATCCACAGTGATTGCGCACAAGCCATTGGCAAAATTGATGTCAATATTGTAAAACTAGGCCTAGACTTTATAACAATTTCTGGGCATAAATTTGGAGGTCCAGTTGGCGCAGCTGCTTTAATCCACAGGTCTGATATACATCTCAAACCATTATTGCTTGGTGGTGGGCAAGAGCAAGGTTTAAGAGCTGGTACTGAAAACGTATTAGCATTAATAGGTTTAGGCGCAGCTGCAGTGATAGCTTTAAAATCAATCAAAGAGTATTGTTATACTGTACAAAAATTACGTGATAAGATAGAAGACGAACTAGTAAAACATTTTGATAATATTAAAATTGTAGGTAAAAATGTACAACGTTTGCCAAATACCATTTTATTCATTAATCCTGATAAAACAGCTGAAACACAATTAATCGGATTAGATATGCAAGGGGTTGAAGTGAGTTCTGGATCTGCTTGTTCCTCTGGCAAGGTAGGAAAATCACATGTATTATCGGCTATGGGTTACACAGAAAGCGATGTTAGATCAGCGATTAGGATATCACTTGGCATAACAAACACAGAAGATGAAATAGAACAGTTTCTTGCAATATATAATGATTTAAATAAGTAAAAAATATGACCAATTTAAAAACATTAAGACAAAAAGTAATAGATAACGGCGGAAAAATGCCAATTTATCTCGATTACCAAGCTACAACACCGACTGATCCAAGAGTAGTTGAGGCTATGTTGCCATATTTTACCACTAAATTTGGCAATCCGCATTCAAGAAGCCACTCCTATGCCTGGGAGGCAGAAGCCGCATGTGATTTAGCTAGAAGTCAAGTTGCTCAATTAATTGGCGCAAATGCAAAAGAGATAATTTTTACATCAGGTGCAACTGAATCTAATAATATGGCAATAAAAGGAATTGCCAAATTTTACGGCAGCAAGAAAAAGCATATCGTAACATTAGTAACAGAACATAAATGCGTGCTAGATACGTGCAGGCATCTGGAACAAGAAGGTTTTAAAGTTACTTACTTAACGGTAGAACCAAATGGTATTGTTGATTTAAATAAATTACAAGAAGCTATAACATCAGACACTCTACTTGTCTCTATTATGGCAATTAATAATGAAATCGGTGTTATTCAGCCACTTAAAGAGATAGGCCAAATTTGTCGAGCAAAGGGGGCATTCTTTCATAGTGATATCGCTCAAGCCTTTGGTAAAATTCCAATTAATGTTGACGAATGCAATATTGATCTTGCTAGCATTTCTGGTCATAAAATATACGGTCCTAACGGCATTGGTGCTTTGTATATCAGAAAAAAACCTAGAATAAGATTAACGCCTATTTTCAACGGCGGAGGACAAGAAAGAGGTTTGCGTTCTGGGACACTTGCGACGCCACTAGTCGTTGGTCTTGGCACGGCAGCAGTAATAGCTCAGCAAGAAATGGAACAAGATGAGCAGCATGTACAAAAATTATTTAATAAATTTGTTGATACTATTCAAAGTAATGCCGAAGAAATATACCTTAAGGGCGACCGTAATCAACGATATCAGGGTAATGTAAATCTTAGTTTTTCTTATATCGAAGGTGAATCTATGATTTTAGCAATTAAAGACCTAGCTGTATCTTCTGGCTCAGCTTGTACATCTTCGTCCCTTGAACCATCCTATGTGCTGCGTGCCTTAGGAGTAAACGATGCTATGGCGCATACCTCCATTAGATTTGGATTTGGTCGTTTTACTACAGAGGATGAAGTTGATTACGCAGCTCAGCTGTTACTATCAAAAATAAATAAATTACGAGAATTGAGCCCACTTTGGGAAATGGTACAAGAAGGCATTAATATAGATGAAATCAAGTGGGCCACTCATTAAATTAATATAAAGAAGGAGTTAATATGGCATATAGCAAGGAAGTAATAGATCACTATGAGAATCCACGCAATGTAGGAATTTTAGATAAGAAGGATACATCTGTTGGTACTGGTCTTGTAGGAGCCCCAGCCTGTGGAGATGTATTAAAATTACAAATTAAAGTTGATGATCAAGGAGTTATAGTTGATGCAAAATTTAAGGCATTTGGTTGTGGCTCTGCAATTGCCTCAAGTTCTCTAGTGAGTGAGTGGGTTAAAGGCAAAAACATTGATGAAGCAATGGAAATTAAAAATACAACAATCGCTAAACATTTATCATTGCCACCAGTAAAATTGCACTGCTCTATGTTAGCAGAAGACGCAATTAAAGCAGCTATTAGTGATTATAAAAGCAAGCATAAATAAAATTAGCAATGACCAAAAAGCAAGTAATGTCTTTAACGAAGGAGGCAGCCAAGCATGTGCAATTATTACTTGACCAAAGGGGTAAAGATTCTCTAGGTATTAGAATTGGAGTAAAATCTGGTGGTTGCTCTGGGCTTAAATATTGCATTGAATATGCAGATGAACAAAGGCCATTTGAAGAAGTATTAAATGATCAGGGTGTAACAATTTTTATTGACCCCAAAGCCTTAATGTATCTTCTTGGTACACAAATGGATTATATAGAAGAACAATTCAAATCAGGGTTTATTTTTACTAATCCAAATGAAAAAGGCAAGTGCGGCTGTGGTAGTTCCTTTAATGTATAATTAGTAATCCAAAAATTAATACAATTAACCGATCCCAGATTGATCTTAAAGTATAGCAACTCTATATTTTTTCAAGGCAATGCAAATTCTGAATTTTACTGGAATATGCCTTTTGTATCAGAATAGGATCTGTAATACCATTAATATTGGTTAAGACTACTTTGCCGTTACCAAAGCCATAATCATTTTTAAAATCATATATAGCACCTATAACAGTCAGAGTGCCGTTATTGATTTTTTGTAAATATTTGTTGGTTGCAGTGGTCACCTGGTTATTTACATTTTCAACAATTGCCTTATGTAGACAATCCTGCGTAATGTTCAATGTACTTAATTCTTTATTAATAAATTGTGAGCTAGTTGTAGTTTGATTTAGAGCAGCAGTGACAGCTCCACAGTCTGAATGGCCGATTATTAATAAAAAAGGTGTATTTAAAATTTCAATACCAAAATCTACCGACCCTTCCGAGGTGACAATCTGATTACCTATATTGCGTATAGCAAATACACCATTTTGTGGCGTTTTATCAAATGATTCCATTTGCACTCTAGAATCGGAGCACTTTAGAATTGTTAATTTAGGATTTTGGCTGTCTTGAAATTTAGCAAAAAATTTTTCACTATGTTCTGTAGCAAATTGCGTGTTAGTATCAAATAACTTTTTCAAGAAAGATAATAATGCATTTGTTTTAGGTAGAGTCATAAATTTATTAATTTAAGATAAATACATTTCATCGAGGTGTTATTGTAAAAGATTATTCTAAAAATAGCAAATCAAATTGTAAAAGTTAATTTTTTATTATATCTTCCAAAATCTAAAAAAGGCTTGATACAAAAGCAAAACAACGCTATGTTTTTACGCAGTATTTAATCACAATATTCAATTAAAGTTATGAAGCAGTTTCTATTATTTTGTACAATGTTAGTATTATTATCAAGTTGTGGAAATAAAGTGAAAAATATGTTAGGCATTACTGAAACAATGCCAAATGAATATCAAGTGACCCGTAATCAGTCGTTAGAAATACCTCCTCACTTTAATATATCAGAATTAAATGATAAGAATATTAGTAAAAGTGAAAAATTTTCTAAAACTGAAAAAGCATTACTAAATGACATTCAATAAAACAATATTATTACAATGAACAGAGCAATTAGTTGGTTATTGGTACTATCGCTCATTTCTGTTAGCATATACTTGGTGTCTAATATATTAGCTCCTTTTTTGATCTCCCTGGTCTTTGCTTATCTCTTACAACCAATTATATCAACAATTTGCAGTAAATTGTTGATACCACGAAGTATAGCAACGATTATTGTTTTTGCTCTGTTTTTAGTCATTGTCAGCTGTATAATAATTATCGTTGGCCCTAAAATTTATCATCAATTGGCTATACTAGTACGTAAGATACCTGAATATAAAAGTAGTTTTAATAATATAGTTAGTACATCTACTAATTACTTACATGATATTGATGCAAATATGGCAACTAAAGTGGATGATTTTGCCCGTCAGCTTATTAATAACATTGTTGGGTTCTTCTCCTCGTTTGCCAATAATTTATGGCAGGCTACATTAGCGACCATAAATTTTATAACTATATTAGTATTAGTTCCAATCTTATTGTACTATTTTTTAAGAGATTGGTATACAATAGTAGGCAGTATAGAATCAGTGTTACCAATCAAAGGCAAGAGTACAGTGCATAAAATAGCTACCTCAATTAATGAATTGCTTGCTGCATATATCAGGGGTCAATTAAATATTTGTATGATATTGACTTTGTATTATATCATAGGCCTGAGCATTATAGGCATTGATTTAGCCTTATTACTTGGAATCTTTTCTGGGTTTTGTATTATTATACCATTTATTGGAGTATTGATTTCATTTGTGCTTGTTGCTTTGAGTTGCTATTTATCCTTTGGTGCTGGAATAGAGTTAATATATGTCACGATTTTATTTATTATAGGTCATATTATTGAAAGCTATTTCTTAACACCTAAAATCATTGGTGATAAAATAGGCTTGCATCCCGTATGGATAATTTTTGCAGTACTAGCTGCTGCTCATTTATTTGGTATTATAGGTATTATGTTTGCTATTCCGATTGCTGGTATTGTTAAGGTATTTCTTAAATATACTTTGGATTATTATAGATCTACTGATCTGTATCAAAAATAAACTATATGGTTAGTAGATATCATATCAGATAAACAATAGTATTATTCTAGATCCAGTTAAAAGTAACAAAAAAGGAATGTCTTGAATACTGAGCAAATATCATAGCTAAATGATCTACAACTAGACATGTTCCCTGATTAACCTTAATCTTTACTATCAAATTTACTTTCTAATAGCTAAACTCTAGAAAAACTGAATATCAAATATCTCCTGCTGGAGTTTCGCCCTTAGCAAGATATGACATTAGTGACAATGGATCGGTACATCTGGTTTTATATAACCCACACTTGTTTATATAACCCTAGCAAACATATAATAATCTTTATGCTGACCTTCTACTACCTCATACTTTTTCATGATGCCTTCTTTAGCAAAATTGCATCTTTCTAATACTTTGATTGATTTTTCATTCTCTGTAATAACTGTTGCTTGAATTCTAACTAGACCAAGCCCCTGGTCTGCAAACTGTAATATACGTTTCATCGATCTTAGCATGATTCCCCTACCCCAATAATCTGGGCTAAGATCATAACTAATTTCAGCTCGAGAATTAGCAAATGATATATTGTTAAAACCGGCTGTACCGATCATTCGATTATTTTCTTTTAAAGCAATAGCCCAATAGAAACTTCTCTTTTCTTGGAATAAACTCCCCCAATATTTTACTTCCTCCAGAGCTTGTTCAAGATTATCTGGTCTGTGAGTAGTAGTTAAAGATTGGGCCATTTCCTCTCGACTCATATAGTCAAAATAATCTTGCGCGTCTTCGACAGAAATTTCTCGTAATATGATATCACCAAGATCAATAGTTGGAAAAGGTGAAAAAAAATATTGAACATTCATGATAAACTACCTTACATATAATATAGGATCCTTAATCCCATTTGATCTAAAAGCCTCTAATCTAGTCAAACAAGCATGGCATTTACCGCATGACTCATGCTGATTGGTAGGATCATAACAAGATATAGTATCCTTATAATTTACTTTCATTAACAGGCCTTGTGCCACTATTTCTGCTTTAGACATATTAATTAAGGGCGCATGTATTTTAACATTACCGCCTTCTACACCTAGCTTAGTTGCTAAGTTTGCCATAAATTGAAAGATATTTAAATATTCTATTCTACAATCAGGATAATTGGCAGCATCCGTCATATGCGCACCAATATAAATATCTTTAGCCCCGATCACTTCTGCATACCCTAGCGCATAACTAAGAAATATTGTATTTCTAGCTGGCACATAAGTAGTTGGAATTATATTGCCTAATTCACTTGCATTAGCATATGTTGGTGTCTTCATTGATTTGTTAACTAAAGCCGAAGTTTGGAATGCTGACAGGTCTAGTTTTATTATTTTATGATCCTTTACATCGTAATTCTTAATAAATGTATTAATTTTCTCTATTTCAATTATATGATTTTGGGCATAATTAAAACTTAGAGCGTAAATTTCATAATTTTGTTTGTGAAGCATAGCCAAAACTGTTGAAGAATCTAAGCCACCACTTACTAGCACTACAGCTTTTTTCATAGTTAACCCATTACTCAATATTAAGTTCTTTATGTATTTGATACGACAAACGATATCCCTGATTTAAAGCAATATGGACCGCAAGATTCTTGTTTTGCTGATTAATTACTGCGTCTTGCTCATCCATTGGCTGTATAAAAACTGGAATATTATATTTAGCCCTACCAAGTTCTGGAATAGTAGAATAACCTATTTGATTCTTGGAAACAAGAAATTTTAAGGCTGTAATATTAGGTAAAAGTTCGCTATTAATTGATAAATATTTACCGGAAACTACCTTTGGGGAACAAATAATCTCTACTTGTTTTGGTAATGGTCTATATAAAGTACCGTTTGTTTCTATCTGCACGGCAAAACCAAGCTCGAGTATTTTTGTACATAATAATGATATAGGCTGCCTGAATGGCTCTCCTCCTGTAATTACCACTAATCCAACAGATCTCTGGTTAGTCTGATTTAGGCTCAGTTGCTTAATTGTTTGTAATATCTGATCAAGTGCAATTTCTTTATAATCTTCAAATTCCGTATCACAAAAACTGCACGCTAAATTACACCCTCCAAGTCTAATGAATATTGCTGACAGGCCAACATTTGGCCCCTCACCCTGTAATGTTTTAAAGATTCTTTGAACTTTTAATATATTACCATCGCCGAATTCGGCTGGTCTCTTTGGATTATTGCCTAACATATTCTATCTTAATTTTAATGAAGATAGACCGATTAGTGCAAAAATAACCGCCAATATCCAAAATCTTATTACTACTTTTGACTCAGACCAACCCTTCTTTTCAAAATGATGGTGTAATGGAGCCATTAAGAAGAACCTTTTGCCACCAGTGCTTTTAAAATAGCCCACTTGTATTATTACTGACATGGTTTCTAGGACAAATACCCCGCCTATTATACATAATACTAATTCGTGTTTTGTGATAACACTAATTATGCCTAATACCCCGCCAAGGGCCAGGCTGCCTGTATCTCCCATAAAGATCTCCGCTGGCTGTGAATTGTACCACAAAAACCCTAAACTACTGCCGATAATTGCCGAACATAACACCGTTAATTCTCCAGCCTGAGGGACATAAGTTATTTGCAGATAATGTGAATACACACTATGGCCAACAAGATACGATATTAAACAAAAAGATAGAACAGCAATAGCTATTGTACCAATTGCTAAACCATCCAAACCATCCGTCAGGTTAACAGCATTAGAAGAGCCAACAACTACTACCATTACAAATGGTATATAAAAATATCCTAAATCTAATAATAAATGCTTGAAAAATGGAAAGACTAACTGAGTTGTATGAGATTTTGAATAGTAAGCTATGACACCAAAAGCTATTATACTCACAATACATTGAACTATTAGTTTCATTCTACCACTAATACCCAAGTGATTATTTCTTTTTAATTTTGTGTAATCATCTATTGCACCTAAACATCCAAATGACAACAAAACAAATAAAGTAACCCATATATATGGGTTAGATAGCTTAGCTAACAAAAGAGTTGTAATAGAGGTGGACCCTAAAATCATTATACCACCCATAGTTGGCGTTCCTGCTTTACTAAAATGGCTTTCCGGTCCATTATGTCGTATAGGCTGTCCATTTTTTTGGATTTTTTTCAAAAACCGAATTAATTTAGGTCCTACATAGAAACTAATTAACATACTAAGTAACATAGCTAGGCCGCTTCTAAAACTAATATAAGTAAATAAATTAGCCAGGTGGAATTTGTGAGCGTAAGGCGCAAATAAACTATAGAGCATCTTGTACCCCCAGTTTGTTTGCGACCTTTTCAAGCTGCATACCTCTTGAACCTTTAATAAGTATTAGTTCCCCCCCTTGTAGATAAGAATCTATTTGTGTCAATAATTCCTCTACATCAGAAAAGCATTGCACTATAATATTCTTATTCACGTTATTCATAATTTGAGGCATAAACTCACCTACTAAAAATAATTTATTAACACCGGCCGCCATAATATGCTTAGTAACACTTTTATGCAACGCCAAAGATTTTTCGCCAAGCTCTCTCATATCTCCTAATATAGCTACTTTGCTTGGATGTTCAATTTGCTCAAGATACGCAAGAGACGCAACTAATGATTGAGGGTTTGCATTGTAATAATCTGCAATAATCTGATATTCTTTGCCGTTATTTACTTCATGGACTAATTTACCTCTACCAATAGTAGTAACAAAAGAACATAAAGCCTGAGCCGCTAGTTCTGGGTCAAGTTTTAATGCTTTAATCACTGCCAAAGCTCCTGCAAAATTAATAGCAAAATGTAATGGTAAGCTAGACAATAAAATTTCTATTTGATCAGAATCAAATTTATAAACTAGTCTTAATTGATTATCTTCCAGTAATTCGTGAGAAACTAATCGAATATTAGCATCAATTCTTTCTCCAAAACTGTATAAATTTTGAATATCCAATTTATGCATATTCTCGATACATCTCTCGTACATATCCATATCACGATTTATAATAGCCTTGCCTTGACTGACCTCGAGCCCTTCTAATATTTCACATTTAGCATCAGCAATATCTTCGACTGACTCAAAAAATTCTATATGTCCTTCGGAGATGGTAGTAATAATAACCACATCTGGCTTAACTAAATTACTTAACTGACTTAATTCACCTTTGGCATTCATACCCATTTCTATTACTGCATACTCAGCATCATTTGGAATAGAAGCAAGACTTAATGGTACACCTATATGATTATTAAATGTGCCATGACTAGCAAAAGTTTTACCATAAGCACTAAGCATTAATTTTAACGCTTCTTTAGTAGAGGTCTTTCCCACGCTACCAGTAACTGCAATAAATTTTGTAGATAAATTTTGACGTTTATATACAGCAAGATCCATTAACGCCTGAAAAGTATCTTTAACAAAAATTAATTTACTGAGGTCTATACCCTGAGTATTTTTAGATATAATGGCAATTTTTGCCCCTCTATTTAATGCATCTTGAATGAAATCGTGCCCATCCCTATTGCCCTGAAGCGCAATAAATATATCACCTGGGTCAACATCTAATGAATTAAATTGAATTTTACCAAAATCTCCATCTGTTATGGTTAATTTAATTGATAAGGCCTCTTCAAGCTGTTTAATTGTCCACACCATTTATTTTATCTTATTTAAATTATTAATTAAGTCACATTTTGTTTTTACTTGCAAATTTGGCTACAGCAATATCGCTAAATTCATTGGTCTGTGTGCCAATGATCTGGTAATTTTCATGTCCTTTACCGGCGATTAATAATATATCTCCCTTATTTAAACTATTGATAGTATCTACTATAGCTTTATACCGATCACCAACAATCTTAGCGTTTGGAGCACATACAAATATTTCTTGCCTAATTTTATCAGCATCCTCAGTACGTGGATTGTCATCCGTGATAATTACATGATCCGCAATAGATGCAGCTATTTTGCCCATAACCGGACGTTTAGAGGCATCTCTATCACCACCACAACCAAACACCACATATAACTTAGAGTTGCCTGGTTTTAACAATCGCAACTCAGTCAAAGATTTCTCAAGAGCGTCAGGCGTATGAGCATAATCTACAAACACCTGACAATCACTCGTTAGCTCTGTTACCCTTTGTAACCTACCACAAACAGGCCTTAATTTTGGTAAAACCTTTACTATACTATCAAAATTTATACCTAAATTATATACTAATTTTGCAGCTATCAATAAATTAACCGCCTGAAATGAACCTATAATATCTGTAATGAATTTATACTCTTGGTTTAAAAATAAAAAGCTAATTTCTTGACCACCAATATTATGACAATTATTAATAATTGCCATATTACCAGTCTTTCCTACAGTAAAATAGCTTATATTGTTAGTTATAAAAAAATTCTCTATTAAATCAAGTTTCTCTATATCTGAACTTATCACTGCTTCACCTTTGCTAGATAAATTATTAGTAAAAAGAGAGAGCTTTGCATCTAAATACTTTTCCATTGAACCATGATAATCCAAATGATCTTGAGAAAAACTAATAAAGGCAGCAGATTTAAATTTAATCTCCCCCAATCTGTACTGAGCAAGTCCATGACTAGAAGCTTCTAGGGCAACATTTTCTACACCATGCTGCTCTAGGGTATTTAAATATTTTCTAAGAGTAACAGGATCACCCGTTGTTAGACCTGAATTTTGTTGCATGGATAAGTCATCAATTGACATATTTGTCTCAAGTCCTAAAGTACCAATACATGCACTGGTTTTGCCTAATAATGATAAGATTTGATGTATATATGATACCACCGAACTTTTGCCATTTGTTCCTGTAACAGCAATTAGGTTCTTTGGAATCGTTGAATATAGTATTTCGGCAGCCAAGGCCAATCCTAATCTAATATTTGCTAAAAAAATAATTTTATCACTTTGAGCCATAAGAGGATTATCTGTAAAAACGATTAATGCCCCTTTTGCGAATGCCTCATCAATAAATGCATTGCCGTCAAACTTTTCTCCTTTAATCGCAAAAAAAGCACTATTTGGCTTAATTTCATGCGAATTACAAGAAATTCCTTTGATTCTAAATTTTAAAATTAATGCATTAATTTTATGTTTCATCTTTAATTTTATATTGAATATCATTTAAACTGCGTATTTCATTGCTATTAGCATCTAGTTTTGGTAATCCATGCAAAGCTGCTAATTTCTTAAATACAGCTCCTGCCGTGGGAGCTGCAGTCCAACCACCACCTGCAAAACCAAGAGACTCTTTTATTCCTACTGGTTCATTATATATAATATATATCATATATTTAGGATTAGAGGCGGGCATAATACCGAAAAATGATGAAACTCTTCTATTCTTGTCATACTTTCCTTGGTAAGCAATATTAGCTGTCCCTGTCTTTCCTCCTATATAATACCCTGCTACTTCTGCTTTGCGACCAGTGCCTTCAGAGACAACGAGCCGCATTAATTTTCTCATATTAATTGATGTACTTTCTTTGAATATTTTTTGACCTTTCAAGGGGTTATTTGGATCTCTTTTGATTAAAGTCAGAGGGTATAAAATACCACCATTGACTACTGGTATCATAGCTTGCATAAAATGGGCAGGACTTACTGATATGCCATAGCCATATGCCATGGTAGTCAAACTTAAATCATTCCAGCGTAAATAATTAGGGAACAAAGGCCTAGATCGTTCTAATAATTCTATTTTCAGCTGTTCTAAAAGCTTAAGTTTTCTCAGATATTTTAGTAAATTTTCTTTGCCTATCTCAAGCATAATTTGACTAACACCAATATTACTTGATTTAAGAAAGATATGAGGAACTGAGTGCCAGCCTGTCAGTTTATAGTAGTCCTTAACCTGAAACCCTCCTACCTTCATATAACTTAAATCATAGGCATCATATAAGGTGGTAGATTTTGTATCCATACCAATTGCCATTGTTAAACCCTTCATACCAGATCCCATTTCATAGACACCCTGAGTTGCCATGTTAAATAAACTTACTGAATCTGCACTGCCTGGATTGTGTGGATCAAAATCTGGCTTACTAACTAATGCTAGAATTTCACCCGTGTTTGGATCTGCAATAATGCCTGCTGCACCCTTGGCACTAAATTTTTTCATTACATAATCAATTTCTTCACTTAATATATGCTGTATTCGTACATCTATAGATAATTGTAATGTATTACCTAATTTTCTTCTATCCTCTATTTCTTGCTGACCTAGTAAAAATTTATCAAAAAAACTCTCTACGCCAGCCAAACCCTTCATGTCCCGGCTAACATAACCAACAATATGCGATACCAGTTTCCCGTACGGATATATTCTTTTTTGTTCTTTTTCAAAATCAAATCCAGGCACACCTAGATTATATATTTTTTGGTGTTCAAGTGGTGTGATATCTCGTTTAATCCATACAAACTTTTTAGAGCTTTTTAAGTCACCTAATACCTTAGTACTGTCTAAATCTGGGAAAACACTACTTATTTTTTGTATAGCAATCTCTGGATCTACTACTTTAAATGGATTAGCATATAGGGAGGCAGCAGGCAGATTACCAGCAAGTAAATAATTGTTTCTATCAACAATGTTTAACCTACCTAAAGAAGAAGTATATACCCCTTTATCTGAGGTACTTAAAGAAGCACTAGAAACAATCAGCACACGTAATATTAATACTACAAATAATATAGTAAATCCAATTATGACAAGCTTGATACGTCGAGCGACTGAATTGCCTGAAACTTCCCAAGCAAAAAACGATTTTCTTACATTCGTTTTACTTAATAACTTTTTGGTTCTGACCACTATATTGTATAATTTTTGCGGTCTAATAAAAAATAAATGATGTATTTTTAAACAAATAATTCTTATATATAGCAAGCTATATATAATGCATCTTAGATATAATAAAGCTAACAATTTAGCCCTTTGCTGTATTTTATTTAAAATAATAGCTATTTTATGCATAGATCAAACAAATAGCATGTTATCTTTTACTAGAAACCATAGTAAGGTATTTACTTGGTCCTTTCTTATATCTCCATTTATGCTGAGAATTACTATTTTCATGGGCAATATTTTGTTTTATTAATGTTTTTTCCTCAATCAATGGATCAACTTCTAATTGAGCTATTTTGGTATCCGATAGCTTAATATATTCAGCATTAAGCTGTTTTAATCTATCTGGGTTAGTCAAGTATGCAAATTCTGCTTTTAAAACATGAGTTTTATCTTTTTCATATTGAATTTGATTATTCACTTCCTTTAATTCTACTGTAATAAAAACTACATCTTTTTTTATAGCGAATAGTGCATAGATGGTTACAAGGCAAAGTGCTATGATAAAGTACAGTGGTGACGCTTTGTTAAGCATATTCCTCACCTATTTTTTCAGCACATCTTAACTTCGCAGACCTTGACCTTATATTTTGTAAAATTTCATCTCGAGAAGGAATCACTGGCTTTTTAGTGATGATCTTCAACCATTTTCCTTCTTCTGCTTTTATTACCTTCGTTGCATATTTTGACTGGGCAGTTTTTTTGCCTGCGTGTTCCTTAAAAAAGTTCTTAACAATACTATCTTCGAGCGAGTGGAAAGATACTATAACAATACGCCCACCTGGTAATATCAGCTGCTGTACATGTGTTAAAAATTTCTCTAAAGATGCCAATTCTTGATTAATAAATATTCTGATAGCCTGAAATGTTTTAGTAGCTGGATCTATTTTACCTTTACGGTAATGCATTGCATCACGCACAATTTCAGCTAGCTTTGTAGTTGTATCAATATTAGCTTCTTTCCTATATTCAACAATTTTTTTTGCTATAGCACGTGATTGAACTTCTTCTCCATATTTGTATATAACATTTGCTATTTCTTCTTCTGCTGCAGAAGCTAGGAAATTTTCCGCACTAATTCCTAAGCCATTCATGCGCATATCCAATGGTCCGTCCTTCATAAATGAAAAACCTCGTTTAGCATCGTCTATTTGCATAGAAGACACACCTAAATCTAATACCACACCATCAAATTTATTATGCAATTTCTGACTTGCTTCAGTAAAATTTGTTTGAATAAAGGTGAAATTGGTTGAAAACTCTTCCTCAAACTGCTTAGCAAAATGATTTACATTTGGATCCTGATCAAGCGACACTACTTGACAATTGCTACTTGTTAAAATGGCTCTACTATAGCCACCAGCTCCAAAAGTACAGTCTAGGTATTTACCACCATCTTTTGGTTGTAAATAGTTTATTACCTCAGCAAGCAAAACAGGATTATGAGTAAATTGGCCTTCCTCAATATTGTGCCCTCTATCCGTATTCATTTTAATCGTCTCTATTATTTTTTAGAATTAATTTATTATCTTTTGCAATGGCTCTTGCTGATTCTAAATGTGCATTGAAATAATCTGGATTCCATATTTCAAATACTAATCCCTTTCCTACAAAGCAAGCTTGATTAGTTATGTCTACTTGCTTAGTTAAATAATTTGGCAATATAACTCTTCCCTCATTATCAAATTGCAATTGCACTGCTTCACCTAAAACAATTGTTTCAAAAGCATCTCTTTCCTCTGAATAGGGGTCCAGATTATGTATGATTTTACTCAACTCCTCTAATCGTGACATACTGCACGCTTCAATACATTGATTCTTAAAAGAGGGATATACAATAATACCATTAAAACTTTGAGTTGCTAAGGCAGTACGATAGCCAGCAGGTACGGAAACACGCCCCTTTGCATCGATCTTATTAATGTATCTCGAAAGAAAAATATTCATTCGTTGTATAAAACTACTATTACTAAAATAGTCTAAACTCCCTTACATAAATATACCCCCCTTGGTATATTATGGGTTTATATGGGATTCTATGGCTATTAATGGAAAATACCTCCATTTAATAAACCAGTCAAGCAGTATTTGTTACAGTCTTCTATAGATTAGGTAAGTATTTCATAATCTAGTTTGGATAATGAATTATTAGATATTTTTTCTGGACATTTTTGACTAAAAAATATATAAGTCTTATGGTGAAACGTGAAACACGAAATAAAGGGCCTGTAGCTCAGTTGGTTAGAGCGCTCCGCTCATAACGGAGTGGTCGCAGGTTCAAGTCCTGCCGGGCCCACCACCTTCTAAAACAAACAGTGAATTAAATGCACATATGTATTATCTAATATAATACATCGGCTGCATTAATATGAATAAACCACCTGCACAAAGAAAAACAGATCATAATACAAGAATTGTTATACATAGGGTAATATATCACAGGTATTTCTTTATATCTCAAGGGAGCGCAGTTGTGCTATTTACAGAGAAACGAATAGGCCTAGAATTGCAACTCAAGGTTGCGGCGCTGTATTGTACGATCGTTAGTCTTTTTCAAACATGATTCCTTACTCAAGAAGGATTGGAAGATAAAGAACAAAATTAGTCAATCTCTTGTAGAGAGAATTACATAGAACATAACATACTTGAGTTATATTATAGATAAGATATCGTGATAATTGTGACACTGTGAATTCAAAAATCTAGAGTAACATGCAGTAATTTGCAACTTTAATCCACGATCTAAAATAGATTAAATTAAAGAGGAGGATTTTATGAGTAAATAAATAGGAGGATTTTATGAGTAAAGAATTTTTATTTAACAGAGGTATACAAAGAACACATTGGAAAAGTATTATGCTAGAGGAAAAACTTAACCCTCTAAGAGTAGCGCTTGATTTACTTGAGCGAGAGGCTCCTTTGACACGAACTCAATACGACAAAGAGGTGGTGGATGCTTTAAAAAACACAGATTTTAGGGAGCTCGATACTAATTGTATTAGCTCCTGGTTCTGTTGTATAGGGTTAAGCAATACAATAAAGCATGTTGTGCTTAATTTTGCAGGATTGGGACTTACGGATGTAGATGCTGAACACAATTTAATAGGAGATATTCATCCCCATTTAGAGTAACTTACGCTCTCGCAAAATTACTTTGATTACTAAGAAAATCATTAGCATTAATGCATAAACTTATGCAAAATGACCTTTATAACAAAATCGCAGTTAGGAATTTAATTCCTCCAAACACTACATAATATACAAATTTTTGTGCTGACTAAATGATTATTACCTCATGTTTATTTGCTTTTTCTTATCCAAATGACTTCTACCTTGATTCCTTAATTCATTTCTTTGGTGAATAATCACTAAATCCACAATGACAAAGAACGCAGAACCTTTTAACAAATATTTATTTTTATATAGATTCTGAGCAAAAGGTCGGTACTATATTGGCAGCTTATTTCAAGAATTTACGGTGCAACTATTTTATACCCAATTTTGTTATATGAGGTTATAATGAAACAAATTACTACTAACCTAATCTATAGTTTAATTTACTGTTTCATGATTTATGTTATGGGATTATTGATCTCTTATTATTTCAAGAGTATTTTTAAGCACAGAATTAATTCCTTTATTAGTATAACCAGAGATCGGGTGTATAGTGTGACCTGTAAGGTCTTGCAGTACTTTTATTTTGTGATCTAAATCTTCCTGTGAGACAGTATCTATTTTATTCAAACAGATAATTTCTTGTTTGTCCTTTAATAACATTGAATAAGATTCTAGTTCTTTTCTAATTGTCAGATAATCTTGCGCAGCATCTGGGCAATTAGCATCGATGATATGTATTAATACTCCACAACGTTCAATGTGTTTCAAAAATCTATCTCCTAAACCAATTCCCGAGTGCGCTCCTGCAATTAACCCTGGAATATCTGCAAGTACAAATTCTTCATCGTTAATATAAACAACTCCAAGGCTTGGCTTGAGTGTGGTAAAAGGATAATTAGCTATTTTGGGTCTAGCTGCAGTTGCCACAGATAAAAAAGTAGATTTACCAACATTAGGTAAGCCAACTAAACCAGCATCAGATAATAATTTTAATTTTAAGGTAATATTTAATTCTTCACCTGTTTCCCCTTCAGCACGTTTCCTTGGTGCTTTATTAGTTGATGATTTAAAGTGAGAATTGCCCAATCCGCCTTTGCCACCTGATAAAATTGTGAATTTATCATCAGGACGATCAAAATCATAAATTAATAAATGTCCGGATTCATCAAAAATTTGCGTACCTACTGGCACTTCTAAAATCATTGGAGTACGAGACTTACCTGTTTGATTCCTCCCCTTGCCTTGTTCACCGTTATCTGCAATAAAATGACGTTTGAATCTGAATTGTAACAAAGTATTAAGATGATGGTTGCTGCGGAAGATTACACTACTGCCATCTCCTCCATTACCTCCATCAGGCCCTCCGCGTTCTATATATTTTTCTCGGCGGAAGCTAACGGCCCCATTGCCTCCATTACCCGCCTTGATATAAATAGTTGATTCGTCTATGAATTGCATGGTTTAGATTTCTACAGAAAAATTTTATTCTCGTTTTAAGTTTGACAAGATAGCATATAAATTATTAAATGTCATTGAAAGAAAATGAACCAAAGATATTCTAACCCCTATTAGTATACAAATATAATAGGTAATAATAATAATAATAGTAAAAATAGAGGTTTTATGGCAAGGGATTCATATTTAGACGAGCTAGATGCAGCTCAAAAAGAACCATTTAAATATGCCGTATTTAGTGGAGGTGGTGCAAAAGGCGCTATTTATTCCGGTGTACACGAAGAATTGAATAGATCAAATATTCTATCAGGCATTGAAGCTGTAGCTGGTAGTTCAGCAGGGGCAATCACAGCAGCGTTTATTGCTTCCGGCATAAGCACCAAAGACTTTAAACATTTATCTAAAAATACTAATTTTAAAAAGTTGCTTGGTGATGGATTTATCATCAACAAAGATGGAAAACCACTGTATGAGCTGATGCAAAATACAGTTAGTAGCAATATAGCAAAGTACCTTCAAGATAATGATATACTAGAAACATGCAGAGCACGTGTGGATTATATTAATCATGAGTTAGAATCATTAAATAAAGAAAATAACCCTGAGCTTCAAAGTCAGATCGAGTCCATGCAGCTACAGAAGAGTAAATTACAAGATGTGATAGATAATAACGGAGCTCAAATAACAGATTTAAGTCAAAGAGCTCAAACGACCAAAGTGATCTATTTTAAAGATATAGATTTAATGCATGCTATTGACCCGATTAAATTTAAAGACCTAGTTGTAACTGCTACAAATCGTAGTAATGGAGAATTAACAATTTTTGATGCCAGAAAATCACCCGATGTTGAGGTGGCATTGGCTTGTCGTGCTTCTGCTTCAATACCCGTTGTATTTGAACCTGTGAAAATTAATGGGGTTGAATATGTAGATGGTGGATATCGTGATAATATACCTCAAAAATATTTTGATAAGCAAAAACCAGCTGTAGTACAGGATAGCGAAAACGTAGCCGACGATATCTCAGATGATGTAGATCAAATCAAACTTGCTAAACAACAGGGACGAACTCTAGCATTAGCATTTGGGTCAGAAAAAAACGACAGTTTAGCAAATATAGCTGTATATAGTGCTAAAGAAAATATTTGCGATCCTAATATGTTTATGAAGTTTATCAAAGATGTATTATTTAAGTTTATTGCTAAGGTTGGTGGTATATTCAAATATTCAGAAGAAGAAAATAAAACATATCAAGGTTTGCGAGAAAATGCTCTAAATACAGTAATACTAGACACCCAGGATGTCGGTACGCTTTCGTTTAAAGAGGCTCAGGAAAAATCAGAATATTTGCACCTCAAGGGTTTAATACAAACGGGACGATATTTTGAAAATCACAGTATTGGTAATAATCCTGATCCTCATTTAGAGCAAAAGGAATTTATGCTAAAAGTATATGAAGAAACTCAAGGCAAATCCTTTATTCAACAATGGACTGATAAAATAATAGGAGGCAAAAGCGTTAAATTAGGAAATTTGTTAGGGCATTGTAAAGAAGAGGCTTGGCAACAAAAGAATACGACAGAAGTGCTATCCTCTTTTGTACAGGAAGCTTCATTAAAAAGATCAGATGGCACCCAGGCAAGTAACACTGCTACTATGACAAAACTAGTAGAAATCTTGAATGATAAAACAACACCCGATACCATAAAAGCAGATTTTATAAAAATTATCGGAGCAGCAACGCCTCAATATACAGATAAGATATCTACACTAAACACTGTTGTAGATCATAAATTTAAAGTAGCAGATTTTGATAAAGTCATTGCAAAGGCTAGTATAAAAGTCAATTCACATCAGGAAAAACTTGCACATCAAAAAGCGCGCTCTAATCAGAGAACTAGGACGAGATGACAAAACGTATAATACTATATAATGCCCTTGAAGAGTCAAAGGATATCTTTTACAATGAATGACAGGATTTTTAATTTACAATCATTAAACTTTTTGCATCACACTAATTTAAAGGTTGCTATACTTGGTGGCACTTTTGACCCTGCGCATTTAGGTCATGTATCAATTTCTATACAGGCGCTGAATTATTATCATTTTGATTATGTAATATGGTTAGTAGCAAAACAAAACCCTTTTAAATCGACAATGTCTAATAGTATATTTAACAGGGCTCGCAGCGCCCTTCAAGTAGCAAGACATCCTCGAATTATTGTTTCTACTGCAGAACATGATTTAGCAGGTTGCTATAGCTATAATGTATTGAAAGAATTAATACATAGATTTAGTACTGTAAAATTTACTTGGATAATGGGAATGGATAATGCTGTAGGTTTTAAAAAATGGTATCGTAGTAACGATTTAAAGAAATTATGTAATATTTTAATTTTAGACAGACCCTGTCAGGCCAGAATGGTTAATATGCAAACATTAGGTTTATATAATCAAGTTGCCCTTGCTAAAATAAAATCACACAATATAATGATCCACAGGGGTAAATTATGTAATTTATCCTCTACAACTATTCGGTCATAATAACTAAGGGTAGAACTATAGATATAAATAAAGAAACCATTAAGGATTTCATATTGAAGCATCTTGTTGAAAGAAAAGCTAGCAATATCAATTGTTTACCACTAGATGGAAAAGTATCAATAGCTGATTATATGATTTTTGCTAGTGGTTCATCTGTTAAAAATATTCGGTCTATTGCAGAATATGTATCTCTAGAACTAAAGCATACAATGAACTGGAACGCCAATGTAGAAGGTTTAAAAGGCTCAGAATGGATATTATTAGATGCAGGGAATGTGATTTTGCATTTATTTCATCCTGAGGAACGAGAAAAATTAAAGCTTGAAGAATTTTGGCAAAATTAGTTATACTGTTTATATATTAGCTTTTAGCTTATGTAATTTAATAAAATCTTTCTGGATATAGATAATATGGACAATCATGTACTGATTACTGTTGTGACTATAATTGCCGCTGCGGTATTTATAGTAGCAATCTTTCAGAAATTAAATTTAAGTCCTGTATTAGGATATCTTGTTGCTGGCGCTGTAATAGGTGATCATGGACTGAATATGGTAACATACGACCAAACTTCGTTTTTAGGAGAATTAGGCGTTGTGTTCCTATTATTTGCCATTGGTCTTGAGCTTTCTATTGAAAGATTAAAGGCCATGCGAAAATATGTATTTGGCCTTGGTTCGTTGCAAGTATTTATTACTGGGGGAATAATTGCCGCTGCAATTATTAAGCTAACTGGAAATAGCAACTCAGCAATTATTATAGCAGGAGGCTTGGCATTGTCTTCAACAGCTATCGTTATGCAGGTTATTAATGAAACAAAAAGCCAATCATTACAGATCGGTAGAATATCTTTAGCGATTTTACTTTTACAAGATATTGCTGTAGTACCTTTACTTGTTATAGTCCCCGTGCTTGGTGGCGGAGCAGCGGTTGACTCCCTTCCTTATATTCTAGGTAATTCCTTACTGAAGGCAGTTTTAGCATTATGTGTAATATTTATAGTAGGACGGGTTGTATTGCGACCATTATTTGCCTTTATTATGCCAGATCATGCGGATAATAGCGAGTTGCCAATCGCTGTAACTTTACTTGTTGTATTAACTGCTTCATGGGGTACAGAACATTTTGGTTTATCTCTTGCTCTTGGAGCGTTTGTATCTGGTGTGCTTGTAGCTGAAACGGACTTTAGAATTAAAGCTGAAAAAAGTATACATCCTTTTAAAAGTTTACTACTTGGTCTCTTTTTTATGAGCGTTGGGATGAAAATTGATGTGATGGAAATATATCATCAACTGACAACTATCATTACTTTAACCTTAGCTTTAATTCTTTTGAAGGGCTTCATTATCTCAACTTTGTGTATTTTATTTGGGTTTAATAGAGGAGTAGCCGTACATGCAGGGTTACTACTCTCACAAGGCGGTGAATTTGCTTTTATCCTATTTGGTTTAGGCAAGGAACACGGTGTATTAGAAGAAGGTCTAGCAAATGTTTTATTGCTAGTTGTGACTTGCTCAATGGCTCTTACTCCATTACTTGCAATGATAGGTCGTAGATTTTCTGAAAAAATTGACAGAGGATTGGGCAGAACTCCTAATCAAATTGCCGAATACGAAGCTCGCGACCTGACTAGCCATGTTATAATTTGCGGCTTCGGCAAGGTCGGCAGAATGGTTGCTAGAGTTTTAGATGCAGAGGAAGTAAATTATATCGCTTTGGATATTAATGATGACATTGTACGAGAGGAAGTAACCAGTGGCCTATCTGTATTTAAAGGCGATGCTACACAATTGGACACTCTTAAAGCTATAGGAGCAGATAGAGCTTCAACATTAGTCGTAACAATCAACAATGAAATTACTACTAAGAAGATTAGTAAATTGGTGAATGAACAGTTTGAAAATGTTAAAACTATTATACGACTTAAAAATTTAAAAAATGCTCATGATCTATATAATGTTGGGGTACATAAAATAATTCCTCAAGATGATGAAATGGGCCTACAATTAGGCACTGCTGTTTTACAATCAGCGGGTATTAGTGACAATGAAGTAAATCGAGTTAGAAGCCGCTTTAGAGCTAGGAACTATGTTGTAGAGAAACAATACAAAACTCTTGTTGATCCGGACGAAGATGATTAGAGCCTGTTTAATTTGCTTTGCATGGTTGTTAATTAATTGTACAAATGGAGTGTTGGCAAAAGATCTGCCAATACCCCGTTTTGTTACTATTAAATTTAATGAAGTGAATGCACGTGCTGGCCCTGCCAATGATTGCCCCATTGAATGGGTATTTATTCGTAAAGGTGAACCTGTAGAAATTATTGCTGAATACGGACAATGGAGAAAAATAAAAGATGTTAAGGATGATGGCGGTTGGGTTCATTCAAGCGTTATATCTGGTAATAGATCCGTAATTTTAATCACTAAGGTGATGTCTCCCTTACTCGCCGGATCCGCCAAGTACGACCAAATAGTGGCAAAATTAATGCCTAATATCAGATGTAAATTTAATAAATGCCGAGGGGATTGGTGCCAAATAACATGTGACGGTTATAAAGGTTGGGTAGTACGTAAATATTTATGGGGAGTATATCCAGATGAATGATTATATTCTCAATAATGATTCCTAGTTTTATCTTAATATATTCATGTAAAATAGCACGCAACTTATGATTTTACTTGAAAGATAGGCATTTGTGCTTTAGAAATGAAGTTCATATTCATATGTTTTAGACAAAATATTTTATGCCCCAAGATCCATTGTTAGTTAAAAATTCCCGCCCTCTTTCGCCGCATTTAACCATATACAAACCACAAATCAGTTCGGTATTATCAATTGGTCATAGATTAAGTGGTATAGGTTTATTTATTGCTTTATCGGTGTTTTGCTGGTGGTTTATTTTTTGGGTATTTAGTAAATTTGAACCGTGCTATTTGAAATGCTTTGATCTTGGTTCGATCAAATGTATTTTGTTTATTGCTAGCTATGGTTATTTTTATCATTTATGTACTGGGATTAGGCATCTAGTATGGGATGCTGGCTGGGGATTTTCAATTAATTCAATTAATTATACTGGCTGGGCAGTTGTAATTGCGTCTATTATATTAACAATAGTTTACTGGTTAGGTCTAATATAAGGAGATACATATGAAAAATAAATATAGATCCGATCTGTCATTAGCAAAAAACCTTGGCTCGGCTGGCTCTGGTTCAAAACATTGGTGGTCTCAAAGAGTCACAGCTATAATTTTGATGATTTGTAATGGTTGGTTTATCTATTTCACCTGGAACCTCAGTGGAGCATCCTTAAGCAATAAAATAGATTTATTGCAAAAACCCTATAATATAGTCATGCTTTTATTATTCACCTTTACTGGATTATATCATGCAGTCCTGGGGACTCAAGTAGTGATAGAGGATTATATTAAATGTAGAGCACTAAAATTATTGCTATTGTTGTTTATACGAATATTTTTTATCATAACGGCTATTAGCTTTCTTGTAGCCGTGTTTTACGTAATGAATTTATAGTGGAAATTGAATTTATGTCCAATTCATATAAAGTGATTAATCACGAATTTGATGTTGTAGTTATTGGAGCTGGTGGCGCTGGCCTGCGAGCAACGTTTGGTATGGCTGAAGCTGGCCTTAGTACAGCATGTATTACCAAAGTTTTTCCAACAAGAAGTCATACAGTTGCTGCCCAAGGGGGGATTAGTGCTGCTCTTGGTAACATGGGAGCAGATGATTGGCGCTGGCATATGTATGATACTGTTAAAGGATCAGATTGGCTAGGAGATCAAGATGCAATCGCTTATATGTGTAAGCATGCGGCAGAAAGTGTCATAGAGCTAGAACATTATGGTGTGCCCTTTTCCCGTAACAAAGAAGGTAAAATTTATCAACGTCCTTTTGGTGGCATGACTACTGAATATGGTAAGGGGCAAGCTGCACAAAGAACATGCGCTGCTGCTGATCGTACAGGGCATGCAATATTACATACTTTATACCAACAAGCGCTAAAGCATCAAGCGCAATTCTTTATAGAATATTTTGCCACAGATCTTATTATGGAAGATGGTCAATGTAAAGGTGTGATGGCCTGGAATCTTGATGATGGCACCTTACATATTTTCCGTAGCCAAATAGTTGTCATGGCAACAGGCGGTTATGGCAGAGCCTATTTTTCTGCTACGTCTGCACATACTTGTACAGGTGATGGTGGGGGGATGTGCATACGAGCAGGAATTCCAATGCAAGATATGGAATTTGTTCAATTCCACCCAACAGGGATTTACGACGCGGGTTGTTTAATTACGGAAGGTGCCAGAGGTGAAGGAGGATATCTTGTTAATTCTGAAGGAGAACGTTTCATGGAGCGATATGCTCCATCCGCAAAAGACCTAGCATCAAGGGACGTAGTATCTAGGGCAATGACGATGGAAATACGTGAGGGTCGCGGTGTGGGTGAACATAAGGATCATGTGTATTTACATCTTAATCATTTACCACCAGAAATTTTAGAAAAAAGATTACCTGGGATTTCAGAGACAGCAAAAATTTTCTCAGGGGTTGATGTAACCAAAGAACCAATTCCTGTATTACCTACTGTACACTATAATATGGGTGGAATTCCTACAAATTATCACACAGAAGTTGTAACTATTCACGATGGTAAGCAACAAGTAGTCCCGGGATTAATGGCAATAGGTGAAGCTGGCTGTGTTTCAGTACATGGGGCAAATCGTTTAGGTTCAAACTCCTTGCTTGATCTTGTAGTTTTTGGTAGAGCAGCTGCTCATAGAGCTGCAGAAATTGTTAAAAAAAATGCTAGTCACTCAACTTTAAAAAAAGACACTTTAGAACCTCTATTTAACAGATTGAATAAAATACGATCATCAAAAGGAAGTATATCGGTTGCTGATCTTCGCTTAAAAATGCAAAAAGCAATGCAAAATCATGCAGCTGTATTTCGTAGCAAAGAAACCTTAGATGAAGGTACAAAGCTTATTGATGCAATTAGGTTAGAATACCAAGATATACAAATTAATGATAAGTCACTGATATGGAATAGTGATTTAGTAGAAGCGCTAGAGTTATCCAACTTGTTAGATCAAGCAGTTCTTACGATGCATGCAGCTGCTAATAGAACAGAAAGTAGGGGTGCCCACGCACGTGAGGACTTTCCAGATCGTAATGACGAGCATTGGATGAAACACACGATGCTATGGCTTGATGAAAATGGCCAAGTAAAAATTGATTATAGACAAGTAACTCTTGATACTAATAACGACGAAGTGGAAACAGTTCAACCAGTAAAAAGAGTATATTAGGGAATATTTACGAGGAAAATATGGCTGATTTAAGATTACCCCCAAATTCAAAGGTATTAGAAGGTAAGGTACATGTAGGCTTAGAGTCCTCAGAATCGCCAAAAAAACTTAGAATTTACCGTTACGACCCAGATTCGAAAGAGAACCCTAGAATGGACACATATGAAATTGACTTACAAAAATGTGGTTCAATGGTCCTAGATGCACTAATAAAAATTAAAAATGAACTAGATTCTACGCTTACTTTCAGGCGCTCTTGTCGCGAAGGTATCTGTGGTAGTTGCGCTATGAATATTGATGGAACTAATACCTTGGCTTGTACTAAATCTATTGAAGAAATCAGCGGAGACATAAAAATATATCCGTTACCACATATGAGTGTAATAAAAGATTTAGTACCAGATATGACGCATTTTTATGCGCAATATGCCTCTATTGAACCATGGCTTAAAACTGATACACCTGTATCAAGAAATAAAGAGAGATTGCAATCTGAAGAGGATAGAGAAAAACTAGACGGATTATATGTATCTCTATTATGTGCCTTCTGCTCCACTGCCTGCCCTAGCTATTGGTGGAATGGAGATAAATATTTAGGACCTGCTATCTTACTGCAAGCTTATAGATGGCTTGCAGACTCAAGAGACGAAGCTGCTGGAGAGCGATTGCACCAATTAGAAGATCCATTTAAGTTATATCGTTGTCATACGATTATGAATTGCACAAAAACCTGTCCTAAAGGACTAAACCCTGCAAAAGCAATTGCAGAAATCAAAAACAGTATGTTAGAAAGAGAGGGTATATAAAACGCTATATGAACAAAATATATTACTTGCTTAGCAGAGCTATATCCCTATTACTACTTCTATTTTGTCCCATAGCTCATTGTTATGCTGAAGAAATAAATAAACCTGTAGCATCCTATTTGATAGATAATAAAATATTCAGAATCATTATTAATGGTGGTTACTATAGCCTTGGAGCCATAGCCATATTGGCACTGTTATCCATTAATAAAAAATTTAGAGAAGTTTTATTAATCCTATTGGTAGCCTTACTTGGTCTATGCCTTGTAATATTCATGTATGAAGCATATCAAAACTTTGAATGGTTACCGAGCGCTCTACAATAAAAACCTCTGGTTAATTTACCATATAATAAATTAAGTTGAATTAGCATAAGAGAACAACTTAACTAAAGCATTATATAATTTATCAGTGAATCTCCACGGGGTGAGCCCCATGATATCAAGTCGACTTTAAGCCGAGTACACACGGCGCCCGCCCCATGTCTTCTTTCCTCCGTTGCTCAATATATTTTTTAATGGTTTGCTCGTTCACGCCTACCGTAGAAACGAAATATCCATCAGACCATACGCTATCAGTACCCCAATAGGTTTTACGCATATATTCAAGCCGTCTTTTTAGTAAAAGACCTGTTGTAGACTTGATTCCGCGCACTACATCACTAACACACATTTGTGCGAGATAGACAAAACATATATATATGATTCTTATCGTGCTTTACATTTAGAAGAGTTACCTCTGGCATACCGTCACAAAAATAGCTAAGTGACCCTTCTTGTAATAGTTTGCAACAATATTTTGTCACTATTACTAGATGGTATTCACATTTATAGGCATAATGTCCTTATTTTCGTAACCGCATAACAAAAACTGTAACACGAAGCTGTGGGTTACTACTAACCACGGGGCAAGCTCCATGGTTTTGCATCTACTTAATAAAAACCTCTAGTTAATTTACCAAATAGCTAAAAAAACAAGGACATTACTCCTAATAGGTGTAAATATTACACTATCATTGTTATTATCCACTACTCTAAATTTATAATTGCATTGACGGTCAATGCTTGAAGTGGTAACATACTATCACATAGTAAATATATTTTAACCTTAGTTTAATTTCACCAGTAACGAACCACATATATAGAAATAGAATTTATGACCTATAAGAACAAAATAAAAATTTTACAAAAACTTACCTGTGCATGCATTATTTCGCTTAGTGCTGCATCCTCTACCCTAGCAAGCAAAACTGAAGATTTTACCGGAGTGATATCATTTGGTGATAGTTTTGTAAGTCGGCCTAACTCCTATGCTCAAACTTTAACCGAACAATTAGGCTTTGCCTTCGAAAGAGGTGAGACAAATTTTGGCCATGGAAGACATGGTTCAGCAAATATGGTTGGAGGTGATTTTCCGGTATTTTCAAATCCAGCACATAGTGTTCCCTACGCAAGTGACCTTGATGGATATATAGCAGCAAAAGGCAGATTCGGACCAAATGAGTTGATTATATATGATCCCTTGTCTAGTGAAGTTGCAAACACCTATGATCCTTTATCGAGAGAAATAGGTGGAATGCGAAATCTAGGAGTTGGTTTTGTGGCAGATGTATTTGCTAATGGTTTAGCTGCTTTTACGGGAAACCCAGCTGATATGAGTGATCTTGATACTTTAACTGCCAGTGGTCAAGTGGTTGATCTAAATGATCTGCAAGATAAAGTAGTAGATGGCTCTTTAGAGATTAATGCTGCTAATTTCCCAGTGCTATTTGGTTATCTTGGATTAACAGAAAATAATACTCAAAATTTCGTAACACAAGCTACTCTTAATGGGGCTAATTATATTGTCTTATCAAATCATTATAATGAAGCTTTAAGACAAGCTCTTCTTCTGAACGACGATTTTTCTGGAATACTTTCACAAAAGATGGCAGAGGCGCAAATACGAGGAGCTTCAAAAGTTAGTGGTGCTAATATAATAGTATGAGATGAATACAATCTCATGCAAGAACTTAAAAATAATTTAGATAAATATCTAACAGCAGAAGAACAAGCTCTTGGTAATACTCTTGCCCCATTGGGAGTAGGCATTTATGATAACACCTCACACGCAACTGCGCCCGTCAACAATATAAAGCGCCAACTTCTATTTTCTGTCATTACAGCCCCATCACGGGTCGCAATGGTACGTGAAGTTCCTTTGCAGTTAGGGATGAAGACAGCGCAAAGAAATTTGCTTATGGCGCAAAATTTTTCTAATAATGGTACTATGGAAGACAATGCTAGCCCTAAAGATGGTCAGCATGAGCGCAGATTTGCAGTACAACTTTATGGTGATGTTAACCAATCGCACACAGGCCATTTTAGCAACAAAAATCTAGGCTTTAAGGCTGATAATGCGTTTGATGCTGGATTAGGTGTCAATTATAAGGCCACCGATAATTTCATGGTAGGTGCCAGAGTAGATTTTGCAGAGAGCAAAATAAAATTTTCAGCTAATCAAGGAGATGCTAAAATCAACGAGCAAGCAGTATCCTTACATGGTGTTTATAGTTTTGATACGCCAGTATTTATTTATGCCTCAGGAGGTGTAGGTAAGATTGATTATAAAATTAACCGTGATATTGATTTAGGACTAGCTACTCATAGAGAAACAGGCAAGACAACAGGTACTCATATCTTCAGCACATTAGGTACAGGTTATAAGTTTGATATAGCTAATAATGCCTCGCTTACACCTTTTGTCGCTGGACATTATCAATCTGTATCAATGAAAGACTACAGAGAGAGAAGTTCTGGCGGGGATAAAACCTCAACAGAAATGGGCTTTAGCATACCAAATAGAAAGTCTGTAATGGCTGAAGTAGGTCTAACACTCGCTAGTAATTTTGCAGTGAAGGAAAATGTACAGCTAATACCTTCTTTAACAGTAAGCTACTTATATGATTGGAAAGATCCTCTAACTACTGCAGTAAAAGGACGTAACTTGAGAGATGTAAATTATTTTAAAGTCCCAGCATATAAAGTACAAAAACAAAATATGCAAATACAAGGTGATATTTCAACAAATATTAACAATAGATACAAAATTGGTATTAATGCAAGTGCTAGACCAACTGGCAGAGTTAAAAGTTGGTCAATAGGGCTTAAGAGTTCTATACAGCTATAATCCAGTACTGAGGATTAATAGAAATTATGCTATTTTGTAAAAAAGAGCTTTTGAATTATAAAATAGCATAATTACCGGCCATCATTCAGCATACCAGGCTGCAATAATAACCAATCTTATACTTTCCTTTATTATCGATATTTTGTTTCAAATAGAAGATAACAGCAATTGCAAGAATTGATATAATTTACGCAAGTAGAAGGAGCACCAAATATTAAATTTTCCCTTATGAGAGCGATGCTCTATTGTAGGACACATTTGACGTATTGGCTTGATATAACTTTTAAGTTTATCTGTAACAATAATTTTGAGGCTAGGATAGCAACCAAGTAATCGGGTTAAAAAAAGAATAGCTGATTTTTTA
>JBGCEV010000025.1:0-2926 GCA_045106605.1 Rickettsiaceae bacterium | reverse complement strand
CCCTTATGAGAGCGATGCTCTATTGTAGGACACATTTGACGTATTGGCTTGATATAACTTTTAAGTTTATCTGTAACAATAATTTTGAGGCTAGGATAGCAACCAAGTAATCGGGTTAAAAAAAGAATAGCTGATTTTTTATTGCGGCGTTTTTGTACGACAACATCTAGCTCATGACCACCGGCATCAACAGCTCTCTACAACACAAAATGTTCGCCATTTATTTTGAGTGTTATTTCGCCTAAATGCCATTTATCTTTAGGCTTGCGCTTACACTTTCTTATTACACCCTTAAAGTCTAAAGCAAATTTTATACACTATGTACGAATCGTTGCGTGACTGACAATGATACCTCAATAAGTTAACTCTTTTGCTATATCCCTGTAGCTATCGTTTAATCCATGATAGCGCCAACTGCATGACTGATTATTGACACTGGAAATCTGTGATATTTAGAGGCTTGCTTTAGATGAATATTACTCAAATATAACGTTAACCTATCTAGATTATACAATTGCTCAACCTTTGTAACTATTCTATATTCTTCATCATTAACTTGACAGTATTATTACAATTAATGCTTACAACCAACCTAAATTCAAAGTTGGACAAAAATTAAAGGATGCTGTAAATAACAAATAATTATTGTAAATACGCCGTTATAGTTTCTTTTTAAGATACTATCGGCGTTAAAACCTAATAAATCATCCCTCCCCAAGAAAGCCCGGCATCTTTATTGCATAGATTCATAGACAAGACCTAAATATTAGTATGAATGCTTTTACTGAATTTTATCAAAAACAAATAATGGTTGCACTTTATCTATTTATATAACCTGTAAGTTAAAATAACGTTGACATTGTAGTGTTTTGATAGCCACACTGAAATAATAGAGCTGCCTGTATAGTATATAACTATCTGGTAATGTCTTATGAAATTGTGTTAGCTTTTTTGGTGAAAGTAAATGTTAAGAGTTGTGTGATAATGTTAGAAAACTGCCAATATTCGATTAAGCTAATAAACAGGCTGAAGGAACTTGATCAAAATAATAAAATTGATTATGAACAAGTTGACAAGGCTATATACTGTGCTAAAAAATTTCATGGAGACCAGAAACGTAAAAGCGGTGAGCCTTACTACACCCACCCGTTAGAAGTGGCTTATATGGTTGCTGAGTACAAACTTACAACAGATGTCATTGTTGCTGCCATTTTACACGACATTGTTGAGGATACTGAATTAACATTTGGTATGATTCTCGATAATTTTAGCGAAAGAATAATGCAAATGGTCGACCGCCTCACCCGCGACAGACCAGATGGTACAAAGTGGAGTGTGGAGACTACACTAGTAAATATTTATCTATATAAGGATAGAGAGGTTTTATTAATAAAGTTAATAGATAGATTGCATAATATGCAGACTATTAAATTTATGGACAAAAAAAAGCAAATCATTATTTTAAGAGAAACGCTGCAGAAATTTTTAATAGTGGCATATGAACTTGAAATGCTGGAAATAGCTGACTTAATATACAAAATATGCTTTCAATTAAATATAGAACATGGAGAAATAAAAGACCAACCCTTAATATCCTCTACAAATTTATTTAAAAGTAAGCCTATACTACCCGATCTAATTTCTCAAAATGACATACGCTAATATAAAACAATATTCCCACAGGAACTAATATTAAAAATATCCCGTAATAACCACAATATTGAGTGGAATATACCAGCCCAAAGGAAGTAATTACATAGGTCATTAGTTTTGCAATAGCACTTATAAGGCTAGTATAAGTAAAACGCTTCATAATAGGAAAATATTTATATAATATTGGAGTGGCGGGAATATGGTCAAACACAAATAAAGAAGCTAAGCACTGGAAAATAAAAACGTTTGTAGCATTTGGATAAGCACTCATTGTGATAGGGAAAAATATTATACAAGAAAAAAACAACACCAATTTTGCTTTTAATATTTTGATAGGATAAACTTTCGTGCTGATATATGCATAACCCAACAAACCAAGCATATCAACGATAGACACCCAAAAGTTATTGCTTAAGATTTGTCCAGCAGTTAATCCTATATCGTTTTTTAATACATCAGAACAGTAAATATATATAAAATAAAAGCAAGGTGGCCGTGCACAGCATATAAAAAAATAAGATACTCCTGTCCATTTAGACAATGTGCCTAAAGAACTGTTAAGATTATCGTTATTCCATGATATCTTATTTGCCTTAAATTGCTGCTGTAAAAGTTTCTTCTTGTTTGCAAATTCTGAGGCCTCTTTGAGACTAGTTCTTGCTGCTGCACCTACTAATCCAACAGCTGCTCCTATAAAGAAAGCTGCCCTCCAAGTGTTATTGTCGAATTCAAACCATTGAATATTAGTAAAAATCGCTCCTACTCCTATTGCAACTGTTGTTCCCACTGCAGAAAATACAGTAATTATTGCCACTGCGGCGTACTGTACAGGTGGCTTCAGGCTTTCTGTAATATAAATTTCGGCACCTCTGGATTCAGCACTTGCTGCCATTCCCTGCACCATACGACATATAGTAATAATCCAAGAAGCAAGTATGCCTATTTGTGCATAAGGAGGTAAAATTGCTATAGTAGTGCAGGAAATAGTCATTATTACTGTCGTTAAGATAATTGCAAATTTTCGACCTAAATTGTCCCCAATGTACCCAAAGATGAAAGCCCCTAATGGTCGTAACAAATAAGATGAGCAGAAGGCAAAAGCAGATAATAAAGAAGCTGTAAATGGATCGTATTTAGGAAAAAACAACTCATTAAGTAATACCGCCATATGTACATATAGCATAAGGTCAAAATATTCTAGAAAGGTGCCTATCGACAGCAGACCTACGGCTTGTTTTTGTTCTTTTGTAAGACTAGTCTGTGTGCTTGTTGC
>JBGCEV010000024.1:0-53209 GCA_045106605.1 Rickettsiaceae bacterium | reverse complement strand
TTCCCGCAAATATCCATTAGCAAAAATATAAAACCACCTATCCACCATCAAATTTAATATCAAAAACAATCCTTCTAACCCTTATGATATAAGAGTAAACAAACTAAAACGACACAAATGGAGGTTCTCCCACTGGACCCGAATATGATCATTATTTTCTTCTTTTTTTATCTTTATTAACGCTGCTTGTAATGAACTGCTCATAGTAATTCTGTATATTTGTTTAAATGTATACTTGTATAATTTCTGCTGATCCTTTACTATCTCTATTAAATTCTTGTACAGATAGACCGAGATTTTGTGTTCTAAAAAAATCCTTTCTATTACCAATACTTATATCGCAAAGTGGAATACCCAGCTCATTACTCATCTTTTTAAAATCATCAATTTCTTGTCCGTTTGGTGAAACCATATTCAACACTACACTATAAGGAACATTATTTTGTTTCAGAATCCTTATGGTTTCTTGCATTGACGTCACATCAAAAACAGCTGCTTTTGTTGAAATTATTATATAATCGGCTACTTGAGCAATATCATAAACTATTTCCTTTAATATTGCTGCGCCATCAATAATTATAACATCAGTATTAGCATTCTGAGCAGACTTAATCATTGATTTTAATCGTGCTATTTGAATAGATATTATAGCAGGAGTATCTATTTACTCTTGTGTCACTCCAAAAGCAAGCTGTCGCTTGTGGATCTAAATCAATAATAGCTACCTTTTTATTATCTTCTTCGAATGCCACAGATAGACATGTAGCTATGGTAATTTTTCCTACTCCTCCCTTTTGATTCAAAACTCCTAGTACTTTCATATACTTTTATATTTGTATATTTGTATACACTTATACACTAAAACTTTTATATATGTATACACATATCTCAAGCTTTCACTTTTCTTTACAAGTTTTATTTAAAGAGTATTTTAGTTTCTCCTAAAATTTTTCTATAAAATTGATATAGCTTGCTCTTTATAGCTAACCCGTTAGGGTATTAGATAAAATAGACATACATTAAATTATTAATTATATTGTAATAAATTTAAGAAATTACTTAAGAAAAATCATTAAAAAATATGATAAAATAAGAGATGTAATTACTGAAGCGATATCTAGAGCCTTTCCGTGTTAGCTATATTTGATGAGCAAGTTCAAATAACGGCTCTGTGGTAGTATTTTTTCTTATCCAAGCAGAGTGCTGTACACTTTTTTCCTTTAACCAGAAAAACTTTTCTTAGTAACAACATTTCATCAGCAAGTCCAAAAAAATTATAAGTAATATCAATTTTGCTAATAACTGCTTTAAACCATTGCATTGCTTCTTTTTCTTTTGTGACTTGTTTGGTCATATTAATTCCCTAAACTACAAATTTAATTTTACTAATCTCAGCATACCCACCAATACTTTGAGCCTGCCAGAGTAACCTTGTTTCCTCGGACGGTGTTAAACTACAGCAACTTACTAGATGTAATTCTAGCACTACCTCAGTTTTACGTATAACACTTAGGTTTTTCAAGAGAATATAAGCGGTTCGTGAAGAAAAACTATTGGCAATTCTTGCCTTAAATTGGGTTTCATCGCTTCGATTGGTTATTGAATCTTGCTCAACTTGGTTCAAATATTTATGCATTTCGTCTTGTTCCCTATGTTCTACCAGCTCCTCAGATGTTTTATTTACCTTGATGTAAAAATTATCGTTAGAGGTTTTAACTGCGTCTCGTTTTTCGTGAATTAAACATTTAGCAAAATATGTTATAAACTGGGCTTTAGAGTGGGATATTCGATCTACTCTTTGCGACATGTCTAGAAGAATTTCATTCATTGTGTTCAAGGTAAAATAACGACCTGATTTGCTTTGTAGTTTAGCATGTTCTTCTTGGTTTAAAGGGTAGTGATAAGACAAGTCTTGTGGTTCTTTGTACTGGTTAAACCGAATAACTTTAGCTTTAGTTTCAGATTTAGTAGACTTCTTCCTCTGATTTAATATCCTTGTTTTTTTTAGCAAAGTTAGTTTATAAATTTTAACTGGTTCTGGAGTAGAAATGCTTTTTATTATTTTACTTTCAGAATTTGAAGAAAAATTAGATTCAAGATCTATATCTTTAACTTTGTTAAAGTTATTCCTATTAGTATTAGTACACCGAAAAAATTCGGGGTAGAATTCTGAATTAGAAAGCTCTGTATCTCTTAATTCTCTTATTATTGAAGGGTGCAGTTGAACATGATAAATTCTTTCAATAAATCGTCCATTTAATTTAAATAATCTATGGTAATTTATATCAAATATTTTAAACAATTCTTTTAGAATATTCCAATTTTGATCTGACTTGCATAAAGTCATTTTTGATAGATATTTATGATTTAAAGCTACAATTTTACCTCGTAAAAGTTTCAATATAATTAATTTATATAGCTTCTTAGCTTTTTCACTAAGATAAATCGTTTTCTCTGAGAGTTGCTCATTTAATTCAATATTAGCTCTAACCAGTGTATCTAATAATTTGTATCTATTAGGCGTTCTGTGTTTAAAACTTAAAAATACTTGCGTTTCTAATGATATTTCTGTTTTTAGTTTCGGAGCTTCCTGCTCCTCTATTTGTTGTAATGGTAATGTCATATCAATCTCTTAAATTATATTAATTCTTGGTAAAATAAGATGTTGACTTTTTGACAAAACAATACTATTCTGAAGTTGTTGTGTTTCTTCAGTTTTGTAGTTTTTCTGTCAAAAAGCTACGCCCCCTTTTTGTTGATTTCTTTAAACAGCTTAATTTCTACATATATCATCCCTTCTAAATAAATTAAAATAATTTACAAAATTCTTATTTGTGGACTATATTAAACTAAAATATTATTTGGTGATGTCAAGACTAATTGTCAATATAATTTGACAATATAAAGGAAATAGTGTTTATAGAGGGTATTATGATCAAAAAAAAAGGTATAAAAATGTTTAGACAAGCTGTTGAAGAATACGGTAAGTATACTGATAATCAAAGTAAAGTTCTCTGTGCTTTAGTAGAAAATGCGATTGATAATTTGGTATATACACCTGTTGCAAAACTGAATAAACAAACTGGTGTAAATCGTCCTACAATTTATGCGGCATTGAACGTTTTGCAAATAGACGGAATAATTAGCAAAGATATAAATACAAAAGGTGCTTTTAATATAAATCACGATAAAATAAATTTCATATTAAATTCATATAAAAAGACTCATTAAGTAGAGTTTACAACTAATGTCAATATTTTTATATTATTTGTCTTGACAGTTTTGTTTTACCCTATATACTTACCTTAGAGAGCGTTAATATAGTTGACAGTTAATATATTCCCAAGTATCATAAAAGTATAGTTAAAAATGATGGTACACGAATATGACTTTAAGACAAAGAATAATAAGCGAAATCTACGATGAAAAAGATAATAAAATCGTAGACAGACAAATTATAGAAGACAAAAAAATAGAAACACCCAAAGAAATAGATAATATAGGATATAATCATGGGGAGCAGATAGCCATATTACAAGAAATACAAGATATTTTTCTAGTAAATCAATCTAAACTACTAAGTCCGGACAGCTGCCCACAATGTGGATCGCGCGTAGCAAAAGGAGGATGTACTCCCTCGGACTTTCATTCAATATATACGGATCATAAGCTACAAGTTCCAAGAGTGTCTTGCTGCAATAAAGATTGTTCAACTGTAAAAATTACTACAAGCATTTATTCTTTATTTGGAAGTAATATGCATCCTGATTTAGTGAAGAAACAAACAGAGATAGCCTCTGAACAATCTTATCTAAAAGCACAAGCAGCTTTAACGCGTGAAAATGGTAGGTGTAGAACTATTAATAATCAAATAACTATTAAGAAGACAACTGATAAAGTGGGCAAAATATTAAGCGAGTTACACCAGGAAGAGCCTGATATTACAGAGACTAATCATGCAGAACATTTGATAGTACAAGTTGATGGTGGATATATTAAATCATATAACAAAAACCATCAATCCTTTGAAGCTTTAGTAAGTAGTATATATAAACCTAAGGATCGTATACCGGGCGGCAGAAGCAAAAATGGGATCAGGAAGTCCGGTTGCATTAAAAATAAAATATATTCGGCTAGCACTTTAAAAGATAGAGGTAAGACAATCAAAGCTATGACTATTGTGGCAGCAAAGAAACAAGGCATGAGTAAGAATACAAACATTACCGGCTTATCTGATGGAGCCGGCAATTGCTGGAGTGTAATAAAAACATTGGAGAAGTATTGTTCATCAGTTGAATGTATATTAGACTGGCATCATATAAAAATGAAGTTTGATCAATTAATAAACCAGTTAGAAGATCCGTATGCAGGAGAAGCTGAGTCACTTAAATGGAAAGTATGGCATGGTAAGTCAACACAAACCGTAGATAGACTGGGTAAGCTTTATCTAGCATTACTTGGTACAGATTATGCAGATAAGGCTCATGATTTACTAAAATATTTATGCAATAACATAGATTATTTAATAAATTATCAATTGAGAAAAGAAAGTATGTTGCCTTATACAAGTAGCGTTATCGAAAGTACCATAGAAACATTGGTAAATACTAGGCATAAAAAGAAACACAAGGCTCAATGGAGTAGAGAAGGAGCTCATAACATTCTACAAATCAGATCTTCTCGTGCTAGTAACAAATGGGGCCAGGAATGGGCTCAAGCTAAACAAAAATTTTATATTCCTAGAACTAAAGCTGCATAGATGACAGATATATTAACGCTCTCAGTTAAAAACATAGAAAACCTCAAGAATGTAAAATAAAAATGCTTATTAAAGATTATAAAACCAATTTTTGCTTTCAAATATTTTAATACATGGATTATTCAAAGCTAAAATTAACCAATGCATTATCTCGCAACAGTTTCAAGAAGTGTCCTAGAAGGAAAAAGTCAACAAGTTCATACAGTCTTGATTTGTAGAAAAAATAATAAAATATTTGGCATTGGGTAATATCTCGCAATCAACAGCAAAGATAGTTGCTATATTCTATCAGAACAATTCATTTAACCTGGTTAAAGCAACTTGAGAGGGCGCTAGCTAGGGGCTTCTTACTTGGTTAAATTCAAGAATATTACTTTCTTATACGGGTGATTCTCAAACCTAATGATCCTGGTCTCTCTGCTTACAATGTACTAATAAAAACACTTGGGAATAGAATTAAGCTTAACGCTTTGTATTCTCCCAATTTATTAATTTGGTGATTCCTGTACCTGGGTGCTTTCAGCTTGCTCTGCTAAAAACTCGTTTAGGGCGTCTTGTGCTTCTGATTCAGTCTTTGCAATAACAACTAAAACACTTGTTATAATTTCTGGATGAAGAATGAGTTTAATCTCATATACTCCATTAAATTTAATCGGACTGTCTAGTAAGACGTTTGTGTAGTTTAATTTGATTGTCTCTATCAATTTTGACACTTCCAAAGCTAAAGACTTCGCAGTAACAGAACCAAATAACCTGCCATCTGAAGCAGATTGAGCAATAAAAGTAATATGTTTGCCTTTAATAGCAAGAGCAGCTTTTTCAGCTAAAGACTTATTATCGTTATTTTTTTGTTCTAATTGCTTTTGTAATGAGGAGAACTTAGATAAATTGTCCTTTGTAGCGCTGATGGCAAAATCTTGTGGTATTAAGTAGTTGCGACCATAACCAGATGCTACATTTACAACATCTCCCACTTTACCTAATTTTCTAACTGACTTGAGTAAAATAACTTGCATAATTAAATATGTAAAAAATTAAAAATAATTTATTTGCTTAGGTATACAAAAGGCAATAATGCCAGCGTTCTGCTATGCTTTATTGCTTTTTTCAAAGCTCTTTGGTGTTTAGACGATACATTAGTAATCCTACTTGGCAACATTCTACCACCTTCCGAGATAAATTTACTTAATAAATCTGGGTCCTTATAATCTATTACAGCGGCTCCAGGAACGGAAAAAGGACAACCTCTACTTTTTTTAAAGAAGGTCTTTCCACTAGTTCCATCACTTGAGTTTTCAAATGATGAGCTTGAATCTGAGGTGGTTTCTTTTGACATTTTTCTATCGAATATATTTATTATACAAAACTTTACTTAACTTTATTTGATGTAACATCCACAGTATTATCAGTATCTGTGTTTTTCTCCCTTAGTATAGGAGAAGGCTCGTCGCTTATCGCTGATACACGAATTAAGGACGATCTAATAATACTTTCACTTAACTTTATTCTTCTATCCATTTCGTCTAAAAGTTGCGTATCAGCTTTGATACCCATGAAATAATAATGACCTTTTTTATTATTTTGAATTTGATAAGCAAGGGTTCTCAATCCCCAATATTCTGCCTTAACAATTTCACCTTTATAAGTCAGGACTAATTGTTTCAGGTCCTCAACGATTTTATCAACATCAGCTGATGAAACATCTTGGCGAATAATAATAATGGATTCGTAAAATGCCATAAACAGCGTCTCCAATAATTCATACAATTAAAAAACATGGTCACTTATACCAATATAAACTAATACATTCAAGTATTATCTTTATTTATATTACAAAAAGATTATTAATAAAATAGGCTATTAATACTAATTATACTTGTATATTTTAACTATCGATAGTACATAATACTTATATGTGATACAAAAAATGATAGAAAGATGCATAGTAAATTACCCCCAAAAATACTGGTTGTTGAACCAGATGTTATAGCCATTAGCGACATTTGTAACCTTCTGGAAAAAAGCTACTTTGATACTATCAAAGCTGTTGATGCAAATAGCGCTCGAAAAGCAGCTGAACAATGTTTGCCAAACATGGTGATTATTAGTCATAGACTCAAAAAAAATAACTCGCTCCAATTAATCGATAACCTAACTCATCTATATAATTTTCCTATCATCTTGTTAGTCCAAGAAAAAATGGTGAGTCAATATCAGGCGATAGCAACTAATCGCGTCAAATTATTAACTGTGCCTTTAGTTAACAAAGATTTGATCAAATTAACAAGGTTATTACTCAAGGATTCTAACCAATTATTACAGGATAAAGTGATTACATACAAGGACCTGAGTATTGATTTATCAACATTTAGTGTTTATAGAGGTAATAAAGAAATTCGCCTAAGCCCACAAGAATTTCAAATTCTACAACTTTTTATTACGTCACCAAAAAAGATATATTCGCGCAATCAAATTCTGGAGTACCTCAATAATCGTGATAAAGCAATTTCCCTAAGAACGATCGATGTACAACTTAATAGAATAAGATCAGCCATAAAACTAGACTCTGATACGCATTTTCTGATTAAAACAATTAGAGGTGTTGGCTATTGTTTGGATTAAAAATTAATGTATTATAACGTAGTCTAAATATTATTCTGGAGATGAATTTGTCGTTGATTGAAAAAAAAATAGCCTCAAAAGAGGTGATAAAGAGGTTGCTGATAGAGCATGTAGCACCTTATAAAAAACAAGTCAGCGTGGCTATATTCTTCATGATAATCGTTGCAGCGTGCTCCGCAGTAATTGTCAGTTTGACTAAGCCAGCAATTGATCTTGTCCTTATTGCGCATGATCATAAGATGTTAGTAATAATCACCTTATCAATAGTGTTGATATACTTTATAAAGGGTATCGCAGAATATTTTCAAAGTTTTATAATTAAATTTGTTGGTCAACAAATTCTAACTAATCTACAAATGCAAATGTACGAGCATTTATTAAAAGCAGATTTCCTGTTCACCCAAGCTCAATCCTCTGGTAGGTTAATTTCACGATTTACTAATGACATCACCCTGATGCGTGCCGCTGTATCTCATATGTTAGTGGGATGTGCCAAACATTTTCTATCTGTAGTGTTTCTGATCGGATTAATGTTTAGTCTGGATCCTCTATTATCTACTTTTGTTTTTTTAGCCTTTCCAATAGCTATATACCCTATTCAAAAACTTGGTCGCAACATGCGTATTGTCACGACTTCCGCCCAAGAAGAATTAAGTCATTTTACGGCAAAACTTGATGAAACATTCTTTTCTATTAAAATTATAAAATCATTTTGCACTGAAACGCTTGAGGTTTTGCGAGCAAAAAAAATCACTGCAAATATTTTAGCATTTTATAAAAGATCGGCAAAACTTGATTCCTTAACTTCACCTGTTATGGAGGTGTTAAGTGGATGCACTATAGCTTGTTTAATATGGTATGGATATTTTGCTACTATTAATGGTACAATGACTACAGGGACTTTGTTTACATTCATTATGGCCTTTGTTTCGGCCTATAGACCGTTTAAGAGTTTGGTTGCTCTTAATATTAATCTACAAGAAGGCATAGCAGCTGCAAATCGAGTGTTTAATATACTAGATTTAAAACCAACCATTACAGACAGCCCCAAGGCTATTAATGTGGTCTTTGATAAACCAACAATAGAGTTTCGTAATGTAAAACTGACATTCCCTAACGGAGCAACAGCGTTAAAGGATTTAAATCTAAAAATAGTACCTGGTTATACTTATGCTTTTGTTGGTAAATCTGGTAGTGGCAAAACAACTATAGCAAATTTACTGATTAGACTCTTTGACCCAACAAAAGGCAGTATCTTAATAGATGGTCACGATATAAAATACCTCACACTACAATCACTAAGAAGCCAAGTTGCTATGGTAGCGCAAGATACTATATTATTTGATGCAACAGTAGCAGAGAACATATCTTATGGTTGCCAATCTTCCACACAAGAGCAAATTATTGCAGCTGCAAAATTAGCCGATGCCGATGATTTTATAAAATGCTTACCCAATGGTTATAATACAATAGTTGGTGCTGATGGCAAATCACTTTCTGGAGGCCAAAGGCAAAGATTGTCAATTGCTAGAGCCTTTCTAAAAAACTCTCCTATTTTATTGTTAGATGAAGCTACCAGTGCCTTAGATCCAAATTCATCACATTCAATTGTAGACTCCCTGAACACGCTACGAAAAAACAAAACCACCTTGGTTATTACGCATAGATTAAGCAGTGTGACTAATGCCGATCAAATTATAGTAATGAAGAATGGATCAATTATAGAGCAAGGAACACACCCTGAATTATTAAAGGCTAACAAGGAATATCATAAACTGTATAATAAGGAATTGAAAGAAATAAGGAAACATGTATAATATGTATGTTTTTTACAACAATTAAAAGGTTTGCAAGATAATGGATACAATGACTGTACAAAATGTAGAAACGGCACCAGTTGCCCCACCAGAAACTGCAACTAACTGGACAAGTATTGTACCAATGGTCTTAATATTTGTAGTATTTTACTTTTTACTCATTCGCCCACAAGATAAGCGCCGTAAACAACACGCAAGTCTAGTATCAAGCGTCAAAAGAGGCGAAGAAATAGTTACTAATACAGGGATCTTTGGTACTGTAACAAAAATTAACGACAGTGATAATACGCTAATGATTCAAATTGCCGATGATGTAGAAATCAAAGTGTTAAAGACAGCAGTCGCTGATATTATAAGTAGGAGTAAGAAAGAAGATAAAGCAAAAATAACTAAGAAATGATATGTGCAAAGCATTATCAGAAACATTGGAGCAATTTGTTCAAAGCCAATGCTTTGAGCGTGTCTATCATATATAAAATTAGGTATCAGTAATGCTAAAAACATCATTTTGGAAAGCTGTTAGCACAATTTTATTAACTTTGATAGCAACGATCTACGTTCTACCTAATTTCCAGGATCAATCTTCTGATTGGCTACCTAATCAAAAGGTTGCATTAGGGCTTGATCTTAAAGGTGGTTCGCATCTTTTATTAAGTACTGATTTTGACAGCTATTTAAAGGATCTGAACCACTCTACCACTGATTCCTTGAAAAAATATTTGCGCCAAGAAAAAATAGGTTATAAAAATTTACAAACTAGTCAAAATGGCATAAAATTTGACCTCCGCAATCAAGAAGATGCAAGCAAACTCAAAAAGATTATCTCTAATACGGACCCCAATCTTTCATATTCTACTGACCATTCTCATGTCAGCATTTTTTATAATGAATATCAAATTAACAGATTACAGGACAAAGTAATTGACCAGTCAATTGAAATAATCAGGATGCGTATAGATAGTACTGGTACAAAAGAGCCTAATATACAACGCCAAGGAACAACCAACATTTTATTACAGGTGCCTGGTGAAGATAATCCAAATGAATTAAAAAGAGTCCTTGGAAAAACAGCTAAATTAACATTTCATTTAGTAGATGAGAATGCGATGCTAGATAAAGCACGAATTGGTCAAGTGCCTATCGACTCTAAGGTAATGCAATCATCTGATCATGACTCAGACATATTAGTAATTAAGAAGCGTGTTGTGCTAGGAGGGGATAACTTAATAAATGCACAGGTTCAATTCAAGGACGCTGTACCTGCTGTGCATTTTTCTCTAAATCACAATGGTTCGAAAAAATTTGCAGACGTGACTAGTAAAAACAGAGGTAAGAGACTAGCAATCGTTCTAGATGATAAAATATTGAGTGCGCCCGTAATCAATGACCCTATAATAGGTGGAGACGGAATCATTTCTGGTAATTTTACTATTGAATCAGCAACAGAACTTGCCTTACTTCTAAGAGCAGGCGCTCTACCAGCGCCCTTAAAAATAATTGAAGAAAGAACAATTGGCCCCAACTTGGGAGCGGATTCTATTGAATCCGGTAAAATTGCGGCAATAGTAGGCTTTATGTTAGTTGCATGCTTTATGATATTATCCTACGGCATACTTGGAATTTTTGCTAATATTACCCTGTGTATTGCCTTATTGTACATATTTGCCTTACTCTCAATTTTACAAGCTACTCTTACCTTGCCAGGTATTGCGGGTATTATTCTGACGATTGGTATGGCTGTTGATGCTAATGTATTAATTTACGAAAGAATAAAAGAAGAATTAACTAAAGGATGTTCTAATTTATACGCCGTTAAAATTGGCTTTAATTCAGCCTTTACTACAATAACTGATTCTAATATTACTACTCTAATCGCTGCGTTTTTGCTTTATTCATTTGGTGTGGGTGCAATCAAAGGGTTTGCCGTCACTTTGACAATTGGTATTATTGCATCTATGTATACGGCCTTAATAGTAACAAAACTTTTGATTGATCTTTGGCTTCACTATTATAAACCAAAAACATTAGGCTTATAAAGGCATAATTTTTCTATTCAGTTAATATTAATTATTATAAAAGCGTTAATCTAGATGAAATATAATAATATTAAAGTTATCACATTCGTTGGGTATTTACTTCTTTATTTTGTTACAAGTACACAATACGTATTTGCCTCTACAGATGAGATATGCGAGGTTAGACTCGTAATTGGATCAGGAAAAAATGTCAATAACTTGTACCCTTTCGCTAGGAAAGTAACTGGTTGCGATATTACAATAGATAGAAACACAAAACTAAACCCGTCACATATTCTGGATATTAAGGATAGTAAGGCATTTAATGAGCTATCTATCAAATATAAAAATAAATTTGATCAAATCGTATTTGAACATGTAGAGGAAGGGTTTGCAGCTATTGTCAAAAATAGACAAGAATTAAACGAGTTGATGTCTTCTTGTCAACGTATGTTAAAAAGCAAAGGCTCTATTATCTTTGAAAGCTCAAGACATGCCTCATATACTTCTGATAAATATGGAAACAAGCTTGATTTTGGGCCTTTCTACGTTGTAGATCAGCATTACTATCCGCTAAAAATGATCTATGGTGATAGTAAAGTTAATGCTTTGCCAAATCAGAAATTCAATTATGTTAAAGAAAAATATGAGCAATTATTTAGTAGACACAAGTTTAATATAGTCACTTTTTTAATAAAAGAAGATGTAGAGTATAGACTGGCACACCCATTCGACGCCCCCTATTATTATCTAGAAATGATAATAACCTCACAAAGATAGGATCAAGACTAAATACTTAAATCAATACATTATGCTACTCATAACCAAAATTCAATGAGTTATCCATTTTTAATTTAGCAACCCATTCTACCCATGCAGTGCATTGCACCTAATGCAGCTGGAACACCTTTCTTCATATCAGAATCTGCAGTCATAGTGAAAACTGATGATTGATTTCCTTTGAGGCAAGATTATTTAGCCATATGTAGCAATTTATTTTTTGCATTATGATAACCCTCTCCGCTAGCTTGTTGGTAATAGGATTTTGCTTTACTGTAACCTCGTGCTGTTTTGCTGCAGCACCACTTACTCTATTATATTATAGAGGACCCTAATATTATATTTGATATTAACTTTATGTCTCTTTACAATGTTGCTAAATTAGATTTGCAATGTAAGGTAAGTATTCGGAGATATAGCTTTTTGCAACATTTTAGTTGGATGCTACAATTATGTCAGTTTTCCCATACAACCCGAGGTGAGGGCGTAAATGCCTTATTTAATCACATCTGCTTTGTTGAATGAATCGAATTTTTGATATATCGTCACACTCCTAAAGTCGTGGCAAAATAAATTGTACAGATCAAATATATATTTGATGAATTAAAATATCTAAAAAATCATACTATTTAAATAGTGGGACTGTTGTGAGATGATCAGGAAGTGCTATCGAAGGCTAGTCTTTGAGAGGATACAGAACGAAGCTCTTAATTTAATCTGACACGGTGGTAAAAAAGCAGACTTTATGTAAATAGCTTCATAAAGTCAAATAAACACTAAAAAGAGTTTAAATTGTTTCAATCAGCGAAAATAATAAAATAACAAACAGTATTAATAGAATTAGCTAAACAATTAGGTAATGTGAGCGAAGCATGCCATGTAATGGAGTCAAGTGCAGAGTTGTGTATTTAAAGATAACTGATATGTAAACTTCAATGAAAATCTCAAGGTGAATATTAGAAATTTATAAAAATATTAGGAGGCTTAACTTTTCCTATTGATAATTATTTCTACTTTATCAGCCTCTAGTGAATTACGTGGGGTGCTTAGTAAATTATCAATTATTATCATCTCCTTATTACAGATTTAATTGCGTTTCTTTCTATATTCATACTCCGTATATCTTGACATACTTCCCTCGTCCAAAGTCAGCGGGGTTCTAAGTGAGTATAAACTGATGCGAGAGCTAACTCTCGGATTATTTCATCTGGTATTGTCGCATGAATCAAGTTTTCGATATATTGCCACCTTCCTCATAATTTAGGCTCATGCAGTGCGCGCAGAAACAGGTTTGTTAATCTCATACATGTGGTTTAAAAGTTGGTGTCTGGTTATCATTTCGTTTTTCAGATTATCGTCGTTCCTCGATAGAAATTTACTACCAAAAAGTCACTTCAATCTGATGTGATCATGCAATCTATACGGCCTCGATTACATAGGATCTTCTTGTATTCCAAATAATTAGTAACTTTAAATTTCAAGAGTTTGCTGGATGAGATAAAACATTTTTTCTTTGGAGGCCGCATGTGCCATTATTCTCAAGATTCTATGATTCTGCTTTATGTTGTCAATAAAGTCGCACGATAGGCATCAGGTGGTAACTAACACATTCCATCTTCAATCACGAGCAGGTAAAAGGGTCAGTGGCAAAGGACTTTGACTATATTATATGGGTTTTCTAATCAATCCATTATTGCTTGTTCTACTTGTTTATATCTTGTTGTTTTTCCCATAAAATGATTACCACTATGGGGCTTGCCCCATTGTTTTACGCCTGCATTATGAAATAACAATTAGTGGGTCCAATAAATTGAAACCAAAAACGTAACAATGGAATCCTTAAATTATAGTAAATATTATAGAATCAGAAGAGCCAGCATGTTAGGACTAAAAGAAAATGAGAACAGTCTCATATAGCGAGAATATAACAAAATAACATAAACTAGCAAACTAAACTATACGATACCAAAACAATCTTCCTTGCTATCAGCTAACACTATAGTGTTAACTGCAGCAACAAGTTTAGTCAGGCAATTACTAAACAAACCCATAACAAAAACCTTTTCTAGCTAGCTATATTAATAATGTTAATGAATTCTATTACTGTTCCTTTTAAAGCTTTTTGTAAGAATATTTGTAGATTTTTGTTTCGTCGTATCGTATTTATGTACCAATAATTCAATTGCTTTTACTATTATGTTACTTTAGTAGAGATAAATACCCCATCATATGAGTAAAATTATTCTTGTACCATTTGTTATAATCTGATATAAATTACCAGTTCTTGGATTACAAAGGATACAAGGGGGTGTAGCTCAGATGGTTAGAGTATCTGCCTGTCACGCAGAGGGTCGCGGGTTCGAGTCCCGTCACTCCCGCCACTAAAGGATTACAACTATTATTATGCTTCTGTAGTAGTTTTAAACATTTAAGTAACAATTTCATGACCAAAGTTCTACTGAAACAGTTAAATAATACCAGGGATTTACCTCTGCCAACTTATGCAACAAAGCAAAGTGCAGGTATGGATTTACTTGCTGCTATTGATCAGGATGTAATACTTGCAGTTGGTGCAACCGCAATAATACCAACTGGTATCGCCATTGCTTTGCCACAAAACACAGAGGCCCAAATTAGACCGCGCTCTGGATTGGCTGCCAAAAACGGTATAACAGTACTAAATTCGCCTGGGACCATCGATGCTGATTATAGAGGAGAGATTAAAGTAATATTAATCAATCACAGTCAGCAGGATTTTAAGATAGAGAGAGGTATGCGTATTGCTCAGATGGTAATAGCTGAATATAAACAAGCTAATTTACAAACAGTATCATCTTTAGACAGTACTGATAGGGGAGATGGTGGTTTCGGCTCTACAGGTAATTAGCAATTTTGCTTTTGTGTTGCATAAAACACAGTAAGCAAGGTTGTTCACAGAGCTTGACGATTATAAAATAATTTTGTTAGCTCCATTCCCAAGACCTAAAATAAGACCTGTCAAGTTAATGTAGACTAAAATATTAGGGTCCTGCATAAGAACTAAACATTACACAATGAGAGCGGCATAGAAGAAAGAATTGTTAAGGATAGAGGGTTGGGTTCAAACAGCCAAAAGCTTACAACAAAAAGTGGCAAATATTATGCTTGCCTATCACTTACAACTCCAGGCACAGTCGCATTGTTAAGCTTTGCATATTTTTGTTTTCTAGCTTCGTTCCGTATCTTCCCAAAGATTGACCTTTGATATCAGTTACTCCCGAAAATACTAAGTATTTTACTGTCCTCCTCGGTATCTTTCAAGCTCTCCATCGCTTAAATCTTCCATAAATTAGGCAATAAACATTTAAATAATCTAACAACACTATAAGTTTTATGGCTATACCAGATTTAACTGATCTTAACTCAGACTCAATTTCCTTAAAATTAAATAACTTCTTGAATTGACGATATTGATGCTTTGGACTTACCAGATCTTCTAAACCTACCATCGTAACCTAGATGGGTGCATAATTATAACCCCAGCTCTTTTTACTAAATTATATCACGTCCCTATCCTCTCGCAACATTCCCATAATAGGTCAAATTAGAAATATATTTGCTGTTGACGTTGCAGGCTATACATAAAATGCTACAAATCAAAGATTAGCATTTTATAAAGCTAAGTCAATTTGAGAGGAGCTGCTCGAGGGATTCTTGCTGTCTAAAATTCAAGCTCATCGGCTTTTATACACTAACTTTGTTAACTTGACAGTGCCTACGACTATCAAAAAAAATAGATTGGCAATAATGTACAATGAAAAATCAGCAAGATAACCGCTCTATTCTATAGACTGCTTAATTGCTTCTACTTCAAGCCATAAAGTTAATTTATCATTTAATTTTGATTGTGTGTTTTTCAAATTCTGAGATAATTTATAAAATTTATTAGTATCAGAAAAATACAAATCCTTTGCTAACAAAGATTCTTCAATATCTTTGATGTTTTTTTCTAGCCCATCTATTTCTTGTGGTAATGATTCTAGTAACCTAACATATTTATAACTTAATTTTTGTCGAACTGGTTCTTTTGGCTGTTGATTAATAGTTTTTTGTTGTACCGGCTTGATAACGGGTTTTTGTTGTTTATTATAATACTCAAGATAATCATTATATCCGCCATAAAGGTCAATAATATCTTTACCATTAAAAACAACTGTTCTAGTCACTAGGCGCTCAAGAAAATCCCGGTCATGGCTAACAATTATTAGTGTCCCTGAATAATCCGCAAGAATTTCTAGTAACATTTCTAGAGAATCCATATCAAGATCATTGGTTGGTTCGTCTAGTATCAAAAAATTACCCGGGCTAATTAGTGCCTTAGCAAGTAATAATCTGTTAGCTTCACCACCTGAAAGAGTAGAAACCTTGTCATTTAAGGTTTTGGGATCAAACATAAAATTTTTCAAATAGCCAGCGACATGCATTGTTTTATCTCGTAAAAAAATCTGATCTCCACCGCCAGGGCATAATAGCTGTTTTAGACTATGATCAGGATTTAGCTCAGTTCTGTATTGGTCAAAATAGGTGATTTCAATATTAGTACCATGTTTGACTTGGCCTGTGAGCGGCGGTAAATCTTTAGTTAAAATACGGATTAAAGTAGATTTGCCTACACCATTGGGACCAATAACACCTATTTTTTCACCTTTTTTTACTTTAAAACTAAAATTATCAAATAGTTTTTTCTCCCCAAAACTATATGATAAATTTTCTGCTTCGATTATAAATTTAGTTTTTTTCATCTCTTCAGCTAACTCAATTTGCAATTTAGCTTTTGCTTGCTGTAAATGTGTTTTGTGAGATTGTAGGGACTCACGCAATTTGTATAAATTAGCCAATCTTTTTTGATTTCTTTTTCTTCTAGCTGTTACCCCTGTATTTAGCCACTGCTTCTCTGCTTCTAATTTTCTATTCATTTTACGAAGAACCGCTTCTTCTGAAGCAATAATTTCGTCTCGCCACTGATCGTAATATTTAAAACCTTTATTAGATTTTCGTAAAATACCACGATCAATCCACCATACTTTATTGCTAATATTTTCCTGAAAACTACGATCATGACTAATGCAAATTATCGCCCCCTCATAATTTTTGAGATAAGATTCTAGCCATTCTATAGCAATAATATCTAAATGATTAGTTGGTTCATCTAATAATAGAATAGCTGGTTTATTAATTAGAGCTTTGGCTAACAAGACTCTTCTAATTTGACCGCCGGAACAATTATTAAGTTCGCAAGTGCCATCTATCTCCAGCTGGCTAAGAATTATATCTGCATGATATTTATTATTGTCCATCGTCTCTTTAAAATCTGACAAAATAAAATCATAAATATTACCCGTACGTGATGTTGTCATATCTTGTTTTAAGTAACCAATGTTAATTCTTGGTTCAATAAACATTTCACCAGAATCAAGTTCGTATTCACCTTGGATGATTTTTATTAAACTCGATTTGCCACAACCATTGCGTCCAACAAGGCAAACTCTATCTCTTGGTGATACATATAACTCAAGTTCAGATAGAACATGTTTGTCTGCAAAACTTAAATTTCCTGCTTTGATATAAAAAATAGGGGGCATTTTTGTTAATTTGGTATAAAAATTGTTATTTCATGGTATTTATATATTATAATAGAATAAAATTTTATGAACACTAGGGTTATTTAAAGTATATCTATGCCCAAACAAATTCAAACCTTGCAGCAAAAACAAACTTTGACCATGACTACCAGCATGCATCAAAGTCTGTCTATATTACAAATGTCTAATACAGATCTTGTAGAATTTGCTGCTCAAGAACTTGGTAAAAACCCGTTTATCGAGGATGATAATATTAGTGTCGGAAATAAAGAAAAAAATACACAAGCTCAAAGTAAGGAACACAGAAATTTTGGCAATAATAATTATTCAAGTCAGGACTTTCTATCAAATATCGCTAGTAAAACCTCATTAAGATCACACATAACGGAGCAGATTAATTTATCTTTTGATAATCACAAAACAAAGTTAATTGCCTTTTTTTTACTTGATTCATTGCAACCAAACGGCTATTTGGGGATTTCTGTTGAAGAAGCGGCAAAGATATTAAAATGCAAAGAAGCTATAATATTGCAAGTATTACAAACACTGCAAAAGTTTGACCCTGTGGGGGTATTTGCCCGCAACCTACAAGAATGTTTATTAATCCAATTAGAGGAGCAAGGTAATGTTGACCCCGCTCTGTTGACAATGGTAAAAAATATTTCATTAATTGCTACTGGAAATCTTAAAAAATTATCGAAACTATGCGATATAAATATTGGCAATATTAGTGATTTAGTAAAACAAATAAAATTACTCAACCCAAAACCAGCAAATGGCTTTTTGGTCGATGAAACAAGTTATAAAATACCAGATGTTATTTTAACTATTGATGATAGAGGCGTAGCTAAGATTGAAACAAATCATGAAGTAATGCCTAAACTGAAGGTCAATAATGACTACTATGCTCTAGTAAAAAATAATATTAGTGATGTAGAAGAAAAAGAATTTACCAAAAATGAAATCGAGGCTGCCAATTCCATAGTTAAAAGCATAGAACAACGCAGTAATACTATTTTAAGAATCGCTGCTGCAATTGTTGAATCACAAATAGATTTTTTTACACGAGGGGTTATGTATCTAACGCCAATGACACTCAATACAATTGCTGCCATAACTGGTTTTAATGAAAGCACCGTCAGCAGGGCTACTGCAAATAAATACATCTCTGCGCCAAGTGGCATTTATGAACTCAAATATTTCTTTTCTTCAGGTCTCAGCACAGCTCGATCAGCTGCATCAAATATTTCAAGTACAAAAGTGAAGGAAATTATCAAACAACTAGTATTAGATGAAGAACTAGATAATATCCTGTCTGATGATGATATTGTGCAGCAATTATCTAAATTTAATGTTAGCATTGCTAGAAGAACTGTAACAAAATATAGAGAGTCACTTAGTATACCTAGTTCATCCATACGTAAAAGGACAAAAATCATTAACGGCAAATAAAGTAGGCAATATCTGTTGATTAAGATATTCTGTGACATACAGAAATTATTTCATAGTAGCCTAGTGTTGATTTTTATGCTAGATTGCCTAGATTAATTATATCACATGTTATTATGAGACTAAAATGCGGAATCGTGGGCTTGCCAAATGTTGGTAAATCTACACTATTCAATGCCTTAACAGCCAGTAGCAGCGCTCAGGCAGCTAATTATCCATTTTGTACTATTGAACCAAATACTGGCATTGTCCCAGTCCCAGATACCAGATTGGATCGGCTAGCCAGTCAGGCAGGTTCTGCTAAAACTATTCCAGCTTTTATTGAGTTTGTTGACATTGCCGGCCTAGTGCAAGGGGCAAGTAAGGGAGAGGGGCTTGGTAATAAATTTTTATCTCATATTAGAGAAGTAGATGCGATAATTCATGTACTGCGTTGTTTCGAAGATTCAGATGTTACTCATGTACATGGTAAAATTGATCCTATCGCAGATGCAGAAATTATTGAAACAGAACTGATTATTGCTGACTTAGAATCAATTGAAAAAAGAATTGTTAATCTAACGAAAAAAGTAAAATCAGATAAAACTCTTCAGTCACAAATTGATATTCTAACTCAATGTAAAGAAGTGCTGGCAGAAGGTAAGCCTACTAGAATTTTAGCCGATCAAATAGATAAAACTGAATTAGCTGCCCTGCAGTTGTTAACTTCTAAGCCCATTCTGTATGTTTGTAATGTATTGGAACAGGATGCTTTGTCAGGCAATGATTACTCTAACAAGATACAGGCTCAAGCTGATAAAGAAGGAGCTAATATGGTGGTTATTTCATCCAAAATCGAGGCTGAAATATCTATTTTAGAAGATCCTATGGAAAAGCAAGAATTTCTTGAAAGTGTCGGCCTGTCGGAAACAGGTTTAAGTAAAATTATTAAATCTGCATATTCTCTATTAGGGTTAAAATCATTTTTTACTGTCGGCCCAAAAGAGGCCCATGCATGGACTTTTGTCGATGGAAATTTAGCACCACAGGCTGCAGGTATAATTCATACTGATTTTGAAAAAGGCTTTATACGGGCTGAAATTATTGCTTGTGATGAATATTTAGCAATAGGTAGTGAAGCAAAAGCAAAAGAATTAGGCAAAATGCGAGTAGAAGGTAAGGATTATACAATGCAAGACGGTGACGTTGTCCATTTTAGATTTAACGTTTGAACTCTTATTATGTATTTAACAAATAGTTACCAGATGGTTAGTTAACACAGCTTGGGTATAATTCCCCTAAGCTCTGCTTCGTGAAGATACTGTGCAAATATAGAAAAGCAATTATATTCGCAGGAATCATAATGTCACGGTACTAATATATCATTTAGTAAAGTCAGCAAAATACAGGAGAGTGGTATTCAGTCAAGAATTAGACGAATATTGATGTAAAATTTGTGCAGTTATTTAGGCTTGTTATGAAATCAAGTTTTTAGAAATAGGCGCAGATAACGATCACGTACATTTTTTACTACAAATCAGTTTCAATGCATAGTCTAATAAAGGTAGCGCAAATAGTCAAAAGTATTACAGGTAAGAAAAGGTTTGAGCAATTTCCAAGCCTTAAGAAAAATTATGGAGTAGTGAGTTTTAGATAAAAGGTTATTTTTGAGCACGGTGGGCAAGCATGGGGACGAAAAGAAGCTACGGAGTTATATTAAAAATCAAGATTCAGGCAAACCTTCTTATAAAATCTTCCAACAAAAGCAGTTGAAACTTTTGTAGATACCCCATAGCTTTGCTGAGAGGAGTATCATTTTGATGATTTATAGAAGGACAAAAGTTTTAAATGCAGTGGTTAAATTCACATTGTTTACTTAAGTTATCAAACTTCTTTAAGGTCGCAAGGACTTGATCTAACGAATCGAGTTTAAGCATACAAGGGCCGTCACTAGGTGCATTATCAGGGTCTTGATGAACTTCCATAAAAATCCCTGCAACATTTGCAGCTAAAGCGCATCTAGCTAATAATTCAACGTATTTTCTTTGACCACCACTTGCTGCGCCAATTCCTCCAGGCTGTTGGACCGAATGAGTAGCATCAAAAAAGATCGGAGCACCAGTTTCCGCCATAATAGCAAGTCCGCGCATATCAGAAACCAAAGTATTATAACCAAATGAGGTGCCACGGTCCGTTAAAATAATTCCCTTAGCCTTAAAATGAGTTAATTTATCGTAAACATTTTTTATATCCCAGGGTGCTAAGAATTGCCCTTTTTTTACTTTGACCACTTTACCTGTATCAGCGGCAGCTTTCAGTAGATCTGTTTGCCTACATAAGAATGCTGGGATTTGCAAAATGTCTACTATTTGACCTGCGCTTTTGCATTGATCCTCACTGTGAACGTCTGTGAGTATTGGACAACCAATCTCTGATCTTACTTTAGCTAAAATCTCAAGGCCATGATCCAGACCTACTCCTCTAGTTGATTTAGCAGACGTGCGGTTTGCTTTGTCAAAAGACGACTTGTATATAAAAGGTATATTATGCTTATCTGTAATTTTTTTTATTTGTTCAGCCATGCGTAGTGCATGCTCTAAAGTTTCGATCTGGCACGGTCCAGCCACCAATGTAAAAGGAAGATTGTTGGCAATAGAGATATCAGCAATGTTAATCGTGTTATGGTGCATCATTGGTCTATTAATTTCGTAATAATTATTTAGCCATCGGTAATGAGTCTTTGCCTAAATTTTTGTTGTCAATTTCTTCTATTTTCTCAGCAATAGAGGAGTGTGATTTAGATGATAAATTTGCAAGTATGATTGCATTAGCAAAAAAGACAATTCCTAACACAATAGTAGTTCTGGTTAAAAATGTTGCTGCAGCTCTGCCAGATACAACACCCATGTTATTGCCTCCTCCACCTATACCACTTAATCCATCAGTGCTTGTTTTTTGCAATAGAATGACTAGCACTAGTAATATAGCGATAACCAAATGGACAAAAAGTAACGTATTTATCATGATAGTGTGATATTTAGTTTAATTTAAAATTTTGCTTAATTCACTTTTGTTTAAAGAAGCTGAGCCTATCAAAGTGCCATTGATACCTGATATACTTATAATTTCCTTAAAATTATTAGAACTAACTGATCCACCATACACTATGGGAGCTGTTTGTGCAACTAAGCTAACATTGTTATTTTTAATTAATGTTACTACTTCAGCTATTTCATTTTGACTAGGAGATATGCCCGTACCTATAGCCCAAACTGGCTCATAAGCAATAATAATATTTTTTGCTGTGGCAGGTATGTAACTAATTTGCTCTAGCAATAATTCCTTGAAATTATTATTCTGCCTAGCCTCTAGATTTTCACCAATACATAATATTGGTGTAATGTCGGCTTGAATACAATTGCTGATTTTTTGATTAACCATCTTATTTGTTTCAAGCATCATTGTTCTACGTTCGCTATGTCCTATTATGGCATAATGCACTCCGCAGCTCTTAATGAGTTCTGCTGAATACTCGCCTGTATATGCACCAAACCCTCTAAAGGCACTTATATCCTGAGCACAAAAAGTCAGCTGCATGTACTTATTGGCAAAATATGCTAAGTAAGGAGCAGGGGGTGACAATAAAATATCATATGAATGCGTAAGAGATTGAGTGTGTTGAATTAGTGACTGTGCTGCATTAAATGGTAAATTCATTTTCCAATTTGCAATGATGATAGGTTTCATAGGAGAAATTCCTTGCAGTTATTGTGATAGATTACTATTTTAGTGGAATACTTAAAAATAACAAACAAAAATCCTATATGATATCTAAATTTAGAAAAGGAGCAGATCACTTATTAGTCAGATTTTTGCTTGGTTTTATAGCGTTAAGCTTTGTTGGCATAGGCGGCACCGCATTTATTAAAGGTAACAGCGATGGAGATGTTGTGACTTTTAGCAAAGCAGATTCCATCTCTTACGAAGAATTTTATCGTGCTAGAGCACAAGAAATAGATGTATTACAAAGGCAGAGTGGAGCTAATCTTTCTGATGAAAATATCGCTGAGCTTGGTATAAACAAATCAGTGATAGAGAAGTTGATAAATAATTCAATGATAGAATATCTAGCAAATTATTATCAATTAGATATTAGTGATGACAAGGTGATTGAATATATACAGCAAGCACCATTATTTTTTAATGAGAATGGCGAATTTGATCTCAGTATCTTTAAAGGCAAATTTAACGGTTCCATTAAAAAGGAAGCGGAATATTTAAATGCTATGAAAAAGAATTTACTTCATCTAGCTATAACTAAGACTTTTCTAGACTCTGTTATTGTACCCACAATTATGACTGATAATATAGTCAACTATATGTCTGAAACACGTGTTGTTGATATTGTTTCAATTGATTTGGATTCTAAATTGAGTGGTTATAAGTCACAAAATATTTCCAAGGAGCAAGCTCAAGAATTTTATAGCAAAAATCAATCTATTTTTACTGTCCCAGAGCGTAGAAGTTTTGAATATGTAAAAGCTAATAGAAGCTTTATACAGCAAAAGATTATTTTATCTGCACAGGATCTTCAGCTATATTTTCAAGAGAATAAAGACAATTTTGAGAATGAAAACTTTAAACAAGTCAAAAACCAAGTAAAAGAAGCGCTGCTAAATGATAGAACCATTGAATTCGCCAATGAATTAGCTCGTAATCTTGAAGAAGATGTAGCTGGCGGCCTTACTTTACAGGAAATTGCTAATAAGTATGATTTTCCAATACAAAAAGTAAAAGCTATTTCTTTGGAAGAGATGATACAAAATGATGACCCAGATTGTATTGAGCTGGCAGATAGTGTATTTGAAATGGCTCAAAATGAAGTATCCTATCCTATAGAGGTGGAGGATACATTTGATATTTTGCTAGTCAATTTGACAGATATTGAACAATCTAGAGAGCGGGAGTTTGTAGAAGTAGAAAAAGAAATTGAAGCACTGATTAATGAAGAAATGTTAGCTAAGCATAATATTCATTTTCTAGAAGGAATAAAACACTCCTATCTGGAAGAGAAAAAGAATAAATTGGCACTAGGAAGAAACGGAGTGCATATCATATCAAATCAAGCATTTGCACGAGCTAACTTGTTTGAAGAAAACACATTGCCCGTTACCTTGCTACAAGCAATATTTGCTATTGAGAAAAATGCATTGACTAATATTGTAACTGTTGACAATAAAAGTTATTTTGGCCATGTAAAACAAGTAAAATATGATGCAAAATTAGCTAAAAAGATTCATCAGAACTCTGATGCTTATTTTACTAATTTAATTCAGGAAGGAGTTTTTAGTGAACTTATTCAACATTTGACACAACAGAATAATATGCAAATTAAGGCTATACTTGACTAAACTGAACCATAATGAATGTGATTATGGAATAACAAATCAATTTAAGTACTATATTAGAAACTAATGACTTATTTAAAAAAAACACTGTTAATTATTACAAGTCTGTTTTGTATCCACATTGCACACGCTGATAAAGTAATTAATATAGAAACAAAAATTTTAGGGCAGGATGTAGTTTTTGTTTTTTATCATGACATAGATCAAATTATGGAGTTTTCGATTGAAAATAATAAGGCTACTGCTACAACCAATGTACCGGCTGAATTTCATATCCAAAATCCAAGAGAATTCTCTCAATATGCAAGTGATTTTAAGATAGATAGCGAAAAACAAAGAGTCAGTTTTCATTTGATAGATGATATAAAGTATCAGAAAACTATTGATGGAGAAAAATTATACGCTCTTAGTTTTAAGTCAAAAAAACCTAAATCAGAAGATTTATCCAATATAAGCAAAGTGCATAACAAACCCGAAGGTGTAAGTTACTCACAAAAACAAGATCAGCATATTTTATCTTTTAATTTATCTAATGAAAATAGTAAAATAGTTGCCTTCTTTAAAGGAGAATATTTATGGGTGGTACTGGATCAGAAAAGAAAGTTCTCTTTGAAGAATCAAGGTATATTTAGCAAATTTGAATTAATACCAAGTGATAAAGGCACAGTAATTAGAATATTAGTCAAACCTGATTTTCATCAGGCTCGCGTTGAGAAAATTAAGCATGGCTGGGATATAGTAGTAGGGAAAAATCTACAAAAACAAAAACTGGTGTCTCAGATTATTACTCCTGAGCCCCTTCAAGACCAAAATGGCTTGATTATTAAAGGTGATTTTCATAATAGCGAGATCATCACTTTTGGTGACCCGGAACTTGGTAGTAAGATTGCTGCCATTACTATGTCTAATGGTCGTGTACAACAACCTGTAAATTCTATAGAGTTTAGTTTGTTGCCATCTATTCAGAGTGTAGCGATATTAATGCTAAGTGACGACCTAAAGCTTAATAAGCAAGATGCTTTCGTCAGTATTACTTCTAATGTAATTTTGTCTGAAATAGTTGCCAAAGAAAATAATTTTTTTATTACAGAAGATAAGCTGTTAGACTGTCCATCCTTGTTACCGTACATGGATAATAACCTAGATATTTTTGACTTTAATCAACGAAAAAGTGCTTTGATTAGTGCATCTTCCTTAGCACGAAATGATCAGGAGTCCTTTGGCGCTAATATTGAATTGGCTAAATTCTATTTTATTCATCAATGGTATCAAGAGTCTTTAGGCGCGCTTAAAGTGGCCGAACAATACTCTGAGAAAGATTATAAAAACAGTCTGTTAGCTCGCTTTTTAACAGCGGTAAATTATACTATGATCGGTGAACATGCCCATGCACAACCAGTGTATAGTGAGTTATTAAAGTATAAGGATTTAAGTGGGATAGCTGAAATAAACTTATGGAACAAATATAACGAATTTGCGCTTGGGGCTGAGCCAGGTGCTATTGGTTTTTTAAACATACCACAAAAAACAAAAATTCTATATTCAGAAGATAAATACTGGCCTATAGCGTTTGCTGAAATTGAAATTGCACTATTAGCAAATGATCGTAAGGTTTTAGATAAAATATTTAAGGAACTAAGTGTTCCCAAGAATCCTAGATATGCAAACAGTTTGAAATATTATAAGGCTAAGTACTATAAAAAGAAGAAACAAATCAATTTGGCCAAGCAATATTATCAAGACATAATTAATAATTCAGAATTTGACATATTTAATCAAGTGCGATCAGAATTGGACTTGCTTCAAATACGCCTTGAAAAAAAGGAAGTAACTGTAGCCGAAAGCATTAATACTTTAGAGCGTTTAAGGTTCATGTGGCGTGGCGATCAACTAGAATATAAAATATTGCTACAACTTGCCGCCTCCTATGTTGAGTTAAAGGATATTCTCTCAGCCCTTAGAACTTATAATTATACACAAGAAGCTTTTAACAATAAAATTAGTAATTTTTATATAATGTCCGAAATGGGCAAACTATTTAATGAAGTATTTTTACCTGGTGGTATAGGTGAAGCAATGGGTGATTTTACGGTAGTAGCTTTGTTTTATGAATTTAAGGAATTGAATCCTATCGGCAAGCAAGGTGATGATATCATTCTTGGTATTGCTAAACGATTAGTCAAATTAGATTTATTAGATCAAGCTGCCCAGCTATTATATCATCAAATTACTTATAGATTACATGGAGCAAAAAGGGTAAAAAGCGCTGATAACTTAGCTATTATTTACATTATGGACAAGAGGCCAAATGAAGCAATAGCTGTGCTAGATACAACGGATAAGGACAATACAAACTTTGCAGAGCATGAATATCGAATTCGTTTAAGAGCCAAGGCTCTTATTAGTTTAGGAAAATATGATGATGCTTTAACCTATTTAAAGGATGATCTTTCACAAGATGCAGAAATCTTGCGCAAAGAGGCTTTATTTAAAGCTGAGTATTGGCAGCAATATATAGAGCAGATTAATCTTGATTTTGGCAATATAGTATCACGCTTAGATAGTAATAAATCTGCTGCCCAGGACTTGTTGCGTTTAGCAATATCATATTATATGCTCAATGATCACGATTCCTTAGCGTTGCTTTCTAGTGATATTGGTAACCACAACACAGCTTTAAAGACTACAGTAGATTTACTTATTGCTAGCTCTGGCGATGTGGATTATAAAAATATTGACCATAGTTTACATATAGATCAAATGAAAAATCTTTTAGATAAATATAAAAGTCAATTTCTTAATCAATAATGCATTATGACAGGCATACTATCCAAGCTAAAACAAGCTTTAATCAAAACTTCTAATCATCTGGGTCAAGGAATAGATCATTTATTTGTTAAAAAAAAACTGGATAATGAGACTCTGCAGGAATTAGAAGATTTATTATTACTAGCAGATGTAGGCAATAACGTTTCCCGTGAGATTATAGATAAACTAAGGCAACATAAATTTGATAAATCAGTTACGTCAGAAGAAATTAAAACTGATTTAAGCTGTATTATTAGTGCTCTACTGAATCAAATTGATCATCAATTTACTCTTTTGCCAGGGCAACTTAATATCATCTTAGTGTGTGGTGTGAACGGAAATGGTAAAACTACTACTATTGGCAAACTGGCTAATAATTATATAAAGGCGGGTAAAAAAGTTGCAATCGCAGCATGTGATACGTTTAGAGCAGCAGCAGTTGAACAAATTGAACAATGGGCGCAGAAAACAGGAGCAGATTTGTATAAAGGAGCTCATAAAGCAGATCCTGCTAGTGTTGTTCATAATGCTATTAAGACCTCACTTAGCAACGGCACAGATATATTATTTGTTGATACAGCTGGTAGGTTGCATAATGATCAAAATTTGATGCAGGAGCTTGCAAAGATTATTAGAGTAATACAAAAGAATGATCAAACTGCCCCACATCATTCATTACTTGTCCTTGATGGTACTACTGGTCAAAATGCGGTGATACAGGTTGAGAAATTCAAAACAGTAGCTAATATTTCGGGATTAGTAATTACTAAACTTGATGGTACGGCCAAAGCAGGTGTAGTAGTAGGGATCGTCAATAAATTTCACTTACCTATACATTTTATTGGTATCGGTGAGAGAGTAGACGATTTGAAAGAGTTTTCACCGCAGTACTTTGCTCAAGCCCTGGTCGATGCTGCATAAGTTATTGTGAGTTTTCATTGATTAAATAAGTTCTAATATTGCTAATGCGCTCATTTAACGCTTCTTCTTTGTAATGAACAAATTTTCTGCCCCAAACCGTATTCGGAAAGCAGCTATCTTGCTTAAATCTTGCAACAATATGATAATGCATTTGGCTAATAACATTACCCAGGGTAGCTATGTTTAATTTATCTGGTTGAAAGATTGATTGCATAATTTTTGCCATTAATCTGATTTCAAAATTAAGTGTAGAGTATTGACTATCTGATAAACCTGTTATTTCAGTAATATACTGTAATTTCGGCACAAGGATAATCCAAGGAAATTCTGCATTATTAATGATGCGCACTTGTGATAGTCCCAGATCATATATAAATGTACTGTCTCGTTGTAATTGAGGTTCTAGATTAAACATTATATTGTCATTAAAAAATCAGTTATAATAATACAACATACATTAAAATACGCAAGTTGCTTCATCTGCGAGTCTTAATAAAAAGATGAGAAATATATTCTTTAGTCAAATGATATGCATGATGCAATGGATGTAAAGACAGACTCTTTTCAAAGACTTTACTTCGATTTAAAGGGTTACGCAATGATTGCATAGATTCACCCATTAGAAAGACAGAAGAGCCAAGAATGTTATACTAGATTAAGTGCTTACTCAAATAAAATAATTGACTCTCAAAATATTAAACCGCGCCCCAATCTATGGGAAAATCTACATACTCACCAATTAGATCTTGTAGAGCCGAACATACTGGTACAGTATCGCAGATAATTGATAATATTTCTTCTCTTAAATGGTAGTTGTGCTCTGTAAGAATTTTTTCTATTGCTTGAGCATCATTCTCTGGTATATTTTGAGAATATTTAAAACCAATAGTCTGTAAGTTGGAGATTGGGACAGAGTTAATGAACATATTAAGTATCTGTGGGCCATATTTGCAAGCGCCTAAAGTAAGATGACGTATACTGTTTGCAGAAGCAAGGGTTTGCGCAAACGCTAAATCTGCGTCTGGTGTATCAGGTATAGAAGGACCCCAGTCAATAGTATGTATATTACTCGCAGAAGCCACAGCCTGAGCGAAACCTTCACTATCCCTACCAGATTCATTTGTTCCAAAATAGATAGTATTTATAGTTTTTGAAGAAACAATCTGATTGGCAGTTTCGAAGCTAGGTATACATGTACCTTCGATGAAAAGAGTATGTATAGTATCTAAAGAAGCAATAACTTGAGCAACTATCTCATCATGTATGTCATTAATGCGATAGGAGGGGCCCATAGGACAGAATTTGAATACACCTGAGCCTGACTCCATGATTTTTGCAGCTCCTGTTGCTATACTCAAGAGGGAGTCAGGTGCAAGCAAGCCAGTGTTTTCCAGGTCATGCGATTTTAGCTGTCCCTTTATATACTCGACGCAATTTCGGCTTAGCGTGTCTGTTTTTTTAGCTTCTTCCTTATTTTGGTGTTGATATAGTACACCAGAGTTTGACACTTTTTTTTCATTGTGCCTTTATTTCCTTTTGTTTTATGTTTGTGCACCTCCACGGGAGTAAGTGCAGTAGGAGGATGTAGACTTTTATAAAAATAAAAGTAATTTTAATTAATATCAACTATTTTGTAACAAAACCTCTTACATAAGGAAAGAAGTTAATCGATGATGAATCAATTATAAAGCAGAAATAGTCTTTGTAGTAAGGATTAGAAGAGGGAAAAAGAGTAAAGTTAATAAACGCACAAGAGAAATTTGTCACAAAAAAACAGATGCTACTAACACTATGTGATTTATTATAATATACAAGGTAAGAAATGAAAATTATTCTTGAGCAAGAAAAAAAATCCTTTACTGTCTGAAGTAATTTATGTAGAAAATAAGCCAGAGCTATTAGGGTCAAATGAATAATATACAGAAGATATGAAATTATTGTTAAAATATGTAAATATTTTTGTATTTTTAATATCATTTTTTGCTATAATACCTGCTTATGCGATTGATGCATTTAATCAGGAATCATTTTTTCTGGATCAGAATTATAAAGAAATCAAACTGACTGACCAAAGTAATGATAATAGTGTTATAAGGTTTATTTGTACGGCAACCACTTTTACTGAAGGCAATGTATTGCTGGCAAACTACCTGCAAATAATACAAATAAATCTTGATACAGGTAAAACAAAAATTTTAGAGAAGGCGCTAGGCGTTGATACATGGTATCCTACTGGATTAAAATGGCACGAGGAAACGCAAGGCCTTGCGAGTACTTCAGTTGCCCTAACAAAAAATTCTAATGATACTGGGAATTAGAGTTTTATTATATGCACTTGTAAAAACAGAATAGGTAAAATAACTATATGTGTGGAATTGTTGGTTTAGTAAGTACAGAGAAAGATAAGCTCTTTCTTAAAACAAGAATAGAAGTAATGAAAGATCTAATATCTCACCGAGGACCTGATGGAGAAGGTACGTGGTTAGATAAGGAAGCTAACGTATGTTTAGGCCACAGACGTCTTGCAATTATAGATACACAGCATGGCCATCAGCCTCTTCAGACCCAGGATGGAGATCTTGTAATAGTTTTCAATGGAGAAATTTATAATTATATTGAACTGCGAGAGCAGCTTATTCAGAAAGGGCATCCCATTACCTCGTATTCTGATACAGAAGTGCTACTTTACGCATATAGGGAATGGGGAGATGATTGTCTTAAACATTTACTAGGAATGTTTGCCTTTGTTATCTGGGACAAAAACACGAAACGTTTATTTTGTGCAAGAGATAGAATAGGTATAAAGCCCTTTTACTATTTCCTGGATAAACAAAATTTTACATTCTCTTCTGAAATAAAATCAATTTTAGCGTCAAGTTTTGTTCAGGCTGAACCAAACTCACATGGGTTACAGGATTATGTAACTTTTCAGTTTTGTTTGGGAGATAAAACTATGTTCAAGGATATTTATAAGCTTGAGCCTGGTTGGTCTATGGTAGTACAGTATGATAATCAAGGATTGACTGCGAAAAAATCTCAGTATTGGGATATGAAGTATAATATTGATACTACTCATGATGAACAGTGGTTTCATAACAAGCTCGAAGAATTGCTAGAGGATTCAATGGCTATACATTTGCGCTCTGATGTCCCATTGGGAGCGCACTTATCGGGAGGGTTAGATTCTAGCACGGTTGCTTCTCTTGCCACAAAGTTTTTACCTAATAGTAAAATTAATACGTTTACAGGGGCTTTTGCTGATGGTGCAGCTTATGATGAAACAGGATATGCAAAATCTGTTGCTGATTCTATTGCTGCAGAATATAATGAAGTGTACATAAAAGGAAGTGATTTTCCAGATATTTTTCCCAAGCTTATTTATCATATGGATGAGCCAGCAGCAGGTCCAGGACTTGTGCCGCAATATTATGTTTCCCAATTAGCGTCCCAAAAAGTTAAAGTCGTGTTAGGAGGACAAGGAGGTGATGAGGTTTTTATAGGTTATACAAGGCATCTTATTGCGTGCTTAGAGAAGTGTATTTTAGATAGTATCAACGGCTCGTCATCATCACAGATTAATAGCCATTTAAATTTAAATTCTATTACGCAAAATCTGACAACACTTCAATCTTACATACCTATGTTAAAAAACTTCTGGAGAAAGGGGGTTTTTGACAGTTGGGATAAAAGGTACTTTCAACTAATAGACAGACGCGAAGGGTCTATAGACTTATATTCCGATCAGCTGTTCAATACTGATTATTCTCCATTTGAAAGCTTTGGTAAAATTTTTAATCGTCCTGATACTTCATCTATTATAGATAAAATGAGCTACTTTGATATAAAAGGTTCATTGCCGGCTTTATTACAAGTAGAGGATAGAACAAGCATGGCTGCATCAATTGAATCTAGAGTGCCGCTATTGGATCATAGAATACTGGAATTTATGGCCACTGTTCCTGAATATATAAAGTTTAAAAATGGAACTCCCAAACATTTATTTAAAAATGTCGTTAAACCAATTTTACCAAAGAAAATCTATGAACGTAAAGACAAAATGGGTTTCCCAACACCATTGGACAAATGGATCAAAACAGATGCAAGAGAATTCGTCTTAGATACCTTATTATCCAACTCTGCAAAACAGAGAGGTATTTATAATATCAAGAAATTAGAGAATGCCATAGAGAATGAATCAAAATTTGGAAGGGTAGTGTGGGGATTATTATCTATAGAAACATGGTATAAAACATTTATAGATCAAAATATTATTAGCAAGTGATGATGAACTCTTGTATGGTAGTTATGTTGACTACAGATACTAATATCGACCGTCGTATAATACAGGAAGCCGATAGCCTTGAGTCTGTAGGTTGGGAAGTGATTATAATAGCGATGCCTAAAGCAGTCAAGCCTCTGTCGGGGGGTGATAAAAGAATTGTTAGACTACCATTTTATCCAAAAATATATAAAAACAACAGTAAGTTATTGTTATTGTGGGTATATAGATGGATAAACAAGTGTATGCCTTTATCTGCTAAGGTTAGAAGCTTAATGAGGAAGGTTACATGGTTAGCTTTAGCTGATATAGAAGAGTTCTACTTAAGCATTTTTCGTGATGTGGTAGATCAATATAAACCTTCTGTTTTTATTGCTCATGATTTACCTACACTTCCAGCAGCTTTTTATGCAGCGTCTAAATGTAATGCAAAAGTAGTCTATGATAACCATGAACTTTATACCGAGCAGGAATTTTCTAATCTGGAAAAAAGCAAATGGAAAAAGTTAGAACAAAAATACATTAAAAACTGTGACAGTGTCATAACAGTTAATAATCTGATAGCTCAAGAGTTACAAACAAGATATAGTCTTTCTGATAAAGTATATGTTATTTCTAATGCTCTACCTTATAGAGATGTTGTTAATGTTCAGAACAAAATTTTTCATCAAAAATTTGGACTGAATGATCAGGATAAGGTAGTGTTATTTCAAGGAGGGTTATCGCCTAATCGGAATCTAGAACAGTTAGTACAAGCAATGTCTTGCGTCAGAAATCCATTGCTTCACTTAGTAATTTTGGGTAATGGACCACTAGAACGCCTATTAGAAGATCTTACAATAAAATATAATATAACCAATAAAGTTCATTTCCATCCAGCAGTAAAGCAAGAGGAATTAATCAAATATACCTCATGTGCGGATATAGGCATTATTCCTTACCAAGCAGTATGTTTGAATAATTACTATTGCACACCAAATAAGCTATTTGAGTTTATAGCTGCAGAAATTCCAATTTTGTCTTCAAATCTACCTGCTATTGAGGAAGTGTTAAATAAATTCAAAATAGGCCTAGCAACTGACCTCGGGTCTGCTGCCCAGATATCAAAAATGCTAGATTGGTTATTTGAAAATGAACAGGTTTTAAAATCATATAAAAAGAATGTAGGTAAAGCTTCTAAAGAGGTAATATGGGAAGATAAAAAATTCACTAATATATTTGAAGGGTATAGGTGAAGATAATCATAATGTATCAGTTTTTTCAGTCTGAGGACGAGCCTGGACACTCTCTGACATATAATATTGCACAACATTTGTCGTCGAAAGGAGATAAAGTAACAGTTTTGTGTAGTAAAATAGGGTATATGAAAAGACATGAATCTAACCTATCCTTTCAACAAAAGCTATTTCATAAAACGCAATTAGGCGCAGTGGAAGTTCTAAGGGTATGGTCGCATTTAGGATTACATAGTAGTTATATAGGTAGAATTTTAAATTATATTAGTTTTTCTATTTCTGCTGCTGTAACAATGTTATTAATAAAAAAACCAGACATAGTTTTAATTTCTTCGCCACCTTTATTTTGCGCCTTCAGTACAGGATTAGTATGTTTTTTAAGACGTATTCCTTTTGTATTAGAGATTAGAGACTTATGGCCGAAGTCTTTAATAGAACTTGGGGTGATAAGAAATAAGTTGATAACCAACTTAATGTTTCTGATGGAAAGGTTCTTGTATAATAAATCCTATAAAATTATTGCCTTAACCAAGGGAATACAAAATCACCTACAAAACATTGGTATATCAGATAGCAAGCTGTCCTTCATTCATTGCGGAGTAAATTTCACACAAATTTATCCAGATCATAATGCAGGTATTGCTGTACGCAAGCAATATGGATGGGATAGCAAAAAAGTAATTATGTATTTCGGGGCCTTAGGAGAGGCTAATAATATTGATGTAATTATAAGAGCAGCGAAAAATTTAGAACATAATGAAGATATTATGTTTGTGTTAATTGGAGATGGGATACGCAGGGAAAAAATCATACAGGATGTGGCTGATTTAAAATTAAAAAATGTATCAGTTTTGCCAGCACTGCCAAAAACAGACGGTAGAAAATTTTTAAATGCTGCAGACGTGTGTATTGTTACCTTAAAAGATCTAGATGTCTTTAAAGGCGCTATACCTACAAAGCTCATTGATTATATGGCATGCGCACGACCTGTTTTATGTGGAGTTAGAGGGGAAGCGGCGGAAATAGTAAAAAAGACTAAGTGTGGCTATATCTTTAATCCTAATGATGAAGCGCAATTAGTTAGTTATTTACTTAAAATGCTCAGTGATAATAAGGAAAGCGAAAAAATGGGCAAAAATGGATATCATTACGCAGTTAAAAACTTTTCAATAGAAAAAATGCAAGAAGCCTATGCAGGGGTTCTGAAAGAACCGTCAAACTAATGAATTAGTTTTCAAGACTCCTTTCTTGGCAATTGATTATATTATTAGAAAATGGGGTTTACCTATCAGAGATTGGAATGAAACTATAGTTCACTGTGTAATAAAATTTGAAGATAGAATGCAGATCAATAATTAGGATGCCTATGTTGGAATTTATACAACTCAATCAATAGATCCATTACATGCATACTTGAGTCTGTCATTCCTACATCTGTATTTAAGTTGCTTTTTTATAGTATTTATCTACTATTTAGTTTGCAACTTATATAAAGTTTATCACAGAATCCATTTTATTTTAAATTATTGAGATTTTCTGTGTTTTTAACTATCAAGGCATAATCGCTTTAAATTAAAACACATAGTATTCATAAATGTAGCAAACTGATTTCTTGCTATTTCAGCATAACGTACCGTTTTGTTTATTATCCTGCAAAAGCATCCTCGCAGAAGGCCTACTGAGCTGGCTGTAATACTTTTTTAGATCAAAATTCTTACCCTTGATGTTATTTTTTCTTAATTACCTCAATCCACAAATATTGCGCCTTGCTTAGGGCGTACAGGCTTAAAACCTTGTGCATCTGTTATATTTGCAGGGGTTATCACAACATAGTTGATCAAATTGTTATCACATTAGATTGCATATCAACATTCATATGCTTTTTATAGCTATACAAAAATTTACTTTCACCCTTACAGCCAATTCTCTCCTGACTATCACCTACAACTCTAGACACAGTCTCGTTGTTAAGCCTTTCATATTGATTCTTGCTGCTTTATATCATCATAATAACAAAGTTTATATAGCTCCTTAATAGTAGAGGGCAAATCTTTTCCAGTTAGCTCAAGTTGCTTATAAGATCTACCTACTTGATGATTATCACTTTGTTTTTTTACCTATGACATTTTGTAGAATATCTTTATCATCTAGCAAAAGATATTGCATGTTTGGGTGGTCAATGCAGGCTTTAAAAAGAGCTATAAATTCTAAACTCTCTATATTGTTTTGTTTTAAACTTCAGTAAAGCATAGCAGGGTTTTGACTCAACCCTTGCCCTAATGCATTTGCTCCCATATCACTTATATTGTTATTGCTAAGACCAAACTGAGATAGTGAATTATTGTTAGCTAATCCTTTTCCCAGTGCAATGGCTTCTTTATCAGCAATCTTGTTTCCATTTAAACCAAGATAACTCAAAGCCTCATTTTTGTTTAGACCATCTCCTAATGCATTTGCTCCTGCATTAGTAATCATATTATTACGAAGATCTACATATGCTATTATACTATTTTTAGATAAGCATTGCGCTATTCTTACACAATCAGTATCAGTAATTAGTTGATTTCGTAAATCTAGAGAATTACACTGATTAGGAAATCGATAGAGGTCTTCTAACGTATTTATTCTTTCCCATATTTATATTACTTATCTTTATTAGCGCAGTAGGTATTCTGTGTTGAAAAGAACACTTAGCGCTTTAGACAACTTATATACTAGATACACTAGCGTGAGATGTGTACTAGTACAAGTTAATACTCATGTATCTCAACTGCAAGTGTCCTTTAGTTTTTGTCCAACTTTTAGTTTAGGTTGATTATAAGCAGCGATTTTAATAGCTGCGCCGGTACGTGGATTAGTGCCATCTCTTGCTGTTACTTTATTTACGCTGAAAATTATCAGAAACTGCCAAGGACATTTCTTCTCCTTGTCCGAATGCCTTGCTAAATGCACGTGTAAACATATCCATTGCTTGCTCTACTTCTATTAGAGAAAATGGAAAAAACGATGTTCTTATTGATGCTACACTTAAGTTATCAAATCAATATACTGGTTATGAGTAGTTTCAGTAAGTTAGTAATAAGATTTAAAAAAGAACCTAAGGATTTTACTTGGTCTGAGTTAACTCAATTACTAAGTAAGCCTAATTTTGAAGAACTAAATAACGGTAAGACTGGTGGCTCAAGAAAAAACTTCTACAATGCAAAAAAAGAAATTATAATTAATTTACATAAGCCATACCTTAGCCTGTATTTAAAAAGTTATGCATTAAAACAAATAAAAACCAAATTAACAGAAGAGGGGTTGTTATGATCGATAAAAAAATCTAATGCAATATAAAGAATATTATGGCTCTGTACATTTTGACTCAGAAGAAGCTTTATTTTATGGAAAAGTAGAGTTTATTCGTGATCTTGTTAATTATGAGGGATCAGATGCTAATTCTTTAATACAGAATTTTCATAATGCTGTAGATGATTACTTAGAAGAATGTGCAATGCTAGGAAAAAAACCCAATATACCCTTTAAAGGTTCTTTTAATATTAGGATTAATCCAGAGCTACATCGTGAACTTAGCTTACATGCGCTGCAACACAATAGTAGCATCAATAATATTGTAAAATCTGCCCTTGAAGAGTTTATACAGCAACATTAACAGTCTATTGTTGAAGTAGTTCAATTAAGCAAATCGCAACTTAACCTCCAAATATGCAAGATTGTTTTTGTTATTTTTCTATTTCCTCCTCTTCTTCGCTATTATCGAAGTCTTCTGCTGGCAACTTAATATTGTACTGGAGTTGTCCACTGCCGAAACGCTTCTGCCATGCTTCAGATGCAGATATTGCACCACGATCTATATACAGCATGTCTATTTTGGCGTGTGAGTATTCCAAGAATTCCCCTTCCCAGATATGACGATACAAACCAAAATCTCTAACCTTGTCCCGCTCCATTTCTTTATGCAAAATATTAGGGAAGTGTTTGTTTTCCTACCAATTCACCTTTTCTATATACGCACCTTCTGGCGGGCCTCCCTCTATAAATTCTTGATACAAAATACCAGCCTTATTTTTTGTGTTCATTGTCGCCCATATCTATGACCCGTCTTTTCTGACCAGCCTGCCAGTGTGTTGAGGAAGAAGATGATAGCAGTTAAATCTCCTTCCACTATTTTCTGCTTAAAATGGTAAATCATCATCTTCAAACTCTAAAGCTATCTTTTCTGGCTTTTTCGGCTGGGGCTTGGGGTTATCACTTGCTACCGCTAAATCGGCCCTTAGCATGTCCTTTTTGTCATTTGTTTCTTTTGCCTTGTTTAACAGTTCTACATCTTTCTTCCTTAGTATTATTGGATCAACAGTTAAATTTATTTCAATCTGTGATCTTGGGTTACCCTCTTTGTCAATATACGCATTGGTCTTTGGTATACCCTTAACTAAAACAAGCATATCCTCTTGCAACTTCTTGTTTAGGATGCTTATGCTCCATTGGGTTAACTGGCGTATCATATACACGACCTGTTAATATTATTTCTGCGCTCTGTTCTGTCATTGTTTTTTCCCTATTATTTCTGTTATTGAAGCTTCCATTAACTTCGACATATCTTTTTTTTCCAGAGTCCATGGAATGTATAATGTGTCACCGTCTGTAATGTTCCTTACAACTAGATCTACACTACATTGTGCGGCTGCTCTAAACAGATGCGACAGAACCGATACTACTAACCCCTAACCCGCATGGTCGTTTGACGGCTTACGCTAAAATTGCCTAGCTATGGAGGAAACTGATACGCTGCTTTGCAGTTGTTCTATATTCTTTTCTCGTTGTGATTGAGTTAGAGCAGATGGACGACCTAGAATCTTCCCCTCTAATTTAGCTCTAGCAAGTTCCGACTGAGTCCGTTCAATCAATAGATCATGCTCGAACTGTGCAAAGTTATGATTATGCCCATAGTCATTTTTCCAGCAGAGCTAGTCAGATTAACCCCGCCCAAAGCAAGACAATGCGCTTTGATGCGCCTAATTCATTAACGTGACAATGCTCAAATAGATGCAGGTACTGTAATATAATTATTAGTATCCTTCAAGTTGTTCAATTTAACTTATTGATGTATTTTGCACGATGCGCTGTATATAAAGATCAACCTGTTCTAATGTCTTGAACATAATAGACGCTTCTGCAGGAGTAAATTTGCTCAGAACATAATCAGCGACACTCTGTTGAACATTTTCTGGTCTACCTATGCCTATTCTAATTCTATGGTAGTTAGGTCCTATATGTTTATCAATTGATTTGAGACCATTATGCCCACCAGCGCCACCTGAAAATTTGCTTACTACCCTGCCTAAGGCAAGGTCAATATCATCATGTATTACAATAATTTGGGTGCCAGGAATTTTATAAAATGAAACAATTGACTGAACTGCTATACCAGAGAAATTCATGTAGGTTGCAGGTTTGCACAGTAAGAATTGAGAATCAAGATCTTTAATGGAGCTGATTTGTGCATTGAATTTTGCTTTAAAATTCCACTGTGCTTTGTGCCGATTGGCAATATGGTCAACCATCATAAAGCCAACATTATGTCTAGTACTAAAATACTCAGAACCTACATTACCAAGCCCTATGATTAAGAACATTATACTTTTACAAAGTAATTAAATTATTTTTTTGCTGCCGCTGGAGCTGCTTCTGTTTTTACTTCTTCTGTTGGTGTTTCATCCTCTTCAGCTTTTCCTTTTTTACCAATGATAGATGCAATAACAAACTCAGACTTCTCTAATAATTTTGCGCCAGTTGGCAAAGGAGCTTCCATTGCTTTAATCACGCCGCCTATCATCATTGCTGATACATCTACTTCAATTTTTCTTGGTAAATTTGCTACTGGACAAAGAATATTTAAAAACCTTTTGACAGTATTAAAATAGCCACCCCTTTTGATACCAACACAGGTTTCCTTATTTGTATAAACAATAGGCACTTGCATTTTTTGCATTTTCTTTTCCAAGAAAACAAAGTCAGCATGGCGAACAATCTCAGTGATAGGGTTTAGCTCAATTGCTTTTGGCAACACTTTGTATTTTTTCTTATTAACAGTAAATTCAAACAGTTGAGACATGTATTGTGGTTTACGGTAATATTTAGTAATTTCTTTTTCTTCTATCGCTATTGATACTGGATTTTGCCCCGCTCCATAAATAGTGACAGGTACCATTCCTCTTCTCCTTAAAGCTCTAGACGCTCCCTTGCCCAACTCTTTACGCTCTTCAGCTGCTAGTACTAAAACTTCACTCATCTGATTTATCTCCAAAAAAATCTTAATTCATAGCACGCAGGCCACTATATATTTCAAAATAGCAATATAGCGGGTTAACTGTTTGGATTCAAGAGTTTTCTCTAAAAATATTGTACATGCCATTTCAAAACAAATAGTGCAAACTTAAGATACCCCAGCTATTTTTTCTTTGTCCGAATGCCTAATTTATCGCATCTATTTCCTTTGACAACTGTAATATTTTGCGATAATCCACCTTACCCGTAACTAATACTGGTAATTCTTTGACTGTTTTTACTATCTTGGGTAGATATAGCTCTGATAGTTGCATCTGATGACAAAGCAGTAATATTTTATCTGACGATATATTTTTACTAGTAGTCAATGCCATAAGTTTCTCTCCTTTGGCTTCATCTGCAATACTAATGACTGCATGAAGAAATTCTGGGTCTAGTCTATATAATAAATCTTCGACTACTGCTAAGGAAATCATTTCGCCAGCTATTTTAGCGAAACGTTTTTCTCGTCCAAGAATTTTGATATAACCTTCATCATCAACAGATACTATGTCACCTGTATCATACCAATTATCACCTGGTTGATCTACCCAAGGAGATGTAATGATTCCGGGGTTGTCTTTGGTAATATAACCTTGCATTATATTTGGACCGCGGATACATAATTTACCTCCGTATTCTATACCTTCCACTGCTTTTATTTGATATTCAATTTTTGGCAAAAAACGACCAACACTACCTGGCTTATCATGCATAGGAGTGTTAAGAGCAATTACTGGAGCAGCTTCAGTAACACCGTAGCCTTCAAAAATTCTAATGCCAAACTTATCCAACCACATTTGCCTTGTTTTTGGTTTGAGCTTCTCTGACCCAGCTACAACATATCTCAACGAGTAAAAATCGTATGGATGAGCATATGCAGCATATCTAGAAAGAAAGGTGTCTGTACCAAACATAATAGTTGCACCAATATCGTAAATAATTTCTGGTATAACCCTGTAGTGTAATGGTGATGGATAGAAAAACGTCCTAACTCCGTTTAGGCACATTATTAACGTTGCAGTTAAACCAAATGTATGAAACATCGGTAGAGCATTAAATGCGCTATCATATGGGTTAAAATCTATCCTCGATAAAACCTGGCATTTATTTGCTTGGATATTCTGATGAGATAAAGCAACTGCTTTTGGCTCCAATTCAGTTCCTGAAGTGAATAATATAACTGCTGTATCTGAATAATTGCTGCTACATATTCTATTGTAATAGCTCAGAGGAAAAAATGACGCTGCAATACATTTTATTTTTAGTAATAAAGATATAGATTTTCTTAAATCTTCCAGATAAATAAATTTTACTCCTGTTTTTTTCACGTCACTCACTAAGCCGCCAAGAGCCGCCTTTTTAATAAATTTTCTTGAAGTGTAAATAATTTTAAGTTGCGCGACTTTACAGGCGGATATCACAACACCTGCTCCTGCAGTATAATTAATCATAGCTGGTATTCTACCGGCTACTTGTACTGCAAGAAAGGCTATGGTACTAGTGACCATATTTGGTAACATTAGACCAACTCTTTCAGAGTGATCGGTATTCTTTGAGACTAAATTCGCCAGTATCAATGATTTAAATACAACCTCATTATAAGTTGCTGTATTATTCTCAATATCCTGCATTATTAATGTCTTTTTACCATAAATCTTACTAGCATTAATTAATGAATGGAATAAAGTTTCTTGATAATTTGAACTTTCAAAAATCATTTCACTCATAATATTATATAATGCTTCGCCAAGATATTTTCTTCTACCTCTATTATCTAAATGCTTTGGTACGTCAAGGGTAACTGGTGGCAAAATTGTAATTGTTATCTTACGTCTAAAGCAAAACTTTCCGCCCATTAACCTTCTGACCTTAGAAAAAATAGTAAACTGCGTACCATCAACTCTAATAGGCAGCAATGTTGCTCCTGCTTTATCCGCTATCATCCCTGGTCCTTCATAAATCTTCATTAATGAACCAGTGAGGCTTGTTCTTCCTTCAGGAAAAATAGCAATTTTTTGATCCTTTTTTACTTCAGCAATCAAACTTTTGATCGCCATTGGACTATTAGACTCAATAGGATAGGTTTTAACAATCTTTAAAAATGGCTTCACCCACCATTCTTTAGCAACAGTCAAATTGACAGCAAACTTTATATTCTCTGGTATATAGCTAGCAATTAAAGCTGGATCAAGGTAAGATAAGTGATTGGCTACAATCACTGTTCTTTTTCCGGCCTTGCGATAATTTTCTATACCTTTCACTTCTACTTTATACATATTGTGAAAAGCGAATCTAAAGATTGCTCTCCATAATACCATAGGTACAATCTGAGAATTCGGAATAAATTGGTAAATATAAGTTGCTATAATCATATTTAATATTCCAACCATCAAAATAACAGACGGTATTGAAAACTCCATAAAAAATAAAAAAGAAAGTAAGCCAGTAGAACCAGCCATGAAAAACGAATTAATGAAATTATTTGCAGCAATTACTCTGCTGCGATAAGCAGGTGAACTACAATATTGCATTACTGCAAATAAAGGCACAACATACAACCCGCCAATACAGGCCAGACAAAACAAATCTATTAAAATACGCCAGTAATGACCTTTTGATAAAAACTGAACAATAGTTTTGAGTTGCTCCGGCTCATAATTAGTTGTGGCAATAGTGGTAGAAAAATACAAATCATAACAACAAACACTAATACCTAGGGCAAAAACAAAAACATATTTAGTACTAATTTTATTGGCAAAAAGTTTGTTACACAAAAACGACCCCACTCCTACTCCTATAGAAAAAGTTGCCAGAAATAAATTGGCTACATTTTCATCAGCTTTTAATACATCTCGTGTTAGTGATGGGATTTGCGATAAAATGGCTGCACCAATAAACCAAAACCAGGATATGCCAAGTATAGATAAATACACGTTATTTTTGGAAGATGCGTATCTGAGCATTTGTTTCGTAGCAGTAATAATATTAAGATTAATTTTAATTGTAGGGTTGGAATTATAGGATTTTGGCATAAAAAAAGCAGAAATTAACCCTAATATTGAAATTATTACACCCGTGATAATCACCAAATTATGGTTGATATTATAAAAGCCGCCAAGAATTGTACCAAACAGGATAGATAGAAATGTGCCTGCCTCAAAAAATCCATTTGCTGCCAAAAGCTCATATTTTTTTATGTGATCAGGCAATACGCTATATTTTATTGGTCCAAAAAATGTTGAGTGCACCCCCATTAAACCAATACATAAAAATAAAATAACTAGGTTTGTAGTATAAAAACCGTATGCAGATAATAAAACAATAGCTATTTCAACGGCCTTGATAATTTGTACAATTAATGATCGCTCGTATCGATCCGCTAACTGACCAGCTAAACTAGCAAATAACACAAAGGGCATAATAAAAATAACATTAGCTAGCATAATCAATAAATATACTGGAGTATTTAAATCATTCGTTAACTTAAATGTTATTAAAATAATTAAAGCATTTTTTATAATATTATCATTAAGGCAACCGAAAAACTGCACTAGAAAAATTGGCAAAAATCTTCTATCTTTGAATAGATAAAGTTGATTTGTTGCCATTGTTTTCTCCTACAGTTGTCTGCAAATTAAGGGGTGATACTATGAAAGTTTATTTAGAATGTCAAATATTTGAATATAATCCAACGCACAACTGTCTCTAAACTAGATAAACATGTATAATAATCTTGTGTTTAGTTCAGTTTGGGTTAAGTTATATTAATAAATTAAGATGCCTACATTTTGGCTAGAAGAAAATAAATAGTATTAAATATGGAACATTGTAGTGACTCACTTCGATTACTAAACAGGCTGAAGTCTTTGGATACAAAGAATAGCCTTGATTACGCACAAATAGAAAAAGCAATTCACTGGGCTAGAAAATATCATGGCAGCCAAACGCGTAAAAGTGGCGAACCATACTATACTCATCCATTAGAAGTAGCTTATATGGTGTCTGAATATTTACTTAAAACAGATGTAATAATTGCAGCAATCCTACATGATATCATTGAAGATACTGATGTCACTTCTGGCATGATTCTTGATAATTATGGCTGGCGTGTAACAGAAATGGTCAATAGATTAACTCGTAATCAAAAAAATGGGGCAAAATTAAGCATAGAGGAAGTTATTCATGATTCTTATGAAGGCGGAGATCATGAGGCCTTGCTAATTAAATTACTCGATAGATTGCATAACATGCTAACTATAGGATCTCTTTCAGATAAAAAAATTAAAGAAATAACGCAAGAAACAATTGAAAATTTTATTGTACTGTCTGTCTATCTTGATTTCAAAGTAGTAGAAAAAAACATAATAGAATTATGCAAAAATATAATGAATAATGCTAAATAAAGTTATGTCGCTACTTTATTTAATTTATCAAAATAGTTAATCGCTTGATTAAAAAAGAAAGCTATTGGCAGTATAATGACTACAAAACTCCAATTCCCTAAATATTTGGCTAAAATTGTGAGGCCGAAAGAAGTTATAACATATATTACCGCTCTAGATAAAGCATACATAAAAGTTATATAAGTAAATCGTTTAAAAATCGGTAGTTGTCTGTAAAAGATAGGCATAGCGGGGACGCCCATAAAACCCATTGATACTACAAATGACTGTACTAATAGCACCTGATAAGAAGAAGTTACATTGTCCAGTAAATAAATACAAAAAGGCAACAATGTGATAAAAATTACTAATTTTACTCTGAGGATTTTTAAAGGATATATTTTATAACTCAACGCTATCACTATAATCCAGGAAGCCAGTTGAATCATTGATAAAATAAAATTTTGTTGAATTACTTCTTCTGATGTAAAATGCAACGAGTTCTTAAGAACATGGCCGCAATGCATATAAGCAAAGTAAAAGCAAACTGGCCAAGTACATTCTACTGAAAACAGGGCCAATGCAGTGGCCTTTTTTACCTTCTCATTCCAGATGATATTCTGTTTTAAAAAAGATGATTTTTGATTTAAATCTTTTAATGTACCTAATACTCTGCGTTTTGCATCCGCATAGTCTTTAGCTTCTCTTAACCTAGTCCTTGCATATGCTCCAACTAAGGCAATTATCGAGCCTATCCAAAAAGCAATACGCCAATTAAATAGTTGATTTATCACCAGTGACCCGACCCCCAGAGCACAAACCCCTCCCAGAGCGCCAACAATGGCTATAGTGCCAACTGCTACATATTGAACAGGAGGTTTAGTGATTTCTGTTAGATAAATATTCGCTCCATTAACTTCTCCCATAGTACATAAACCTTGAACTATACGACATATAGTCACAAGCCAAGAAGCAGTTATTCCTATTTGTGCATATGTGGGCAAATTGGCCATCACTAAACATGAAATAGACATCGCTATAGTAGTGGTAATTACTGTAGTTTTACGCCCGACATAATCACCTAAATAGCCAAAAATAATCGCTCCTAAAGGTCGAAGAATATATGTTGAACAAAAAGCAAGAGCGGTTATTAAAGAGCCGGTAAACGGATCAGTTTTTGGAAAAAATACTTCGTTTAGTACTACAGCTAAATGTACGTAGAGCATCAAATCAAAATACTCTAAAAAAGTACCCATCGATAATATAGCAATAGATTCTTTTTGGTTATGTGTAAGTGCAGTGTGGTTTTTATGTTGCGACTTCATAACAAACAAATTAAATTAATTATATAACATTGTCATATTATTGTAGTGGTGAAAAGAGTTATGATCAAATATATTAATATTTTTTTCCTATTACTTGTGTATTTATACAATATCAACACTATTGCTATGCCAAACCACACTATTACTAATGTTGACAATGCTGCTCCTATTCATCAGTTTTTACTAACAAAAAATTTGAACCAGGATTGTCTTGTAATCTTCGATATTGACTATGTTTTAATAATGCCAGACGATGATTACAGTTTATCCCGCAATGCATACAGAAAACAATTATGGCAAGAATTAATAAGTACTATCTCAAAAGAGGAACAAGCTATATTAAGTAGTATAGTCAAACAAAATGCAACATGGAGTTTAATGGAATCTACATTTAAAGATATATTAGACTTATTAAAGAATCATCATATCCCAACATTAGCTCTAACTTCTTTTGGCACTGGAGCTTTCGGCGTAACACCAAAATTAGAGGATCTCAGAATTAAGCAACTAACAAGTGTAGGTATAGATTTTAATCAATTATCTCCAATCAAACACACCACTATTCTACACCATTTAAAGGGGGAACATGGCGCTCCTATGATTACATCTGGTGTGATTCTTACAGCCGAACTCGATAAAGGTATTGTGTTGCAAGAAATACTAGAGAAAAGTAACTATTATCCTAAGGAAATAATTTTTATTGATGACACCTTAAAAAACCTACATTCTGTACAAAAATACTGTAGTTTGCTACAGATACCATTTTCTGGTTTTCATTATACCAAAATAGACACTTTACCCAAAAACACAGTGAATAAAGCAGCAGAAAAACTAAAAATGCATATTCTCTATACACAACATAAGTGGCTTACTTCTGAAGAGGCGCAATAAACTGACAGTTTAAGCAGACACCGTCAAGCTAATGTGAAGTTAACTATGGGAATATTGGATGGAGACTAAGAATTATATAATCTCACCTGTTCAGAGCAATTCTACTTAAGTCAGTATGTATCTAAAGACTGCGTTGACATATCATAAACTCGTAATAGCAATAATCAGCCATACAGTATGGAGATGTCATCGATCTAACGACAGATACATGGCGATAGAGGAAGAGAGGTTATCGTGGTGGTACAATAATAGTTAGCCATGAGACGTGTACATTCGTGGTGCATTAATTCTCTACTCAAGTTTAAAGATATAATCAAAAAGAATAAGCAAAGGCTGGAGGATAAACAGCATTTGCATTATAGAGACTAGTAAAATTAACAAATACATTAATAATGAAAAAAAGCTATGGCATACTTATTACTAATTATATAAATTTTTATTTTCTACTGTAATAGAAACTGATATATCTTTCTGCATTTCCAGATATGATGCGTTATTTTGACCAAACAGAATCCAATATTCAAAAAAATACTGACGTGGAATTTTATAGGTCTTTGTATCTCAGCCCCAATCTATGGAGCTTTATCTGATTCATAGGGTAGCAAAATCCCTCTCTTGATTGCCTTAAGCCTTTTTGGTGTTGGTTCGCTAATAACGATTAGATCAGATAATTTCGATATAGTTCTAATAGGACGAATACTACAGGGGTTAGGTAGTGGTGGCTGTTTTACACTGGGTAAGGCTATTCTTGCTGATGTGTTGCAAAAAGAAAAAGCTATAAATGCCTTAAATAGAATTAATATACTAGTACCTTTCAGTGTAGTGAGTACTTCAGCGCAACCAATTTTTGATAATATAAGTAATGATACCAAAATAGGATTAAAGTATTTCCGTGGTAATGGAGTGGAACAAAATTATAATAAAGCAATAGAATACTTTAAAAAAAGCATGGACAAACGGAGATACAACAGGTTATTTGTTTTTAGGATATATGACTAGCCTTGGAGAAGGGGTATCTAGAGATTTTGTTAAATAAAGTAAATATTTTGAACTTGCAGCAAGTAAAGACTCTTTAGAAGGTAAATATCAACTTGCAATGAATTTAAACTCTGAATTGATAGTAGCAAGTTTCTCTATGCCATCAAAAGAATACGAAAAGTTAATCAAACAATATGTGCAAGCAATACAAACTCTTGCAGAAAAAACACCCCGCTTCTTTAGCGGAATCTGCTATTATGAAAATAAATGGATATATTAGCAGTAATAACTACAATGCAGCAATGAATGATATAGAAAGCTTAATTTTAATTAGTCCAGAATCAGGCAAACTTACAAAGGGAGTTGTGCTTGCCGCTCAAGGAAAAGTTGACGCTGCACAAAAATGTTTTAAGTCTTCAGCTAATAATGGCAATAAATATGCTCGATCAGTATTAAAGATGGGTAGTCATGGCTATGGCAACAGTAACACATCTTTTTCATACAGTTTAGCAGACTCTTTTACAGATTATCTTTCAAGAAATCGCTATAGTTTTAGTATAATATCATTGCTTTTTAGTGCTAGTTTAGTAAGAATATGCAAGCATGCATGTAATAGATCTATTGATTGAATTGTATAGATTCCAACATAGACATTCTAATTATTGCTTTGTATTCTATCTTCAAATTTTATTAAACAGTGGGCTATAGTTTACCCCAATCTCTGATAGGTAAACTCCATTTTCTAGTAATATAATCAATTGCCAAGAAAAGAGTCTTGAACACTAATTCATTAGCTTCACGTTCTTGATCATAGGCAGGAGACTCTACAGCCATTGTGATTACTGCATCTTCCACATTAGCGTTAAGCTATATTCTGGTCTAAATAATTACATTATTTAGGCCAATTACTGTTAGTAAAGTTTTTACATATATCAAGGGTATCTTGACTAGATTTAGGATGTATTTAACGCAAAGTAATCCATCTAAAACTAAGCTAGTGCAGTAAGTAATAGACCATCTTAAAATATATTGGATATTATGTCTCTATTAACATATAATGTAATTCTTTACCCATAACATATCTATTCGTTTTATCCTAAATTTAGAGCTTTGAGTTTATTAAAGGTAACTCTTCTTGAGTAGCATGTAGCTATTCTGAGCACGGCTTTTCGATGATTTTAATAATTCTGTTAAACTTAGTTACTAAAAAGTTTTAGCTAGAATAGCGCTGTTATTTCCAGTGGCCCGTAATTCTGGTAAGTCTGCTAATGACCTGCCTGATTCTAGCTGCAGTCTCTATGTTAGCGAATGGGCTTTTTGCTTGAATCAGCGTATTAACAGTATGCCCTGCATCCTTAGTGCCAGTTTGCTATGAGTCCATCATTAAGAACGGATCCAACATAACTTTTCTATGATGCTGGGTATTTTCTCGCCTGTTGCTGCACTGATGCCTACTTTACTCAAACTTATTTTTGTTAAACGCGCTTCGTCAATAGCTGGTACAGTCTGAGAGTTCTCCTCCCCCACCATAATAATTATACATAATCATTAATAATGTTATTCCTGCGTGATAAATTGATACCATAGCTAATTTATAACACAAGCGTATACAATTGGTTGCGATAAACCTCCACCGGACAGGCCCGTGGTATCAAGTCGGCTTTAAGCTGAGTACAAGCTGCGCTTGCCTCATGTCTTTTCTCGTCCTGTTTAATAATATACACTGTGTAACACGAAGCATGGCATTACTACAGCCACAGGGCAAGCCTCGTGGTTTTGCTTCTGCATTATAAAGTGATATATATATATTGGTCTTTATACCATCACAGAGTTTGCAAACTTTTGCACTGCCTGATTGAGTTTGTTAACCCCTTGTAATACCGCAGGCGATACGCTCATCTTCTTAATTTCCTCGCTATATTTTTGAGTAGCTGAGATGTAGTCTGTTTTTGAATATGAATCAGCAACTTTTTGATTTATATTCGTATTAACACTTATAGAATCGGCTATATTAATGATATTAGATTTTTGTGCCTTAATGCCAATTCTCATCTCGCGTGCAGTCTCCAATACACCACGAAAAATATCAGCTGAAATTTCAATATCAGCTTCTGATGACAGAGCAAGTTCCTGATTATCATATACAGCTCTTGCTAGTTCGTCTGAGTAATATAAGTGATGCTTAAAAGTCGCTTGAAAAGCAGACTTAATTGCAGCAGTCGTGGCATTAGTAAAGTCTCTGGTTGGATCTGCTGCTAGTGCATCGACAAGGTTGGGATCCCCCGGAACAGGGCTCGGTATAGCTGCGCAACCTTCCTTAAGCACTTTTAGAGCCTTTGGTAAAACGACGTTAAGTTTTTCAGCAAATTGTCTACCGTCATCTCCAGCTACATGACAAGCGCCATGATACATGTTAAGCAGTTGATCCCAACTCATCAACCGTCCAGTGCCAGGAGAAATTAGAGGATGTTTCATTTCTGAGGTTTCAACCAAATTCATATTATTTGCAACATCTTTATCAATTTGAGCTCGTCTGTCGTAGTGGCTATTTTCTTGCTGGCCTCCACCAAATTTATCTTGCAGGTAATCATCTAATGTATTAGCCACTGATGATGTAAACAACTTACCGTGATCAATATTTTTAATATGTATATTAATTGGTTTTTCACCAGCCTTACCTAATTGAACTGATACATTCGTAATTTCTCCTCCTAATAAAGGCCGACCATCAAACTGGCAATTGTCGATCAAGTGGTTCATTTGAGCTTTTTTGTCATTTAATTGAGTTTCTAACCGTGCAACGCAATCAGGGGAGGCCATACCTGCCTGCTCTATTAGAACTAAAGCATCGCGGGCTAATGTTTCTATAGTGGCTAATGATACTTCTGCTTCAGTAAGCATATTAACTGTATTTGCTGCATTCTTACTGAATGTTTGCGACATGCATACATCATCATTAAGAGCAGATCCAATAAGATTCTCTATGACACCAGTGACTTTTTGACCTGTGGCTATACTTATGCCTGTTTTTTCTAGATTTCTGCTGTTTGAATATGCTTCGCTAACAGCTGTTCCACTCAGAGAGTTATTGATTCCGACCATATAATTACATACAAATATTTAATAATAATGTTAATGTAGCAAATTCTATACCATAAATAATCTATTAATTTTTTTTGTATATCTCAATAGTTTTTTCTAACATTAATTTCTGAGCAAATTTATTGATCACATCCTGCCTTGCAGCATGGGTAATATTTTTTGCAGTCTCTGTGCCAAGGATAGATAAAGCATATTCAATTTTGCTTGCTAATTCTTTACTATCATTAGGCTGTGCATGCAATCCAGTGATATTATCCTGAATCGTTTCACAGGCTCCACCAATTTTTGTCGCGATCACTAATTTTTCCATGGATTGCGCTTCTATAATTGTTCGACCAAAGGCCTCTGGTTCAATAGAAGTTGACAATACTATATCAGCAATACCATAAAGGCCTATCATTTTTGATTCGTTACCAAATAATTGAACACGGTTTTGAATTTTATATTTTTGGATTTTATTTTGTATATCACGGATGAAATTAGGATGTCTGGCTAAATCACCGGCTAGGATGCAGTAAAAATTTAGGTGTTTTATTTGTGCAATAGCATCAATTAACACTAGGTGTCCCTTCCATCTAGTCATTCTTGAAGGTAATAAAATAACGGGAACATTGGTTGGTACGTTATATTTATTTCTGAACTTGTCTAAAGATGTATCAGAAAGTAGATTTTGATCAAACTTTTGATAATTGACTCCACGATAAATTACTTCAATTTGATCAGGATTGACTTTGTAGTTAGTTATAATATGATTTCTAATAAAATGTGATACCGCGATTACCACGGTGCCTTCTGCCATGACGCTATTATAATATTTTTTTAACTTGGTTTTAAAATTATATACTCCGTGAAATGTAGTAATTAGTTTGATTCCCGTAGTCCTAGCAGCTAAATAACAACTCCAGGCAGGGGCTCTTGACCGAGCATGTACAATATCTACATTATAGTCTCGTATTATACGAGCAATTTTTGTTGCATTTCTCCATATAGTAAATGGGTTTTTACTTGCTACATTTAAGTTGATATGTATAGAGCCATCGTGTGTTAATTGTTCAACAAGTAATCCTCCTGCTGAGACAACAATTGAAATGTCGCCAGAGGCAATAATACGTTGTGCAATTTCAACAGTTCCACGTTCCACGCCGCCCGAGTTGAGGGTTGGTATTACTTGTAAAATAGTTTTTTTATGGTATGGTTTTTTCTTACTCACATTAATATTTTTTTACTGATGAATATTTTACATTTACAAAGTAATGAAGAGTCAATTTCTTATCATAAACATGTTGCAGTCAAAAATAAAGCCCCTTGTATAATTTTTCATCACGGGTTTATGTCTGATATGAATAGTCACAAGGCGTTATATATAGAAAAATACTGTCAAGAAATGGATTATAGCTTTATTAGATTTGATAATTTTGGTTGCGGTGGTTCATCAGGAAGCTTTGTAGACCAAACTATGAGTACTTGGTTAAAAGGTGGTCAATATGTTATGGATGAACTGACTGAAGGACCGATAATATTAGTTGGTTCGAGCTTAGGTGGTTGGATAGCCACTTTATCCAGTATACAAAATAAAAAAGTAGTAGGTGTGGTTGCAATTGCTGCTGCCTATGATTTTACTGAAGAATTAATCTGGAATAGTTTATCGCCTGAGCAGAAAGAAGCATTGCAAAAACAGAAGGTTTTTGAAGTAAAAAGTGGTAAAATTGATTGTTCTAACATTTATCCTATTAATATTAATTTAATTAATGATGCTAGGCAGTATTTATTATTGGATAAAGAAAAAATCGCAATATCTTGTCCTATACACTTGATTCACGGAATGCAAGATATTGATGTGCCGCATAGTTTATCAGAGCGAGCTGTGGCAAAAATTTCTAGTAATAATGTAATATTGAAGTTAATTAAGGACGGGGATCATAGAATGTCTAGACCCGCTGATCTTCGGATTATATGTAACTCAATTGATGAAATTATAGCGTTATACAATACTTAATCAATTAGCTTACCAGTGTGACCGCTCTACTATTTGTCTATCAAAAGACTTTTATGCGACTTGAATTATTGCTTACTAGAAACATATTGCAATTTCCTACTACATCTATTTGATCATCGGGAGCAAATTACTCATAATAAATTTTATAATGCAAGAACAATGCGCCTATGAATGTCGGTAATATCTTGGAATAGAGATAACATACCGTCGTAAAATATTTCGAGAGGTGTCTGTTAGTTATTTTTGCAAACCTATGAACACAGCATCTACTGCTAGAACCACGGTATCATCGGCAGAAATACAGGTGCTGCAATTATTGACAGATGCACAAAAGGTGCATCGTAATATTGTTCCAGTTGTTCCATTGTCGTCAGCGTAGGATAAGCCAGTAACAATTTACGATAGTATATCAGAAGTGAATTTATTTGAAGCGCCTCATAGTGGAGATCATGTACATATGTTGTTGGTGACTCTGTCTAAGATGAGCATTAGTGATTAGTATGTAGAGC
>JBGCEV010000023.1:0-2749 GCA_045106605.1 Rickettsiaceae bacterium | reverse complement strand
GGGGCTGTTTTTTTCAAGAAAACGGTCTTGAGCGGTTGAAGAAAAGGCAGCGTAGGTTGTCACGTGTGACTTAAGGAGATGAACGAAAGTAATGGAATGGACCTACCCTATGTACAGAATCTCTAACAAATGTTAGGTTCTAGAATAGGAAATTAATCCTAAACAATTAATTCAAGAGGAGGCCCAAAATGAATATTACTACAATAGGAATAGATATAGCAAAAAGAATTTTTCAAATACATGGAGTGAATGCAAATGGAAAAACAGTATTGAAGAAAAAATTAATGAGAGATCAAGTGGTAAATTTCATGTCAAATTTACCAAAGTGTTTGGTGGGTATTGAAGCTTGTGGTGGTTCAAATCATTGGGCACGAGAGCTAATTAAATTGGGACATGAAGTAAAATTAATAGCACCTCAATTTGTAAAACCATATGTAAAAACTAATAAAAATGATCAAGCAGATGCAGAAGCAATATGCGAAGCGGTTAGTCGACCAAATATGAGGTTTGTTGCAATTAAATCAATTGATCAGCAAGATATATTATCGCTTCATAGGGTAAGAGAAAGATTGGTAAAAAATCGTACAGCTTTAGCAAATGCAATTAGGGGATTATTACTCGAATTTGGTTATATTATTCCTCAAGGAATAAATAAAATTACAACAAAATTAACAGATATTTTAGATGAAGGACACTTAACTGAAATAAGCTATCAAACGTTTAGCGATTTAAAAGAAGAATTTATAGAGAATGATAAAAAAATAAAAGAACTAGAAAAACGGTTAAAAGAAATAGCTAATAATTTAGATACATATCAAAAATTGAAATCCATACCTGGTTTAGGATTAATAACATCTACAGCATTAATAGCTTCATTGGGTAATGTTACAAATTTCAAAAATGGCCGACAGTTATCTGCGTGGTTAGGGTTAGTACCAAAACAACATTCAAGTGGTGGTAAAGAGCAGTTACTCGGAATTAGTAAGAGAGGGGATGTATATCTACGCACCCTGATGATTCAGGGAGCAAGGTCTTTGCTAAATGCTAGAATTAGGTGCACCACTGAAGAACAGATAGTAAATCAAGATTGTAGTAAATTGACCGAATGGATGTTCTCTTTAGTAGAAAAAAGAGGTTACAATCGGACTGTTGTTGCGATAGCAAATAAGCTAGCACGAGTGGTGTTTGCAGTATTAAGTAATAATAATTACGATGAAAGCAAGGTTTGCGTTTGAGAAATAATTAAATATAAACGAGGTATAACAGAGTTAAAAAATTAAGAAATTCCCACCTGGAATATGCGAAAAAAAATATATTGATGGTCAATAAGACAAAACTTAGCTTACGATAAACTGACTGGTACACAGGCTCAATGAAGCCGAAAAAGTGATAAGTTTGTAGGTAGCGGATTCCATCAGGGCCATAGGGTAAATTTGTTTGATTTATCAGCTATAGGCCGGATACATGACTGCATTTTGATTATTTGTTATTAAAATTATTTTTTTCTTGCATTATCGGGTAGGTCCCTACATGTACCACTCGAAATAAAAAAATTAGTTAATATTCCCCTCCTGTTTTTTAAATTTCTTCATGCGATAGCTCTTGCCTTTGATATTAAATATTGAAGCATGATGCATCAAGCGATCAACAATAGCTCTAGTCAACACTTCTTCTTCAAAAATATCATTCCAATCAGATAATTCTTTGTTAGTAGTGATGATTGTTGATTTATGCTCATATCTTTTAGATATTACTGCAAAAAAATCATCTGAGGAATATTTGGGCAATTGTTTAAAACCAAGTTCATCTAGTATAAGCAGGTCATAATTTATTAACTGTTTCAACTTTTTTGGATAGCTATTATCAGCTTTTGCTATATGTAAATTATATAATAAATCTGATACAGTCGTAAAATATACGCTATACTCTTTGGATAAAGCCTTAATAGCAAACGCTATTGCTAAATGTGTTTTGCCAGTCCCTGACCCGCCAACTAAAATTATATTCTCTTTTCTTTTGATAAATTGGCATGTAGCAAGATCAGAGATAATTTTCCTATCTATACTGGGCTGAAAGCTAAAGTCAAAATCTTCTATTTGTTTCAGAGAAGGAAGTTTTGCTGCATTTTTTCTCTTTTTATAATTGTTGTCTTTGCGGTTGCTTTTTTCATCATCACACAAAAGTTCTAGTAGCTCTTGATAAGAGAGTTTATTTGTTTGCGCGTAGACCAGTCTTTCTTCTAGGCAAAATGCCATGCCAGAGAGTTTGAAGGATCGTAGATCATTAATTAAACTTTGCATTTTCTCCCCCAGCATTTAATTCATTCAAAGGAAGGTCATAACAATTATTTTCAAGAATTCGCTTAATCTTACTATAGGAACTAATGCCATAATGTAAGGCTCTTAGGCAGGCTTTATCTATAGAATCATCACTATAGTATTTTTTTAAATTTACTATTCCTTTGACTACTCTATACCAATCTCTTTTGTGTTGTTGCTGAATAAAAGTAAGCATTAACTCACAATTACTACCTATTTTTATCATAGACGTTTTGTACTTTGTATCATGCTCCTCTGATCCAGGATGAAGTATTTTATATTTATCATAATGACTAATATTTGTAGTAAATATACCAATGCCTTTTGCCCTAGCATGCGTAGCAATTAAGGTGTCGTTAGAATAGATTTTGACTATTTCAGCACTTAAGGCAATACTCACTTCTGTTGCTACATGCTTTGACGGAACTGAA
>JBGCEV010000022.1:0-46480 GCA_045106605.1 Rickettsiaceae bacterium | reverse complement strand
AGAGAAGGAGCTCATAACATTCTACAAATCAGATCTTCTCGTGCTAGTAACAAATGGGGCCAGGAATGGGCTCAAGCTAAACAAAAATTTTATATTCCTAGAACTAAAGCTGCATAGATGACAGATATATTAACGCTCTCGACTCAAATTCCTTAAAATCAAACATCTTCTTGAATTTATGCTATTGACTTGCCAGATTTTCTAAACTTACCATCATAACTTGGGTGGATGACATAATTATAACCTCGCTCCTTTTCACTAAATTATATCCACTTTCCGATCATCTCGCAACAGTGCCTAATATTATCTGTATTAGGTACTACGGATTCAATCACAAAAGAGTAGACTGCACATATTGTGTTGATTCAACCTAACAAACAATCTGCAATAATAGACGTATATAAAATAACCAAGCCTTAAAAAGCATCGCTATATTATGAAATATATTTTTTGTTTGTAATTTTATATTAGTTAATAGAAATAATTTATGAATCTAATTTGTTGACATGCCTTGAAAGTTATACACAAACGGGACTTGCTTGATGTCAAGGAAAATAGTAAATTATTTTTATTTCGGGAAAACCAATTAATTTTATAAGCAGTATGCGGGTCACAGAGGTATGCTTGTTTTTTAGTCACTGTAATATAAGGCCTATAGATGTTTAGAAAAAACACCTAACATTAACATTTTATTCACAGAGTTATACACATAATATGTGGATAGAATTTAAAAATCAAATTCACTAAGGGGGATTCAATATGTAAGCACCAGCAACAATCATGTTTGCAGGTTAATTTATAATAAAGAATACTCTGCAATAATTTCCAAATCATAGCAAATGGGGATTAATTTTATATATTGGTTACTATAAAAATATGGCATCTATATCAATATGAAGTATAATGGCATCAAAACTAAGTGAAGAGACATGAATTATCAAGACCTGGCCATACAAGGCATAAAAGAACAATCGAAGGCCCTACTGATTCTTGCGGAAAGGCTACCAAAGGATTTTACTGATTTAGTACAATATATACTGAATCTTAAAGGTCGCGTGATACTTATTGGCATGGGCAAAAGTGGTTATATAGCTAGAAAAATTGCAGCTAGCCTTGCCTCCACAGGTACACCATCTTTTTATATTCATCCTGGTGAAGCGAGTCATGGAGATCTTGGCATGATTACAGAATCAGATATGGTAATAATGGTTTCCAATTCAGGTGAAACTCAGGAACTATTTAATACCATTAATTACTGTCAAAGATTTAACATCAAGATTGCTGCTATTACTATGCAAAAAGATTCAACTTTAGCCAAAAATAGCCATTTCTTATTAAAATTGCCAACTCAGAATGAAACATCATCTATTATGGCTCCAACAACTTCTACCTTAATGACTTTATCTTTAGGTGATGCATTAGTAACAGTTTTACATGAGGCTAAAGGTTTTACCAAGGATGATTTTAAATTATTTCATCCAGGCGGCAAAATCGGCAGTAATTTATTAAAGGTAGCAGATTTGATGCATAAAGAAACAGATCTACCTGTAATAAAAGAGGATGCAAGTTTTACGGATATTGTCTTAACCATTACTAATAAGCGATTGGGCTGCGCTGTAGTAATTAATCAAATGAATAAATTAATAGGTATAATTACTGATGGTGACTTAAGAAGACATATGCAGGATATTCAGGAGCATAAAAATGCAAAGGATATTATGAGTTCTGATCCTAAATCAATTTGCCATGATGCATTAGCAACTGAGGCGTTATATATCATGAATAGTCATTCAATTATGGTATTACCTGTTGTAACAGAACAAAAACTTGTCGGTATAATTCACATGCATGATATATTAAAAGCAGGAGCCGTATAGTGCATCAATTAACTTTGATTCGAAAAAAAACTAAAAAATTAAAGTACGCTTTTTTGTGTGCAGGTATTGGAGTTCTAATTGTAACTATAACAATAGTGTGGGTATTTAATTATTTAGATCAAGAGTCGGTAATAGACATATATGAACAAGGCAAATCCGAGAATAATTGCTCTTTAAGTATTGATAATCCGGTGTTTGAAGGTGTCAGTGATGATCAAACATTTTATACTATAGCCGCAGAACAAGCCTATAAGAATAGCGAAAACGAATACACAATGAATACAGTTTCTGGAAAATACGTTTTAGATAACGGCGAAATGCAAATCAAATCATTATCAGGGGTTTTTGATAAGATAGATAAAAAAATATCTTTAGAAAACCAAGCAAAAGTAATATTCCAGGGTGCCGAACTAAAGAGTAGCAAATTATTACTAGATATAATGACAAAGGATATTATAAGTCATGTACCAGTGGTTCTGGATTTTCACAATTCACAGATTAGAGCAAACCAACTCAAAGCAAATCAAGCAAACAATATAATAGAATTCACAAATGGGGTTGAATCATCTTTTTATGTCAATGATTTTGAGTAAATATCTCTGGAACAAATCCGTGAATTTTCTCCTACTGAATGAATCAATTACCAAATTTAGCCATAAAACCTCTCTAAACCAGCTGGTAAAATTATATCCTCAAATATAGTAGGGTGATTATAAGCTCGCATCTCATTGCTATAAGCTTTTGTTGCGTAGCTTTTTTATTCAATCATTTCCCCTTCCTCACATTCAGCTACCAGGTTAGTTTGCATATCATCTAATGTCACGTCCTCCAATTTTAAGTAAGCAGCAATACAGCCCCATATATTTTTAGAAAGACTTAAATTATCATGATTGTCACTTATCATAGATTTACTTACACCCGTTAACTGAAAATAATTATTCGTTATATATTTATCCACTTTGTCTAAAGAGTTGAGTGATACATTATGTTGAGTCAAAATTGGGTAAAATATTACGTGGTTGGAGTTGTGATAATATTTCAATACTTTAATGGTTAGGTTATTGACATCACCAGGTGATACAAAATCAACCAATGCTTTACATATTGCACTAAAAATTTTTTTATGTTTATATCCTGTAGGATACAAATCTCCAAGCTGGTCAAAAGGAGTTAAACCCTGTAATGCGAATGGCTCTATTAATTGATCATCGGAACACCATTTTTGTGTGACACCATCAGCCTCTTTTTCATATACTCGTCTTAATACACGATTGTCAGCAGTTAAACTCCAAGATGCCATTGTGCCGTCATTACATATTTGTTGGATTTTATTGACAATAGTGCCCTCATCTGAATAAGTTAATGAAAAATACCAATTCTGCTCGTTAAAATATTCAAGTTTGGTATTACAATGTTTTTGTTTTTTGTTGCCAATATCAATTTCTGATTCGTGTTTTCTTTTCATAAAAATCTATCTTGATGAATAAAACTGTTTGAATTACACAATTAATAACCTTATTGCAATACAATATTTGTTTGTTTGTTTGTTTGTTTGCTACAAATAATATTTTAATGATAAAAATTTGTAGTAGGAAATCTTCTATCTTTGTCAAAACTTGTTGTAGATATTTTTACTCCAGGAGCTGATTGCTTGCGTTTAAACTCAGAGTTTTTAATCAATTGCACAATTCTAGTTGCTAAATGCTTACCATATTTCAGAGATAACTCAGCACAATTTAAGCCATTTTCTATGTGATCTTCCAAAATTTTATCTAATTCACTGTATTTTGGTAAGGAATCCGAATCTTTTTGATTATAAGCAAGTTCAGCAGATGGCTCTTTAGTTAATATGCTTTGTGGAATAGTACATATATATTGGTTAATATATATGGCTAAATTATATAATTCAGTTTTATATATATCTTTTATAGGATTAAATGCACCATTCATGTCTCCATAAATCGTCGTATAGCCTATAGCGTATTCTGATTTATTACCAGTAGTGATTAATAAGGAATTCAGTTCATTGGCTTTAGCCATTAATATAGTACCCCTGATCCTAGATTGTAAATTTTGATATGCAATTGAATCTTGTTTTATTGAGGCGATCTCACTAAATGAAGTGATAATATTTGCAATATTAATTAATTCAAGTTGAATACCAACTATAGAGGCCACCTCCTGTGCATCTTGTAAGCTTATTTTAGAAGTAAATTGCGATGGCAGCATATAAGCTGTAACATTTTCTGCACCTAAAGCTTCTTTCGCGATGATAGCAACAATGGCTGAGTCTATGCCCCCTGATAATCCAAGTATTGCATGGCCAAAATTATTATCTTTTACATAATCACGCAATCCAAGAATCATAGCATCGAACATTTCCCTGTAAATATCTAGTGATTGATCGTACACATGACTAGATATTAGTTTATTATCAACAACATTAATTAATGCTTGATCAATTTCAAACCCCTTGCCAATAATCTGCAAATCACCATCATAGCAAAAGGATTTTCCATCAAATATGATACCATCCTGCCCGAGTATTTGGTTGCAGTAAATCATTGGTATGTTAGTTTCGTTGTAGCGTTGCTGTACTATATCTATTCTTTTAGACATTTTCTTTTTTTCATAAGGAGAACCGTTTGGTACCAAAAATATTTGCGCCCCTTCATTTTGTAATTTTTTACATACTTCTGGATGCCATATATCTTCACAAATTGGCACCCCTACCTTGACCCCATCAATAGTGAGAATATTGGGTTCACCACGAGCAAAATATCTTTTTTCATCAAAAATTCCGTGATTCGGCAGCTCTTGTTTGTAGGAAATGCCAATAACCCTACCATATTGAGCGGCTATAACTCCATTATATAGATTACTATTAACTGGATCTGTGATAGCTGTAGGTAGTAGAAGACAGGTGCTTTTAGTCATCTCTACTAATTTACTAACCATTTGTTGGATATCAGATAAGAAACCTTCTTGTAGGAATAAATCACCGGCCATATAACCAGAGGTAGATAATTCTGGAAATAAACAAATATTGGCATTAAGTTCAAAAGCTTTTTGGTACAGATCAACAATAATTTGATGATTTTTGCTTAAATCTCCTGCCTTTGGACTTGTCTGGCACAAGTATATTTTCACTCTGCAATATCCTCCTATCTGTTAGCACAACAGTTCATACGATATGTATTTGTTTGCTCATCCCAAGGTTGGTAATAATTGATATCATGAATTATGACCATATATTTTTTACCTTAGAAAAGAACCCGTTATCCTGATAATTTGTATTGGTTGTAACACCAAACTCCTTATCTAATTCCTCTAATAGTGCTTTTTGTTTTTGAGTGAGTTTTTTAGGAGTCTCAATATAAGCATGGGCATACAAATCGCCTCTAGCTGAAGAACGAACACGAGACATACCTTTACCTTTTAGTCGTAATTGATCACCAGTTTCAGTACCGGCAGGTATTTTCAGACTAACCTTTGCTCCTTCTATAGTTGGTACCTCTATTTCACCGCCAAGGGCTGCTCTAGTAAAAGATATAGGCAATTTGAAATGTAAATTTTCGCCTTCCACTTTAAAAAATTTATGAGGTTTGACAGTAATAAAAACGTATAAATCACCAACAGACCCTCCTCTGAGTCCAGCCTCACCTTCTCCAGCGATTCTTATCCTCATGCCATTTTCTACGCCAACAGGTACGTTGATAATCAGATTTCTATTTTTAGAGTGTCGACCTGATCCATGGCAAGTAGAACATCGGTTAGTAATGACATGACCTGCTCCATTACATTTGCTGCAAGTCTGTTCTATAGTGAAGAAACCTTGTTGCATTCTGACGGTGCCGTTGCCGCCGCATTTCATACAAGCGCTGGATGATTTCGTATCTTTTGTTCCTTGACCATTACATGGTGAACATTTTACGTCAGTAGTAAAATTAATTTTTTTGTCTACACCTGTAAATGCTTCTTCTAAGCTGATTTCTAAATTATATTTTAAATCTGCACCTCTTGCCTGAGAAGATTTTGTACGACCTCGAGCTCCTGCTCTCCCTCCTCCCATAAAATCACTAAAAAAGTCACCGAATATATCATTTATGTCAGCGTTGCTAGCTCCAGAAAAACCACCTTGCTGATTAAAACCTCCATTTCCATGCTCAAAGGCACTGTGACCTAATCTATCATAGGCAGCTTTTTTCTGTTCATCCTTTAAAATCTCATAAGCTTCACTAACCTCTTTAAACTTGCTCTCCGATGCAGTATCGCCCCTGTTATTATCAGGGTGATACTTTTTAGCCAGTTTAAGATATGCTTTTTTTATTTCTGAGCTACTAGCAGAGCGCGAAATCTCTAAAACTTGGTAATAATCTCTCTTAGTCATAATCTACGCTCTTCTTGTAACAATAATCAAAGATTTATTTAATAAACTGGCTGTATTTAGCATTTTATTTATCACTCACATCCTTAAATTCACCATCTACCACTTTACCATCGTCAGTGGACTCAGGCTCTTTTTGTGACTCTTCAGCATTTGGTTGAGGCTCTGCGTTTTTCTGCATAGCTTCACCAATCTTCATACTAGCCTGTCCTAGAGCTTCCGTTTTTGCCTCAATTTGTTCAACAGGAGCATCATCTGATTCAATTAAAGCTTTTAGCTCTGCAACTGCATCTTCAATAGATTTTTTATCTGATTCAGGAATTTTATCTCCAGATTCCTTAAGGCTTTGTTCAGTAGAGTAAATTAACGCATCAGCTTTATTTTTTGCTTCGATAAATTCTTTACGTTTTTTGTCTTCTGCTGCATTTTGCTCAGCATCTTTTACCATTTGTTCAATTTCCTCTTCTTTTAGACCTCCAGAAGCTTGAATGGTTACTTTCTGCTCCTTGCCACTGGCTTTATCTTTAGCTGATACGTGAACAATACCATTTACATCAATGTCAAAAGTAACTTCAATTTGTGGCATACCTCGTGCTGATGGTGGAATACCCTCTAAATTAAATTGACCTAGTAGTTTATTGTGAGCAGCAATTTCCCTTTCACCTTGGAAGACTCTAATAGTAACTGCATGTTGATTATCGTCCGCAGTTGAGAACACCTGGCTTTTTTTAGTTGGAATTGTTGTATTACGATCTATTAACCTAGTAAACACTCCGCCTAACGTTTCAATACCAAGTGATAAAGGTGTAACGTCTAGTAATAATACATCTTTTACATCCCCTTGTAATACGCCACCTTGCACTGCCGCGCCAAGAGCGACTACTTCATCTGGATTAACACCTTTATGAGGTTCACGGCCAAAAAAGTCTTTCACTTTCTCAATGACTTTTGGCATTCTAGTCATGCCACCTACCAATATTACCTCATTTATTTCACTAGCTTTCAGCCCTGCATCCTTAAGAGCTTTTTTACAAGGCTCCATTGTGCGATCTATTAGATCCATAACCAGAGATTCTAGTTTTGCTCTAGTTAATTTTATATTCATGTGCTTTGGACCAGATGCATCAGCAGTAATATAAGGTAAATTAACATCTGTTTGTTGAGCGCTAGATAATTCTTTCTTTGCTTTCTCAGCAGCTTCCTTTAATCGCTGTAATGCCAAAGGATCCTTTGTTAAATCAACTGAGGTTTCTTTTTTAAATTCACTTGTTAGATAATTAAGAATTTGCATATCAAAATCTTCACCACCTAAGAATGTATCACCATTTGTTGCTTTAACTTCAAATACACCGTCACCTATCTCAAGAATAGAAACGTCAAATGTTCCACCGCCTAGATCATAAACAGCGATAGTTTTATTGCCTGTTTTGTCTAATCCATAAGCTAGAGCTGCAGCTGTTGGTTCATTGATAATTCTCAACACTTCTAACCCAGCAATTTTACCAGCATCTTTTGTCGCTTGTCTTTGAGCATCATTAAAATAAGCTGGAACTGTAATCACTGCTTGAGATACTGTTTCCCCTAAGAAATTTTCTGCTGTTTCTTTCATTTTCTGTAAGATATAAGCACTTATTTGACTTGGAGAATGTTTTTTCTCTGCTACTTCAACCCACGCATCTCCATTATCAGATTTTACAATCTTAAAAGGTACCATTTTCTTATCTTTTTCTACAGTAGGATCAGCAAAACTTCTACCTATCAATCTTTTTATCGCAAAAAGGGTATTATTAGGATTAGTCACAGCTTGTCTTTTTGCTGGCTGACCAACTAATTTCTCTCCCTTATCAGTAAAAGCCACCATCGAAGGAGTGGTTCTATCACCTTCAACATTAGCTAATACCTTTGGTTCTTTTCCATCCATTACAGCAACACATGAATTGGTGGTGCCAAGGTCAATGCCTATCACTTTACCCATAATCTAATCCTCATAATTTGTTAACGTTCTCTTTAATAAGGACTATTCCATTCCTTACTTTTATTCTTTACATGTTCTTTGATATAGTGCAGGATATCACTATTTACAAGTGTACAGGGTGAAAATAATGTCAAATTTATTAAGAATATTTGTCCTAACAATATGTTGTGTGGTTCCTACTGCATATGCAACCAATGATAAAATACAAGATATTGAAAAGATTAGAAAGGCTATTGTAACTATTAATTGTAGAATACCTGTATCCGCATACCAAAATACCGGTAGTTGGTCTGGCACTGGATTTATTGTTGATGCAGCAAAAGGTTTTTTAATTACTAATAACCATGTAGTTGGCAGGGTCTCAGTAGGCACATATTTTATTACTTTTCATAATGGTCAACAGGCTGAAGCCAAAGTAGTATATTATGACCAATACGCAGATTTCGCAGTAATGCAAATAGATACAAAGGAATTACCTAAAGAATTTGAAACAATCCAATTTACCGATGATAAGCCAAAACTAGGCTCAGATGTATTTATAGTTGGTAATACAGAGGGGCAAGGGTTTTCATTTCATAGTGGATATTTGTCAGATATGTATGAAATAAGTGGCGAAATGCCACAGGGTTCATATGTTATAAATATGAATACAACCGGTGGCGCTAGTGGCTCACCAATACTTAACAAAAACAATCAAGCGATAGGTGTTCTCTATGGTGGTGGCAAAACTCATTCTCTAGCGTTAAAAGGAGGATATGTCCAACATGTACTGAACGAACTTAACAAAGGAACCCAAGAAATCAGCAGAAAACATATTGGCGTAATGACAGAATTGTACTCTCTTGATAAGGCTGTGAAGCATCGTAATTTTTCTAAAGATGATATGGACAAATATATTCAAGAATGGCCAGAGGCTAGAAACAGAGTTATTATTGTACGGTCAATATTGCCTGGTGGTACTGCTGAAAACGAAATTTACCCAGGCGATATTATCTGGGAAATTGATGGTAAAAAAATTGGGGCAGATTTATGCGCCTTTGATTTAGCTATGAGTCAAGTAACATCTGACACAATCAAATTAACGATTATTAGAGAAGGTCAAAAAATTCTAAAAGAAATTAAATTATACGACATAGAACACAATAAAATATCCAAAATGGTAGATTTTGCTGGTGGTTTGTTTTTTGCAGCTGATGATTATGTAGCAGCTAAGTCAGGCATTCCTATTGGAAGTATTGCACTGGCAAATGTACAAACTGGAAGTAGTTTCAGTAGTATTCCAGAAATGTTTGTACAGAACCATAAAAGTATTTATCGCATACAAATACAGTCGCTGAATAGCAATGAAATTAAATCATTAACTGATTTGACTTCTGCTATTAACACGGCAATAAAGAAAAAATATGTGGGTGTAAACTACCGTAATTTTCAACCTTATTATCCATCTTTCGGCAATGGTTTTATATCTGCTCATGAAGAATTAACTCAGGATATAACTTTTGATAGCATAGAAAGTAAACCTAGAATTCTTACTTATGACAGAAGTAGATATGAATGGGTATCGGTTGACCTGCAATAGCCTGTGCCTTTATCATAGTTAATCTCTAGGAGAACGACTTACTATATACCATCGTGAATTACGCCTTTCATCAATTCACAAAAATAGTTAAAAGATTCTGCTTGAAATATTTTATGGCGATATTTTACAACGATCACAAGACGGTAAATACGATCTGAGAGTGTATTGTCCCTATATTCCCTTTTTTATGTCTATCAAAAGATCACAACAGTGACTTGTCCATTACGTTAGATGAAGAAAAACTATTCTTAATACCCCAATTAAACCATTCTAACTTTAAATCCAGATTCAACATTCGAATATTATCTGCAAGGTTGATAAATACAATTACAATTGAACCAATTAAGCGCCTTGATTTAAGTTTAAGTTTAGGATTAGTTATACAAACAACATAAATATTTAAATTTTGGTGCCTTATATATTCCTTTTTTTCAAGAAATCCAATATTAATTTATGAGATTTAAAAGCGTTGTTAAGATTAAATCTGATTGAGTATCCCAGGAATAGAGAGAGTTCTGATCTGTGTAAAATTTTATTCCTTTTTCTTGAATTATATATGGACAAAATTTTGATTGGAATGCTCTGATTATAAAATTAGTTTGAGCATCAAACTTATTATTAATTTTTATATTATAACCCAATAAATCAAGTTTAGTTTGCAGGCTATGGATTTTAGCGCCTTCTTCTCCTAATTGATGCAATTGAGAAGAGGCAGATCGTTCTAAATTATGCCAAATACCTAAGCCATGCTGAGCAAAAAATTGCCAGTCAAAAAATATACCAGGATCTATTTTTCTATCTGCAGCTATATCTGAATGACCGATGAAATTATACTTTGGAATAAAATGTTTTTGCATTAAATACTTACTTAACTCAAGACAAGATGATATTTGCTGCTGTGTAAATTTAGTTACACCTAAATTATCTAATTCAATACCTATTGAGTTTTGATTTAATTTTTTTTGTTTTTTCCAACAACTCTTGCCTGCATGCCAGGCAATTTTATTATCATCTACTAGCTGAAAAATTTGGCCATCTGCTTTAATAAGATAATGAGCACTAACTTTTGATCCTTTGTTGATCAATTTCTGCAAGGCATCCTCAAATGCCATTTCAGTATAGTGTATGATTATATACTCAATTGGTATTTCTCTATGATCAAAATTTGGAGATTTAAAATCATGATTGATTAACATAGACATTCACCATATTTTACTAATCATCCTTCTTATATTTTATAAAAAAGGGAATTTGTATCAATGAAAAAATGAGAATAATAGGCATTGTACCAAATACCTTAAAACTCACCCAATGTTCTTCAGAGCAATTACGCCATATTACTTCGTTTAGTATAGCCATACATAGAAAAAACCACATAAATCTCAGATTTAATATTTTCCACTTTGTTTCATCTTTTAAGAGTATAATTGAACCAATTGCTTTTTGTATTAATGGTTGATATTTAAAATTAGTATAACAAAATGCTATTGCTAATGTGCTATAAAATACAGTTGGCTTTATTTTGATAAACATACTATTGCCACTAAGCAAGGTAAGACCTGAGGAGACACATAAGAATAAGGTGGAAAATAAAGTAATTTTATTTATTTTTCTTTCCCATAAATACATAACACTAATACTAATAACAGAAGCTATCAGCATATATAGAGTTGCCTCAAAAATACCTTTTATTTTATACCCGATAAAAAATGCTATTAACGGACTAAATTCAGCTAGAAACTTTAACATGTTTTATTACATAAAGATTTAGTTTTTATCATTATTAGCGTTATTAATATACTAACAACATAAAAAATCACTTGTAGGCCATTTGGTTTCGCATCATAACCCACAGTAATGTTTAGTATGCTACCAAGCATACTTGTGTTATTAATAAGCCATGAAGTATCCCATAATCTCTCCGAATATACTTCTATAATTCCGGCAGAGGTTAATATACCAGCCGCCTCAGCTGCAAGCCCAGCTGCAATTAAAATAAGTATAATAGTAGAAATTTTAAAAATATACTTGCCTGCATATTTGATTAATCCACAATATAATATTGCTCCCACAGATAGACCAATCAATACGCCACTAGCTGCACCAAATATTATTTCAGTATTGCTAATCCTACCAACTGAAATAATACTATAAACAAACAATATAATTTCCATTCCTTCTCTTAAAATAGCAGCAGCTACAATAACCGTTACCATAAAATGATGAGAATGACCTGCACTAATATTGTCTGATAACACACTTAAATCACTTCGTATTTTTTGGCTGTAGCCTTGCATCCATACTACTGTCCAGCTAATGATTAAAGAAGTTAATATTATTAGAGATGAATTAAAAATTTCGTCACCAAGCCCATTAAAACTAATAGAAATGTAATTTATACATAGCGTCAACAAAAAGGAGATTACTCCGCCTATTAGTAGACCTAATAATACATAGTATCGTGAGTTGACAATAGGTTTTGTAGCAGCTAACACTACACCTAATAATAGGGATATTTCTAGACACTCACGAAATACAACAATTGCTATTTTAAACATCTTGTTCTTCCTCAGTGACCTTATCTTGTTCTTCCACTACGACTATCTTGCCTTGGGCTGTATCAGGATGGAAATCCCCAAAAAATTTATACTCACCAAGTTTAAGAGGCGCAAGTACTATCACTGTTTTGGAATGAGCAAGCACTATTTTTTCTCTTTTTAGATCAATGCTTTCGAATTCTTCAATTGTGTCATCTTGATTATGCACATTGAGGCGGATTTTGGTATCAATAGGTAATTTTAGTATTTCTGGTAAAAACTTATGATCTTTAATATATAGATCAACTTCTAGTGTCTCCACTGCTAATGCATTATAGCTTGTACTAATAAGGGCATAAAAAATAAAAATAAAAAAACTACGCATGACCAACAACTGAAAAAATATATATACATTGTTATAGCAAAATACATGCAATCACAATAGTTAATATATTATCTAAATTGATAATTTAACTAAAGTAACCGAATATATTAACACCATTATGGCAACAATACACAGCATCAGAATATAATTTTTATTCCTTTTTTTTCTTGAATTTCTTCTCATAATTCTGCTATGCTAATGATTGTTGTTCTTTATCCAGCAATTATCTATCACGATTTGCATTAAAACAAAAGTTAATATTTGATGTTTGGCGTAAATTACTATATCATGACCCGCACTTCAAAGAATTTTAAAAAAATACTTCATCATGACATCATCAATAAGAAATATAGCAATCATTGCGCACGTAGATCACGGAAAAACTACACTAATTGATAACATGCTTTCTCAAAGCGGGTTATTTAGAGATAATCAAACTGTCAGCGAAAGAGCAATGGACTCTAATGACCTTGAAAAAGAACGTGGCATTACCATTTTAGCTAAGTGCACAAGTGTTAATTGGCATGATACTAAAATTAATATTATTGATACTCCAGGACACGCAGATTTTGGTGGTGAGGTAGAAAGAATCCTAAGTATGGTTGATGGAGTTGTATTACTTGTAGATGCTGCTGAAGGCCCTATGCCACAGACTAAATTCGTATTAGGAAAGGCATTAAAACTTGGTTTAAGACCTATCGTAGTAATTAATAAAATTGATCGTTCCGATCAAAGGGCAGATGAAGTACTTGATGAAATATTTGATTTATTCATGTCGCTAGATGCTAATAACGATCAACTTGATTTTCCTGTAATTTATGCCTCTGGTAGAAGTGGCTGGGCAGTAAAGGAGCTAGAAGATGCACGAGAAAATCTTAACGCCCTTTTTGATATCATATTAGAACATGTACCAGCACCAAAATCCGATACCGACTCGCCTTTCTCTATAATAGTTACAACTAAAGAATATGATTCTTACTTAGGCAGAATATTAACAGGAAGAGTAGAAACTGGTATAGCAAAAATTAATATGCCTATTAAAGTTATGAGTTGTGATGGTAAACTAGTAGAAAATGGTCGTATTACCAAAATGTTAACATTTTCAGGTTTGAATAGATTACCTATTGAACATGCTAAGGCAGGTGATATTATTGCCATTGCTGGCCTTGAAAAAGCTAACGTATCGGATACAATTGCAGCGCCTGAGGTTGCAACCCCTCTTGCAGCTCAACCCATTGATCCACCTACCCTTTCAATGTTGTTCTCCATTAATGACTCACCTCTGGCAGGAAGAGAGGGAGATAAACTTACTTCTAGAGTGCTAAGAGCAAGATTGATGAAAGAAGTAGAAGGTAATGTAGCAATAAAAATTACAGAAACTGAACAAGCAGATGCTTTTGAAGTTGCCGGCCGCGGCGAATTACAACTCGGTGTATTAATTGAAACTATGCGTAGAGAGGGTTTTGAATTATCTATTAGCCGCCCTACTGTTTTAATCAAGACTGACCCTGTTACTGGTGCGCAACTCGAGCCAATGGAGGAAGTGCAAATCGACATTGATTCTGAGTTTGTTGGTTCAGTTGTTGAATCGATGAATTTACGCAAAGCTCAAATGCAAGATATGAGGGAGACCGGTGCAGGAAAAACTCGTTTGATTTTTATTGCCCCATCTAGAGGTTTAATAGGTTATCATGGACCATTCTTAACAGAAACTCGTGGAACTGGAGTAATGAGTAGAATATTCCATTCATATGCTCCTTATTGTGGCAAAATCGAAGGGCGCAGAAACGGAGTGCTCATCTCTATGGAGGATGGTAATGCCGTGGCATACGCATTATGGAATCTTGAAGACCGAGGCAGTATGTTTGTTGCACCTGGAGTACCTGTATATAAAGGTATGATTCTTGGTGAACATAATAGAGATAATGATTTAGAGATTAACCCTATTAAATCAAAACAATTATCCAATGTCAGAGCTAGTGGAAAAGATGAAGCAATCAGATTATCGCCGCCAAGATTAATGTCTCTTGAACAAGCTATCGCATATATACAAGACGATGAGCTAGTAGAAGTGACACCTCAATCTATTCGCTTACGCAAGCGTTATTTAGATCCTAATGAGAGAAAAAGAATGTCACGTAAAGTGTGACGTTTTTGTTAGCAAGCTTCCACGGGGCAAGCTCCGTGGTTTTTCAGCTGCATTATAAAATTTCATAAATACTAATTTTCATTCTTGTCCGTCAGTAATTGTAAACTTAACCTAGGAATGTTCAATTGAATTTAAGGTCAAAACAACATCTAGGCAAATATCTTAGAATACAACCTTATTGCTGTTATTAACTCGACGTCGCCTTCGCATTAAATACGAATAGTTTGCTTCTTGTGAATACAAGGAATGTTATAAAGTTGGTCAGCACTCCTATGACAAGCCCATCAAAGCCAGTTTTTTCTGCTAATAACATGTTCCAAACAATGACACTAGAAACACTAGTAATAGTACAGATCACGAATCCTTTAGTAGAAGTTTGGTACCCCAAAATACCTAAAACTAAAGGAACTAATATTATTGGAGCCCAAAAATTATAACTATATAACAAAATATCAATTGCACTTTCAATTGATATTGCAAATATAATAGATAGTACACCTATTATAAACGTGCTAATCCTAGTTAAACTCAATTCTTTCCTAGATGTAAGTGTATTTTGATATAATGGTTTAACTATTCATGGATAACTGCAATTGCTGCAGAATTTAAATATGAATCGGCAGAAAACATAATGCCACCAATATATTGAATTCCACAAAACAAAGTTAAAGGAATCGCCACAATCAAAACAACAAATTGCAATATATCTGTAGCAATTACTGCTTTTATTCCTCCAAAAATTGAGTAAGCTATAACAATGCTGCATCCAATAAGCATTCCAGCTACTGGATTAATACCAAGAAATAAATTAAATACAAACCCTGTGGCTTTTACCTGGGCACCAATTATTCCTGAACAAATTATTGCAGACGCAAACCCCGTGATTAATCTTCCTGTTTTCCATAAAACCTAGCCATAATATCACCAGTAGAGTATGAATTAATGAAGGGCGTCATACGCGGGGCTATATATTTTGCAACAAGGAATAATTGTAGGCTCACTCCTAATAAACATAATCCATAAGATATGCCGTGATTAAAAGATTTTTCACTTAGTCCAAATGTATAACCCCGCCTATATACGAAGCAGATAAAGTAGCAAGAATGGCAAAGGCGTTATAACTTCTTCCTCCAACTGCATAAGCTTTAATATCTTTGATACCACGTCCTGCATATGCACCAATGATAAGAGTAAAAAATAAGAATAACAATAATATAACATAGTCAAATACTTCCATGAATCCTCTTGTTCTTAATTTAATATAAATGTGTATATAGAAGCATCTAACCAACACACATAATGAGCCTAAACACTAGACTAATAAAATTAAAAAACGAGGTGTCCAATCGAGCAAGAAAGTTCGAATTAGTTAAAAACCAACTAGTATAGCTGAAAAAGTAGTGAGACTTACATCAATATAAATATCTCAACAATATTATTGATTCATACTGAGTTTTAAAATTTTAAGGCAGTAAAACTACGATCGTTGAAACAGAAAATAATAAATTGATTTAGGGAGGTCAAATTACAAATACAACAACACTGTTAATAATAGTCTGCAAAACAAACTATTGCATAGTGGATAAATATGTAATTAAGATGAGTTTAGTTAACCAATTTCTGTACACAAAACAAGTAAATTTATTATATTTAATTAGTGGATACGGGCTGTCCTTATATAATAAATGGTGGGCGATAGAAGACTCGAACTTCCGACCTCTACGATGTCAACGTAGCGCTCTAACCAACTGAGCTAACCGCCCACTAAATTACCCAATTGAAGGTTCTTTTTACTCTTAAATTAGCCAAACTGCAACAATTTAATTTGCCAAAATCAATAAATCGTTATAGAAACATTATATAACACGTAATCTTATGACATATGACCTTAATAGACAAAGCCTATAGTTTGGAAGAATCATTTGTCATCGCTCTAGACGGCCCATCTGCTGCAGGCAAAGGTATGATCGGCTCTATGTTAGCTGAGGAATTTTCTCTAACTTATTTTCAATCTAGTCTTGTATATCGGGGTCTGGCATATATTTGTATAAGTGATCAAATAGACCTACAGCAATCAAAACAAATTCTGGCCATAGCAGAAAATGTTGATATTTTTGCAAGAATTAAAAATATTGATTTGCAAACAGAACAAATTGGCGAAATCGCATCACAATTATCTGTTATTGGAGAAGTAAGAAGCAGTTTAGGTGTATATCTACAACAAATAATAAAAACTAATCCAAGAGTAGTGATGGAGGGCCGAGATATAGGCACCGTGATTGCACCTAAGGCAGATTTAAAAATATTTATAACTGCTGATATTAAGACCAGAGCCAATAGGAGATATAAACAGTTGCTATTAGACGGAAAAGAATGTATGCTAAGCGATGTTTTGAATAGCCTAAGCAAAAGAGACGAAAGAGATAAATCTCGTAAATCAGCTCCTTTGATACCCGCTGAAGATTCTTATGTTATTGACACAAGCCATCTTCACCCAGACCAGGTGGTTCAACAAATAAAAAATATAATTAGCACTTCTCTCTAATGCCACAGATTTGCTGATTTATTGTTTAATTTTAAATATATATTAAACTTGGCATTAGTTTAATTGTAAACACTTATTATGATCATTAAAAAAAGATTTATCCCCCAGCTTGCAGACATTACTCCCTCAAAAGAAGACTTTGCTACATTACTTGCCTCAGTTAGCACCTTTGATATTAAAGAAGGTACAGTTGTTAAAGGACAAGTAGTAGAGGTAACGAATGATATTATCGTCGTCGATGTTGGACTAAAAAATGAAGGAAGAATCCCTGTTTCAGAGTTTCAAATCGCACGTGGCCAAGCCTTACCAAAAATAGGTGATATAGTAGATGTATTTGTTGACAAAATAGAGGGCAGAAGAGGAACGGTACTGAGTCGCGAAAAAGCTCTGCGCGAGGAATCTTGGCTTAAACTTGAAAAAATGTTTGCACAAGGAGAGAATGTTACTGGTGTTATTTTTGGTCGAGTTAAAGGTGGTTTTACAGTAGATATTGACGGAGTTGTAGCATTCCTACCTGGCAGCCAGGCAGATGTTAGACCAATAAAAGATCCTAGTGTTTTTATGCATATAGCTCAACCATTTCAGATCCTAAAAATGGATGAAAAAATGGGTAATATTGTTGTATCAAGAAAAGCAATATTAGAGGAATCACGTTCCGAAGCACGAGAAGAAATGCTTTCAACGATCAAAGAAGGAGATATCCTTGATGGTGTTGTAAAAAACATCACAGATTATGGTGCGTTTATTGATCTTGGCAGCGTAGATGGTCTATTACACGTAACGGATATTTCATGGAGCAGAATTAATCACCCTTCTGAGATATTGAGCTTTGGCCAAGAAATAAAAGTAATGGTGATTAAGTACAACCAAGAGACAAAAAGAATTTCCCTTGGTATGAAACAACTTGATTCTAATCCTTGGGACAATACAGCAGAGGAATTCCCTGTTGGTAAAGTTATGACAGGTAAAATTACTAACATAGCAGATTATGGTGTGTTTATTGAGCTTAAAGATGGTATTGAAGGATTAGTACATTCTTCTGAAATCGCTTGGGGTAAATCAAGTCACAACCCAAAGAAATCCTTAACTATCGGACAAGAAGTAGAATTTGTCATTCTTGATGTCGACACTGAGAGAAATAGAATTTCCTTAAGTATCAAGAAATGTCATGACAACCCTCTCGTAGATTTTGCAAAAGAACATCCTGTAGGTAGTATTATCAAGGCGCCAATAAGAAACATAACGGACTTCGGTATATTTGTTGCACTAGGTGAGCATACTGATGGTATGATTCATGAATCTGATTTAAGCTGGGATAATAACGGTACAGAATTATTACAGAACTATACTAAAGGAGATGAGATAGAGTGTAAAATATTAAATATCGATATAGAAAAAGACAGAGTGGCTTTGGGTATAAAACAACTTGCAGAAAACCCATCACAAGGTAAGGTTGAACAATTCAAGAAAAATATGCTCGTAACGTGCATTATCACAGAATTAACTCATGATGGAGTCATAGTAAGTGTAGAAGATGCAGCAGCTGGCTTTATTAAGAAGGCAGACTTATCCGCAGAAAGATCAGAGCAAAAAATTGACAGATTTGCAATAGGAGATAGAATCGATGCAAAAATTATCTCGATTGATAAAGCAACTAACAAGTTGAATTTATCTATTAAAGCGCTAGAAATTGATGAGCGCGAAAAGGCAATTAAAGAGTACGGTTCTACAGATAGTGGAGCAAGTCTAGGAGATATCCTAGGCGCCGTTCTTGAAGAGGGTAAAGAAAAAAAATAACTTTATTCAGCATGAAGAAGCCTTACGCAAGAATTTCATCTCGCGTAAGGCTTCTTATTAAATAAAGACAATATGATATAATGGATAGTATTTTAATCAAAGGTGGCACTCCTCTCATAGGTGAAATAAAGATTAGTGGATCGAAGAATGCCGCCCTACCCATCATGGCAGCATCATTGTTAACTCAGGATAATTTACAACTATCAAATATTCCTAAATTATCAGATATTAGCACCATGAAAGCTTTACTAGAGAATCATGGGGTGGATATTATTCACGCTGATCAATTAGCTAATGCCTATGTTCTAAATTTAAATGCTGAAGATGTAACTAGTTACACCGCCCCATACGATCTCGTACGAAAAATGCGTGCCTCAATCTGGGTTCTGGGCCCTTTACTTGCAAGGTTTGGTCAAGCTAAAGTATCTTTGCCTGGAGGATGTGCTATCGGTGCAAGACAAGTTGACATGCATATTCAAGTCATGCAGGCATTGGGTGCATCAGTAAAAATAGAAGGTGGTTATATTTGTGCTAGCTCACATGGTAGATTAAATGGGTGTACATTTATTTTTTCACGGCAATCTGTAGGAGCAACAATAAATGGAATTTTAGCAGCAGTTTTAGCTTCAGGGGAATCATCATTTTTCAATTGTGCCATAGAACCAGAAATTGTTGATTTATGTAATTGCTTAGTCCAAATGGGGGCCAAAATTGAGGGGATAGGTACATCAACAATCACTATTGTTGGTCAAAAATATCTTGAGGGCACACATTATTCAATCATGCCCGATAGAATAGAGGCAGGCACTTATATGCTAGCGGCGGCTGCTACTAGAGGTGCAATTAAGTTGAAAGGCATTAATTATCAACTTGTACAGACTACTGCAGATTGTATGGTCCAAGCTGGTTCTCAGATAGATTGCTATTCTGACCATATTCACATAAAACATGAAGGAAGTATCAGACCAGTCAATATTTCAACAAAGCCCTACCCTGGATTTGCAACTGATTTACAAGCACAATTTATGAGTCTTATGACTATGTCAGAAGGCACCTCTTTAATTACTGAGAATATTTTTGAAAATAGATTTATGCATGTGCCAGAATTATGTAGAATGGGTGCAAATATTATAGTAGATGGGCATAATGCAACAATTAATGGCGTTACAAAATTGATTGCCGCTGAAGTAATGGCAAGTGACCTAAGAGCTTCTGTATCTTTAGTAATTGCTGGATTATGCGCAGAAGGAGAAACACGTATTAGAAGAGTCTATCACCTAGATAGAGGGTATCAGGATTTAGAACAAAAACTAGCAAATTGTGGTGCCGATATAAGACGAGTACCAGGCGATACAGTATAAAAATAAGAGTAAATATTTGTGACACAAGAAGGAGCAGTATTAATTGATGGTAAAAAGATCAGCGAATCTATTCTAACAGATCTTAAAGGCAAGATTAGTGAATCTCACCAATTAGGTATACCAGCTGCTACACTGGCTATTATCCTAATAGGAGATGATGCTGCAAGCAAAATATATGTGTCGAATAAAACTCGGGCAGCATTAAAAATAGGAATTAAGACCAAACTATATAAGTTTGATAGCACAATATCAGAATTCTCTTTATTACAACATATTGCCTTATTAAATCAGGATATCACCATTTCTGGCATTATAGTCCAGTTACCCATACCAAATCACATTGATAAGTTAAAAATTATTACAGCCATTGATCCTAATAAGGATGTGGATGGTTTTCATCCAATAAATATTGGTTTATTGTACAGCCCATATGAAAACGGCTTTGTACCGTGTACGGCACGAGGCTGTTTATCCCTAATTAGGTCCTGTATTCCCAATTTAGTAGGAAAACACGCCGTTATTATCGGTCGCTCCAATATTGTTGGTAGGCCATTAGCAGCTTTACTACTGAAAGAAGATTGCACTATAACAATCTGCCATTCTAAGACACGCAATCTAGCACAAATAACATCCAATTCAGATATTGTAGTATCTGCAATAGGCTCACCTAAATTTTTAACTAAAGAATATTTCAATCCAAAATCAGTGGTTCTAGACGTTGGCATTAATCGTTATAGCGATAATAATAAATCTATTTTGGTAGGAGATGTAGATTTTCATTCAGTGAAAAATTATGTTGGTTATATAACACCAGTACCAGGTGGCGTTGGACCAATGACGGTGGCTTATTTATTAGTTAACACTTATATTGCTCAACAAAAATTTCTTAACTCAAAGAACTAAAATCTAAATAATTGTGAGTATATAAAAATTTGCAATCATTAATAGCTTGACAGATATATGCTTTTTATTATAGCTATGAAGCGTAGTATAATGAATTTTAATAAGTGTGGAGGAATACAATGAAGTCTTATATTAAAGTTACAGTTTTATTTGTCATGGTCATGTTATTTGGTGCGGTTGCTATAGCAGATGATAAAGCAGCAAAACCAGCAGCTAAATTACGCGATCCAGCAGAGTTTGAAAAAATCATTGATGATTACAAAGCTTTTGTTGCAACTGTTACACCAGAACTCAGAGATGAAATTATTACTTATAGAAAGAGTATTTCGTCTCTAAATCAGCAAAAAAAAGTATTATATAAAAAATTATCTCAAGAAGGCCAGAATTATCTTAAGAAAGAACAAGAGTACAAAAAGAAATTACCATTAAATAGAAAAAGTCTAATCTCAGTTGATGAGTTGAACAAGTCTAAAGAGCCAACAGCACATGATAAAAAGAAAAATTAATAGGGCATACTACCATTGATTTGCAACTCCTAAATAACCACATTGATTTTATGCAATGCATAACATGACCGTAAAGTGTGGAATTTTAAAACCTGCTAGGGCCATAATGGAATATTAAGTAAAACCTAACTGATAAATATTGTTCCTGCTTATATTAGATTAATAATCATTATTTTATTTAATAATTAAATTGTTATCAATTGTAGCAGGAACAAAGCATTAAAACTAAATATACTTTTTCATGTCTCTTAATTTACCAAGCCTAGTAGTGGAGTTCTTAAGACAAAACTCTAACCAAAAATTTACAGCTCGTGAGATTGCAACTTGGATATTAGAAGCATATCCAAACGAATGTAAAGTGAAACAAAACCGTTCAAAGGCAACTGTAAAATTGCTTAATAATAATGCAGCCCTACTTCAGCAAATTGTAGCTGAGATAGGCTCTCAACGCCCTAATATTCAAAAAAAGAATCATCAAATTAAAGTAACAGAAGGAAGACCTCGCAAATATTACTACACAGAATCAAGTGATGGCAATGAGATTCAAAATGCAGAGCACTGCGATCCAACTCTAACTATTCCTAGTCAATCAGTCCTAACAGAACATGACCTCTATCCACTTTTAAATGAATTTCTATGGTCAGAATTTAAGGTTTATAGCAAGCGAATTAATGAAAGAAAATCTCGCAATTCTTATGGTGCAGGAGGCAATAAATGGCTTTACCCTGATCTAGTTGGTATGGAAGATTTAAGCCAAGAATGGCATCGCGAGATCAAAGACTGTGTGCAGCAATATGCAGATAAGAAAACCAAGCTATGGTCATTTGAAGTTAAAATCCTTATCAACCGCTCTAACGTAAGGGAAGCTTTTTTCCAAACGGTTAGTAACTCATCATGGGCTAATTTTAGCTATTTAGTTGCCAGTGAAATTGAAGGTACAGACACTATCAATGAACTGCGAATACTTGCAAGCTTGCATGGTATAGGTTTTATTAGGCTTGATGCTGAAAACCCTTCAGAAAGTCAAATTATAATTCCATCTAAGGAAAAGAATGCAATTGATTGGAATACAGCGAATCGTCTAGCTGAAGAAAACGCAGATTTCCTATACTATATCAAATTAGTACGCCAATTTTATCAGACTGGAGAGCTACGCAGCGCAGATTGGGATCACTTAAAAGGTTGATAAACTAACAGCCCACTAATTTACATCAGGATAAAAAATCCCCGGCTAATATCAAATGGTATCAAAGATAGAATTCAGATTTAAGTAATTACAATATTCTAAATAACCATTGAAATTATATACTCTTCATAGAAATACCACAGGTCGGTCGATGGGTATAGAAAGAAGGTGTACCGAGGAGGATCGGCGTAGACCTGGTGCTAAAGAGCATTTAGCGATAGATCAATTAGTGTTTTTGTCGAGAATGCCCCAAATAGTAATTTATCAAAAATTGCACAGCATTTTCGGATTACTCCTATACAAGCAAGTATAAGATGTCTAGTAGGAAAACACCCATTTTTTTATTTTCAATTGTGAAGTTAACAAACATCACTTAATTAATAGCAAAATACGTATAAAATGTGAGGACTCATATTATTCATAAATATAGCAAACTGATTTTGTGCTATCCCAGAGCATAACGTCTTCGTTTATTCTCCTGTGCAAAGATTCTTTCAAACGGACTCCTGAGCTTAGTGTAATACTTGTCCAAAGCAAAACTCTTACTCTTGATGTATTTTGTTTAATTATTCCAAGATGCAATCATGAAAGCTATACACCTGGATTACACAGGATGTTATTGCAGCTGAGCCAAATAGTCACTTTGAATTTTGAGAATTTGCCCAACGAACTAAATGGTTTGCTGTGTAGATCACTATCATATCAACTTATTTGTGATTGCTACAGTTTTTTGATTAATGCAACAGAGCCGATAGGAATGGCCACAGAGAATATATAAAAATTGCTACCAATTTATTTGGTTACCTGCTAACATTCTTTAGTAGTGGGAAAAAGTAATTGGGAAAGGTAAATGGTTGATACAAAGAAAGAACAGGAGCGTACAGCTTTGCATGCCACAATTTGGCGCATTGCTAACGATCTGCGAGGCAGCGTTGATGGCTGGGACTTTAAGCAATACGTTCTTGGTATTTTGTTTTATCGTTTCATCTCGGAAAACTTAAGCTCTTACATCAATGAACAGCAGCTAGAAGCGGGAAAGCATGATTTTAGTTACGCGAACCTAAAAGATAGTAGAGCTCATAATGGCAAAGAATCTATTCTTCAAGAAAAAGGCTTTTTTATTCTTCCTAGCGAATTATTTGAGAATGTACGCCAAGGAGCAGCTAGTGATGTTAATTTAAACGAAACACTTGAAACAATCTTTAAAAATATCGAGGCTTCTGCCAAGGGCACTGACAGTGAAGGTGCGATGCAAGGCTTATTCGATGATATCGATGTCAATAGCAATAAACTTGGTGCAACAGTTTTAGGGCGTAACGAGAAACTAGTTAAACTCTTGAATGTTATTGGAGAACTGGACCTTGGTAATTACGGCGATAATTCTATTGATCTTTTTGGCGATGCTTATGAATTTCTAATGACCATGTACGCAGCAAATGCCGGTAAATCTGGAGGCGAGTTTTTCACTCCGCAAGAGGTTTCAGAACTGTTGGCTCGTATTACAGTTATCCAAAAAACCGAAGTTAACAAGGTTTACGATCCTGCATGTGGATCTGGTTCTTTATTGCTCAAGTTTGCAAAAGTTCTGGGCAAGGAAAACGTACGAAATGGATTTTTTGGCCAAGAAACCAGTATTACCACCTATAATTTATGCAGGATCAATATGTTTCTGCATGATATTGACTATGATAAATTTGACATAGCTCTTGGTGATACTCTCATTAACCCACGTCACCAGAATGACGAACCATTTGAAGCGATAGTTTCTAATCCGCCATATTCAATCAAATGGGATGGCGATGCAAATCCACTTCTTATCAATGATGATCGGTTTACTCCCGCTGGTGTTTTAGCGCCAAAATCAAAGGCGGATCTAGCCTTTGTAATGCACTGCCTTGCATGGCTTGCAACAAATGGTACGGCTGCTATTGTTTGCTTCCCTGGCGTAATGTACCGAAGTGGGGCAGAGCAAAAAATTAGAAAATATTTAGTTGATAATAATTACGTTGATGCAGTGATCCAGCTACCAACTGATCTATTTTTCGGAACGACAATAGCTACATGTATTATTGTGCTGAAAAAGAATAAACAAGATAGCAAAGTGCTATTCATTGACGCTACAAAAGAGTTTGTACGTGGATCTGCCAAAAACAAGCTAGGCAATAACCATATGCAGAAAATATTGGATTGTTACGCTAATAGAGAGATAACAGAATATTTTTCATATCTTGCAAGTCACAAAGAGATTGAGGAAAAGGATTATAATATTAGTGTTGGCAGCTATGTTGTCCCAAAAGATAATCGCGAAATAATTGATATCACAGAGCTGAATGCCAGGATAAAAAAAACAGTAGCGCGCCAAAGTGAACTTCGCAATCAGATTGATGCAATTGTTGCAGATTTAGAAGGAACCACGGAATGAGCAAAATTGATGATCTAATCGCTCAATATTGCCCAAACGGCGTGGAGTATACAGAATTACAAAAAGCAGTTAAATCAATTTCAATACCTAAAAAAATAGGCAAAAAACATTATAAAGAAATCGGCGAATACCCAATTATAGATCAGGGACAAAAATATATTGTTGCGTATACATCCGATCATAAGGCGATTCTTCCTGATGATGAATATGTGATATTTGGTGATCACACGAGAACAGTAAAATTTGCGAACTTTGCTTTTGCCCAAGGCGCAGATGGTTTAAAAGTTTTTCAACCTCAAAATGAGTCAATTTTTACCAAATTTCTATATTATGTGCTCAAAAACCTAAAAATATCTAATAGAGGTTACAATCGTCATTGGTCTATCATAAAAAACATAACAATCCCTATCCCGCAGCTTGCTGTACAGGAGGAGATTATCAAGATATTGGATACATTCACGGAGCTGGAGGCAGAGCTAGAGGCAGAGCTAGGGGCTCGTCAACAGCAATATAATTATTACCGTGATAAGTTACTGAATTTTGATAATTATCCTGTGAAATACTTACCCTTGGGTGAAGTTGGAACATTTATTCGTGGAAACGGTCTACAGAAAAAAGATTTTACCGAGCAAGGGGTTGGTTGCATTCATTACGGTCAAATTTACACGCACTATGGTACTTATACAAATAAAACAAAATCTTTTGTTTCTCCTGATCTAGCAGGCTCCTTAAAAACAATTGAACCGGGCGATATAGTTATTGCTGTTACTAGCGAGAATCTAGAGGACGTTTGTAAATGTGTGGCTTGGTTAGGCAAGGAAACAATTGTAACTGGTGGACATGCAATGATTTTTAAGCATAATGAACATCCAAAATATATAGCTTATTATTTTCAAACAAAGAATTTTTTTTATCAGAAAAGATGCTTTGCTCAAGGAACAAAGGTGATAGATATATCAAAAACCAATATCAGTAAAATCAAAATCCCTATCCCGCCGCTTGCTGTACAGGAGGAGATTGTTGCAATTCTCGATAAATTTGATGCGCTGGTAAATGACATTTCCATTGGTTTGCCAGCAGAAATTACTGCCAGGCGCCAGCAATATGAACATTATCGCAATAAATTACTGACATTTAAGGAGGCGTGATGGTATCTAGCTATAATATGATTGCTGAAAATACAAACAGTACAGTCGTTGCCGAATATATTCCTGATAAAAGGGGCGCATCGCATTATCAATCGGAACACGAGCTAGAGCTGGAACTTATTAGGCTGCTTCAAAATAACGGCTATGAATATCTAAGCATTAGACAAAATGACGACCTTGTAAAAAACCTACGCACCCAGCTTTCGAAGCTCAATGATCTAGAATTTTCTAAAAATGAATGGGAGCAACTTTTAAATCATTACCTTGTCAATAAGAATGATGGTGTTAAGGAAAAAACAACCAAGATTCAAGAAGATCATATCTATAATTTACGCCGTGATGATGGTTCTACTAAAAATGTGCGGATTATTGATAAAGATAATATACACAACAATTCTTTGCAGGTACTCAACCAGTACGAAACAAAGGGCTCTCGGCAGAACCGATATGATGTTACTATTCTTGTCAATGGGTTGCCTTTAGTGCATGTCGAGTTAAAACGTCGTGGGGTTGCGATTCGTGAAGCTTTCAATCAAATTAATCGTTACAAGAGAGAGAGCTTTTGGTCAGATAGTGGTTTGTTTGAATATGTACAGCTATTTGTTATTTCTAATGGTACACATACCAAATACTATTCTAATACTACCAGAAATGCACATATAACTGAAAAAACTAGTAATAAACCAAAAAAGCAAACCAGTAATAGCTTTGAGTTTACCTGTTGGTGGACTGACGCTCAAAATCATCGTATTACAGATCTTGTAGATTTTACTAAAACTTTCCTCTCCAAGCATTCGCTGCTTTCAGTTGTAATAAACTATTGTGTCTTTACTTCTGATAAGTCGCTAATGGTAATGCGCCCATACCAAATTGCAGCCGTAGAGCGCATTATAAATAAGATTGCTATCTCTACTAACCACAAAAAGCTCGGTACAATAGATGCAGGCGGTTATATTTGGCATACTACTGGCAGCGGTAAAACATTAACTAGCTTTAAAGCTGCTAGGCTTGCAAGTAAACTTGATATAATTGATAAGGTTTTATTTATAGTAGACCGAAAGGATCTTGATTATCAAACCATGAAGGAATATGACAAATTCAAAAAGGGATCGGCTAATTCCAATACCAGCACCGCTATTTTAAAAAAACAGCTCTCTAGCCAAGGGACTAAAATTATTATTACTACTATTCAAAAATTAGCAAAATTTATCGCTTCTAATAAAGGGCATAAAATTTTCAATCAGCACGTTGTTCTGATTTTTGATGAATGCCACCGTTCTCAATTCGGTGAAATGCATAGCAGAATTACAAAATCATTTAAACAATATCACATGTTTGGTTGTACAGGCACGCCAATTTTTGCAGAAAACTCTTCTTCTGGTGGGAGCCCTCTGCTTAAAACCACGGAACAGGCCTTTGGTCAAAAACTTCATACCTATACTATTGTTGACGCTATTCAGGATGAAAACGTCTTGCCGTTTAGAATTGATTATGTCAATACTATTAAAAGTAAGGATGAGGTTAAAGACAAAAAAGTTCATGCCATTAATATAGATACAGCGGCTAACGCTCCTGAGCGCATCAAGCAAATAACAAGCTATATACTTGAACATTTTGAACAAAAAACGAAGCGTAATACGGACTCTTACTATTTTAATCAACTTACAAATATTACAGAAATTGCAACAAACAAGAGCCGTCACATAGAAAGGCAACCTAATGAAATCAGGAGCAATGTGCATCTCAGTGGTTTTAACTCTATTTTTGCTGTTAGTTCCATTGAAGCAGCTAAGAAATATTATAATGAATTTAAATCAAGAGGTTCGGAACTAAAAATAGCTACCATTTTCAGTTTTGGTGCAAATGAAGAAGAGACAGAGGATAATGATAATAATGGTACTCTTACTGATGAAGAGTTTGATACAGGTAGGTTAAATCAATCATCTAGAGATTTTTTAGATACAGCTATAGCAGATTATAACAAGTATTTTGACACAAGCTATGACACTAGTGCCGACAAGTTTGAAAATTATTACAGAGATCTATCTCAGCGTATGAAGAACCGTGAAACCGATCTATTAATCGTTGTTAATATGTTTCTAACAGGATTTGATGCAACTACCTTAAACACGTTATGGGTGGATAAAAATCTGCGGTATCATGGACTTATTCAAGCTTTTTCAAGAACAAACCGCATCTTGAATTCAGTTAAAACATTTGGCAACGTAATTTGTTTCCGCGATCTAGAGCAAGCAACAAAAGACGCTCTCTCTATTTTTGGCAATAAAGAAGTAGGAGGAGTGGTTTTATTAAAATCCTATAATGATTATTATCATGGCTGGGATAAAAACGGAAAGCATCAAAAAGGATATGTTGATTTTATTGCTGAATTAAGAGATCTTTTTGCTTTGCCTTTGTTCATTGAAGGCGAACAACAGGAAAAAGACTTTATTAAGCGGTGGGGTCTTATATTAAAGCTGCGCAATATTCTTACTTCATTTGATGAGTTTGCTGGCAATGAAATTCTATCTGAACGTGACTTCCAAGATTATCAGAGTATTTATCTGGATCTTTATGAAAAACATCGAAAACAAAATAATGCAGATAAAGAGAATATCAATGATGATATTGAGTTTGAAATAGATCTCGTAAAACAAGTGACAATTAATATTGATTTTATATTACAGCTTATTCAGAATTATACAAAATCATACTTAAGTGATAAACAAATCTTAACCGATATTGACAAAAGTATTAACTCAAATATTGAACTGCGTAGCAAGAAGACATTGATAAAACAGTTTATAAAAACAATCAATGTTCACAGTGACGTATACAAAGATTGGCATAATTTTACAGACAAAAACAGAATCGAAGAGCTAAATAAAATTATTAGCGAAGAAAACCTTAAGCAGGATAAAACGATTGCATTTATTAATAATGCCTTTCGTGATGGTGAGCTAAGGTCTACAGGAAGGGGGTTTGCTGATATTATGCCACCTACCCCTATGTTTTGCGAACAAAATACGAGAACCAAACAAAAGGAAAAAATCCTTGCAAGGTTACAATTATTTTTTGAGAAGTATTTAGGGGTATAGCATTAGTGTTAGGAACTGTCGTCCTCCATTCATATGGTTTTGTCGCAAATATTATAATTGAGGAGAAAAAATAACTGATAGTATTTTGAGGATATTCATTATTAGTCCAAAAGATGCACAAAAATATAGATAATAACTGTACAATAAATTTCAAAGGTAGCCATTTTCCATCAGCAATAATAATGCAAGCGATACGTTGGTATACAGCGTATTCTTTGAGTTATAGAGATGTTGAAGTAGCATATAGCTTTTTTCTAAAAGCAATAGGGACTAATGGGATTCCTGATAAGGTCAACATTGACAAAAGCGGTGCCAATCTATCGGTATTAAAAGCAATAAACAAGACCTTAGCAAAGGATAGTAAAATCGTTCTCAGACAAATCAAATATCTCAACAATATTATTGAACAAGATCATCGACCCATTAAGCTAATAACAAGGCCAATGCTTGGTTTTAAGTGTTTTGCTGGTGCGGCCGCAACGTTAGTTGGAATTGAATTACAAAGAATGTTGAAGAAAGGATAAAATTTATTAGATTCTGAACTTTCTACCTGGAAGCAATTTTATGCATTAGCGGGTTCATTACGTCCAAAATAAACATCTACTTCAGCCTTGAAAAAATTTGATGGCACTAAATGGAGTGTAGAAACGGTTTTAAATAATGCTCATAATAATACAGATGAGGAAGTAATATTAATTAAGATCATAGACATGTATGGACATACCCGATAATGCAAGAAAAAATAATTCTAATAGCAAATAATCAAAATGCAATCATATATCCGGCCTATCTTTGGTATAATTAACCCCAATGGCCCTGATGGATTTCGCTGACCTACAAACTTAATACTTATCAGACTCTCGACTTCATAAAAGAGCCCCTGTTATAACTAGTTTTTGTTGTAGGTAAAGATTTGTCTTATCTACCATCAATCATTATTATTTTACGCATATTCCAGGTTGGAATTACTTCTATAGTTTTTTGTATTCCTTCAATAATTGGTTAACTACAAACTTTGTTTTCTAAATAATCATTGTTGCTGCTCAGTATGGCAAATACCACTCTGGCTAATTTATCGGCTACTGTAACAACTGTTTTATTTGATCCACAACGTTCAGATAAATTATTCTATAGTTCAACAAGCAACTTTTCTTGTTTATCTACCCCCCTACTCTCTTCTGTTGTCTGACTCTGCGTTATTCTCAAATTATTATTTGATATGTTAACAGCGTTGTGCTGTTTTAAACGTACGATCTAATCTCAACTATATTAGAAGTTAACATTGCGCTTATGTAAATTCAGCTCAAGCTACTATATACGATGTACTCTAACATTCTTTTTATATAACCTGATTCGCATAACTCATTAATTTGATAAATCCTACGGGCCTAGACGACGTGGTTTTGAGCTTTCTCTATAATTTTTGATGATAATAACTTAAGAATTTTGTCTTTTATTTATTAAGTCTTGAAGTTCATTAAAGGCGGTTTCTAGGTTCTGATAATTTGATGATCTCAAAACTAATGATGTGCCATGAAGCTTTCCTTTGACAAACGGATAGCTACCCATCTTGATGTCAGTATACTTATGTTGTAAAGTAGCAAAATCCTTGGCTACCTTACTTTCGCCAATCATGACATCTATCGACTTAGTTTTGATAATTGCACCAGTTTTTAATAATGGTATTGCTGATTTAAGCATTGACTGCATAATTCTAGGAACTCCAGCCATGACAAACACGTTATTGAGCATAAAACCTGGCGCTGTGGTAGCATTAGTTTGTAATAATACAGCATCTTCTGGAAAATATGCCATTTTCTCACGAGCCGGATTTAAGGTCTCTCCCAAACTTGCATAATGTTCCGCTAATTTATTATGAATATCTTGATTAACAATAAGTTTCTTATTAAAGGCGGCAGCCACAGAGTCAGCAGTAATGTCGTCATGCGTTGGACCAATACCGCCAGTAGTAAATATATAATCATATTTACTATGCAGCTGTCTGATAGTGTTTATAATTGTTGTTTTATCATCTGGTATAATCCTAGTTTCTAAGACAATAACACCTACCTCACCTAATCTTAAAGCTATTTCCTGCGTATTAATGTCAAGAGTTCTACCAGATAATATCTCATCACCAATAATAAGAATAGCAGCTTTCGGATTAGTCATAGATTATAATACCATTAAACTAAAAAAAGGGAGATAATGCATAAGCACCAACTCCCTACTTTTTTCTTTTTTAGACAAAAATCATTTTTATTGTCTCCTGCTACCAAGAAATCTTAGTAAGAATAAGAACATATTAATAAAGTCTAAATATAATGTAAATGCTCCCATTATAGCAATCTTTTGTCCAGTTTCTCCACCGCCAGCAGAATAGTACATTGATTTAATTTTTTGAGTATCCCACGCTGTCAAACCCATAAATATAGCTACTCCTATAAATGATGTGGCAAATTCAATAGCAGGACTCCTGAAGTACATATTAACTAGAGATACTATGATCAAACCAATTAATCCCATTACTAAAAATGAACCCATTGATGTCAAATCCCTTTTTGTAGTGTATCCATAAAGGCTCATAGAACCAAATACAGCTGAACAGACAAAGAAGGTACGCGCAAGGGATTGACCTGTATAGACCAAACCAAGTGAGGAAAGTGACATACCCATTAGTCCAGCATAGACAAAAAACAATGTATGAGCTCTCTGTGCCGACATATTAAATATCCGAGTAGATAGATAAATTGCAATCCCTAGAGGAGCAAAGGTAACAATCATACCAAACACTGACGTACCCATGAATTCACCGTGCGGTCCTATATTATACATCAGATGTAGAAGAGGTGGAAAATTTAACGTACCAAAGGCTAAAGAGCCTGTAACTAACAAAGCAAGAGTCATGTAATTATATATTTTAAGCATATAATCTCTAAGACCTTTGTCAAAACCTCTACTATCCCTTGCAGCAAAAGCTTTAGTGTAATCAATCATTTTTACCTCAATACTTAAATTTATTGCTTACTCTATATAAATATAGGCTGTTCTTACAATTTTTCAAGTAATATAGATGCAAACAAAATAAATCCTATATAATTATTCATTTTAAAACGTCTTAGGCAATTTTGTTCTACCCGGACATCTAACGAGATTACAGCTATTATGGATATAAAAAAAGATATACTAATAGCAGACCAGAGTATCATGGACAGTGATTGGCGAAAGGCAACAATAAATAAGCTAAAAAATACAACATAACACATTGCAATAATTGTTTTGTAATAGTTATGTTCAAGCAATATGGCAGTAGATTTGACACCGATTTTTTTATCATCTTCAATATCCATAAATGCATATATTGTATCATAGGCAACAGACCAGAACCCACAGGCACAATATAGTAAAACAGCGTCTCTTGATATATTGTTAGTAATAGCAGCATAGCCAATAAGACAACCCATATTAAAGGTTAATCCCAGGAACACTTGAGGAAAATATGTAACCCTTTTCATCAAAGGGTATAATGTTATGAGCAGAACCGAGATAAAACCAAGCACTATAGCTGTAGCAGTTAAGGATAACAGAATAACAAGACAACATAGCAGCACCAGTGCCAACAAAATTAATGCTTGTTTTGTATTAATCACTCCACTCGCCAATGGTCTATCCTTAGTTCTTACAACCCGTTTATCAATATCTTGATCCCATATATCGTTAATTATACAGCCAGCCCCTCTAGCCAGAATACTACCAACTAGAAACAAAGGAAGGTATAGTAAATTTTGTGCATCTTGATAGGCAAGCATTACGCCAAAGGCAGCAGGAAAGAAAGCTAATATATAACCTGTAGGAGAATGTAGTCTCATTATGACGGGAAGCGTCAAAAATATGTTTGGCATTTTGTGTTAAATATAATATTGTGCTGGATTGCAACCAGTTAAAACCTAGTAACAAACATGATAACATTTTCTAAAAAATATAAGTTTAGTGACAATGAGAAAAAATGGCAAGATTTTTGGCAACAAAATAAAATATATTCATGGGATTCAACAGAATCTCGTAATAAAACATATGTAGTCGACACTCCACCCCCCACTGTTTCTGGTCATTTACATATAGGTCATGTTTATAGTTATACACATACTGATTTCATCGTTCGTTACCAACGTATGAAAGGCATGAATGTTTTTTATCCCATCGGGTTTGATGATAATGGATTACCTACCGAACGTTTAGTAGAAAAGACAAAGAAAATTCGAGCAAAAAATATGAATCGCCAAGAATTTGTTGATATTTGTCAGGACGTAGTAAATGCAGAAGAGGATAAATTTCGTGCTTTATTTAACAAAATAGCACTTTCAGTTGACTGGGATATTGAATATCGCACTATTAGCCCATTATCAACTAAGCTCTCTCAAATGTCATTCCTTGATTTAATGCAAAAAAATCAAATATATCGTGATGCCCAGCCTATGTTATGGGACCCTGTGGACCAAACAGCTTTAGCTCAAGCAGATATTGAGGATCATGAAAAGACAACTTTCATGAACGATATACAATTTACAACTGAGGATGGTCAAAAGATTATTATTGCTACCACTCGGCCAGAATTACTGCCTGCATGTGTGGCTGTATTATTTCATCCAGCTGATCCAAGATATAAAAACTTAGCCGGTCAGCATGCTATATCACCCTTGTTTAAGGTGCGCGTGCCACTCATTGCTGATGATCTAGTAAATCCAGAAAAGGGCACTGGTCTTGTTATGTGTTGTACATTTGGTGATCAAACTGACATTGAATGGTGGCGCAAGCATAAATTACCAACAAAAATCATATTGTCAAAATGGGGTACTATTCAGGAGCTTGATTTTGATGAAAATTGTACTGATTTAAACGCTGCGAAATTATTTGCTGATCAAATTACTGGTTTGAAAATAGTCGCAGCAAGAAGCAAAATAATTGATCTGCTAAAACAGCAAAATTTGTTAATTAAACAAACAGAGAAAACACAAACGGTAAAATGTGCCGAGCGCTCTGGAGCGCCTCTAGAAATATTAACCACGCCTCAATGGTTTGTTAAATCTGTAGAGCATAAAGATGTACTATTTGAGATGTCTAACCAATTGAATTGGTATCCAAAATCAATGAAAATTAAGCTTGACAAGTGGATTGAGGGGGTATCTCTTGATTGGTGTATATCAAGGCAAAGATATTTCGGCGTTCCTTTTCCTGCCTGGTATTCAAAGAAGCATGGAGAAGAGGGAAAAATAATACTTGCAACAATAGATCAGTTGCCCGTTGATCCGCTATATGATTTGCCAGCAGGTTATTCCAGAGAAGAAGTTGAAGCTGATAATGATGTAATGGATACTTGGGCTACAAGCGCAGTCTCCCCGCAGCTAAGTTCACACGGTATAGCTAAAGGGTTTATGATTGATGAGGAGCGTCATAAAAAATTATTTCCAGCCGACCTAAGACCACAAGCACATGAGATACTCAGAACCTGGACGTATAACACCATGCTCAAAAGTTACTTACATGAAAATACACTACCTTGGCAAAATATTATGATTAGTGGTTGGTGTTTAGCAGAGGATCGAAGCAAAATGTCTAAATCAAAGGGCAATATCGTAGCACCTGAGGCATTATTAGAACAGTTTGGTTCAGATGTAACCAGATATTGGTCAGCTACTTCAAAACTCGGTTCAGATACAGCATATTCTAGTGACGTTATGCATAATGGTAAACGTTTAGTAAATAAGCTCTGGAATTCTGCAAAATTTGTTGCCCAATATTTTGACAAAATACCAGCTGAATACAAGGACAAGGATTTAATGTCACTAAAGAACTATATTACTCATGATATGGATCAATATTTAATTAATAATTTATCAAACTTAGTAAGTAGGGTTACACGTTCTTTTGAAAATTATGAATATGCTGACTCTATGGCAGAAACTGAAAGATTTTTTTGGTTTGAATTTTGTGATAATTACCTAGAAATTGTAAAAATGAGAGCCTATAATGAGGATGGCACCAATCCTCGAGGAGAGTTAAGTGCTCAGATAACTTTGTACTATTGTTTAAAAATATTGCTACAATTATTTGCCCCGTTTTTACCACATATTACTGAAGAAATATACCAATCCTTATATGCTGATGGGTCTATCCATAGAAGGGGCACATGGCCACAGCTACAGTTAGTTTTCACAAACTTCAATCCATCAGGAGCGAAGCAATTTATTCATATATTAGAATTAGTAAGGAAAGTTAAAGCCAAAGATAATTTATCAATTAAAGCGCCTATTAAATTGATAGAAGTATGCGAAAGTCACTTATCTGATAATTTACTTGCAGATTTAAAAAATGTTACTGCTAGCGAAAATATACAATCCGTATCATCCTTATCAGATACCAGTCAAAAATTATTATCAAATAACGTGCATATAAATGTCGTATATGCTCATGATAAATAGAACTAATAAGACAATACTTCGCCTAAACTTATACGATAAAAGGTAACATGTAATAGCAACTATATAATGGTTGCTATTGTTGCGGCTAAAAAACATATATGAGTATAATAAGACAAAATACCTATTGCATCTATACGTTTTTGAGGCATATAATGCGTGAAGCATAATATTTTATAAGGTGTGGATGCAAGAATACATAAAAGTACGTGGCGCTAAAGAACATAACTTGAAAGATATTAATATTGATATTCCACGCAATCAATTAGTTGTTATTACTGGTCTCAGTGGATCTGGCAAATCATCTTTGGCATTTGATACTGTATATGCCGAGGGTCAAAGACGTTACGTAGAAAGTTTATCGTCTTATGCCAGGCAATTTCTGCATCTACAAAACAAACCAAACGTAGAATCTATATCAGGCCTATCGCCAGCCATTGCTATTGATCAAAAAACAACTTCAAAAAACCCGCGTTCAACAGTCGGCACGATTACTGAAATTTATGATTATTTAAGATTATTATATGCCAGAATTGGATTGCCATATTCTCCAGCCACTGGCTTACCAATAAAAAGTCAGTCAATTTCTGAAATGGTGGACATAGTATTAGCTTTACCAGAAGGTACAAAAATTTATATTCTGGCACCAATTATACGCAGACAGAAAGGTGAATTTAGGCGGGAAATAATCAATCTACATAAGCACGGATATCAAAGAATATACTTAAATGGAGAACTTTTTAACCTCGACGAGTTACCAAAAATTGATAAGAATAAAAAACATGATATAGAAGCCGTAATTGATCGGATCGTAATTTCTGACTCCCTTGGCAATAGAGTAGCAGAAAGTCTTGAAGCTTCTTTGATGCATGGGTCGGGACTGAGTTATATTGAGATACATTCTCTACCTTCTGATCATAAAACGCACTATCAACAAGGACAAAGAATAATCCTATCTGAAAAATATTCCTGCCCAGAATCTGGCTTTCAATTAGAAGAAATTGAACCAAGAATTTTTTCTTTTAACAGTCCTTTTGGTGCATGTAAATCATGCGAGGGATTAGGCAAAGAATCATTTTTTGATGAACGATTAATTGTGCCCGATGATGCTTTGAGTATTAAAGATGGAGCACTAGTCCCCTGGCATAAATCCTCGTCTAAATTTTTTATTGATACTCTTGAATCCTTGGCTACACATTATAATTTTGACCTTGCCCAACCTTTTAAAGATATCCCTACCTCTATAAAACAGGTTCTATTTTATGGTTCTGGTGATGAAATTATTAAATTCTACTACCAGGATGATTGCAAAAAGGAAATCATAGAGCAAACTTTTGCAGGCCTGATCCCTAGCTTACAAGAAAAATACCAAAAAATTGATGCTAGCTGGATGCGTGAGGAATTAAATCGTTTTATGTCGCAGCATGATTGCAGTATTTGTAGTGGATATAGATTAAAGCCAGAATCTCTATGCGTTAAAATAGATAATCAGCATATTGGTCAAATAGCAAAGAAAACTATTGATGATGCTTTGCAATGGTTCGATGTACTTGCTTCAAAATTAGATAACAAACAACAATTAATTTCTAAAAGCATTATCAAAGAAATCAAAGAAAGACTGAAATTTTTAAATAATGTTGGCCTTGAGTATCTGAGTCTATCAAGAGAATCAGGTACTTTATCTGGCGGAGAGAGCCAGAGAATACGATTAGCATCACAAATAGGTTGTGGCCTAAGTGGTGTATTATATGTACTTGACGAGCCTTCCATAGGTTTACATCAAAGAGATAATGCGCGTCTTATTGATACATTAAAAAGCCTACGAGATCTTGGCAACTCTGTTATTGTCGTTGAGCATGATGATGAAACAATGTTAGAATCAGATCATATTATTGACGTTGGTCCAGGTGCTGGCTTGCATGGTGGCAATATTATAGCGCAAGGAACACCAACAGAAATTATGAACTCAGAAGGCAGCATTACTGGGCAGTATCTAAGTGGAAGAAAAACTATCCCGGTACCTGGGCAAGTAAGGACTGGGCAAGAGGGGAAAGAAATTATACTTGAAGACGCAGATGTTAATAATTTACATAATCTTACTATTACCATTAAGCTTGGCACATTTACGGCGGTGACTGGAGTTTCTGGTAGCGGCAAATCAAGCTTGATAATTCACACATTATACAAGGCGGCTGTGAAGCAGCTTGAACCAAATACAAAAATATACCCTGCAAAATATGGTAGTATTAAGGGTATTGAGTATATTGATAAAATTATTGATATCAACCAATCTGCAATTGGTAGAACCCCTAGATCAAATCCAGCTACTTATACTGGAGCTTTTACACATATTCGTGATTGGTTTACAGAATTACCTGAATCAAAAATACGTGGTTATAAAGTTGGTAGATTTTCTTTTAACGTCAAGGGTGGTAGATGCGAATCATGCCAGGGAGATGGTTTGATTAAAATTGAGATGCATTTCTTACCAGATGTTTATATAAATTGCGATGTATGTAACGGGCAAAGATATAACAGAGAAACTCTCGAAGTAAAATACAAAGGAAAGAATATCTCTGAGGTACTTCATATGACAGTAGATGATGCTACTGATTTTTTTCAGCACGTACCAAATATTTACGAAAAATTAATTACTTTGAAAGAGGTGGGATTAGGCTATATTAAAATCGGTCAATCAGCTACAACTTTATCAGGCGGCGAAGCACAAAGAATAAAACTAGCAAAAGAATTATCCAAACGCTCAACTGGTAAAACCTTATATATTTTAGACGAACCTACAACAGGCTTACATATTGATGACATTAAGAAGCTGCTTTCTGTACTAAATCAATTGGTGAATAAAGGTAATACAGTAGTTGTAATAGAACATAATATGGAAGTGATTAAGACAGCTGACTATATTATTGATATAGGCCCAGAAGGCGGAAATAAAGGAGGTTTGATAGTGGCAGAAGGCACTCCAGAGATGGTTGCCCAATGCACGCAAAGCCACACTGGGCGGTACTTAAAAAAAGCTCTAGAGCAGGCTAAGAAAGTCGCATCTTAATATCAAGGGTGTTGTGCGATGATCGGGAAGTGATATAATTCAGTCAAAAGCTCTGAGGTTATAATGATGTAGCTCACCCAAATGAAGATGGTAAGTTTAGAAGCTTTGGTAAGTCAAAAGCATCAATATAGTAAATTCAAGAAGTTATTTAATTTTAAGGCAATCGAGTCTGAGTTAAAGTCAGTCAAATCTGGTGTAACCATAACACTTATGGTTGTTGTTAGATTATTTAAATGTTTATTGCGCCAATTTATGGAAGATTTAAGGGTTCTGTCGCATCTAGTGGATGCATATTTGTCAAAGTCTTGAGAATCTTAAATTTTAGGCGCTATGAAGCCATGAGCATTTTAAAATTCCCAAAAGCATAAAAATAAGAACCATCTCCAACAATTTGTCCTTTCTGAATCATACGAATATTTTTAACACCAGTGATAGTAATTTTAGTAGATTGAAAGTTTCTTAAACATAACATTAGGATCTGTATGGATGGCAAAAGTAGGGCTTTAGATAACGTATTTACCGGAGGATTTTGGCGCTCACTAAAACAAGAAAAAATATATATGGTAATTTTAAATAACGTCAAGGAGGTGAAAAATGCTATAATTAATTATATGTGTTTTTATAACAACAAACGCATGCACCAAGCTTTGGAATACTGAACTCCAGAACAAGTGTATTTTAAGAAAAATATTGTATAAAATTATGCAGCAAATTGTATCTCTAATTTTCTAATTTTTAGTCTAGACAAATTGGACCACTCATTAAGTGCAGAAATATTACTTCCTCTCCTATCAATATTTACTTTCTCATGATACTCGTATCATTGCACGCTGGCAACAAATGCAACAGAACCCTGCCACGTTAGCATTGGCTTTACCATATGTAATTGAATATGTAGGTGTATAGGATATACCTATATATTCGTCAATTCTATTATACTGAGTGTGTTCATAAAGCAATGTGTTATATTGTAAGAAATGGTTGTTATATATTTGTTGCCTAATAAAATCATATAATTTTCACTGGTTTATTTTTTTGTTATAAATCAAGAAAACGCTTTTTACAGTTGACATTACCTTTGTTAGTAAATAAATATGTAAATATATATAGTGAATTAACATTAATTCTTTATTAATATAAAACAAGGAAAGGAAAGATTAAACAAATGAGTAAAGGACAAGTATTTAAGTTGAATACATACCTATTGTGTGATACAATCTCCCGTATCAATCCATATTATATTCCAATGCATAATCTCCAATTAGACATAACTGGTTTTAGATAATTTTAGTAGAGCTAATAGCTAGCTGGTATAAAGATTTGAGACTCAGAAATACCGCTAGCTGAAACTAAAATCACTTATCTTCAACTAATAAATAATTGAATAATGATTATTTTTCATCACAGCAGAGGGATATTTTTCCGTGCAGGGACTTTCGCAAAGTTAACTCAAAAAACTTGTTTTATCAAGTATGAGTTGCAGAAAAACATTACAAAAGTATATCCGGACGAAGTTACTTTCTTAAGTCTAAGGGCCGTACTACCTTGTCTCCACTATAGCGTGGGGTATTATTCTCAATTAAAAAAATATTATTACAGATTATTAACTAGCCTGAATATAGGTCGGTTACTGGTTCAAAAGCCACATATTCACATAAACAGTCAAATACTCAGGAGACTGTACGACCTTAGCACAGCAGGCGCATCCACCAGAGATGGATGTAACCTTAGAAGACAATACGCATTAAAAATGTCAACAAAGATAATGCTGATTATAATGAAACGACTAGAGCGGTCTATATTAGTCGATGTCAGAGGGTTAGTTAAATGAAGACGGAGGGATTAGATCATTATCAAACACAAGCAGATACTGTGCACATCCACTATTTTGACAATAGAATGAGAAAATATAAATCGAGGGAAGATAATCAGAAAAAAAACTTACGTTTTATCCCTAGAGCCACAGGCACGAGTAAGAAGCAATTCAAAACATGTAAAAAATTAATAACTGATTATTACAGCATGATTAATAAAGCTTCTGAAGGAGTAATGTTTGTGAGGCACGGTTTTGCTTCTAGTATTACGGCAATGAGCAGAAGACAACATAGCAATCTGTACAATGAGGAAGGTAATTTATTCAAACTACAAGATCACAAGTCAGTTATCGTTGCTAAAGTAAGATATCATGATGAATTAACTATTGAGTTATCGGACAACGCCCGGGAGTGTATTAAAAACCCAAGAAATTATAATCATTTTGATAGGAAAATTTTTTCAGATAACAAGCAAGAAATCACACACCAGCAGAGAAAAAAATTCCTGATGCTATTTTATAAAGGGGATCAAAAAGAAGCTCATACTTTAGCAGGGCAGAGAACACAAAAATCAAAGTCTAGTTTTACAACAGAAGATTCGGCAGTTGATGATATACCGCAAAATGTACTAGAGCAGGAAAAAGCGATAAATTTACAGCAGAGTAGGTCTAAGACGAGCAATCACAATCACTCAAGAAAGTTAGAGTTTCAACACCTGAAAACTGCCCCACGCGATATAGCGCCTATTCACAAAGGTGATTCTTCTGCAAGTAGGAAATTATCAAAGAAGGTTAAGTATCTAACCAATTTTCACTCCTTGTCGCAGAAAGGTTGTAACTTGTTGCAGTCTGAGTCTGGAAAGAGTTTTTTACTAAAAGCAATGAACGATATATTGCAACATATGGAGGCACGTATTTCACACTGTTTCTTTTGCAGTAAAAAAAGATTTGCGGCGTATATAGCGCAAAGTTTTCGATATGAAATACGAAATGCTGTTGCAATATCCAATGATAATTTCTGGATAAAGACGAATCAATTAAAAACGAAGCAAAAGCAGAAGGGGCAGCAGAATAGTAATTTGCCTTCTCATCATCCTCAATCATCAACTGTATATATGGATTCATCTTAAATGGATGTACCCGCTTTATATCAGCAATCAAAAATTCTGTTAATAACAGAATTAAGCACCACAGCATTCGGTAGATTACTTATACAAGTAAGAATGACAAGTTGTCATTTTATTACAGGAAAAAATCCAGAGTAATGAATAGTTATAAAATTACAGAGATAATAAAATATTAGAGAGAAGACGATGACAAAAGAGAACACCGAGAAAAACAAGGACAGTGTGGATCGGGGCGTAGAAATTGTATTAACAGGTCGTGTATATGACGAACCAGAAAAACCAATGGCTGATAACTACCCTAACTGGATAAAGTTTATCCTGACAGTGGCAACAAAATGGACAGACGATGAAGGTAAGGAAAGGGAATCCATTACCTGGTATAAATGTCATTCATCAAGAGAAGAAAGAACGAATTTCATTAACAAAAAAATACGAAAAGGTATGCTTGTATCAGTCAGGGGCATACCAAGGACCTGTGCCTATATAGACCAAGAAGGAAAACCAGGGGCTCAAGTTGAAGTGACTTTAACCATTGATCCGATGATATTAACAATGAAGGACGTGGTAGTATTGAACAAGATAAAAGAACTAGATGAACAAATTAATCAAGTGGGTTTAAGAGCTGAATTATCACTAGGCAGCAATCTACAGAAAGTAAAGCAAAGCCTACAACATAATACCACAAAAAAACTGGACTGATAAAAAGAAGAAATGAGATATAATTTGAAGTTAAGAAACTAAAAAAGATCCCCTAAGGCACCGCTAATTTAATATGTAGAGTACAATATTATATAGTCTTGCATAGAAAATAAGAATTATGACTTGCTACCTAAATCTAGAAATATTGATATCTTGTATTAACTCACCAATTAAATACCCGACATATCTCTCGTAAATAATAAGCTTTTTTGTACAATGACAAGATGCCAAAAAAGGAGAGTTTAGAAAATTATCAGTAAGCGCCCAGGCATCAATGAGAAAAGTTGCACTTAAACTAATCAACAGAGGTGAAAAACAGTTATTAGTTTCTGATGTAATGAGAAGTAAGACGTCGGACGATTAGTAAATGGGTATGCAAAGAGGGAAAAGGTGATAAACACGCAATTAGTGGGAAGATAAGGGTTAGAAAATTAGGAAAGCAAAGGATTATAACAAAGAAGCAAGGTGACAAAATACAGGAATGTATTAATAACTCTAGACCAAAAAAACACAATATAAAATCAGCATTATGATCAAGAAAATCGATTAATGCCTCTTTATCTATCAGAGGCACAAACTTTACTAGGCAGCTTTACAGAATAGCATGATCTATTGATTCCTGGTGAATAGCAACAACCTTTAAAATGTTTGAGTAATTTGGAAGAAATATGGAATGGCTTATCTTAATTTTTTTATCCTGTTAAAAAGAAAAAGCTAATTCAATTAACATTAACTAATTTTTGAGTTGTAAAAGGGTGATGCATTTTGTAAAACATGTAACTTAACGGTTCTGTTTAGAACCACTGCGATCTATAAAAGGATTATAGAATAATATTAAGTAAACATTTTTTCTACAGATACGATGAGTAATAAATACCTTGAGCTAGAAAATCAATTCGAGATTATAACTCAATTAAAGAATATTCTCACTATAGCGCAATGGGATTTCTCTACATACATGCCAAATGGAGCATCCCAAAATAAAAAACAGGAAATTGCATCATTAGCATCTTTAATAGCTAACCTAGAAAGTTCAGATGAAATTATATCGTTAATAAACAAAATTGTTCCGTATTCTACAAAGTTAGATGAATGGCAATCAGCAAATATAAACCTTATCAAAACAAGGTACGAGCACAGCTCGGTTATAGACCAATCATTGCAGAAACAATATGTAGAAGTTTCAGCAGAATGTGAATTTATTTGGAGAACGGCTAGAATCAATAATGATTTTAAAACTTTAGAGCCCTACTTAGACAAAGTGTTTGATATTACACGTAAATTAGCATCTATTAAGTCAGAAAAATTCAACATTCCAAAATACGAAATTCTTTTGGATCAATTTGATTCAAATAGACTGGAAAAGGAATTGAACCAAGTATTCGAAGAGACTACAAGACAATTGCCGCAGCTTATAAATAAGATAACAGACAAACAAAAAAATCGCAAAACGATACCACTATCTAAACCTATTGATCTTCAAACCCAAAAACAAATATCCACTAGACTAGCCAAACTTATAGGCCTTGACTTAGAAAGAAGTCGTATAGATCAATCGGTTCATCCATTTTGTACCGGTCGTAATGATGATGTGAGGATTACTACTAAATATGATTCAATAAATATATTAGATAATATATTTAATATATTGCACGAGGCAGGGCATGGCTTATATTTACAAAATTTACCATATAAATACATCAATCAGCCTGTAGGTGATTTTCACAGTATGAGCTTTCATGAAAGTCAGTCATTATTTATGGAAATGCAGATTGGTACATCTAAAGCCTTCTTAGAGTTGTTATCAAAATTGTTGCATGATGAATTTAATATAAGAGGCAATGAATATAGCGCAGAAAATTTATATAATTTAAAAACCACAGTCAATCCATGCCTGATAAGAATAGATGCGGATGAAGTAACCTACCCTATGCATATTATTATACGTTACGAAATAGAGCAAGCGATTATCAACGAAGCAATACCTGCAAAAGATTTGCCTGCATTATGGAGAGAAAAAACAACAAAATATTTAGGTATTACACCTGATAATGACAAAAATGGGTGTATGCAAGATATACACTGGGTAAGTGGTTTATTTGGTTATTTTCCCACCTATTACATTGGGGCAATAATATCTAGCATGTTAGCAAGTAATATGACAGAAAAAGGTATAAATATAAACACTGCAATTAAATGTTCTGATTTTCAAAGTATAAATACGTATTTAAATAAAAATCTTAGAGAATATGGGGCAAGTTTGACAAGCAGCAAATTGCTGGAGTGCTCAACAGGATGCACCGAACTGAATGTTAATACTTTTTTTAACTACTTAACAACAAAGTATTTAAATGATTAAGCACAAGAATCATTAATATGAAACTTGTTTTAATGACTTATTGGTCTCGCTTGTCAGATTAAATCGCGTGCGTAAGAACAACCTACTTATTCTGTTTCATCTGTTGAGCATAGTTGCCAAAGTCTTGAGAATCCTGAATTTTAGGCGTTATGAAGCCATGAGCATTTAAAATTCTTAAAAGCATAAAAATGAGAATCAGCTCCAACAATTTGTCCTTTCTGAATCATGCGAATATTTTCAATACCAGTGATAGTAATTTTAGTAGATTCAAAGTTTTTAAAACATAACATAGGCCTCGTTCGTTTCTTAATGAATCTATGATCTTGTTCTATGGTGTTGTTGAGATATTTATTATGACGAATCTCAATTTTCTGATCTTTTGCTAGATTGTCCTTTGCGCTATGTTTCCTCAGTAGAAACTCTATGGTGTTATCAAGCAAATCCACAGCTCTGTAAAGATAAATCCACTTACCATTCAGCTTGATATAGGTTTCATCCATACACCAACTTAAAACAACGGGTTTCTTTCGTTTTCTGACCTGCTTATCAAGCAATGGAGTAAAGCTCATTATCCATCTTTGCAGCGCGCCTCTATTACACCTCCTTTAGTATATGCCATCTCTTCAAGTTCTATAGCTTAAAGAAAATCCGCATTTCATATATACAAAGAGCATTATTACCTCTGGAGACGAACAAAATCCTTTGAAATATTTAATTTGTTTTCTCTCATTTATGAAATGGTCTGCAAAATTCAATTTACTGTTAATTCTAATTGTTATTCTTAAAAGAAGTAGAGAAGGTAATGTTGATAAAATGTCCTATGACAAACTAACTAGCCACTCTATGTTATCCTGTTCTATGTATGCTTATAGCTGTGGTTAAATTTATGATATCTTCATATAGTATGGTCAATTATCAATACTAGAAATCAATTACTCTAGTCTTTCAATATTATACATAATAGCTTGTTTTCTTAGTAAAGATATTCATATTGTTTAGTTATGGTATGCTATTTGCTTGTAATAAAATTAACTTAAGACAATTTAAAATAAAGAGAAATTTATTATGACATTGAATAATAGTA
>JBGCEV010000021.1:0-43986 GCA_045106605.1 Rickettsiaceae bacterium | reverse complement strand
TGTATAACGTCAACTATAATTACCGGTTTGCGCCTATTATATTTGCCGGTTTTTACAAAAATTTTTTTAAGTCATTTTACGCCTCCTTTTGTTGAGTTTTTTTCTTATTTTGTGCCACTTCCATTCGATAGCTTGGAGCATTAAGTTCCAAAATAGTTGCATGATGAACCAATCGATCAATAGCTGCTGCTGTGGTAACCTCATCCTTAAAAATTTGATTCCAGTTGGAAAAAACTTAATTACTAGTAATTAAAGTGCTTCTTTGCTCATAACGTTCAGATAAGAGCAAAAACAATACGTCTATTTCTTCTTTTTCATATGGTACATAGGATATATCATCAATAATTAGAACATCAAAGCGGTCCATCTTTTTTAAGTACATCTCAAAAGAAAGATTCTTTTTTGCTTGCAGTAATTGTTGAACCAACTGAGCTGCCGTTATGTATAATATACTACGACCCCTTAGGCACCATTCTTTGGCAAAAGCAATAGCAAGGTGTGTTTTGCCAGTTCCAGGATTACCAAAAATCAGTAAGTTTTCCAATCGATCTATAAAGTCACCTTCACATAAGCGTTGAATCGTTCCTGGATGTAATGATGGCAATCTTTTAAAATCAAATTCTTCCAAAGTCTTATTACGTGGCAACTTAGCTTTTTTTAGCAAAGACTGTATCCGCTTCTGCGTTTTGCTTTCTTGCTCCCTTTGGCACAACTCATATAAATAAGGAATTGGTTCCCATGACTTTTCCTCGGATAATTTTTCAAATTCTTCTTTCATGCCAGAAAGACGCAACCCTTGAAGCAAAGAATGTACATTGTTAATCATATGCATCATGAGCTTGCTCCTTGGAAAAGTCTTTGCACAAGAGTATCGTACAGTTTAAGCTCTATTATACTTACCTTAACTTCTGGACAAGCTTCTTGCTTTACAGTTAGTTGATTTGCAATTTTTTCCAAGCTGGGACATTTACCTAATGCAAATTCTTTCTCTAAAATTTGTGATACAATATTTTCTCCATGCAAGGCTGCAAGTTGCAGTATTTTTAAATAGAGTTTATGACCTCTACTAGGATAAACTTTCTTATACACATCATAAGTTTTTCTAAAGATCACTCTTGGAAACAAACAATCTCTGTATTTATAATCTTCAAAGGCTCCTGGCTTTCTTATGAGCTGAGTAATAATATGTCGATAATTAATCGCATGAGCCTGTCCTGATGCAAGCTTTGGCATTTTCTGTATACAACGTCTTCCATAGTATAGTTCTATAGAAGATCGATAAATACAGGCTTTAAGTTGATAGCCAATAAGACGACTTGGTACAGAATATATACCACCTTGAATACGAACTGTGCTTGCACTTGATACTTTTACCAAGGCCAAAACTGGTGCATTGTATTTACAAGATGGTAAATCTTGTAATAACTCAATCTCTTCAGATAAAAGAGCTGATCTTGCTTTATTACGTCCAGATACAATAGTTTTTACAAAATCTTCATATTCGGTTTGACTATTAAAATTGCGCGTACCTCTTAATAGAAGTTCTTGATCAATAGCCTTTTTTAGTAAATCATGACTTTTTTCTACAGAGCCATTTTCATGTCCTTTGCCTGGATTATTGCAGGTAGGAACTACTCCATAATGCTTCATAAATTCTTGCCATCTTTCCGTAAAAACCATTTTGCCTTTAATCCTGGTAGAAACAGCTGATTGGTTGTCTGTGCGATGTTCTGGAGCTTGTTTGCCTAATTTGCATACTGCTTGTTCGTATCCTGCCGTTAAACTATCAAAACTTTCTGTAAAACAAACACTAGCATCTTCCCACCTAGAATAAGGCAGCATAAAGTGAAAAAGCAAATGCGAGAATGCTTTACCTGCAATGGTTACTCCCAGCGAATCCATATGTGTATAATCCGATTGGCTCTGACGACCAGGCCTAATCTCCTGAGGAAACATTACTTCTTTGTCAGGTCCGTAACTACTTCTCCAGAGCTGTATCTGTCTTTGCAATGCCCTTAAATTAGATATTTGAAATTCTCTAGGATGCTGACTAATTAGATATGATAGTATTGTTTTTGCTGTCAATCCTGGAGACAACACAAGCATATTCTCTATTTTGTCCCAAACTGGTGCAAATATATTAGAACGTGTACGCCAGTGTCGCTCTTTCTTCAACTCACTAGGCAGGGTTTTTGTTTTTAGATATTTACGTGCGCTGCGCTCACTCATTCCTGACTTTGCCGCAGCTATTTTTTGATTTGAATATTTTGTCATGCTAAACCTTAATAATTGTACTTGTTGATCTGTGATCATTACCTCGCCTTCACTGAATTATTTTCAATTCATAGTGAAGCAATTTAATGCCTATTTCGCTTCTTTTTTTATAGGCAAATATAATAGGCGCACATCGGCATTTTTAATAGTCGCACAACATATGCATATTATAACCTCATTTGGTCTAGTATACTTATTTAAATATTGTGGTAATGTAGGGATATTAATTATTTTGCTTCCAGTAAGTTTAGGATTTTGGTTTGGATTGAGGCATTTTGAAAAGCTTGAGAAAGAAGTCGGGAATTTTCCAATAAAGGGACAGAATAATCATCCTGTAATGCAGATATAATATCTGTATTTTCATAACATAGCTTAGTTAATTCCTGAGTTATTTTGGCATTTTCTAAATACAAGGCAGGGATAATAAATTCTTCTATAGTTTCTTGTATTTTGTTAGGGGATTTTGCTCCTACAGTCTGCATATTGTGCAGCCTATCTACCACCTTAATCAATAATACCTCCTTATCATCATGTTCGTAAGCATTATTTAATATCTGTGCTACACTTAATTTAGTGCCATCAGGTCTATCGCGAGTTAGTCGGTTTACGATTTGCTCTGTCCTTGCATCAAAAGCATCTCTAATCATCTCAGCCGTAACTTCAGTGTCTTCAACGATATCATGCAAAATGGCAGCAATAATGACATCTGTTTGCAACAGATAATCAGATACTATATAGGCTACTTCTAAGGGGTGAGTGTAATATGGTTCGCCACTTTTACGCTTCTGGTCGCTATGATATTTTTTTGCCCAGTAGATAGATTTTTTTATTTGGTCGAGGCCAAGCTTATTATGTTTATCAAGCATAACAAGCTTATTGATTAATCTAATAGAATAATAGCAATCTGGTAACATAAAACCATTGTCTAACATATATTTACAAAAAAGTTAACACACTTTAATGTTATTGGCTATTAAATTGACGATCCTTGTAACAGAATTAATAGATTTAGAAATGATAAGGAGTAAAGGTGGTACGATACAGTATATCACCTAGCATTAGGTGATATACTATAGTGGAATGATATTATTTTTTATTTTTTTTACTAATAAGCTCTTCAGCTTCTGTTGTTTTAATAACAAATGGATCAATGGATTTGGGTATAGAAGTAAATTTATTTTTATATTTTATATATGGTCCATATTTTCCTATTCCCATATGCATATCTTCGCCAGATTCAGAGTGTTTGCCGATGAATAGCGGTAAGCTTAATAGTTTGATAGCTAACTCTAAAGAAAGTTCTTCTGGCTTTAATCCAGCTGGTAATTGACCACGCTTTGGCTTATCTTTTTTTGAAGTTGCTTCGCCCAGTTGAGTATACCAGCCATAAGGTCCTTTTTTTAGATATACAGTTGTTCCTGAGCTGTCCTGTCCTAATTCTTTACTATCATTATTAATGACCTGATCGTTTGATTCATCTTCGTTTTTAGTGATAGTTTTTTTATAGGTGCAATCTGGATAATTGCTACAGGCTAGAAAAGCACCATATTTACCTAATTTTAAGCTTAACGTACCATCTGTACAGCTGCCGCATTTTTTATTCTTATTATATTGGTCAGTATCAGGTTGACCAAAAAGATGAAAATCAAGGGCCTGCTCAACATATTCTATGACATCAGAAATTTGTTTATCACTGACTTGAGCTGTATTTTGGCTAAATCCTGACCAGAAATCCTGTAATAATTCTTTCCAATTTAAATTACCTTCTGCAATTTTATCTAAATCAGTTTCCAGGGCGGCGGTAAAGTCATATTCAACATATTTACTGAAAAATCCTATTAAAAACGCAGTTACTACTCTACCAAGGTCACTAGGATGAAAACGTTTTTTTTCTACAGTAACGTATTTTCTGTCTTGTAATACAGAAATAATTGCAGCGTAAGTGGAGGGGCGGCCAATGCCCAATTCTTCAAGGCGTTTAACTAGACTTGCTTCAGAATATCTTGGTGGCGGTTCAGTAAAATGTTGTAAAGGATTTACTTGTTTATTTTTGATAGGTTCTGATTCAAACAGTGGAGGTAGGGTTTTACTATCCTCCTCTTTATTATCATCAACGCCTTCTTGATATACTCTGTAAAAACCATCAAAAAATATAGTAGATCCAGTAGCTCTAGCAAGAAATTTTTGATTATCGCTAATAAGATCTGCACCAACCATGTCAATTAGTACATTTTCCATTTGACAGGCAATCGTACGCTTCCATATTAATTCGTATAGACGTAATTGGTCTTTATCTAAAGATTTTGATAGTGTGTCGGGTAGTTTGGTAATATCAGTTGGCCTGATCGCTTCGTGAGCTTCTTGTGCATTTTTCTGTTTTGACTTATAAAGTCTGGCTTCTTTAGGTAAATAATTTTTGCCGTACTTATCTTGAATTAAGTTTCTTACACTTTCAACGGCTTCTGACGATAAGGTTACACCATCTGTTCTCATATAAGTAATTAATCCTACAGTTTCACCATCAAGATCAATTCCTTCATACAATTTCTGTGCCACCTGCATGGTTTTTTTTGTGCTAAAACCAAGCTTCCTAGCTGCTTCTTGTTGTAGGGAAGAAGTAATAAATGGAGCGGCTGGAGATCTTTTTTGTTGTTTTTTCTGAATAGCTAAAACAGTAAAATTCTGCTTCTTTAACCTATCAGTAATTTGCGCTGCAGACTTCTGATCTTTAATAAAAAATTTATCCAGTTTCTGATCTTCAATATGCGAAAGTTTTGCTGTAAAATTATCACCCTTGCTATTTTGTACATTCAAGCTAATGTCCCAAAATTCTTGTGAAATAAAACGTTCTATTTCATTTTCTCTTTCGCATATAATACGCAGGGCTACTGATTGCACTCTGCCAGCTGAGCGGCAGCCGGGTAATTTTCTCCACAATATTGGGGATAACGTAAATCCAACTAAATAATCTAATGCCCTACGTGCTTGCTGGGCGTTCACCAGATTGTCATCAATATTTCTGGGGTTAGCAACAGCTTCTAATACAGCTTTTTTTGTAATTTCATTAAAAGCAATTCGTTTGAATTTAGTGATATCTTTGATAATTTTTTTGTGTGTTAATAATTCAGCCACGTGCCAGGAAATTGATTCACCTTCACGGTCTGGATCAGTTGCGAGTAAAATCTCGTCTGATTGCTTGGCTAATTTAATAATTTCATTAACATACTTATTAGATTTATCTGAAATTTCATATTTCATTTTAAAATCTTCATCAGGTAAAACTGAACCGTTTTTTGAAGGTAAATCTCTGATATGGCCAAAGGAAGCAATTACTTTGTAATCACTACCAAGATACTTATTAATCGTTTTTGCTTTCGCAGGGGACTCAACAATGACTAGTTTCATAATAACTTTAATATATTAGAGAAATTTTATTACCCACATGTCTTGTAATCTTGCCTGCAAGTTCAAGCTCTAGACATATAGTATAAATTATGGGTAAAGACAGTTTCGTTTCTTTACTTAATAATTCAAGTGTAACTGGAGATGAGGATAGTAAACTAATCACCATCTTTCTATCATGATCTTTTATATCTAAATCCTCATTAACAGTTGGGAGTGTGAAATTATTACTAAAGTTTGTATTTTCTTCAAGCGTTTTCTTTAATTTTTTATAAGATAAGACATTAGATACAATATCTAGGCTTGATTCAAGCAAGTATGCTCCATCTTTAAGTAATTTATTTGTACCCATACATCTTGGGTCTTGTGGAAAGCCAGGCATAGCAAAAATATCTCTGTTATAATCTAAAGCATACTTTGCTGTTATTAGAGAACCAGAATTGATCCCAGCTTCGATAACAGCTGTCGCAAGTGCTAAACCGGCAATGATTCGATTGCGCTGGGGAAAATGCTGTGCAACAGGGCTAGAACCTATTGGTAATTCGGCAATAAGTAAAGCCCTTTCTGTTATTTTGTTAAAGAGCTTTTTGTTTTCAGGTGGATAGATATGATCAATACCTCCAGCAATAACAGCAATAGTATTGTCACCGCTTGCCTCGTGTACAGCTGTATCAATACCTCTTGCCATTCCTGAAACTGTTATATAATCTTCTTTTACTAGTTCTCGGGCAATATTGGAAGCAATAGTGCGAGCGTTAATGGAGCTATTTCTTGCTCCAACAATGGCTATAATCTTTTGGCAATTTAGTAGAGTAATATTGCCTTTATAAGATAATATTGGTGGAAAATCAGGGATTTGTAACAATAATTGAGAGTAATTAAAATCCCTGTAAGTAATTAGTTGAGCTTCACCTTTGTGTAAGGCGTTGATTTCTTTTTCAGCATCAGCTTTAGAATAAATCTTTATAGGTTTAGATCTTCCTCCTTTGAGTGAAAAATCAGCAATATTTTCTAAAGCTTTACCTGCAGATCCGAACATTTTAATCAAATGATTAAATGTTCTTGGACCTACATTTTCACTGCGAATGAGACGCAATATATCTATTGTTTCTTGCGAATAGTTTCTATTAGTTTTTCGCGTAAAAATGTTGTTCATCATCTAAACCTGTGGCTGTAGGGAATTGCAACAAAACTATAGTTTTTCGGCATTTGAAGTAAGATAATCTGCCACACCTTGTTTAGTTGGGGTCATACCTTGCTCGCCTTTTTGCCAACCAGCCGGGCACACTTCTCCATGTTGGTTATAATGATCTAAGGCATCAATCATTCTAATAGTTTCATCAACATTGCGCCCTAATGGTAAATCATTGACTATGTAATGTCTAATATTGAATTCTTCATCAATTAAAAAGGTTGCTCTGTAAGAAATCCCTTCTTCATTCAATACATCATAGGCGTTGGATATCTCTTTATTAAGATCAGATACTAAAGGAAATCTAATATCTCCAATTCCTCCTTTGCTCACAGGCATAGCCTTCCAAGCGTGATGCGAGAAATGTGAGTCAACACTTGCCGCTACAATTTTAGTATTTCTGTCAGCGAATTCTCCTAAGCGATTGTTGAACGCTATAATTTCAGACGGGCAAACAAAGGTAAAGGCTAAAGGATAGAAAAAAATAATTCCCTTGGACCCTGCTAAATAATTTTTCAGATTGAAATTATTTGATATTATATTGTCTGGCATTACAGCTTTTGCAGTAAAATCTGGAGCCAGGTTGCCAATAAATTTATTCATTTAACTCTCCTATTTAATAGTTATAAATCCTGTTTAGTCTACTTATATAAACATTATCTGATAAAATCAACTTAAGTTAATAGTATAATATTATGTTGCCATTAATTGTCCGTTCTCAAGCCATAGAATTTTTGTCCGTATAAGTTTATCTGGATAAAGTTTTGATATAGTATTTTTATAGTTCTGTAACTGAGCTAAGTAGTGCGTGGGAATATCTTGACTAGTCAACGCGGGGGTTAAATCTGATTTATAATCAATGATAATTATTTCGTTTTGTAGATATATTATAAGGTCTATTCTACCTAAATTAATTTTATTATTATCTAATGACCCGATAGATACTTCTGTTGCAATTTTGTTGTTTAGTAAAATGTTAAATGATTTATTAGCAATAATTTTGTCTATTGCTTTGTTAATACGGGCTTGAGATTTTTTATTCATAACACCAATTAAAGGGTGTTCTAACATTATAGAAAGATTTTTTTGTGCTAACGCATCTTCTAATATTTTATGGAATATTAGACCATATTCCATAGGGTTCTCAATTGTTGCTGGGGTAACAATAGGATGATTTTCTTGGGGTGTAAATTTCTCCTGTAGTAAATGTTCGTAAGTGAGTGTTCTAGGTTGGAATGTTTCTTCCTCCTGCTTTGAATTATGTACTGTATAATTACCACGATTAGTACAATGCTGAATATCATGACCATAGGTTACAATGCCATTTTGATCATTTATTGTCATCTTTGTCATAGTCTCTTTGATCAATTCATACCAGCAATTTGATGATATGGATTTGCCACCTTCATAACCACAAATTATTAAATGGTCCTCAGCCCTAGTCATACCTACATAGAGTAATCGCAGGTATTCTGCATATTTCTTCTGCTGCTCTAAATTTTTAATATTAGTGTAATAATCAGGTGTATTGCGCGCTCCTTTGGTTGAGAACAAGTTATCATTTTCATCCCAAATGAATCGATCATTATTGTTTGGTATGCTAGTTGTATCACAAAGAATAACTATGGGCGCTTGTAGTCCTTTGGCGGCATGAACAGTCATAATCCTAACCTTATCAGAGGTGCTAATATCACGTTTGATTGAGGATTCACTATTATCCAGCCAAAATATAAAACTTTGTAGCGAATCATCGCCATATAGAGCGTAGTCTGCAGCAATATATAATAATTCGTTAATTGCGTCATCGCTATCTGGACCATTATAACTATTTAATTTTTCTCTACACCCCATTACGTTAACTATATAATGAAAAAAGTTACTAATATTGGTGTGTGGGTATAAATCAAGAAAAGTATTGAGTATATTAAAGGCAGTGAGGTATTGGGGTTCTGTATTTTTGTGTATGCAAATATAGTCCCAAATAGCATTATTATCACGATTAGTTGTGATGTGATAAATCACTTGTTCATCTAAGCTTATTAAAGCAGATTTGAGTAATGCAGCGAGATTAAGGTTGTCATAAGGATTAAGGATAAATCTGGCTACAGATAATAAATCTTGTACTGATAAATTTTCTTTGAGTGTAATACGATCTAGACCAGAAACTTCAATTTCTTGTTGTTGTAATGCTTTGATTACTTCTTTAGTTAAATCGTCTCTTCTGCGAAATAGGATCATAAAATCACTAGCTGTGACCCTCCTTCCTATAGAGGATAATGATTGACCAGCTGTGATTCTTTGCCTGATATAAGTACTGATTTGTTGTGCAAGTAATGATTTAACTGAGCTGTTATCTTGCGTTAATGTTGCTATAGGCCAAAAATCTTGCTCAGTTTGTCGTGGCGTTTGACATAATGGCCATAATTCAACTAACCCTGTATGTGTAGATCGAAAAGCATTTAACGGAATAATTGGCTGATAGAACATTTGTGGATGTAGTTTTTGAAGGGACTCAAAAACATTAAAAACAACATGTAAAATTTCTTTAGCAGAACGATATGATATCTCTAAATTCACATCGGCAAATTCTCTGCCGCCAGCAAGCATTTTATATTTTAATTGTTGATTCATATAGGAAAAAGAATTTACATCAGCTCCTTGAAAGCTAAAAATAGATTGTTTTTCATCACCTACTACAAATATTGTACGGTCTAGATTTTGTTCCTTGGACTCGCCAGAGTAAAATTCTGTAATTAATGAATCAATAATACACCATTGTTCTTTACTCGTATCTTGTGCTTCGTCGACTAAAAGATGATTAATAAATCCATCTAATTTATAGATAACCCATTCTCTAGCTTCGCTATTTGTGAGTAATAATTTTGTTTTATGAATTAGGTCATCGTAATCTAGAAGCCCTTTCTTTGCTTTATATAGATCATACTCTTGCAGGATTTTACTACCAAGAAGGGTAAGTAACCGTGAATGATTAGTTAATTGTATTTCTTTCTCCTTTTGATCAAGTTGATATACTTGTTCCTGCAAAACTGTTAAATCAGTGTGTAATTTTGTCCCTTTTGCTGCTGTTTTAATTGAGACTATCTTTACTTTTTTTGTGAATTTAGCAGTGAGAAAGAAGAGTTTTATTTGATCGCTGCTTGGGTTTGGCCCTACAAACTCTTGTATTAGCGGATGTTTCTTTAATAGAATATATTTATCGTCAAAATCTTGAGTAATTGCTGTTATTAGTTTTTTAGATTCATCATATATATTTTCTATAGGATGGTTATTTTTACAAAATTTTGTCTTATGTTTTATAACGTCACTAAAAATTTCATCTATTATCAATTCATGAAAATTACTTATTAAATATTCATTGATAAGATCAAACTCACTTTGGTTGATAAAATGTCTTTTTATTTGACTTAAAATCGAATCAGCTTTTATTTCGTCAATAATTTTAAAATTGGGAGCAATAGAGGATTCTAAAGGGAAAGATTGTAATATTTTTTGACAAAAGGAATGTATAGTTTGAATCGCAATACCGTTCTCAGATCTAAGGTAAGTATGATATAAATTCCGTGCAGTAGTAAGTTCTTTAGTGCTACTAGGTCTTCCTATTATGTTTTTAATATTTTCTTTTAATTCATTATCATTGAGTTTTGACCAGTTGGCAAGAGATCTAATTATTCTTTCTTTCATTTCACCTGCTGCAGCATGTGTAAAAGTTAAGCATAATATTTTATTAAAATCTGCTCCTTGCAATAGTAGGCGCAATACTCTGTCAGTTAAAATTTTTGTTTTGCCAGTTCCTGCTGATGCTGAAACCCATATAGAAGATTGGGGATTAGAAGCCTGGATTTGTAGTAAATTCATATTTTGCTTTACTAAAATAACATATTATTATTAAATTAATTTACACACATCCTCAAATTCTAGTCTTGGTAGGCGTGGATATGGGTTTTCGCTGTCACGGTAACCTAAATTGCAAATGAAGTTAATTTTAAAATCACTAGCAACTAAAAATTCTTTTTCCATTAATTCTACATTGAACCCAGACATTGGACCGCAATCTAAACCAAATGCGCGGGCGATAATCATAAAATAGGCAGCTTGCAAAGTAGAGTTTCTCATTGCCGTGTCAGTAGCTATGTCTTCAGAGGAAGAAAAATACTCTTTGAGTGCAGGAGATACTGGATTAGTTTTATCCATTTGATCGTAAAATTTACTATCATATGCGAATAAGGCTGTGACTGGAGCAGATTGGATTTTATCAATGTTACCCTCCATAACACATCGCATTAGTTTAGATCTAGCATCAGATGATTGAATAAAAATTATTCTCAAGGGACAAGAATTACCAGAAGTTGGCCCGAGTTTCATGAGATCATATATTTGTTTTAACAACGCAGTATCGATTGGTTTATTTTGGAATTTATAACATGTTCGATCAGTAAAAATCTCCTGTATTGTACGCATAATACCTCTAATATATATGGGGCAGGTTTAGTTTTTTTGTAATTCTAGCAGGTTGATCTTTCCAATATTTATTCTTTTGTCTGAAAATACAACTTCAAAATTTGCATTACCTATATTATTTTTATTGAGTGCGTTAATACTAGCGCGACTGATAATATTTTTTATTAATGGCTTAGATAGAATAAGCTCGTCTGGTACTAATTTATCTATTATGTCATGATATTGCACTAAATTAAATTCTAACTTACCTTTCGGCGGAGCAGAATTGTTTAAATTAATAAGGCCTTGCATTTGAATTGCAGCATTATCAATCTTTAGATGAAAATTGTTAAAATTGATTGTGTGCATAAAATTAAAATTACTAAACTTTTCGTTATTACTGTAATTAATATCTAATAAAAGATTGGCGTTATCTATTTGTATATTTGGATGGGTTGATGTTAGATCCGCCATTAATTGTAGTTTGGTGATATCCGTTATATTGTTCTTTTGTTTACTGAGTAAAGCTTTAGTAGAGTTGAGTTTAAATACTTCCTTATCTTCTGTTATGCAGGAGATAATAGGTGCAGAAAAACTGATTGATTGCAAATGATTCTTCCATCTAAGGTTTTTATTAAAAAAGAATAAAATATTAGTCCATTTAATATCGAAAATAACATCTTGCGTAGTTACAAGACTATACCCTTTTTTTTCTTCTGGGTTTAAAATATTGTAAAAAAGATTCTTTCCTAAGTTTATTTGTGACAAAAAAAGAGTGTGATGAAAGAATATTTCATCTATAGATACTTCTTGTAAGCCTTGTTGATTAATTACTGTAATTTTTGGTGCTGTTAATGTAATTTGCCAGGCAAAAGGAAAACCTGATATTTGCGCCTCATCAAAAGAAATTTTGACATTATCTGAATTAAAACTTCTGACTAGTAATATAGTTTTGTTTTTTATTACATGTGCTCCGGCAATCCATACAGCAGCTGATAACAAAGCAAATAATAGTAAAATCTTCCTGATCACTGTGATTATTACATTTATTATAAATTAATGTTTCGAGTTGCTGAGGGAAGAATAATCTTCATACCATCCAGCTCTTTTGTTAAAATAATTTGGCAGCCTAGTCTTGAAGTATGAGTTAATCCAAAGGCTAAATCAAGCATATCTTCTTCAGCTTCCTCTGGTTCTTCTAAATTTTGATAAACATCCTCTTCAAGTATAACGTGACAAGTAGCACAAGCTAGCGAACCTTCGCAAGCACCTTCTAGATCAATGACATTCTGATGGGCCACTTCTAATATAGAAAGGCCTACTAATGCTTCTATTTCTTTTTCTTTGTCGTTTTCAACAAAAATTACTTTTATTTTTTCTGCTGCCATTATATTTATTTTTATTACTTTTTTATATCGTCAATGTGGCGCCCTTTGAGGTGTAGACTAACCCCAATATCTAAGTGCTTCTGAATAAAAACAGATGCTAGCTTGTTAAGAACATCAATATTTGTTAAAATCTTTTCTCGATTATCTAAATTTAATACATTTTGTAAAGAGTTTATTGATTTTTGTATTTGGCTAAGTTCCTTTTTATTTAAAATTTCCGGTGTTTCCTGTAGTGCCTTAGATATACCGTCAATTAAATTGTTGGCGTGCATTCTGGTTTCAGTTAATAATCTTTCTTGGTGGTCTTTTTGGGCGTTTGTATAAGCATCTTCCAGTGCGTGTACTATTTCTGATTCGGCCAGCCCATAACTAGGTTTGGTGATAACACTACTTATTTTGCCTGTTAAGCATTCGCGCGCAGTTATGGATAATATGCCATCTGCGTCGATGGCAAAAGTGACCTCTATTCTGGCCTTGCCAGCTTTGTTGGGTGGTATATCAGTAAGTGAAAAATAGGCTAATGATTTACAATTTGTAGCCATTTCACGTTCACCCTGGACAACATGAAATTGCATCCCAGTTTGGTTGTCTGCATGGGTAGTAAATTCTTTTGTTACTGAAAAAGGAATTGGTGTATTGCGCAATATTATTTTTTCTACAATGCCGCCATGTAATTCAATACCAACAGATAATGAGATGACGTCTAATAGTAGAGAGTTAGATTTAGTTGATAAATTTTCAGCCTGCATTGCAGCCCCAAGCGCGACAATTTTATCCGGATCAAGGTCAGAATAAATATTTACTTCAAAGGTTTCTTGCAACATTTTGCTAATTAAAGGTATTCTAGTTGAGCCACCAACTAAGATTATGCCATCTAAATTGATGTCTTCTGCATCATGCAAAGTGTTTTTGGCAATATTAATAGTTTTGCCAAGGATTGGCGTAATAATTTGTTCAAATTTCTGACGACTGAATCGTGATTCTAAGCCTTGATTATTACTTATAATTACGGATTCTTGTGTTGATAATTCTTCTTTAATTCTTTTTGCTAAGTTAATAGTGGATGTATCCATTACATGCCCTAGCTTATCATGTAGATATTGGGCAATTAACGTATCAATATCATCGCCACCAAGCATATTATCACCACCAATTGCCACAACTTGTAAAATACCTGTTTGCATATTTAATACGGATACATCAAAAGTACCACCACCAAGATCATATACTAAGTATGTTCCCTCTTTAGATCGGTTTAATCCGTATGCGTAGGCAGCAGCAGTTGGTTCTGATATCAATCTTAGAACTTCAAAATTAGCAAGTTTTGCTGCTAACATTATCTGACCTTTTGCTGCGTCATCGAAATAGGCTGGTACAGAAATTACAGCTTTTTTTAGCGGTAATTGGAGAGCCTTTTCTGCTCCTGACTTTAAATAGGAAAAGATTTTCGCCGTTGCTTCAGTAAGACTTATATACTTGTCGTTACATTTAATACGAGGTGCATCTTGACTAAGATCGATACAACTAGATAAGGACGTAAGAGTAGGGCGATCCATGATTTCTCTAGAAGATTTGGCTAGTAATCTCTTAATTGATTTTATAGCTTTTAACGATTGAGCGCCTTGCCCCACTACTAATTGGTTATCTATAAGATTAATGACGGATGGTACTAATTGACTACCAAGTGGCATCGTTAATACTTCGCCCTGATAATCCTTGGATATTGCTATTAATGAATTAGTCGTACCAAAATCTATCCCGACTACTATTTCGTCAATAGCGTCAGATTTATTGGGTTCGCTAATCTCTAGTATTTGCATATTGAATCTTTCTATTTATATTCCCGACTAATTTAGTAAGATACTTTAGTCTAATTGTAAGATCAAGAGCTTTAGAAAGTTTGTGATCATTAAAAAGTCTAGTTAATTCTGTGATGAGGTGAGACTTTTCAGCTATTTTTTCCCTTTTTTTTGTCTGCAACTCTGCTAATTCGTCAATTTGATCTATTATTTCATATTGATCCAATATAGCTTCAAACTCCCCTGCGCTTAACTTCCCGCTTAATGTTTTATCATCTAGTATATAATCATTAATTTTTAGTAAATATTCGGCTCTTGTTAGCTCGTCACTAAGTGCTTTATAGGCTTCATTAATTAACATAGATTTAGTGATATTGTCTTTTTTTATTGTGTCATTAATAGCTCGGTCTGGATGATATTCTTGTTGTTTGCGCAAGTATGTTTGCTTTAGATTTTTGGGATCTAGATCATATTTTTGCTCTATACCTAATAATTGAAAATAGTTCACTTTATCTTAGAATTTATTAATTTAAAAATAGATGATATGATTGGCACATCAAGATTATAAGGTTTAATTAATGCCATAATTAATGGCACAGCCTGGAGACCTTCAACTAAAATTGGATAGTTGGTAAGGAATTCTTGGGAGTAGTTATTATTATAAAAATCAAAGCCAAATTTAGTGTTTCTTGAAGTGGTAGAATAACTAGTTAATACAAGATCCCCGATTACTGCCGGTAAGCATAGTGACTCAATATTACCACCTAGTGCAGTGATGATCGTGGCAATTTCCTGCAAGCCTTGACTAACTAACCAAGCTTTAGCATTTTCTCCGTGGCCTTGTGCTTGTAGTATACCGCTTTTAATAGCTATGATATTTTTTACTATGCTGGCAATTTGTACAGTAATGACATCACTTGAAATGGAGGTGTTTAAGTTGTCGCAGCTTAATTGATTAGCAAGGTTTTGTGCTAAGGATAAATCTTTAGAAGTGATAGTAATAGCCGCAAATTTGCCTTCAGCAACCTCTTTAGCAAAATTAGGACCTGAAATAAAACCATAAGAATTATCTAGTCGCTCCTCTAATTTAGTTGAAAATAATTGCACAGGGTTTTGGCATAATCCTTTAGTGGCGACTAAAAGAATAGTGCTGTTGGGTAGACCAAGAGTTTGTAATTTTATAATTATGCTTTCAAAAGCATATGATGGGGTGGCTAAAATAATGATGGGGCAATGAATCGTATCTTCTAGCTTCGTTGTTGCTGTAATCTGAGGGCATAATGGAGTATTTTGCAAATACTTTTTGTTTGTATTATAGCTATTTATTTCGTTAGCAATATTTGACTCCATTGTATACAACAAAGTATTGCCTGTAATACGAGATACAAGGCAGGCAAGAGCGGTACCCCAACTACCACCTCCAATTATTGCAAATTGTTGTTTTGTCTTCACTACACTACCCTCGCTAACATATAATCATCTTGCAATGCAATTAATTCAGCATTGAGTAACTGGCCAGAAGAGAAGTTACCGTCAAGTTTTACAGGAATAAAATTTTCAGTATGGGCCATGTTATTTTTTTCTACTAACAGTTCAACAGTGTTACCAATATTTTGTTGAAAAAAACTCAGCATTTCCTTTTTACCTTCGGCGCGCAAAATAGCTGCACGGTTCTTTCTTGTATTAACTGGTACTTGCGGCATTCTAGTGGCTGGCGTTCCTTCTCTTGGTGAATAAGGAAATACATGTAAATATTGTATACCAGCTTCTGCGATTAATATTCTAGTATTTTCAAACATCTCGTTAGTTTCTGTAGGAAAGCCAGCAATTATATCGGCGCCAAAAGAAACAGTTGGCCTAATTGACCTAAGAGCGTGGCAAAATTCTAGCACTTGATTACGGGTATGCCTTCTTTTCATTCTTTTTAATATCATATTATCTCCTGCTTGTAGACTGATATGAAAATGTGGCATCAATCTTTTTTCATAAGCCATGAGATGGAATAAATCTTCGTCAATTTCTGCAACATCGATGGATGATAGACGGAGTCTTGGTAAATTGGGGACTAAGGCTAATAATCTTTTGATCATTTGAGCAAAGGTTGGTGACCCTGGTAAGTCATGGCCATAAGCTGTGACATCAACCCCGGTAAGAATAATTTCCTTAAATCCTTCAGCAGTCAGTTGTTTTACTTGTTCTACTATCACGCCAATTGGAACAGATCTGCTATTGCCTCTGCCAAAGGGAATTATACAGAACGTACATCTATGATCGCAACCATTTTGCACTTGAATAAAGGCTCTTGCCTTGCCATCAAAACTACGCACTAAGTGATTTGCTGTTTCCTTGACTGACATAATATCATTGACAACAATTTTTTCGCTGCTAAATGAATAATGCTGGCTGGAAAGTTTTTCCTCATTGCCTATAACTTTATCTACTTCTGGCATTTGAGCAAACATTTGAGGCGTATTTTGAGCTGCACATCCTGTTACTATTATTTTGGTAGTAGGATCATTTTTCCTGGCTTTGCGAATTGCTTGCCTTGCCTGTTTTTCTGCTTCTTTGGTTACGGCGCAAGTGTTAAATACTATGGTTTTTTCAAGACCGGACTTTGTTAAATTATCTCTGATGATCTCGCTTTCATAAATATTAAGGCGACAGCCAAAAGTGATTACCTCGTGATTTTTATTCATAGCTATACTTTCCATGGAAAATATAGCTAGCAGGTCCAGTCATGCTAATTTTATTACCAATTTTCTGCATTGATAATACTCCTAGTTCAAATACCACTTCGGCATCATCAGTAACAAAACCCAATTTATTGGCAGCGGCAAAAGTGGCGATGGCTCCACTACCGCAAGCATAAGTGAAACCAGCTCCCCTTTCCCACACTTTTAAATGTATTTTATTATTTTGAATTCTAGCAAAGTTTACGTTAATTCCTTGTGGAAATAGATCAATATTTTGATAATTTGTGCCTATAATATTACTATCCTCGTTAGATAGTTTTGAAAAAATAACTAAATGTGGATTAGCAACATCAACGCACATAATTTCTTTTGGTTCTATTTGGTATATTTGTGCTTCATTCCATAATTGATCTACGCTTGGCATCCAAGGTTCTTCAAAGCTTACTTCTCCCATGTCTACTTTTATGCTGTTAGGGGCGATATATTCACACTGAATTTTTCTATCGCCAACAATTATTATAATACTAGTTTGCTTAGTTTGGTCAAAAATTAGTCTAGATAAGCACCGTGAAGCATTGCCACAAGCTTTAGCAGGAGAGCCGTCTTGATTGTAAATGTTCATTTCAACGAAATCAGAGTTTTGGTTATACACGATAAATTGATCACAACCAATGCCTAGCCTCCTATCTGAGATAGTAGTTGCAAATTTATTCATATCAATAAGTTCGGGCAGTTCTGATTGTGCAATCATTACAAAATCATTACCCAAGCCATGCATTTTAACAAAAGGAATTAGTGTACTCATTCTTATCAATAAAACATCTCGATTATTTTATGGTATTATATACTGTTATTGAATAAATTTGTAGTAAATAAATTTGGTTCTGAGTATTCTAGTTTAATTTAATGGTTAGGTTTTTTTATGCTGCCGCAAATATTAACTATATTAGATAGGCTAATCAGTTTTAAATCAGTTACGCCCCAAGGGTTAGATGCTCTAGAGTTTATTGCCGATTACCTTAAACCATTAGGGTTTAAATGTTTAATTAAAACTTTTGGTCCCAAAGATGAGGTGGCTAATCTTTATGCAGTAAGAGGTAATCAAGCGCCTAATATTTGTTTTGCCGGGCATGTTGATGTTGTGCCTCCTTTAAACGAAGATTTATGGCAATCAGATCCTTTTAAAATGACTATAAAGGATGATAATATAGTCGTTGGCCGAGGCGTGGTTGATATGAAAGGTGCTATTGCCTGTGCATTAGCTGCTGTTGATAAATTTATAAGAGAGCATGAAGATCATAATGGTTCTATAAGTTTTTTGCTAACTACAGATGAAGAAGGGGATGGTACTTATGGCTTGCAAAAAATGCTAGAATATATCAAAGACACTCAGCCAAAAATTGATTTTTGTATTCTTGGAGAACCAACAACAAGACGTAATATAGGTGATACTATAAAAATAGGTCGTCGAGGTAGTATCAATTTCGATCTAAAGATTAAAGGTAAGCAAGGCCATGTTGCATATCCAGATAAAGCGATTAATCCAATGCCTATAAAGACCAAGATTCTTTATGATTTAGTCACAAATAAATTAGATGATGGTACAGAATTTTTTCAAAGCTCTAATCTTGAAATTACTTCAATGGAAGGGGTGAATCTAGTGACTAATATCATTCCTGAATCTGTTAAAGTGAAATTTAATATTAGATTTAACGATCATCATACGCCACAAACGTTAATTGATAGAGTCACGGGGGTCATTGAACAATATTCTAGTGCTTATGAACTGCATAATACTTGTTCTTCACTACCTTTTATTCAAGCTTATTCAAAACAAATGCAATGTTTCGCCGATCTGGTTCAACAAGAAACTAATATTAAGCCAGATATTGAGACAAATGGAGGCACCTCCGATGCTCGTTTTATTCATCGATATGCTCAAGTTGTAGAATTTGGATTAAATTGTAATCCAGCCCACCAAATCAACGAATATAGTACGATTTATGATTTACAAATATTGGCTAACGTGTATTATAACAGCCTAGTTAAGTTTTTAGAAATATAAATTTATGCGGATGTGGCGGAATTGGTAGACGCCCTAGATTTAGGTTCTAGTGCCGTGAGGCGTGGGGGTTCAAGTCCCTCCATCCGTACCAGATCTTCAAACTTTAATGTTGTAGCTATAATATTTTATTTTAAATTTAGGTAAATAAAATTCCTTCCAATTTCTTCAAATACATAAATCTATGAATATAACAGAATTAAAAAAAGACAATACCCAGTACCAAGCAAAGATTACTATCCCTGATCAGGATATTAAAAAACAAATTGATGCTGAACTATCTAAAATCGCTAAAAGCGCAAAAATGGATGGGTTTAGGGCTGGTAAAGTGCCTATGCAAATTTTGAGACAAAAATACGCTTCTTCAATTAGGTTGGATACAATAAGAGATAAGATGGATGCTGCAGTAAAGAAAGTCATTCACGATAATAAACTGAATATTGCTCTTGATCCCGTAATAGAAGATATTAAGAATAAAGAAGATGCAGATCTTGAGTTTGTTATAAAATGTGAATTATTGCCAGAAATTACTTTGCCTGATTTAAAGACCATTTCTCTTGAAAAGCCTGTAGTTGACATACAAGAAAAAGATATAGATCAACAACTTGATAGAATACTAAGTTTTTCAAAAACATATGATAAATCAACAAAAGCAAAAGCTAAAAAGGGTGATCAAGTGACTATGGACGCAATCGGTTATGTCGATGGCGTAGCATTTGAGGGCGGTAAATTGGAAGCCCATAAATTAGTGCTTGGTAGCAACACTTTTATCCCTGGTTTTGAAGATCAGCTAATTGGTAGCAAAGCTGGTGAAGAAATATTAGTTAAAGTTGATTTTCCTAAAGAATATCAAGCCAAGGAGCTTGCGGGGAAAGCGTCAGAATTTAAAGTAAAAATATTAGAGGTTCATCAAGAAACCAAACCAGAGATAAATGATGAATTAGCCAAGAAATTTAAATGTGATAACGTAGCGCAGCTGAAAGAACAAATTACAGATAATATTCGTACTAGCCACAGTTCAATGATTGATTCAATTATGACTATGAGGTTATTTGATCATTTAGAAGAAAAACTCCAATTTGAGATTCCAGAAGCTTTGTTAGCAAGAGAGCAGGATATTTTAATTAAGCAAATGAATAAGGCAGATCAGGCTGATAGCGAAATTAAAGATATGTCTGAGGAGGAAAAAAGTAAATATTTTGCTAAATTAGCCTTAAGAAGAGTGCGTATTGGATTAATGCTGGCAGACTATGTGAAGCAGAAAAAAATTACTATCAACGAAGAGGATATTAAACAAGAAATAATTAAACAGGCTCGTAATTATCCAGGTCAGGAGCAGCAAGTGATAGACTTTTATCAAAAACAAAAAGATGCTGTTGAGAAGCTAAAAGGCACTGTTTTGGAAACCAAAGGTGTGAAATCTATTATGGAGGAAATCACATTAAAAGAAAAATTGTACACCACGGATAAGCTAGAAAAATTATATAAAAAAGAGATGAAGGACTAAGATATTATTCGTAGCAAATTATGGCAATAAAGACTATTGATGTACATTCCCTTGCGCAATTGCTTGAAATTGACGAAGCTTGTATTATAGATGTGCGAGAGCCATTTGAATATCAAGAGGGCCATATCAAAGGCGTGTTAAACATACCTTTAGCAAATATCCTGACTGAATTATCAAGTGTAGCGATAGCTGATGATAAAATACTAGTGTTGCTATGTAGAAGGGGAATTCGTTCTATGAATGCTTGTAACATGTTGCTTAATGATGGTATAGCTCGTGACGTTTATAATTTAACAGGTGGTATTATCTCCTGGCAGGATGCCGGATATTGTTTAAACCCTATAATAGATTAAACAATTATTATTGACTGTATAATTGATTTTTGCTATAAGACTGGATATGAATTTAAAGTTTTGGGACGTAGCTCAGTTGGTAGAGCAACGGTTTTTGGTATCGTAGGTCGAAGGTTCGAGTCCTTCCGTCCCAACCAATTTTGTATTTAATTACTAAAAAAATGAGTTTGACTTTGTTTTAAGCGATATGTATTATTGCAGTTTAATAAACTCATTAGATCAGAATAAAAACACTGTAAAAAAGGTAGTAAGTTAGTGACCAAGATTATTAAAGCTAAATATAAAGCAAGTAGACGTTTAGGCACCAGTATCTGGGGCGATGGTAAAGATCCATTTCACACGAAAAATTACCGTCCAGGCCAACACGGTCCTACAGGTAGAGTGAAGACATCGGATTATGGTTTGCACTTAAGTGCTAAACAAACTGTTAAAGCGCATTATGGTAGAGTGACGGAAAAACAATTTCGTAATACTTTTAAATTAGCCGCTAAAATGAAGGGTAATACAGCCGAAAATTTCGCAGGATTGCTTGAGCAAAGGCTAGATACTATAGTCTATAGAATGAATCTTGCTCCTACTATATTTGCTGCTAGACAATTAGTATCACATGGTCATGTAAGGCTGAATGGGAAGAAAGTAAATATTCCTAGTCAGAGATTGAAGGTAAATGATAAAATAGAGCTGAAAGAATCATCTAAGCAAATCACGGTGTTCGCAGAAGCTGCACAGAAACAAGACAGAATGGTACCAGAATATCTTTCAATGGAACCAGGAAAAATGGCGGGTGAGTTTTTACGTATCCCAATGATTTCTGATATTCCATATCCATTCCAGCCAAATTTTGGTAAGATTGTTGAGTATTACTCTCACTAGGAGATAACTGATTAAAAACAAATTCTAATAGTGTCTGTCCAGGTAATGATTTACTTGCGGCAGACATTTTAGTTATAATAAGGGTTGATTAGATTAAGTTTATTTGATTAGTTCTAAATGCCTGGTATAAATAATAATTAGATCAAGCATTACCAGGGTATATGAAAATCATCTGCGGCAAGTACAAAAACAGAATTATCCCTACGGTCAGTAAATTTGATTATAGGCCTTCTACTACTAAATTTCGTGCTGCGCTATTTAGTATCTTAAATTCTGGTGAATTTATTGACTTATCCCCGGTTAAAGGGGCTAAGGTTCTGGATTTATTTGCCGGCACTGGATGCCTTGCCTTTGAGGCTTTGTCCAGAGGTGCTGAGCATATAACTCTTGTTGATAATAATAGAGATCATCTAAAGGCGGCTGAAAAATTCGCCAATAATATTAGTGCAGCAGATAGGGTAAAAACCATAGTTGCAGATGCTACTAACTTATCTTATATACCTAATAAATACCATTTGGTCTTTATTGATCCACCGTATTATAAAAATTATATACAGCCAGCACTTAATTGTTTATTAAATAATGGTCTACTTGAATCAGGTGCAATTATTATTGTAGAGAGTAGTAAATATGCCCAAATTATTCTTGGGCAAGCATTTGTATTAGTTAAAGAAAAAATATACGGCAATAATAAGTTATTGATATTGCAATATGAGTAAAATGAAAAACCAATTTAGTTGCACCAATTGTGGCAGTGTAATCAGTAAATGGGTAGGGCAATGCCCAGATTGTCTTGAGTGGGGTAGTATTGTTGAGGAAATTGCATCAGCCAGTAAAATAGATACTTCACGAACAGGTAATGTACAAAAATTACACGTGCTTACTGATGATACTAGCCCAACCACTAGAACCAAAACTCCTATATCAGAACTAAACAGAGTGCTAGGGGGTGGTATAGTTGAGGGGTCAGCGATTTTAATTGGTGGAGATCCTGGTATTGGGAAATCTACTTTATTATTACAGCTATGTACAAGTTTATCTAATGCGAATGTAGGTTGCTTATATGTAACTGGTGAGGAATCTAGTAATCAGATCAAATTGCGAGCCCAAAGATTAGATATTCAAGAAAACAAAACGAACTTATTGGCGGCAACTAACGTAGAAGATATTTTATCTACTATTGATAAGAATAAAAATGCTTTAAATTTGGTAATAATTGATTCTATTCAGACTATTGCTTCCAGTGATTTTTCTTCAGCTCCTGGCACTGTAGCTCAAATTAAGGCTTGTGCTCATCAACTGATTAATTATGCGAAACAGAATAACATCACTCTTTTAATTGCGTGCCATGTTAATAAGGATGGTCAGTTAGCCGGGCCAAAAGTACTTGAACATATGGTAGATACTGTTTTGTATTTTGAGGGTGATCATAATAATCATTTCCGTATTTTACGCTCTATTAAAAATAGATTTGGTGGGGTCAATGAAATAGGAGTATTTGAAATGACTTCAAAAGGCCTTGTTGAAATTTCTAACCCATCAGAATTATTTTTGATGGAAAGGGAGAATAATGTTAGCGGAAGTGCCGTATTTGCAGGTATCGAAGGATCAAGACCACTATTAATAGAAATACAAGCTTTAATTGCGCCAACTAATATGGCAACCCCTAGAAGGTCTGTTGTTGGTTGGGATCATAACAGACTATCAATGATTATAGCAGTATTAGGTGTAAGATTCGGTTTAAATTTATCTTCTCATGAAGTATATTTAAGTGTGGCAGGAGGCCTTCGTATCACTGAGCCAGCAGCCGATTTAGCAGTAGCGGCAGCGCTTATTTCGGCATCGCATAATTGTCCTTTACCTCAGGGAAGCATATTCTTTGGTGAAGTTGGTTTGTCGGGTGAGGTGCGTAAAGTATCTCAAACAGAAGCCAGAATTAAAGAAGCCTCTAAGCTTGGTTTTTCACAAATGTATTGTGCCTCTAAACAAAAATTTACAGGTCTAAAACCATTAATACATCTTAAGCAATTAAAAAATCTGTTTTAATCAACTTTATGTTTGTGCAGAGTGATTGAATTTTTCGTTGGGCTTGATAAAAGAGTAATAAGATCTATGGAATCAATAAAAGGAGTGTCTTGCTGAAGGCTAGCGTACATTTCTTTATTAATCGAGTAAGAAATACTTGATGCAGCTTTATTAGATTCACCATGCGACTTGATAGCTTTCATTAACGATAAAGCATTAGTATATTCTAGTTCTATAGTTTCGAGATCAATAATATTTTCAGCAAAGCCAGCCCTTTGCAATAAAGGCGTCATATGTTCAAATTTAATAAATGGCAGAATATGTGCATAATGTTGGTTAGTAAATTGCAATTCGAGTTCTAGTAATGTGCTTCTTAAATGGTTTAAAGTCCTACCACCGGCAAAATTAGCAATTAGTACCCCATTTGGCATTAATAAACTAGATAATAGGGATAAAAAATGCTGTATATCCTTTACCCAGTGCATGGCAAAAGGTAAGATGATTAAATCAAATTTTTGCGTTTGAGGTTGTAATTCATGAATTTTTTTAGTTGTAATATTACACTCATTATATTGATCCTCTAATAAATTACGTAATTTATGCTCAAGAACGGGGCTTATCAATAATATTTTGCTAAATTTGTTAGCTAGTGGCTGTAGGCGATCAATTAAATCAGTACAAATAAACTGATAAAAGGGGGATTTATCGGTTGATATTTTATGTATATAGCGATTCTTTTCTAGTCTAGATAAGTCAAACATTGAAGGTTTTACTAGTTGTTAATATTTCTTTTATTATTATAGGCATATTTATTTAACTTTTGTCTATAATTTGCCATATCTTGGTTAATCTTGCTTATTTTAGTTTGGTAAAGTTCTGCCTTATTCTTTGTGTATGAATGATAATGCCCAACTGCTTTGTTCCAATTATTGTGTTTTTCATAATGACTTAATAGTAATTTCACTGCGTAAGCAATGTTGTGACGTGGTGTAAAAGCTTTTTCTAAAGATGAAAAAGCATCTGGATGATATTTTAAATTGATCTGCATACAGCCAATATCCATATTATTCACACCTTGATTTAATTTTGTTCTAGCAAATTTTATTGCTTCGTGTTTGTTTTTAAAATAAAAACCTTGTCCATTGACGTTAATTGTCCAGGGCCAAACAACTCCTATTTTATAGATTGAATGTGCTTTACGTGTTTCTTGAAGAGAAATAGAATGCAAAATGTCTTTGGGTAAATGATGTTTTCTTTCAAAGTAAGAAAAGGTGTTTGAGCATTTTTTTGATTCTCGTATTTCGCGATCTAAGGCCGCCAAAGCAAAGACTGAATTAAATACAATAGCAATAATTATTAGAATATATTTGCTTTTCATATTTATTAACTAATTATTTTAATAGACTGGATACGATACCTTTTACAGAAGATGTTTAATAAATAGTATTATTTTATAAGCTACTGTAATAGTAGTTAATAAAGTAACCGTCTTTAATAATATATTGTTAGCGCAGTGTCAAGCTAAATACAACTCAGTCGGAATGTCTACTCAGTATGCTGCGCCCAGAGAACCATAACCCACATCCAAACATCAAGGAGCGCAAGTTCAGTGTATATCAGACGTCAATATTACTGTGATACTGACGTCTTATTTTAATATTTTATACATCAGCACCGTGATTCAGATTAAAATGTAACAGCAATAGTAGATGTCTACATTTGCAATATAGTCTAATTCCATGCTAGAATGCCTAGCATAGAAAATTTAGTTTTGTATGTAGTTTGAAAATTTATGATTAATTCTGACAATCCAAGATTTATTACTTTTGAAGGAGGGGAGGGTAGTGGCAAATCTACTCAAAGTCGTATGCTGTATCAATATTTACTTAAACAAGGAGTAAAAGTTCTTCATACTCGAGAAGTAGGTGGCACAACAGAAGCGGAAAAAATTAGAGAGTTATTAGTATATTCGGAGCTACTGCCTATATCAGAATTGATGCTTGTGATGGCTGCGAGGCATGAGCATATTAATAAAGTAATAGTACCAGCCTTGCTCGATGGGTTCTGGGTTATTTGCGATAGGTACATTGATTCTACCGCGTGCTACCAATCGGGTGATTCTGGTTTAACAATGGAAGATATTTATGAACTACATGATACACTAATGACTATTAGTGAGATTAATTCCATGACAAATATCACCACGTCTTCAGAAAAGCTTAGTTTATATAAGGGGCTGATGCCAGATTTAACGTTTTTTATGGATATGACGCCACAGATATGTATTGATAGACTACAAGGCAGAGAAAATAATAATAAATTTGATGCAAAAAACAGTCAGTTTCATCAGATGATTTATGATCGGTTTCAAAATCTTGTCTCGGCACATAGCGATAGGATAATAGCTATTGATTGCCTGAATAAATCAATTGAAGATATACATCAAGATATTGTTAGTCATATTGCGTCAACTCAGTAAGATCAACAAAAATGCAGGGGATCTTCAGCATCATAATGTGCTAGATTCTTAAATTTGAGGATATTCTAGATAGATTTTGCATATAAGGTTTTAAAGCTTCGGGGATAGTAATCGATCCATCAGAATTTTGGTAATTTTCTAATATGGCAACAATAGTTCTGCCGACTGCTAACGCTGATCCATTAAGGGTATGAACGAATTGAGTGTTATTATCACCAAATTCCTTATATCTAGCCTTCATTCTTCTAGCTTGGAAAGCGCCACAATTTGATATACTTGAAATTTCTCTATACTGATTTTGCCCCGGTAGCCAAACTTCTATGTCATAGGTTTTTTGAGCGCAAAATCCCATATCACCACTACATAACAACATCACTCTATAAGGTATATCTAATAGCTTGAGCACTTCTTCGGCTGCAGCTAACATCCTGTCTTGTTCTGCAGAAGATTCTTCGGGAGTAGTAATAGCCACTAATTCTACTTTGCCAAATTGATGATTTCTAATCATTCCCCTAGTATCTTTACCAGCACTACCAGCTTCAGAGCGAAAGCATTCTGTATAAGCCACATATCGTAAAGGTAGTTTTTCACGCTTAATAATAGAATTTGCTACTAAATTTGTAAGTGTTACCTCACCAGTTGGAATTAATCTATATTTTTCATCACTTGTAGAATAGGAATCCTCACTAAATTTGGGCAGTTGTCCAACATTATACATTGCTTCTGGACGCACCAAAATCGGTGTGGATACTTCCTCGAAATGAAATTTTTCCGTATGAATATCAATCATAAAATTAATTAATGCCCGCTCTAATTTGGCAAGTTGTCCCTTAAGCGTGACAAATCTACTACCAGAAATCTTAGCTGTTTGTTCAAAATCCATCATTCCTAACATTGAGCCGAGTTCAAAATGTTGTTTTGCTCCTGGTATTATATTAGGGCTGTTAAAAGTTTTAATTAATTTATTCATGCTCTCATCAATGCCATAAGGCACATCTGAATCCGGTAAATTCGGAATCGTCTCCATTGCGGCTCTAAGTTTATCCTCTGTTCGTGTGTCAGTGTGAAGACTTGCAAGCTTGCTATTAATGTGTTCTACGTCTTTTTTTAATTCAATAAATTTATTGGGATCTTTGTGTTTTGCAACAGACAATTCCTTAGATTTAAGATTTTTAGCTTGCTGGAGTTGTTGTACTAATGTTATTTGTTCCCTATTCTTTTCATCCAAGGAAATTAAAAGACTAGCATCAATATTCAACCCTCGTTTTTTGATGAGATCATTAAATTCTTGTCTATTTTCTCTTATCCATTTAATATCTAACATTAGTCAACCCTTTTTTTCTCTATAGCTAAACACAACCATACTGAAACTTCATATAATAAAAGTAACGGTACTGCAAGAGCAATTTGACTAAAAACATCAGGGGGAGTAAATATTGCTGCTACAATAAATATTGCAACTATAGCGATACGTCTTTTTTTTCGTAATAATTCAGCTGTGATTAAACCCATTGCAGACAATATAATAACTGCAATTGGTAATTGGAAACAGATGCCAAAGGCCAGTGTTAATTGTACTACTAGAGTTATATATTCACTAATTTTTGCTTCAAGCACAAGAGGTAGACCAATATTGGTATTTTCATAGCTAATGAAAAACAACCAAGCATTCGGCATGACTATATAAAACATAAATAGAATACCTATGTAAAATAATAGAGGTGATAATGCTAAAGTTACTGAAATGATGCTTTTCTCATTGCGATTTAATCCTGGTTTAATGAATGCATAAATTTGATAGCAACAAACAGGAAACGTAAGGATCATAGAGGTAAATATAGAAATTTTTATGTAAGAAAAAAAAGCTTCAGTAAGGCCAGTGAAAATTACCTTTCTTCCTTTTTCTCCTATTGCATCTATCAGAGGGTTAAGTATTATTCTATAAATCTCATTACTAAAACAGTAGCATATAAAACATGTTAATAGGAAAAATATAAATATTTTTATAAAGCGTTGTTTCAGTTCATAAAAATGCTCATAAAAAGTGTATCGCTGCATGAATTGGTTTATTTTTATTTATATAAATCTCAATATCAATCTAAATTGAGTATTAAATTCTGATTAAAATAGCATTAATTTGTCGCGTACTCTATAGTTAGGCAAAACATTATTGTATAGCTACTAGACTAGAATATTGTATTACTAGAATTCTTGCAATTAAAGTCATTGAAAATTATCCTTTCTTATGAGAAAATGTTCAAATTATTTCCTTCAATTTATTGCTACCTCATTAATTTAGCTAAATGTAAGGTATTTCAGACAAAAATGAACAAATGATAAATCAATTAACCATTACACGATATCTAGCTAGAATTTTTGTAAGGCAATTTTTCTTTACTTGTATCGTAGTGCTTACCATATTATGCATTTCTAGTACTTTTGATATTTTGCATAAATTCAAGTCTGATAATATGAATGCACAAGAGTTTTGGCTATTGGTCATTTATAAATTACCTTATTTATTTAATGAGGTGATTATAATTATAGGTTTTATAGCTACAGTGTTATTTATCCAAGTTATCAGACGTCATAATGAACTCATTATTCTACTAAGTAATGGTATATCCATGTGGAGAATATTGTTTGTTCCTATAAGTATATCGTTTTTATTGGGTGCTGTGATTATAGTGTGGAGTAATCCACTAGGAGTATATTGTTTAAAGAAATACGCAAAATTAGAAGAAAAAATAACAGGTGACGTTGAATCTAATATTATTATCTCTCCATCGGGTATTTTTTTATATGAGCAAGTTGGCGATGAACAGAGGTTTCTCCAAGCAAGATCGATTCATTTTGATCAGAAGCGCCTTAGTGATGTTACATTATTAGTGGTGGATGAGCAAAATAACTTGCTTCAACGCATTGACTCAAAAAGTGCCATAGTAGATCGCAATTTTCTGACTATGCGCAAGGCGATTATCACTAGTGATGACTCGGCAAAACAGCCTGTGCATCGTGACCTAATAAAAAAGCCAACACATCTGTCTATAAGTCATTTAGTGAAACGCTTTACTCCTCCTGAAATGATTAGTATGTGGCAACTGCACGATTCAATTATTGAGTTTAGTCAATATGGTCTATCAGTTGTGAAGTACCAATTGCATTACTTTAAACAAATGTTTAAACCCCTGACAATGCTAGCAATGTCTTCTATAGCATGCTGGTTTGTTAGCTTAAACCTACGCAATAATTCCAATGCAAGAAATGTTATTATTTCGCTTGTTGCGGGTATGTGTGCGTACTTTTTCTTAGAATTATTATTCCGCATCCTTTGTCATAGTGGGTTATCTCCGCTTTTTGCAATTTTGGTACCAATTAGTTTTATAATTTTAATTAGCAATTTTGTCATTTTACATTATCAAGAAGCTTGATATACTGCAGAAAAATGTATTATGCTATAAAAGCTACAGTATTTAGAGAGTAATAAAAATGAAATTATTGAATTTCTTCGACAGATTTTCTGCGGATATCGCGATTGATCTTGGTACAGCCAATACCTTGGTTTATGAAAAAAACAAAGGTATTGTATTGGACGCACCATCAGTTGTTGCTGTGATAAAAGAAAATGGAACGACAAAACCCTATGCCTTTGGTCACGAAGCAAAAATGATGCTGGGAAGAACGCCGACAGATATAGAAGCTACAAGGCCTATGCGAGATGGGGTTATAGCAGATTTTAAAGCGGCAGAAGAAATGATTAAATATTTTATTCATTCCGTTATAGATAAAGGGTTATTTACTGGCCCACGTATTGTAATATGTGTGCCCTCTGGCTCTACACCAGTTGAAAGAAGGGCGATACAGGAAGCAGCAGAGAGTGCTGGAGCCAGAGATGTATTTTTAATTGAAGAGCCAATGGCGGCATCTATTGGCGCAGGATTACCTGTTACAGAACCAACAGGATCTATGATCGTTGATATCGGTGGTGGAACAACAGAAGTGGCAGTAGTGTCACTAGGGGGTATAGTTTATGCTAGATCCGTGAGAGTAGGAGGAGACAAAATGGATGAGTCTATTATATCATACATCAGAAGAAATTATAATTTGCTGATCGGAGAATCTACAGCGGAAAAAATAAAGAAGCAAATTGGTACGGCCTATGTTATGCCCGGAGCTCCGATAAGAAAAATGGAAATAAAAGGAAGAGATTTAATTAATGGAATACCAAAAGAAATGGTGTTAGATGAAACGCAAATCGCTGAAAGTCTAAATGAACCAATCAGTCAAATAGTAGAGGCGGTAAAAACAGCTTTGGAATGCACTCCTCCAGAGTTATCATCAGATATAGTCGACAAAGGAATAGTGCTTACAGGTGGTGGTGCTTTACTGAATAATTTAGGTCATGTATTAAGAGAGGCAACTAAGCTACCAGTATTTGTAGCGGATGATGCTTTGGCGTGCGTTGTGCTAGGTATTGGTAAGGTGCTAGAAGATTTTAATAAATTAAAACATGTATTATTTAAACAGGATTAATGTTGAGTGGCAATATTATCTAATAGGATACGAACTACAAATCATATTATAGAATTATCTAAGTTGATTTCTGGCTCTGTAAAAAAAAGTTTGGTAGGTATATTAGTGATTGCTACGTGCTATCTGATGTATTTTCCTTATCCTGGAGTTGTGTCACGTAGTTTATTAGAAGCAGTAGGTGCAACCTTATCTGCCTGTAATTTAGTATATTCAGAAGGTATTAATTTGACTAAATCTACTTATGATAAATTTTTGTATTTTAAAAACCTAGAAATAGAGAATTTAAAATTAAAGTTAGAAATAGAATTATTGAAAAAAAACGAACAATCGAAATTGATTTTACAGGCTGAGAATGCAGCCTTAAAAAAAATGTTAAATGTATCTCAAAATATAAGTAGTGCATTTATTACAGCAAAAGTTATAGGTGTTTCATTTAACCCATTTTCAAGTGTTGCGACTATAGAGGTTGGCAGCAAAGCTGGTATTAATGTCAATGATATTGTTAGAGGTAAAAAAGGCTTAGTGGGTAGAGTAATAGAAGTGAGCGATCATTATGCTAAAGTAATGTTAATTACGGATCAAGATTCTAGAATCCCAGTTTTTTCTGCCAATTCACAAGCCAGAGGAATTTTAGCTAAACAAGATGGCAGTCTAAAAATTATTTATCTCAATGAGGACCACGACCTTCAGCCTGGTGATTTAATTTGCACTTCCGGTGAGGGAACAATTTTTGTTCGAGGAATACCAGTGGCTATTGTAACAGATGTTATTAATGGATCAGTTTATGTGCAGGCAATAGAAGATTTTAATAATTTGGATTTCCTTTTTGTTAATGTTGCTGCGGAAGTTTAATTATAGATTTTAAAAATGATGAATATACACGAAAAGAATACAGAAAAAAGCAATGATTATCATATTAAAAACGACAGACTTAAAATTGCTAGGAGTGCGCAAAATGACATAGTAGACGACATTTTTCACATTCAATTAAATGAAGAGGTAGTGGAGTTAAGTAATCAGTTTTGCAAGTATTATTATGCAGTGAACATAGAAAACCACAAGGAATTTTTTGCGATAGTATTTAATAACAATTTTTTACAGCCGTTGAGCGAGATAACTCTTCTGGCAAACAATAAAATTAATAATTTGAATAGTATTTATGGTTTTGAAATAGTCCAATTATCGTCTACAAAAGAGGAGCATTTAGTTGTAATTGTTGATCATTACGACCCCTCAGATAACCTTGCCAATTATCTGCAGCAAGGTAATGTAATAGATAATCAAACTTTAGAATCTTGGTTAAATAAGATAATTGATGTATTTGAATCTTTAGATGATCTGGGAATTTATGGTTATAATATTAATCTTAATAACATCTTAATGAAAGACGGTGAATTTTCTGCGTTAAAGGAATTTATATGTGCTTATCCGAATTATTACCAAAATAATCAGTGTTTGGCACCGGAATTGGTTGAGTGTCATCAGGCGGCTAGATTGATTCATAATAATTCTAGTGATATATATGCTCTTGGGGTGTCAATGTTCGAGGCCTACACGCGCCAAGCTGTCTGGAATGAATATAAAACAAGTCAGGCATATAATTATGCTAGATTTGAACATACTACAAGTAAATGTCTAGTATCTAAGGCAAAAATGCTAGAAAGATTAAAAGTTCTGTTTAAGGGTATTTTACACGACGATTCGCATGTTAGATGGAAAATAGATACTATTAAAATGTGGTTAGATGGTAAAGTGACCCAGTTACCATACGAGACAAGGATAGAGAATAAGAATATAATTGTCTTTAATAACCATAGTTATTCACGAGCAAAAGCTATTGTTTATGCTTTATTTAATAACTGGCAAGAAGCTACAAAATTTATTAAGGATAATAAATTATTCAAATGGGCTAGCAGGGCGCAAATTAGTAGTGATGTATTAGAACAACTACAAGGTATTTTAGTAATAAAATCAGAAATGTCTTTTACAGTGGCTAATATATTAAACTATAATATGAAATTGCTTAAGGTAATGTCCTTGCTTGATCCGAGTGGTCCAATAAGATATGAGGGCCTTGCGTTTTCTGCAGCTTCTATACCGCGCTTCATGCATTATTTAATGGTCAAAAAGGATAAAGAATTATTAAATAAGTTAATGCACTTACTTAAAGAACGTTCTTGGTCTAATTGCAGTACATATTCAAACTCTGCCGGTTATTTGATCGAAAGCAAGGCAGAAGAGTATTTTCATCAAGCATCTGAGGTAAAACCTCATTCATTAACTAAAACTATTGAAGGATTTTGTTATAGTATTAATCCTAATGCTTGCTGCAATAGTATTATATTAAGTGGATATTATATCAATACGGTAGAAGATTTGTTTGATACACTTAATAAATTAAGTCTAAATGAAAATTATAAATTTAACATTGATCGCCATATGATAGCTTTCATTACAGCAAAGCTTAATATAGATTACGATATTAAGACAATAGCTTTGTCAAAGTTTCCAGCATTGTCTGAACATGCAGTGATTAGAGGAATAAATATCTTGCATATTGTACAAGAATATTTGCCTGATATTAATATATCCAATATTTGTCAGGTTATTGCTAAAGAATTGCAGAATTTATTACAAAATAACCTGCATAACCGTGAGTTTAAAAAGAGTATAGTGGAACAACTGCAAAAAATCGCTCCAGAAGGCAATTTGGAGAAGATTATTAACATAATATCTGATCAACAGCAATTCATAAATGATTATAATGGTTATTATGAGGTATGTAGGAAGGTAAAGTTTATTGAACAAAAAATTAGACTAATTGATCAGGAAGAGGAAATATTTAATACTCATTTGATCTTAGGGCAAAAAACTATGGTATTGCTATCATATGTTATGTGCCTTATAGTTACTATAGCAGTTGTGATTTAGGTACGAATATGAAAAAAACAGAAGAAGAAAAAGATTTTAGATTTGCTGCATCATCAATCAAAGTAATTGCATTGATTATTGCCCTTATGGTGATGACAATTTCATGGCATGCGTTTATATTTTTTTCTGCTGCAATGTTACCAGCTATTTTTGCTTTTTTCTTTGATCGTAATGAACATAGATGCCTATCAGCAACAATTTGTAGCTTTAATTTAATTGGTGTGATGCCATATTTAATGAGCCTATGGCAAACAAATGCTATAGACTATTTAGCAAAACAATTGCTAGCAACTCCAAGCACATGGATGGTTATATATGGCGCAGCATTCATAGGTCAGATGCTTTATGTATCTGTGCCATTACTAATAGTTAAATTTTATTTAGCTAAAGCAAAGATCAAAATAGGAAAGTACAAAACACAACGCCAAGCTTTATGCGATCAATGGAATATTGATGCTAGTTAATTAAATAAAATGTCAATCTACAATAAATATATTATACTAAGCATCCTGCCAGTGTTGGTTGTCATCACCTTAGTTTTGACTGGCCTTGTTTGGGTTACTCAAATATTAAGTCTTAGTAATTTACTTGATAAAGGTATTTCATTATTAACTTTTTTTAAGTTAATAATATGTCTGCTACCATATTTAATCTTTATAATTATGCCAATTGTTTCAATATTGGCAGTGATTTATGTGTACAGCCGACTGCAGGAGGAGAGGCAGATATTGGTTCTACGTGGTGCCGGGCTTAGTAATTACGATCTAGCCAAACCAGCTCTTATAGCCTCACTCTTTGTCACTCTAATAGTGTATTATATTTCTGCATATTTAATGCCTGTTTCTTATAATCATCTTAAATCTAATTTGAATCATTTACGAGAAAATTATATCAATAGTATTATTGAACCCAAAACGTTTAATAGTATAGCTACATATATAACCATATATGTGAATAAGAAAAATAAGCATAATATTATGGAAGGCGTGGTGTTATTTGATAATCAAGTACAAGACCAGAGAATTATATTTTTTGCAGAAAAAGCTAGAATATTTAACTCTAATATAGATAGCACAGAACTTGAATTGTTAAATGGTGTTAGATATGCATATGATACGCAACATAATTTAACAAAATTAAAATATGAAAAAATCACAGTAAAAATAGATGATCAGACAAGAGGAGGGGGGAGGTATCGTACAAGCCTCGAGTTGTTTATTCATGAAATGCTTTGGCCAGATAGCTTGATTTCTATAGAGCGCCAGCACAAATTGATTGCAGATGGCAATATCAGATTAGTTTGGCCTTTATTTAATTTTGCTTTTGTCTTTCTTGCATTAAGCGGGTTTTTACGCTCGTCTTATAATAGAAAAAACAATATTAGACAGTATATGTATACTTTTCTACCAATTTTAGTTATAACGTATTTTCATTTTTCATTGCAGAAGGCCGCGTATAAGGATCTAGATTATATTTTTCTCTGTTACGCTAACCTTTTTGGCTGTATTATTTTCAGTATATGGCAAAGTAGGCGTAATAGTTTATGATATTTAAGGACCTTTCAACATTTCTTGCCTATCTTGAGAGGCATAATCATTTAAAACGTATTACACATCCAGTATCTTCTAACCTAGAAATCACAGAAATCAGTAGGAGATTTTTAGAAAAAAAGGGACCAGCGCTATTATTTGAAAATGTGATAAAAAATGATGGCAATAAATCAGAGATGTCTGTGTTAACTAATCTTTTTGCCAGTAAGGAAAGAATTGCTTTAGGTTTAGGTATAAAGGATGCAAGTGAATTAAGGGAATTCGGAAAATTACTTGCTTTTATGAAGCAACCGGAACCACCTTCCTCGCTGAAGGAAACTTTTGCCATGTTACCTATAGCTAAGAGAATTTTGGCTATGAAGCCGAAAAATGTTTCTAAGGCTAGTTGTCAAGAAATAGTAATTACTAATCCTGATCTTAATAAATTACCAATACAAACTTGTTGGCCAGAAGATATAGGCCCACTTATTACTTGGCCACTTATTGTTACTAAAGGCATAGGAGTAGATAAAACTGATAATCCAAATTTAGGAGTATACAGATTGCAGCCAATTGCTAAAGATAAATTAATTATGAGATGGCTTAAAATGCGAGGTGGCGCGGCTCACTTTAATAAATGGCGGGCATTGGGACATAAATCTATGCCAGCAGCAGCAGTCATAGGGGCGACCCCCTCAGTTGTTTTGTCTGCAGTCATGCCGATACCCAGTACAATTTCAGAGTATAATTTTGCTGGGTTATTACAAAATAAGTCAATTGAGCTAGTGCAGTGTAAAACTATAGATTTGAAAGTGCCTGCACATGCAGAGATTGTTTTAGAAGGTGAAATTAGTCTTGAAGAAACTCATCCTGAAGGACCGTTTGGCGATCATACCGGTTATTATAATGATGTAGAGTGTTTCCCTGTATTTACGCTTAAAGCTATCACCATGAAAAAAAACCCAATATATTTGAGTACATATACTGGTAAACCTCCAGATGAACCTTCTATATTAGGTGAGGCATTGAATGAGGTGTTTATTCCTTTAATTCAACAACAATTTCCTGAAATAGTTGATTTTTATCTGCCACCAGAAGGATGTTCATACCGAGTAGCAGTTGTAGCAATTAAGAAAAATTACCCGGGTCAAGCGCGTCGAGTAATGATGGGGGTGTGGTCGTTTTTACAACAATTTATGTATACTAAATTTATTATTGTAGTAGATGAAGATATTAATATACGCGATTGGAAAGAAGTAATCTGGGCAATCTCAACACGTACTGATCCAAAACGTGATTCTCTTTTTGTCGAAGGCTCACCAATTGATTATCTAGATTTTGCCTCAGTTGAATCAGGATTAGGGAGTAAGTTGGGTATTGATGCTACTAATAAAATATTTCCAGAAACAAAACGTGCCTGGGGTAAAAAAATAGCAATGAGTCAGGAAGTAGTGGATAAAATAGATCAATTATGGCAAGAAATTACCAATAATGAGAGTTTAAAATAAAAGATATAAGAAGGGGTTGCATTGTTAGGGTTTGATTATAGTAGGCCTGGAATTCATTAGTAGAGTTTGTGATAAAAATATATTAAAATAATCATTAGTTCCTCTTCACTCTAATGAGCACATTGCTCCTGTCTTATCCTGAATTTATTCTAACTCAATTTACTAAATGCAAAAAATCTGTATAATACCAATCATCCATTATAACTTCATAATCAATATGAAAAAACAAAATCAACATAGTATTGATTCAGCAAACGCAACTATATAATTGTTATTAGCGCGAAATAACCATAATATGGTGTTAGGTTTGGTGAATGTGTTGATAATAAGGTAATTATGTCTATTAAAGTTCTTGGTTTAGAGTCTAGTTGTGATGATACAGCAGCATCTATTGTAGATGATAAAAATAGGATTTTGTCTAATATAGTGATTGGACAAATCCAGGAGCATACACCATATAGAGGCGTTGTGCCTGAAATAGCTGCTCGGTCCCATCTGAAAAATTTACAATGTGCAATTGATCGATGTTTATTAGAATCAGGAATGACCCTAAATGATATTGATGCTATAGCGGCTACTTCAGGGCCAGGATTAATTGGCGGGGTGATTGTAGGTTGTATGTATGGCAAGGCACTGGCTAGTGCCTTGAAAAAACCATTTATTGCAATTAATCATCTTGAAGGGCATGCATTAACAGTGCGATTAACCAATAATATTGCCTTTCCGTATCTTCTGTTATTAGTGAGTGGCGGTCATTGCCAATTTGTAGCTGTAGAATCCCTAGGGAAGTATAAAATTCTTGGACAGACCTTAGATGATGCTGTGGGAGAAGCCTATGATAAAGTGGCTAAGATGATGGGTTTAGGTTTTCCAGGAGGGGCCATTATTGAGCAAATGGCAAAGAATGGCAATCCATTAGCATATGATTTTCCACGTCCATTGCAAAACCAGAAAAATTGTAATATGTCATTTTCTGGTTTGAAAACAGCAGTACAATTAAAAATTAGAGAATTTGAAAGCTTATCAAAACAAAATATCAGAGATATTGCTGCTAGCTTTCAGCAAGCAGTATGTGATGTGCTAGTAAAAAAAACAAAATATGCTATAGCACAATATCAAAATAATTATAATGGCAGAAGTATAGTAGTGTCAGGTGGTGTGGCAGCTAATCAACAAATATGTTCCCATCTCAAGGATTTAGCTCAGGAATGCAAATACAGTTTTTATGCTCCATCAATAAAGTTATGTACAGATAATGCAGCTATGATAGCTTTTACTGGACTTGAGTACTTAAAATCGGGTATAGTGAGCGACATGAATTTTCGTCCAAGAGCTCACTGGAGTTTAGACAAGTTACACGATGTATAATTATTTAAGTAAGATTGATGTCAGGATTAGAGCTTAATAAAATAGCAGCTGCTATATTACTAGCTAGTATCATAGCAATGCTTGTAGGATTCGTTGCTAATATTTTGTACAAACCTCAACTTGAAGTAGCCGTCCGTGGTTATCAAATTGAAGTAGCAGAGGATCATGGGACAACTAGAGAAACTGCAAAGGAACCTTTAGATATTCCGAAGCTGATGGCAGATGCAAACGCAGAAGCGGGTGCTAAGACTGTCAAAAAATGCGTAGCTTGTCATAGTTTTGATCAGGGTGGGGCAAATAAAGTTGGACCAAATTTATGGAATATTATTGGAGCGAATAAGGCCCATAGATCTGATTTTGCTTATTCAAAGGCGATGCTTGGTTCTGGAGGTGTATGGGATCAAGAAAGCCTGTTTCACTTTTTACATAAACCGGGTAAATATATCAAGGGTACAAAAATGTCATTTGCAGGTATTAGTAAACCGCAAGATATAGCTAATGTCATCGCGTATTTAAAAGAAAAAGCTGGGCCTTAAGCTTTTTTACCACATACTTTAATATATTCCTACATCGATATCAGCTAACATATTTACAGCTATGTATTCTATAAATTTAATTGTACATTTTTCTTAAGTTATATTAAGCTTTGGCTCCGGTATTTAATGGAAAATATAGGTATAAGAAATGTTACAAGGCATATTAGAAGAAATACAAAAGCTTAAAAATTTTAGGTGCTTCAGAACCAGAAAATTAACCACTGAACTGACGCAGTATAATTATAAAGAAATACGCCTATATTTTTTTACTTAATTATATTCTTCGGTTTCTATCTATTTACTGTGCTGGAAAGGGGTGGAGTAAATCTTAAAGTATTAAGTAATGAAATGTTCAGATTCTGTGCAATTGGCCTGTATTTTTATGTAGATAGAGATTACGATTATCAGATAGAGCAACACGTTACTTATATAGACTATATATTATATATAATTCTATATTACTAAAATCTGCTATTCTTAGTATATTACTTTTTTTTATTTTTGGGTTCAATGAATATGAATACTGGTGTCACTTCAGTAGAATTCAATTTTAGTATGGTTCTGATGTCGATGTTAGGTTACCTCACTAGTAGTTGTATGAGTTTTAAAGCGAAGATGTCTAGTAGTAAAAACAGTAGCGTACTTAGCAAAATACTTAATACTATTTTGGTAATAATAATGGTTCGTTTTATATGGCAGTTGCTTGCTCAAGTGCATAATGTATATATTTTATCGTATTTGGGGCTAATTTTTGCCGTAGAGTTAAGCATATCACTATATACTCGCAGAAATAGTCTGAAGTGCAGATAGTTGCAAAGATTTTTGTAATTGCTTGACCAAAATTGGATGTTTATTGCTTATTTTTAAACTAATGTGCATACGATGTGTTTCTAAGGCAAGAATTAAGAAACTACACTTGTTTGATTAAGGTGATAAATTGGTGTTACTTTTTTTACAATTGATAATGTAATCTTGAGAATAGGGCGCAAGTATTTTGTGAAAAATAGTCTTGACATGTATGGCAGTTCACTGTTATTTTAGGCTGCAAAATAAGTCAAATTTAAAGAAGTCTTAAATCGTGAAAACTTACTCCGCAAAACCATCAGACATACAGAAGAAATGGTGGGTTATTGATGCTAAAGATTTAGTGCTAGGACGTCTAGCAAGTCAATCAGCCTTGCTACTTCGTGGTAAGCATAAACCTACATTTACTCCGCATATAGATTGTGGTGATTATGTGGTTATTATCAATGCTAAAGACATATATCTATCTGGTAAAAAATCTGATCCTAAGGATGGTAAGTTATATTACCACCATACTGGCTTTCCTGGTGGAATCAAGGAGACTACAGCTGGCCGTATTCTTGACGGTAAGCACCCAGAACGAGTAGTAAAAATGGCAATTAAGCGTATGATTAGCCGCAATAAAATGGGCTCTCAGCAATTTAGCAACCTTTATGTGTATGCAGATAGTGAACACCCTCATACAGCTCAGAAACCTGAAGTTTTTGATTTAGCGAGTAAAAATTCTAAAAATAAAAAGTAATTGTAATGGAAGTACCAACACTGGAAGAGATCACTGTTAAATCTCAAGAAGCGAAAAAAGTAGAGATAAAAAACGTCATTGTTCAATGCAAATCTAGAAAATCTATAGCAGGTGGCGGCGGTTACGGAACTGGTCACAGAAAAAACTCTGTCGCACGAGTTTGGGTTAAGCCAGGTAAAGGTCAGGTTACTGTCAATAATAAAGATGTTACTGCCTATTTCCCTCGTGAAACATATAGAAAAGAGATCACTCAACCTTTTATAGCAACTAATACAGATGGTATGTTTGATGTCTTTTGTACTACTAAAGGTGGAGGTACTACGGGCCAGGCAGGTGCTATCGTTAATGGTATAGCAAGAGCTCTTGACTGTATTTCTGAGGATTATCACGTAGCACTTCGTCAAGGTGGCTTCCTCACAAGAGATTCACGCGTAGTAGAACGTAAGAAATATGGTAGACGTAAAGCACGTAAACTGGCACAATTCTCTAAGCGTTAATATTTTATTGATTACTAAATTATATGGAACTGTTTTTGACTTTATCTTGTTATTAAATAGTTCCATTGTAATCTTTGGGCGGGGTAGCTCAGCTGGTTAGAGCAGCGGAATCATAATCCGCGTGTCGGGGGTTCAAGTCCCTCCCTCGCTACCACTTGAATATATTCAAATAATTGAAATTTACACCAAGACAGGACAAGGCCTGCACTCTTTTCGAAAGGGCGCATATACAATATAAAGTAGGGATTCAAGGATTTATGTAGGCAATTAAGTGGGGTTGTGTGCAAGAAAGCCTAATGGAATTTGGTATAAAACTTCGTCCAGTTAAACCATCTGTACCGCACCTAAACGTTAACGTAGAGCGTACTCAACGTACTGATTTAATTGAACTCTATTCAACTACAGATATCAATAATCTGAACTTATTTGTAGACTTTTTTACTTTTAATTATCAAATTCGCGCAGATAAAAACCATCTCTGGATCAGTTTGTAGCACTTAATTCTTAAACACAGTTCGGGTTAACATAGCGTTATTAATAAGCATAAAACCAGTCTAATGCTTTACATATACTATAATTGATGTCAGACTTGATTTGAGTTAACAGGTTTAAATTAATTATTTTACAAAAATCATGAAATCACATAGTTTTAATATAGAAGATGTAGAACTACAGTCAGATAGCAAACTAAAAAACTAACCTTCTTTGATCCAAAGTATGATCCTCTTTGTAACATGGATGACGGATCAATACAAATGAATAGTGCCGGCATTCGAGAGAGTTTTAACAAGGATATAAATCGTAGCTCTCTATTTTATATTGAAACTGATCAAGGAATAACAGATTTAGTGCAGGAAATAAAACTGCAATATGGACAAAGTCATGTAGTAAATTATGATAATATGCATGACTTACTATGTGATAAATATAAATTATCTCCAGAACAGACAGAATATATACTAGCAACGTCCTATCAAGGTAGTATCTCCGGTGGGATGACAGGTTTTGGTTCCTTGCTCTTACAGGTTAATGATGATCCTGAGACGTGTATGAATAGGAATGGTAATGTGTCAAAAATTGTAATAGATAAAAATAACAACCTTTCTTATGTTGGCGGGCAAAAAATAACATTTGATTGTCATCATGAAGCCTATGATGGTATAATACGTGACACAGTTCATACTAATTTCAAGTCAGAAAATTATATGGCGGCTACTATCTCAACTAAGCTCGGGCAATTAGGTGCAGTAAACCTTGATCCCCAAATTGTTATAGATGTTGTTGGTAAAGGGGTGAATGGTACTAATATCATTAATCAGTTAGAAACCATAGAAACAACTGTTCCACCTATATCTGCACAAGAGGCATTAGACAAATATCATGACTTTTCGAATAGTATGATGGAACTTAGCGGTCAAAATAAATTGTATCAACAAGCGATAAAAACAGAAATAGACAAAGTACTATCTTTAAACCCCTCGGAGATAAATAAAATAGAGGTGCAAAATTTAAAACAACTCAATTTTACACAAGAAACATTAGCTGAAAGCCTATTAAATAAAGTTGATAAGCAACTTAATGCTTTAAAAGAAAAAGGAAAACATATTACTAATAGTGATAAGCAGAACATAGCCAATAATATGACTATGGGCTTAGAAAAATTTGTTGATCTACCTAAAGGGTATATAGAAAGATTTTCTAAAGATTTAGTAAATCAACGCGCGGAGGCAAAAGAGCCCAATAGTTCAAAGAAAAATTTTATACAAAAAATAGTTTCTTATGTTAAAGACGCCTGGCATGGTTATGATAAGGGGCAAACAAAGGATATCATACTAGCACAAGTTCAATCTCAAGCTAAAAAAATAGGTTTAAACATCAATAAACGTAAACAGGAGGCAAAAACCATGCCAGAACAACCGTCAGCTAAAAGGCAAAGAAGCGCAGCTGTGCATAAGAGATAATAATAGCACATCGTCAAGTTAAGTAAAAAAGTCTACAGAAAGTCCTTATTTTTGAATTTTAGGCAACAAGAAGTCTTTGGGCGACCTCATTCCAAATGGGCTTAGCCACGGCAAATGCTGCTCTCTGTTCTTGGAAGAATTTTGTGTATCGTTCGACATCAACGGCAAATATATTGCATACCTTACCCATCAATGATAAGGTTTTTGGATTCTTTGAGGAGATTTAAAGTTTATCAGTATTTTCTTCTCTTTGCGCCGAGTGGGTTAATGTGCATTCTCAACTCGATTATTTAACCCCTTAAGAGAACGATGGTCTAGTCTTGGGACACAATAAGACATATTGGTTTGATATAACTTCTTAGTTTGTCAGTAATAATAACTGTTGGCATGGGATACTTGCCGAGTAATCTCGTTAAAAAGAGAATAGCTGATTTCTTATTACGACGCTTTTGTAATAAGACTTCTAGCTCGTAACCATTTGCATCAACTGCTCTTCATAGTATACAATATTCACTATGGATTTTAATAGTCATCTCATCTAAATGCTATTTATCCTTAGGCGTACACTCTCTTTTTCTAATCACTTCATGAAAACTATGAGCAAATTATGGTACAACCATATAATATGACTAATGGTACTGACTGGAAAGCGATGTCTTTTAGGAGCCTTAGTATATTCATAAGAAATTGAGTGATGAGTTGCTAATTGAGCTGACTATTTTATAGATAATTATCTCCTTTTGACAATCTCAATAATTTATCCGCTACCTAACTTGACGATGCCCTTCATATTCTTTTGCAACCAGTCATAAGACTTGTACATAGCGTACAGCTTTTGTGCAACTGAATCTATATCTTTTCTTCCTGCTTTTGCATTAGGAAACAAGGCAAAAATATGGGAAGTGCGGTAGTTGAATGGATCATAATAAATTATTGTATAACGTCAACTATAATTACCGGTTTGCGCCTATTATATTTGCCGGTTTTTACAAAAATTTTTTTAAGTCATTTTACGCCTCCTTTTGTTGAGTTTTTTTCTTATTTTGTGCCACTTCCATTCGATAGCTTGGAG
>JBGCEV010000020.1:0-45572 GCA_045106605.1 Rickettsiaceae bacterium | reverse complement strand
GTTCGTTCCAGCCTTACTTTGCCTTCAGCTTCCTTCAGCCAACACCTCACGATGTTAACCTTGCCTCAGCTAATGGACCGCTCTAATTCAGCCCATAGGGGACTTTAACCCCCAACTCTTACACCATGCCCGGCGCACATCATATTTTTATACCCTAATGCAAGTATTTTTTTTATGTTAATAAAAATACTTTAAAAGAGATTTAGAGAAACAATATGTAGATGTGTTGAAAGGGGTGCTCTATAGTTTACAGAGGCGCTTTTATATAATATAGCTAAATCTACTTCTTACAACAAAGCCCCATGAAGTATAATTTTTAAATTTGTCATTGATATTGATCCGAAAGAGATTAAGTTCAGGAATAAATTTTCTAGTATGGCTTCCATCTGGATAAAAGAGTCGGGCATAAGCTTTGATACTGTCATATTAAACAATCGTAAAATAGTTGCGGAATTATTATCAAAAGCTGATCTGCCAGAGTTATTTGGTGAGTATGGATAGTTTAAGCAAAATGCAAGATCCAAACAGTAGAAAGAGTATAAAAAAGCAAGCTAGATCATGAACAACGATTTGATATTCAAAATTCCTTAACATATTGTTCAAATTTCTTTTTTTCTGTTTTAAACTGTTCCGCCTCTGGTAACGGGTCTTTTTTTACAGTGATATTATCCCATTTTTGTGAAAATTCTCGATTAATTTCCAACCATTTAATTAAATCAGGCGATTCTTCTTTGATCGCATCAATAGGACATTCAGGCACACACACTCCGCAATCAATACATTCATCTGGATTAATTACTAGCATTAATTTTCCTTCGTAGAAACAGTCTACAGGACATACCTCGACGCAATCTGTGTATTTACATTTAATGCATTCATCAGTTACAACGTAGGTCACTTGACTCCTCTTTCTCTGTTTTTTTGCTCATTTAAAATAGTTTGGATTCTTAGCAAGAAGATTAATATAAAATATAATATAAAACTTGCAAACATCACGACAAGTGGTAATAGCATAGAACTATGTATTGTTGGTCCTCCGAGTCTTAATACACTAGCAGGTTGATGCAAACTATACCAAATATTGACTGAAAATTTCACGATTGGTATATTAATAAAACCAATTAGAGCCATTACAGAGGCGGGTTTTTCAGCTCGCATCATATCAGAACTGTTATTCACTATTGCCATGTAGCTAATATATAATAAAAATAATATTAGCATAGAAGTAAGGCGAGCATCCCAAACCCACCAAGTGCCCCACACCGGATAGCCCCATAAGGATCCAGTGACCAGTGTAATCAACGCAAATGCAGCACCAATGGGAGCTGCGGCTACAGCAAAAATATACAATAATCTGGTTTTCCATACTAAAGTTGAAAAACTACATAAGGCAATAAAACTATATATGCCTAGACTCATCCAAGCAGCTGGCACGTGAACATACATTACTCTGACCATTTCGCCCTGTTGATAATCAGGTGGGGACTGAAACAAGGCAAAGTATAAACCTGTAATTAATGTACATGGAAATAACAATGCGATTATCGGTAATAAAATTGTTGTTATTTTGGTGAATAATTTGGGAGTAAATATTACTAACATTATTTGATTATAATCGTTGATAATATGTTCTGCGTATGCTGCCTGCCTTGATGAGAAGCACGCCTATAGCTTGGGTATTTTTCTGGCATTACATACGTATCCTCGTTGATAATATGCACAATTTCTATCCCTAACTGCAACAATTGCTTTTTTACTAAACCTACAAGGTCAAACATAAAATGATTTTTGTTCTTGGATGGTATAAATAACTCCTTATATTCAACATTCATATTTATAAATTCTTTATAATAGTTCATATCTACTTCATAGGACTCCTGAGCAATGGCAGGCCCTATTATAGCCTTAATATTGCGACTATTCCTCATTTTCATCATAGCCTGCATATTATTAATAATACCAGCTTTTACACTGCGCCAACCGCAATGGGCGGCACCTATAACTGCCCCATCCTCACTAGCAAAAAGTACAGGAACACAATCTGCTGTATTAATTGCCAGAGCAATATTATTATGCGTAGTGATATGAGCATCACCTTCTAATGGTTGAGTATAATCGATAGAATCAGCGCAAATTACCTTATTACCATGCACTTGTTTTAGAAATACAACATGTTTTGCACCTAAGTTACTTTTTATGCTTGCTCTATTGCTTTTTATTTCTAATAATTTGGCAGCATCTGAATATTTATGTAAACTATATATACCGCTTGAACCATTATAAGTTTTATCATAAATTTTACAGTAAACTTTATCTTGTATTAATTCTAGTTCCATGATCACGCATACTATTCAAAACAAAATTAAGCTAACAGAAAGCGATCAAAAATACAATCAATTAAGACAATTGCAGAATGCTTTTCAAGATGAATTGCAATTAACACCAGTGGTTGGCGGTGAATTAGAATTTTACTTATCAACTAATATTGATAAGCAAATATTAAGCGATAAAACAAGATTAAATATTATTACAGAGAAAGGTCAAAATCAATTTGAAATTAATATTCCTCATAGTTCAAATTTAGTGGCCGCAGCTAAAGAAATTGCTAACATAAGGAGCGGTATTATTAATACTTCTATAGATCTTGGTGGTTTTGCTGATTTCAGCTCAAAACCTTTTCAAAATGATTATGGCAGTAGTATGCATATACATATAAATTTCATACAGGAATATGACATAGAAAAATGCGCCCAAATTCTATGTAATACTTTAGATCAACACATAGATTCATGCCTTCCTACGGCTCAAGACTATGAACGCCTGGATGCTAAATTTATGGCACCAACACATATTGCCTGGGGAGGAAATAATAGAACGATGCTAATACGTATACCGGACTCAAAACCTATACGACTAGAGCACCGCCTACCTGCTGCAAATTCAGATCCGGCAATAGTTCTATACTCTATACTATCCTCATTAAAGGAGGGTCTATTAACCAGGAACAATAATACATGTTATCTACCCAAAATTTATGGTAATGCTTTTGATAAACAATACAACTTAGTGCGGATTTATAAAAAAAAACGTTGCAATTTGATGAGATATTTCCAGAAAAATAATATTAAGGGTGTTGAGAGGTACTCTTAATTAATTGAAATATCCTGTTTGCATCACACTCAATTTCTGCAAATCTGTAATGCCATAAAATTGTACTGTGACGAACTTGATCTAACTCAGGTAATCCATGCTTACTTGCAAGCATGATACGCGAATTATTCATTTGCATATTATAATAATCGCCAAAATTATTTTTAAACAAGCTAGACTCTAATTGCTCCAACTTACTTTTAGCAAAACTATTTATGGCTATTACGCCGTTATGTGTTAGCAAATTTTTAACATTTTGCATAAACTCATCGGTTAAAAATCCTGATGGAATATAATCTTTATCAAAGGCATCCAGCAAAATAATATCATATTGATCTGGTTTGACCTCTTTTACAAAATCTATACCATCTTGGATAAAAATTTTGTTATGCTTATCTTCCTGATAATGAAAATATTGCTGCACTAAAGCAGGTAGATCTTGATTAAGCTCTACCGTATCGATATATGCATTAGGTAATAATCTATTTAATGCTTTTTGTACGCTCCCACCTCCTAAACCAATTATCAGAATCCTTTTTGGATGGTCTACAAAAAAAAGAGTACTTAAAAATAATTTTGCGTATCCATGCACTAATATTTAGGGTTGGTAAGCAAAAAACAACTTTGAACCATATTGGTTTGAGGGTCTAAAAAACTCATGCACCTTTTATCGTGACGCTCAAAGATCCATACAGGGCCATATTCTGTTTCTTTTTTCTCCAATATTTCTACATTGTTATAGAGAAATAAATCAATCACTAATGCCAAAATTACAACGATAAAAAAAAGTATAAAAAATATTTTAGTATATTTTGTTATCATTGTTATATTCATTTATTAGCTTGAATCCTTTCCACTATCTCATCACGAAAATGTCTTATTAATCCTTGTATCGGCCAAGCTGCAGCATCACCTAACGCACAAATAGTGTGTCCCTCAACTCGTTTTGTTACATCTAGCAACTCATCAATTTCCTCAACTCGAGCCTGACCTTTAACAAGGCGCATCATGACTCGCCACATCCAGCCAGTACCCTCTCGGCATGGTGTACATTGACCGCATGATTCATGCATATAAAACTTACTTAACCTTGCAATAGCATAAATAATATCTGTTGATTGATCCATTACAATTAAGCCTCCCGTACCAAGCCCTGAGCCAACACTACGCAAGGAATCAAAATCCATAGTCACAGTTGCGCATATATCTTTTGGTATCATTGGAACTGATGAGCCGCCTGGGATAATAGCTTTTAAATTATCCCACCCTCCACGAATACCACCAGCATGTTGTTCAATCAAATCTTTTAAAGGAATACCCATTTCCTCCTCGACATTACAGGGTTTGTTAACATGACCTGATATGCAAAATAACTTACTACCCGTATTATTAGGCTTACCAAGACCTGCAAACCAATCAGCCCCACGACGTAAAATTGTTGGGATAACTGCAATTGATTCAACATTGTTAATCGTGGTTGGGCAGCCATATAAACCATAACCAGCAGGGAATGGTGGTTTTAAACGTGGTTGCCCCTTTTTACCCTCTAAACTTTCTAGCAGTGCAGTTTCTTCACCGCAAATATAGGCCCCAGCCCCTCTATGTAAGTAAATATCTATATCATAGCCAGAACCACAAGCATTCTTACCAATCAACTTTGCCGCATATGCTTCGTCGATTGCTTTTTGCACAGCTACAGCTTCGTTATAGAATTCGCCCCGAATATAAATATAACATTTATGTGCGCCAATGCCTACGCACCCTATAACACAGCCCTCTATCAATTTATGAGGCTCGTACCTTAAAATATCTCTATCCTTACATGTACCAGGTTCGGATTCATCTGCATTAACTACTAAGTAAGATGGTTTGGGATGATTTTTTGGCATAAATGACCATTTCATACCGGTAGAAAAGCCAGCCCCACCACGACCACGCAATCCCGATGCTTTAACTTGCTCTACAATAGAATCACGACCTTGTTTTATTAGTTTTTTTGTATTATCCCAGTCACCCCGCTGCATAGCGGCTTTTATATCAACTGGCCCATTACCATGTATGTTATTAAAAATTTTGTCCTTGTCAGAGATCATGATTAAATCTTTTCTTTTAATGTTTTGATAATGTCTTTAACTTTCTGTTCATCTAAATCTTCATAAAAATCATCATTAATTTGTACTACTGGAGCATTTCGGCACGCTCCCAGGCATTCTACTTCTGAGATAGAAAATAAACCATCCTCGGAAATGTCTCCTTTTGTTGTGTTAGCATGCTGCTGACAATATTTCATAATATCGTGAGAACCTCTAAGCCAGCATGGCGTGGTACCACATACTTGGATGTGATACTTACCTACAGGTTTTAAATTAAACATGCTATAAAAAGTTGCGATTTCATGAGCTCGTATAAAAGGTAGAGAAAGCATCGTTGCTACATATTCCATTGCAGCTGTTGATAACCAGCCATTATTTTGTCTTTGAGCTAGGTCAAGCAATGGTAAGATAGCGCTTCGTTGTTGACCCTCTGGGTACTTTGCAATAATTTCCTGAGCCTGCAGTGCATTCTTATCATTAAAGGTGAAACTATCTTGTGCCTTTTTCATCGATCTACCTCCCCAAATACAATATCAAGACTAGAAATGATTGACACAACATCTGCCATCAAATGGCCACGCGCCATAAAATCAAGCCCCTGCAGATGGGCAAAGCCTGGTGCTTTGATTCTACATCTATGCGGTTTATTCGAGCCATCAGAGTAAAGATATACGCCAAATTCTCCCTTTGGCGCCTCTACTAATCCATATGATTCACCTGCAGGCACGTTGTACCCTTCCGTATATAGTTTAAAATGATTAATCATAGCTTCCATTGATTCTTTCATTTCTTTTCGGCTAGGTGGGGAGATTTTGACATCTAAGGATTTGACCTCACCTTTAGGCATTTTATTAATACATTGATCAATAATTTTAACAGATTGGTACATTTCCTCCACTCTGACTAAGTAGCGATCATAGCAATCACCGTGCTTGCCAATAGGCACACTAAATTCCATTTGGTCATATACGGCATAAGGATTACTCTTTCTTAAATCCCATTCAATACCAGACCCCCTAAGCATAGGACCAGAAAACCCCCAATCCATGGCTTGTTTTTGGCTTACTACTCCTATACCAACTAACCGTTGTTTCCATATTCGATTATTGGTTAGCAGAGTTTCTGTATCCGCTAGAACAGCTAAAAATTGTTTATTAAAAACATCTATATCTTCTAATAGCCCATCTGGCAAATCTGCAGACACTCCTCCAGGACGAATATAATTAGAATGCATCCTAGATCCTGATACTCTCTCATAAAATTCCATGATTTTTTCCCGCTCTTCAAACAGCCATAATAAAGGTGTAGTGGCACCTAAATCTACTGCCTGCGTACCAAGATTCATGGTATGATTTAATATTCTTGTTAGCTCAGAAAACAATACTCTAATATATTGCGCACGTTTTGGCACTGTACAACCTAACAGCTGCTCAACGGCCATTGAGTATGCATGTTCCTGACACATAGGTGAAACATAATCTAACCGATCAAAATAGGGCAATGCTTGAGTATAAGTTTTATGCTCAATAAGTTTCTCTGTTCCCCTATGTAATAAACCAATATGTGGATCAGATTTATTTATTACCTCGCCATCCATCTCTAATATTAAACGTAAAACACCATGCGCCGCCGGATGTTGTGGGCCAAAATTAATGGTTGTAGTTTTTTGTTTTATATTATCAGTTTTATTTTCTTTCATTGCAGATCAATCTAATATTTACTTTGTTGCTTTTTCATCACCAGGTAATTTATAACCCTCTGGACCACGCCAAGGTGAAGTAAAATCAAAATCCCTAAATTCTTGTTCAAGATTTACTGGTTCGTAAATCACTTTCTCAAGTTTATCATCATATCGTACTTGAACATGACCAGTTAACGGAAAATCCTTTCTCAATGGATGACCAACGAAGCTATAATCTGTCAATATTCTGCGCATATCGGGACAGTTTTCGAATTCTATACCATACATGTCAAAAATTTCTCTTTCATACCAGCAAGATGCACTGAAAATATTGGCAGTTGATAGGGTTGTCTTATTTTCTGCTAATTCTATTTTAAATAGTAATCTTTGATTTAATTGTAGGCTCAGCAGACTATACACAACCTCAAATCTATTTGCACGATCTAGAAAATCTGCAGCAAATAAATCTGTCAGTATAGTGAATCTTAGTTTCTTATCTTCTTTTACAAAACTTAATAATTGGTTAATACTGTTATCATTTACCTTATATGCAGTAAAACCCGCTACTGAAATCGATGAAACATTCAGATTATTAGCATCTATAAATTCATCAATAATGTTCTTAAACTGCATAACTATCTAATCTAACCTTATCCTTTAAATCTACTCGTTCTTTTTATTTTACGTTGCAGTTGCATTAAGCCATAAATTAGAGCTTCGGCTGTCGGTGGACAACCAGGCACGTATACATCTACTGGTACTATCCTATCACATCCTCGAACTACCGAATAAGAATAATGATAATATCCGCCACCATTGGCACAACTACCCATTGAAATAACATATTTAGGCTCGGCCATTTGATCATAGACTCTTCGCATCGCAGGAGCCATCTTATTAGTTAATGTCCCAGCCACAATCATTAAATCTGCCTGGCGGGGACTAGGCCTGAATAAAAAACCAAAACGATCCATATCATATCGACTAGAGGCAGCTTGCATCATCTCAACTGCGCAACAGGCCAAACCAAAAGTCATCGGCCAAAGAGAATTAGACCTCGCCCAACCAATTAGATCATCTACCTTTGTTAATACATAACCGCGATTAGATAATTCTTGATCGAAGAAATCATCTTGATTTATTATTTTTTTTGTCATAGATGTTTTTTACTCCCATTCGAGAGCACCTTTTTTCCATTCGTAGATAAAACCTACTGTTAACACTAATAAAAATACCATCATTGACCAAAAACCAAAAGCTCCTATAGCTTTAAGATTAATAGCCCATGGTATTAAAAAAGCAACCTCTAGATCAAAGATAATAAATAAAATTGCCACAAGGTAAAACCGAATATCAAACTTCCCTCTGGCGTCACCAAAAGCATCAAAACCACATTCGTAGCTTGATAATTTATCTTTATTAGGTTTTTCCGTCGCTAAAATTTTAGGTAACAATACCACTACCAACGATAATACTGCAGCAATACCAAAAAATATAACTATTGGAAAATACTGGGTTAGAAATTCACTATTTGCAAGCATCATGCACTATTTGTTAATCATTATCTAAAGGATACTTTAAACTAAATCGACTAACATATCAATTAGAATCAATTACATGATAGTTTTTAAAACTAAAATAAAACAGAAAAAATTTCTCCAATTTTAAACAACTACATGATATTGTAATTGCTGGAACTATCTAAATTGTGAACGCATAGCCAGAACAAAAAAAGAAGGAAACAGCATTATATTTAGTGCTCCCTACTTATAGACCTATTAGTGACTTTTATTTTTGCTTCCTTATAAGCTGCTGCGTAGTATTTTTGTACCAGCATATTCCATACTTGATCAACTCTTGGATCATGCTCTTCTATCATATTATGTGCTTTGGTTTGTGATATTCCATATTGTTTCATAATTTCTTGTTCAAGCTCAGGGTACATATCTTTCTCTGGTGAGGATTTTGCAGAACGCATTACCTCCTTATGTATTTCTAGCTCTAATAATCGTTCGTTGCGTTTTCTTTCATATTCTTGCATCTCGTTATAGCCTTTTTTTATATCTGCCGCATATTGTTTTGCTACCGGATCGTTGTCGAATCCTCCTGTATCATGTATTTGCACAATGTCTTCCATTAACTTAATATGATTATCGTTCGGTGAAGCAATAACATTTATCGTTGTTAATATAGACAAAAGTAGATAGCTTATTAAGATAGCGGATAGGTTTTGTAGAGCACTTTTTATCATTAATTGGCTTATTCGTATCATTATGCTGTTATAGTGAATTAGGAATAAGCTATAATCTACTGCAAAAAAACAGGATAATCAATTTTAAAACAAGATGTATGAAATTGGTAAACTGAATTCTATGAATATTATATAAACTCAGGTTATGTGTAATGAGTGATTTAGCAAAAACCTGATTCATCCACAAGGATTTGCAAAAAAGTGCAGCATTAATCTCTCTTGAGTTTAATGCTGCAGTATTTGGCAGAAACCTTAGAACGGTCGATAAGCTTCATTAAATATGCAGACTATTTTTTTACCTGCCCGTAATGTAAGCTTTTTAAATACTTGCTCTACTACTACTAAATTATTATCTACAGGGTCTAAACGAAAATTAACCATAGACTCTCTTAACTCGTCATCAACAGCAAGAATTGCTGGAATTTCATTATTTTTATCTCTGAATTGTAAATAGGTGAATTCCCCATCATCAAAAATTTTGATGGGAGCAATTTCTTCATTTCCGCTGATCGAATACAAGAAATTTAGATTCTCTGGTCTGTTTAGGTCTGGACCACTAGAGCGTCCTGAGAAGGTCTGTACATGATCCTCCTCTTGCTTGCTGTTCATCGGGATAGATGAATTTGACGTTAAATACCATCCCTGGGTCTCGTATGTCCTTTGTCTCTTCAGCATATAACTCAAAAAAATATGTTCTTTTATCTGTAATTAAAGTCATATTAGTAGTAGCCTCTAATTCCATAGGTTTAATAAAGACTCTATAACCGGCTGGTACCACTTGCCAAGCAGTAGTATCGCCCATGGAAATACTAACCACCTGCTCAGTCTTGGCGAATTCAATACTAGCCTGATAACCATAATAGCCAGTAAATTTAAACACGTCGTTTGGATTATATACCATTACTCTGATCCGGCTATCTATGGGTGTTGGTCTTGATTCTCTAATAGCAAGAGCCGAGACAGGCAGCAGACATAAGATTATAAAAAGGGTAATTTTTTTCATAGCTTATTGGCTCGTGTTAGTTTTTAACAATTGTAGGGAATAATTAGTAACAACAAAATTGAACTTTGCTGCATCAGGTAAATTTGTACTAGGTGGATCACTTTCAAAATCTATTTCAGCCTGCCAAGTAGTATCTTCTAAAATGTCACCTGCAATATTCTTGCTTACCGCCCTAAATTTTACTATACCCTTATTATTGCCATGGTAAGTTGTTGAAATAATTTTAGTAATACGCGTGGCAGCTTTTTGATAACGCATGATAGGGGAATTTGGATTATCTATATTCATAAACTTAAAAAATTTGTTATACACAAGTCTTGTTGAATTATTGTGCACATAAACAAACTGCTTCTGTAGATCTGAATAGTCATAATTTTCACGTTTTACAACGTAATGTCTAATCATTATATCTGCTATAGATAATAAGGGATTGTCTGATATTTTCTCTGCTTTTATGATTTGAGTGGACTGGTTCGCATTGGTTTCTGTATTGATAGCATATTGAATTTTTGTTTTTATCGGCAATAAATGTCGAACGCTAATTACGCTTCCCAAGAATAAGATACAAACTATTGTAGTTAGGATCAGTAAAAAAGATCTTTGAGACAAGGGATTAATATATTTACTTTTGTACCACTCTTGAGCATTAGCAAAATACTCTCCAGATCTAATATGCTCCCGTAATGATTCAGATTGTGATTCCATTAAATTCTTTAATCTTAATTAGCAATCAGTTGATAATAATCGTCAATAGTATTACTTTTATCGTACAAATTATAGTCATTTTTTGTTAGTATTCGATATGCTAACCTAACAAGGCTATTTTTTGTTGCATACTTGGCATAACAAGGTAGACATTTGACTATATCTATGTACACATAATCTTATAACATTAAATTTTCCATAAATCTATGTTACCGTGCGGTGTTTTATTCCATTTAAATGGCGATATAACAAGTTCCCAAATAGCTTTATAACTCGCTAATGTATGCAAAATAAAATACATGGGCCAAATCAGGAACGCTAATAAGTCCAATATAGAACGAATACGTGTTGGCGAGTTATCGTCAGATATTATTATATAGGCCATAGCATACATGTAACTAATGGCACAAAAGCTATTAGTTAGCCACAAATATTGTATATAGTAATCAACATTACAGTACCATATTACTAATAATAACCAAGGCAGCAAAAGAAAGCTATATGTAGATAATCCGAGCAAAATATAGACTATGCTCATTGCTACTGTATTAACATCGCGATGTTGTTTAGTCTTCATAAATACGCATACAGTCTGGAGATAACCTTTGATCCATCTGGTTCTTTGGTTCAACCAGGTGGTTAGCTTATTTGGTGCTTCTTCTAGGGTAGTAGAATCTATCATGAATACCTTATAACCTGCAAAATGTAAACGAACACCTAATTCTGCATCTTCTGTGACGTTGTAAGCATCCCAACGACCTACTTTATTAAGTAGCGCTACTTTAAAATGATTACTTGTCCCGCCAAGCGTAATAGGTAAATTTAACCGGCTTAATCCTTCTAATACATAATTAAACCAAATACTATATTCTATGCTAAATAGTCGTGTTAACAAATTTTCTTTAGCGTTATAAAAATTTAATTTTGCTTGTACGCAGGCATATTCCTGAGGTAATTGTCTAAACGCTGCAATCGCTTTGATTAACTGATCTGGATCTGGTTCATCTTCCGCATCATAAATAGTAAGATATTGGCCATAAACAAATGACATGGCATAATTTAGTGCCTTAGGTTTAGTTCTGGGTAAACTATAGGGTACTTTAATGATTTGAATATAATCTGGAATGGTTAAATATACGAGAGACCGTATGGTAACTAGATCATCGGCTTCTAAGATCAATTTTACATCCAGTTTATGTTTAGGATAATTCAGGTTTGCCATTGCTGCAAGTATGGAGTTGACCTTTAATTCTTCTTTATACAAGGGAATAAGTACGGAATAAATTGGTAAATCTTCAAGCTCTATTGCGGCATACGAACTGACCTTTCTAGATAGTCCCTGTTGAAATAAAACAAGTTTTAATACATTTTGTACTATATACAATAAGTTATTTATAATATTAAAACAATAAATAGAAGAAATGATTGTCATAAAAAAAATCACTAAAAAACCACATAATGCCTTAATGTAATCTATATTTCTAGCGGATAGATGATCAGTGTTATCAGATAGATATTGTACGGCCTGTTTTTTGTTAAAGTGAGCAAAACTACTTTGCAATATTTGATTGAAATCTTCATACATAACCAAGTAACAATCTATATTGCCTAAAGATTCTATTTTTTGCTGTAAAACATTAGAAATTCTGTTAATTGCTAAACATGTATTACCTTCCTTATTTTGAAAGAAAAAATAACCATTCTGATAATATTCAGAGATTCTCTGCTCATTTATTGCAACAATTTCGTCCTGCTGACAAAAAATGATAGGAACATTGTAGTCACTCACTAAGATACTAATAAGCTGGTTATTCTTTAATTTACTTAAATTCTCCAAGTCGTTAAAAATAACCTGTATTTTCAATATGTTATTCAAAGAATTCTTAATAGTGCTTATAGGGTAAACCATAAAGAAACAACAGGACCAGATAATGTATAAAGGCGATTTACTAGGCTTCCCTTCCAAAAATATCCAACTTGAAGAGTTGGGCCGCACACTCTTAGATTACCTAAATGCAATTCTTTTGCAACTGAAATTTGATTATATATAGTACTTCTGTACAACATATTAGTGAATTTTGCTTTTTCATACTCAGTAAAATTGCTTATTATGAAACCTTGAGAAGTCTTAATCATTTCTTGTGTTGTAACCACATAACCAATATTATTACGTGCATTTCTACCAAAATAATTACGCATAGTCATGCTGAGCTCATAAATAACATCATAATTTTTCTTCTCCCTTATATAACTTAATAATAAAGATATATCGCAATATTGATTACTTATTTTGTTATTGTACATAGATGAGTAGATTCTTGGTTGTATCAATGCAGTTATTTTACCAGCTTGATAAAATTTATATTTATAATAAAGAGAAATATCCTTGCCATTCATATGTGAGGTTTGCCTTCTTGATCTATAATCTGCAAATATGTCGGTTTTATAACTCATCTTGCCCCCAACACTTTCTAGATTATTTAGACCGTACTCTACTTCAAAATACGTCGCATTATGATCACTAAAGCTGGCTAATTCAATTGCTTCCTGCTCAAGCTCTAGAATTAAACGTTCTATCTCTTCTAATTCCCTGATTTCTGAATTCAATAAAGCCCTGTTTAACTCGTGTATAGTATTGTTAATTATCTTACTTCTTTCCTTTAGTAGAGCGATGGCATTTTGTGCCTTAATAAAATATGCTGCACGTACATTACGATTCTTGATAGAAGGTTTATTAACAAAATTATAACTTAAATAAAACTTATATTCTCCTGGCTTAGGTTGGCCTGCACCCGCATAGGTTATTAACGATGCTATACATATAATAGTAGCAACAACTATTCTATAAATTGTTATATATTTTCTTTTAGCCATAGAAATGTCCTTTTCAACCAACCAGCATCATGATACTGATCTGATTTAAAAGTATTATTTCTAAAACGCAATAATTTATACTGAATCATGCCAATAATAGTTGTATTTGCATAAGGATTATAATTTTCTGTTGTACCAGGAATAAAGGCTGGTTTGGCTAATCTGATTTGCTTCTGAAAAATATCTGTTGCTAAACTCTTGGTTCCTTCAAGAGCTGCCCCACCACCAGTGATTACAACTTGTTGTGACAACAAATGATCCATAGCAATGCTATCACATTGTTGTTTGATTTTAAGTAATAGGTCTTTTATTTGGGGATGAATGACAGCAATTAATTGAGCAGATGTTATCGTTTGTTCATTATTTTCTAATTTTATGACTGAGTCTCTTAACAGTAAGTTTGGGTTGGCGTTACCATACAAAATCTTTAGCTTTTCTGCCTCCTTAAGACTAATTGAAAACACTTTTGCAATTTCAGTTGTAATACTTTTGCCACCAGACGGAACGTAACCAGAATAGACTAAATTATTATCTAGAAAAATACCATAACTTGCTGTATTTGCACCAATATCAATAACAATAGAGCCTAGTTTCATTTCATCTTGCGACAATACTGCAAGCCCAGAAGCGTATATGGCTAACAATATCTCACTCACTTCAACATGACATTTAGCTAAACATTTTGTTAAGTTAAGAATCATGGAGCTATTAGCAGCGACAATATGTAGCTGGCAAGATAATTCTTGTGCATGTAGAGAAACTGGATTTTCCACTATTTGCCTTCCATCTAACTTAAATTCTATAGGAAAATAATGAATAATTTCTTGATCATTGACATTAAATTCTAATAATGCTTTATTAATTAATTTTTGTATATCTTGAGATGTAATGGCTTGATTGCCAATTTTAATGCTGTGTTTAACATAATAGGAGGCAGTGCTTGCACCAGAAAGTGAAATAGCGACTTCCTTGATACTTTTTTCACAATCTTTCTCTAGTGCATAAATAGTATTAATTATGCTATTTTCTGCTGACTCCATATTTGTAATCAATCCAGAATTAAAGCCACTAGAATGTTGTAGTATTTGCGTGTTAATTTGAGCAGAACCTTGTTTGGTGATGTGAGCTGCAATCGCCGAAATTTTGCTGCTACCTATATCAAGTGCTATAAAATTAGAAAAATATCTTTTCATATGAGACCGTATTTTATGTTACAAAATGCAATACACATCAATTGATTCTAAACCAAACAGCTAAAAATCACACGTTTGCTGTAATATTTTGAGCGATTTTTAAGTAATCTTGTGGTGATAAATTTTCTGCTCTTAATTGATCATCAATAGACAAATGTTTTAGCACATCCTGTATATTTGGAATTATTTGTTTCATAGAAGATTTTATCATTTTTCTTCTACCAGAGAAAGCATGTTGTGTTATCTGCTCTAATTTTGTTCTTATATCAACAGAAGGTAGTATTAATTTTGGCTTTAAATGTAGTACACTTGACCATATTTTAGGTTTTGGGTAAAAAGCCTGGGGGCTAACATCAAAACATTTTGTTACGTCACACAAGATCTGACAAAGAACTGATAATCTACCATATATTTTGTTACCATGGTTTGATACAATACGGTCTACCACCTCCCTTTGTAACATTAATGTCATGCTTTGTACATTTTCAAGTTGATAAAGCCAATTAATGAGAAGCTGGTTACCTATATTGTAAGGTAGGTTCGCTACAATATCTATTTTCTCTTCATTTACCTGCGGCAACAATATTTTAAGGGCGTCAGCATACCTGATATCCAAAACAGAATAAGATTGTTTGATTTCCTCCAATAAAGGTAAACATCTCGCATCTGTTTCTATAACACATAAACTATGAGGATTAATTTTTAGTAATGAACGTGTAAGACCTGCAGGCCCTGGACCTATTTCTAGTATGTTGGAGGCATTATTAACACCGGAATGTTCGACTATTTTATCACAAAGTGTTTCATCGAATATAAAATTTTGACCATATTTTTTAATAGGTTCAATACCGTGTTTTTTAGCGAGCCTGGCAATAGATAGCAGCATAAGCTAATCAATATGGAATCATTATTTTAGTATAAGCACTTGATTTTAGATCTTTAAAAAACTTCGCTGCTTTTTGTGAAACTTTTTTATGAGATAAGAAACTTTTCAAGTGACTGACATCCTGTGATGCTGTAGCAAGCTCTTTTTTACATACTAGTACTATTTTGAAACGACCATCTTCTTGATATATACTACTTGTATCCCCCACTTTTGTGTCATGGATTATCGATTGAGTTGAGATGGGCATTTTTTCTAAACTACGATCAAATTTTTCTGCATCCGCAAAACCCTCATATAATTTTTCATTTATTGTATTACAATTAAACAGTTTCTTTTTTAAATTTTGCATTAATTTGTGGGCATTAAGGTCATTATTTCTTGAGGTAAAACTCCATACTTCTACATTAAACTTGGGTTTTGAGGTGTTGATAATGGCCACATCTATCTCTGATGGTGATACAGAAATTGTATCTGATAATTTATTAATAATATTATTTTTAATGATTTCTCCAGCAAGTTGAGCTCTAAAGCTAGCTATTTCTATATTACGTTCTTTGAATACAGTTTTCATATGGCCGTGAGGCATATTATTTCTTTTTTCAATATCCCTGATAGCATCATCTATTTGTTCATTAGTGACCTCTTCACCGTTCTTTTCAGCGTATTGGTGTAGTAATTGCTCCTCTATCAACAAATTTACAATATGCTTATTTAGTGAGAACTCAATCGAGCTATCACTAATATCTATATCGTTTAAAGAAACCACCATATTTTTTCTGGACTCAAAATCATATTTAGTGATTGGGTCATCATTTACCAAGGCAACAATATTAGGTAAAGTGGCTAAACTGTGAGTTGTGTATATTAATAAACACACACTAATTAATTTTTTGATCATAATATTCTTATTAGTTGATTACATATTAATAGCTTTCAATCTGATAGCAAAGCTTTGTGATCTAAGCTTCTTAACACCACGCACACTATCATGCATGTAGGTATCCATTATCTCGCCGCTTATTCTAACACAGTCAAATAAGTAAGTCATCCGGATAGTTTGAATTAAAGTTCTAGGCTTATTGGTTATATCAATTTTTGTTTCGTATCCTAAAGCAAGATTTTGCATCAGTTGATAATCAATCTCCCAATTTAATTGGGAGACTTTATTTTGTTTAATATATGATCGATCCTGGGCAAAATATTGACCTATGTTACTTAATTTAGTCCACGCCGTTGTGACTTTTAAATCTCCCAATGAAATGGATGAGGCAATTTCATTTTTTATAGGGGTAAATTTTTTATCCTTACGAAAACTGTAAAATAGCTCCAAATTATCCATTAAAGTTATAGAAGCACTTCCTATATATTCTGAATTCCCTTTGGTGCTGACGTTGTTTTTATTCAATTCTTGTCCTAAGAAAGTATCAATATAAAGATATGTAGACATCAAGGTAGAATTTATGCCGTAGCTAAAGCGCGATCCATATTCATGAAAATCTACACCGCCGAATTTATTTGAATGGAATATATTATTTTCAGATAGTTCCACTTTATTGGTATCAATGAAAGTAAATTTATCTAATTTCTTCTCAAACTTTTGGCCAATAGTTAGTTTTGTCGTAGGTTCTATCTTAATAGTTGATTTATCACTTATTGATTTCCCCAGGGGGTATCTCCATAAAACACTAAATTCCGGTATGTTTCTAGACAAGATTTTTTGTTGACCAGCTTGGCTCATTTGATCACCGTAATTTACCCAATAAAGGTCACTTCTATTTGACAATGTATAGGTAAACATATGACCATTTTTTGAAAATATATTTGCCATCAATTCTAAATCAAGAGCTGTTCTGGCTAATTGTAAATTGGTTAAATCTGTATAAACAGTAGTATTATTTCTGACATTGAACAAAATTGATTCATCATTATTAATCGGGAAAACTTGCTGCACTCTGATGTAAGGTAATATAAACGGTAAAGGTTGTTTTTTCTTTCTAACCCTCAAATCTTGGTAATATAAACTTTCTAATGAAAAATAATTGCGCTTATTGATCGTATTTGCATAAATTTTAGAGGCTAAATAAGAATTATACATTTTATTATAATTAGCAAGATAGGCCTTATCAGACGCATGCTTATAATTAAAGCCAAAATTTATTTTATCAACTGCAAATTTACCTTTGGCAAATAGGTAACTTCCCTTAGATTTTGTATCTTGTACAATAAATTTTTTATGTTGTTTTTTACTATAATTAAGAGAATCACCATAGCTGCCGTTGATACTATATTCACCTGATTCTATTTTGTGCCTAAATTCACCGTCAAATATATGGTAATCCTTTGCTATCCTGGGTCTTAATGTAAAATCAATATTTTGTTTTATTCGCCAATATAATGGTATCACAAAGCTGTTATTCTCGATTTCTGGTACTAGAATTCCTGATCTCGCTTGAGCATTTGGAGTTGGATGCATGAAATATGGGGTATAAAATACTGGTACTCCGTAAATTTCAAAAAATGAATGTTTATGAACAACAGTTTCATTTTCATAATTGATTTTGGTTGATTTTGATCGAATTTGCCAAATTGGGTTTTTACCACAATTAGTTACACATGGAGAAAACACTGCTTTTTCTAATAAAAAATGTTCCTTACCTAATCTCTTTGCAATTCTGGCGACAACAGTTGCATTATTCTCAAGATGAGCTGCAAACTCTTGGATTATCGCATATTTGAACTTATCCTTTAAAACAGCCGTGTGCCCGAACATCACATCACCTGATTGATTTACTACTTTGACATTCTCTTCTGCAAAGACAATATCTTGTTTAATGTCATAATGAACAGTATCTGCGTATAAAGTGTGACCATCCATGGTAATTACAACATTACCTTGTGCAATCATTACATCACTATTAGCATCATAATGTACTAGGTCAGCCTGCATCAAAACGGGTGCATTACTTTTGTTGTCGTTAGCAAAAGTAATAGCTACAGTAAATATGGCAGCACAAAATATTATGAATGGTTTGCAAAAAGGGCGCATTTAAATTATTCTAAATAAAAAATATTCTTGATCACATGTCATGCCAGCTGATTATTTAACTAATAATACAACACCGATTGAATTTTCTGTCTCAGAGATTTCAAACAAGATCAAGCAGTTGCTTGAAAATAACCTATATATGGTAAAAATTAAAGGAGAAATTGCAGGATTAAAAATTGCAGCGTCTGGACATGGTTATTTTTCACTGAAAGAGAATAATTCTGTATTAGCAGCAATATGCTGGCGTCATACATTATCAAAAGTAAATTTCAAGTTAGAGGAAGGATTAGAAGTAGTGGTGACTGGCAAAATTACCGCATATGCTGGTCAATCCAAGTACCAAGTTCTGGTGGAAATACTAGAACCATATGGTGTTGGAGCCTTCATGAAAATATTAACCGAGAGACGACAGAAATTACAAGCTGAAGGGTTATTTGCCAAAGAACATAAATTGCAAATACCATTTTTACCAAAGAAAATTGGGGTTATTACTTCAATATCCGGAGCTGTCATCAAAGATATAATTCATCGCATCTCTGACCGATGCCCGACACATTTGGTTATTTGGCCAGTGGCAGTACAAGGTGAAACGGCAGCAGCAGAAATTGCCAAAGCTATAGATGGTTTTAATCTGTTACCAATTAATCAAAAACCAGACCTACTCATTATTGCTAGAGGTGGTGGATCTATTGAAGATTTATGGGGCTTTAATGAAGAAATAGTAGTCAGGTCTGTATTTAATTCAACTATACCAACTATCTCTGCTGTGGGGCATGAAACTGATTATACATTAATTGATCTGGTAGCAGATCTTAGAGCCCCAACTCCAACTGCAGCAGCTGAATTTGCTGTGCCAGTTATAACAGATTTACGATATAGTTTAAACAACTTACAAGAAAGATCACAGCACCGGTTATTGGATAGAGTATTGTATTTAAAACAAAAAGTGACCTCCTACAATAATATTTTATTACGCATACATAGTATTTTAAACCATTATACACAAAGACTAGATGATATATCATTTAGATTGTTAGGCCTACCAAATGTTTTTATAGAACATAAACTTAAATTATTACAATTGTTTTCAATCGAAAGACTGTTACCTACGCGAATTGTAAAATATAAATATATGCAATATATCAATCACTCAGATCATCTGTTGCAAAGGCAAAAGACTTTATTGTCTAATATTGAGCATAAACTCAGCATTCAAGATGCATTACTTGCAAGTCTTGATTATAAGAGTGTAATAAAGCGAGGTTTTGCTATAGTCAAAAACAGTGAAGGCAAAATTATCTCTTACTCTGCAGAAGCAAAAATACAAAAAGAACTGACTTTAATCATGAAGGATGGTCAAATTTCATTACCAACAAATTAGAGTCTCAATTGATTAATTTTCCTGCTCATCAAAAGATATTATTTGCAATAATTTCATTGTTAAAATCACAGTGAATAAAGCAGCTAACAATACTAATCCAGCAACTGTAATTAGTGGACCAGAATATAAATAACTCGATAATGCAACAAATCCAGCGCATAATAGCATACGCATAGTCATAATCATTGACGAGGCTGAACCTTTAATATCAGGGAATATTTCCAAGGATTTAGCAAATATTACAGGATAACTTATTGCCGAACCAATACCATATACCATCATGGCAGCACTGGTTAAGAAGGGGGCGGGCAACATAGTTAAGCCAACACTTAATAATAAGGTTGCACCTAACAACATTATAGCCACTCCATATATAACAGATTGCTTGAGGCCAAAGAATTTATTGATTTTACCTGCATAAAGACTAGTAAATGCAAATGCTGAAATAATACCACCTTGGTGCAAGGCGTATTGCATGATGGGTAAATCATATTGATCAATATATAAAAATGAGCTGCAGGCAACAAAACTCATCCAGCCACAAGACGTCAAACTGGGTACTAGTGAAGAATAAACAAAACTTTTTAGTGATAATAGACGTTTAAAATCGTTAATAACCTTTTTATATCTAAATTCAATTAGTTCAGTCTTGGTTTCTGGTAACCAGTAATATAATGCTAGCACAGAACTAATCGAAATCAGTGCAATAGTCCCATAATTACCACGCCAGCCAATATATTCATGAATAAAACTGCCCAGAATAGGTGCAATTGACATTGCAACCGTGATCATTGCATTCATTGATCCGATTAGTTTAGTAGCTTGTTTTGTTGAATAGACATCAGCGACTATAGCGAACACAACTACAGCCGATGTGCTGGCTCCTAGTCCTTGTATAAAGCGTGCTAGCAGTAGGAATAATATATTATCAGCTACAGTACAACCGCAGGCACCTATTGCCATTATTATGTTACCAACCAACATAACTTTTTTACGTCCATATGAATCAGATAAAGGCCCACATACAGCACTTGATAAACAAAGGCCAAAAAAGTTAACTGCTATTGTCATTTGAGTTAAACTACCAGATATATTAAAATATCTGGCAATATCAGGAAAACTTGGTACAGAAATATCTACTTCAATACAGCAGGTAATTAAGGATGATACCAATAATATAGGTAAATATTTTGTCGCCATTGTCATAATCTAGGAGAGGAAGTTTATAAAATTATCTATTATTTACGTTTGTTATAATCGTCTATTTTTGTCATTTTACGTACTCCCACTTGTGACCTTTTTGGACTATATTCCTCCATTTTGGCCTTAACTCTATATTCGTTAATATTATCGACATGCTTATCTACTTCTTCAGCTACTTCTTTTTTTCTAATATCAACTTGCTGCAGAGCTTGTTGGCTATTATGAAAATCCTGAATTGATTGCTGCAATTTAGCTGCGCGTTCTTGTCGCTGTTCTCTTGTCTCATTATTTTCGAGAGGTAACGAACCGTATAGTAATGATGGCATTTCTTCAACTGATATGTCATCTTTGTTATATAGATCAGTCAATTTCTGATATTCTTGTTGTATATTTTCAACAGCTAAATCAAATGTGGCTTGATAATTTTCTTCACGGCTAATAAATTTATCGTCATTAAGCAGTTCCTGTTCCAATTTGTAGGCTCTGTCAATTGCATGACGCATCTCTGAATCTTTTGCATATTCTTGCATATATGTTTTACCTAACAAGGCAGGATCTTCTGTTGTACTTAAGGCGTTATATACTTGAGCCCTTACATCTTCCCTTTCCAACCTTCTAAAAGTTGCAAGCTTGGGATCATTGGTGATTGAAGCATTGGCTAAAAATTCTGGTGAAATGACACTAGTTTTATATGCTTTGCTGTAATCATCAATTGTTTTTTGCGTTCCCACCCTTTCAATGTGCTGCTGCCTATCCTCCAATATTTCTGCATAAGTCTGTTTGCGGTGATTTTCGGCTTTTGGATCAGTGTTAATTTCATGCCATGCCCCACCAGCAAATGTACGACTAATTGTATCATCCTTTTGCCCCATTGCTGATTTATATAACCCGCTTTTGATACCCTGGTAACCAGAAATTATTTCTTCTCCAATTTGTTGTCTTTTAGCATCTCTAATTTCCTTTCTTTGTTTATGGTCATGTTGTATTTCTTCAACTGAACGAAGTACTTTAACCTTTTTACCGACGAGACCAACTCCTCTATCAGATAAAGCAGCATAAGCGTCAACATAAGCTTCTCTGAATTTTCTTGCTTCAGATGAATTTTTAGCTGATTCTCTTAATTCACGATGCGTTGCATCAATTTGCTCCTTTTCTACTTTAGAAAGCTTACTGTATTCTTTACCGAATTTTATTTTAGATAATTCTTGCTTTAGTTCTGCAAATGGTTTTTTTGATAATGTTACGGCTGCTTGTCTGGCTACTTTTTGTCTGGCAATTTTGTCCTTATCTGTTTCTGGCAAGGATTTATTGGTACTAGCTAGCAATTTTTTTTGTAGAGCATCTTTGTAATTCTGTATGGCCCCTTTTTTAATATTACTTTGTACTAAACCTGTTTTTTTTCTTACTTCTTCAAGCACTGCTTTGTTGGCATTAGCACTTAAAGCTTCCTTCTTTAGTCGGCTAATACGCATCTGATCTACTAGCTTAGACGGTGATTTTATATATTTTTCACGATAATACTTACTGCTTTTCTCGCCTAAGACGGTATCCATCACTTTAATACCGGCACGTCTTCCAACAGCTGCTACACCAGCTGCTGCTATAGCTCCTCCTCCTTTTAATTTTGCTAACATTCGTTGATTTACTTTATCAACAGTTTGAGCTCTTATTGCATCCCCGACATTATCAAGTTTTGTATAATTACCCGAAGTATTAGTAATAAATCTAGCAAGTGAAACTGTTAAGGCATTAAATTTGTATAATAAATAAATAGCAACAAAAATAAGTAATAATCCATCAAATTGAACAAATTTACCACTATGGAATTGTCCCAATCGCCTTGTGTCCTTTTTTGGATCTAAAAATGGTAAATCGATAAATCTCTTGCCCTCACAGCCATACGCTTCACAAAATTTACCTGCTTCGTCAAAATGATCCATTGGTATAGGAATTAATATTGGATCTTTTGAAAATTGCTCACCTTTCATGGGTTGCGGGAACCACCAATAAAATATTGAGCTCCCCATGTCAAAACCAAGTATTTCCTTTGTATCGCTGCCAAATATTGAGCTACCATCATCATTGGTCATTTTAGGGAAATCTTGCTTACATACCCTAAAACCTAGAGCGCCATATATTTCCTGTCTTAGAATTAATGAAATAAAAATTAGACCGGTAAATAATATAATTGGTTGTACAGCATATGAGATAAGTTGCCTTAACCAATTTTCAAATAATGACCTAGTTACCCCAAATAACATAAAGCAAATAAACACTGGGCCCATGACGATAATCATACCAATAGCCATTAATGCTGTTAAATACAACACTGTTGCTTCAAAAAACACCATTAAAACAAAGTATAAGGCTATGAAGAATAAAATTATGTATATGAACCCCCTCCAATCAATAAATAGTAATGAGAGTAGTTTTGACATTGTTTGTGGAGCCATCATTAATGCTAATATTCCAGGTGAACCCGGGCCGGTGGCCCCAGCATCGGTAATCATTTGTAAAATTTGTTCAACTCCACCAATAAAATAGACAAACAAATAGTCATTAAAGAAGCTCCAGCTATATTCACTACTTAATAATGCTGCGACAATGGCTATTTTACATACTCTGACAATTATTTCAGTATGAGTAACTTGTATATTACCGGCTAAATAGGATAGCCCTGTATACATTACATACAGGGTTAATAGAGCTGACACAGCTAATCTGTAACCAGGATTATGTACTACACCTAAATATATTTTTCTGATTATGCCATAATCTTCACCATTACCGAATAAGAAATTCTTAACCAATCTGGTTACATACGAAATAGGATCAGGGTTTGTACGACTAATACCAGATTTGACAATAACTTTATATTGGCCACTATTATCATCATAAAATTTATCTAATATTTTAAAATATAACTTTCCGTCTGCATATCTTCGCTTAATATCCTGTGATTCATATTTATAGACTCTGCCGCCTACTTCTCGTTGCCTACCTCTTTTATCAATTTCATATAATGAATAATCGCCTACCTTGGCCCCCACATGAAAACTAATTCCTTTTGGGTCTCGCATAGAACTAAAAGATATATTAGGGTCAACGTCTGGTTCTACAATTAAAGCATATAAGCCAACTCCTTTCCGAAATAAACATGGAGCATTCATAATGTTAGCATCTGGCAATTCTGGGGTGCACATTTCATTACCAATAAATTTACAATCCGGAAAGCGGCGACAAAATTCTGCTAATTTACCCGAATCTTCACTTGTTCCATACCAAGCACACCATGCAGACAGCTCATCTTTATTATTACCGTCAAGCCCATTCTCCCAGCCTCTTACCACAACAGTTAACGGTCTGCCATTAACTCTATATGCTGAATCAAGCCACTTAGCAACCTGGCTTTCTCCTACCTGTCCATCAAAGTCCTTTCTATCATAACGAGCTTCAACGTTAAAAACAGCATGACCAAAATCATCTGCGTCTATGCACCTTTCTCCTGTACATCCGCAAAGGGCGAGGAGAGTGAATATGATAAAAATACATTTGTTACTCACTTAAGCTTCACTATCCTCCTTTAATTTTTCTCTATATTTGCCTTGAACCGTAGTTGTGGCCGCTGGTTTCTCACGAACAATTGGACGAGCTTTACTAGAATCAGCTTTTACACTGGGTTCTGTACTACCTGTATTCTGGTTATTAGAAACTGGTTTTTCTGTGTTAGCATCATTATTTTGATTTGAATTAGTTGGTCTTTGTAAACCAGTTTTTCTGAATGTGCGGCTAGCATTTTCTTTCAGAGTGTTTCCTGTGCTAGATGTAGCTGAAGTCAGTACTTTATCTACTAAATTTTTATCCCTGGTATTGTTTTGTAAATTTTTAACGCTTTCATTGGCATTATTTAATGGTCCTTGGTTCTGTTCCTCGTTAGTTTCTTCGTTCGTTTGCGTTTGAGAATTGCCAAATTTATTATAGTCTATATCTCTTTGCGTAGATTTTCCTCTATGCTTGATTTTCTGATCAATTGCTTTTTCTCTAATAAACTTACCAAGTTTTTTGGCAGGTACAGTCACAGGACTAGCAAGTTTACTAATATCTCCTGTGATATCTTGGATAGGGTTTAAGCCTTTTTGCAATCTGCCGTCTTGTCTAGCAGCCATTACATTGGTTAAATATTGTACCACTAAAGTGACGTATGTAACCAAACCACTAGCTAATTTACTTAAAGCAAAAAATAGCAATGTTGAAGTAGCTAGCATAGCAAGTGTCCCAGTTTTGGAGAAAAAGTCTTCAATGTGATGGACGACTGATGGTTGTGGTACATAAAAGGGAATACCTGGGAGAAAAGGCAATGAGAATGAAAAACTAATTGGTATACCTAAATTGTTTAAATCTAGTCCAATTTTGAGAGGTATTAACGTATCCCAGCAAGATCTAATCACTGTTCTAGCAATATGATCTCCCATAATTTGGTCAATTAATAAAAAGAAAATCAATAAAATTGTTGGTTGTATCATATAACTAAACATCACTGATATCCAATTATCAAACATACTCTTAGTTCTTTCAAACAGTATTAAAATAATAAAGAAAGGAGCAAGAGAAATCATCACTGCCAATCCTAGAAATGCTAGACAATAACTCACTATAACTTCCAAAATGGCTCGACAATAAATAATGATCGCATAAATGGTGATGATAGCAAAAAAAGTCATGCCTGTATGAATTTGTAATAGCTGAATAAACAGCAATCCCCAAATAGTACCGTTAGTATATTTGTCAAATATAGGATCTATAAAACCAAAAATATTACCGGCCTGACTTGAGACCCCTATTACTGCGGCCATCAAGGAATCAGCGCCACCCATAAAAACATTAAACAAATAAGTATTGAAAAAAGTCCAACTTGTCTTACTGAATAGTGCAAAAATAACACCAATTTTTAACACCCTTAGTACAATATCAGTAACTGTAATTTGTGTTGCTCCCGCTAAAAATAACAAACCATAAAGAATAATGTATATGGTTACCATAGCGTATGCAATATTTTGCAATGTAGCATTAGTTATAAACTTCATATATATGATTTTAGAAAGTTTATTAAACGTTGCACGCAGAGGTTTAACTATATCACCATACACAACATCAGAGAACCATGTGCTGCCTGTATAATTAGCCGTTTTTACTTGAACTGTTCCTGTAAGTTGTTCATTATTGGGCCTGTTGACCCTAACAAAAAGATAACCCGTTTTGCTAGCATTGCCTCTATAATACCTATCCATTGTCGTGCCTGAAGTTGTTTTATCAGGGCGGGTATTCTCTGACATTATGATATATTCAACGTTAATTGCATCTACATCCTCTTTAGTCACCATTGCTGCAGAATTGCCTATTTCAATATTCATTAGATATCTACCAAAATGCAGGAAATTCATAGTTAATTGCGGTTTAATCTTATTAAATAAAACTGCATAAGTAAAAGGGTCGGGATTGCCCTTAATAATATCCTGCCACCAGTCCTTCATCAGTTGAGGACCATTGTACATGCCCTCAATTGGCCAACTAGTTTGAAAATCTAAATCCCCATCTATATCTGACTTATAATATAAAAAATCCTTACTTAAAAAGGGAGAATGAACAAATTTTTCTGTGAGTCCTTTTATTCGAGTGCCTCCAACTGTGATCTCAAAGCCACGACCTAGATCATAATAACATAATGCGTTACTATCTAGGCCCTGGTCGGAGTCTGCACAACGAGAAATATTTTGTTTATTAATATTAAAATCTCTATTTTGTATTCTCCCCGTAAACGTTTTTAAGTTATATCCAACATCCCAATATAATTGATCACCATATGCTGCGCAGGACATAGTATATGCAAGACCGTTGTCTTTTATCCCTTCTTGGCAGAATTGTTGTGCACTAGTGTAAATTAGCCTATTTTCAGACAAGCTAGTATCTGTATAAATCACTCGAAAATCATCTAATGAACCTAGTTCCTGATTCATTTCAGAATCTGCGCTAAAATATTCTCCTGAATTATCAAGAGTAATATTTATCACGTCATTCTTTTTAACTGGAATTTTTGGCCTGCCTTGAAATTGAAAATAATTGTCAAAATCTATTAACCTCTGGTGCAGAGTCATTTCTGGTACATTTTGATATCGTAATAGAGCACCACTGTGAAATTGGTGAAAATCCGAAATATATTTCTTGCTATCGTAATTATATTTTTGAATAAATATTTGCGGTACTGCAAATCTTGGATCGATCCTATACATTACTTTATATTTAGACGGTCTTATTTGAATTCCTCTAGACGACCATTCCATTTGTAATAATTTTCCTTCGCTAACATAAGCACCAGTAGGTCGCCACTGGTTATTATCATCTAAGTTTAAAGCAGTAGATTGCTCGTGCATACTGGCAAAGCGTGGAACTTCTATACAACTCGGAATAGCTGATGTAATGTTACTGAGCTTTAGATTCATCCAATCAAAGCGAGAATTATCCGCATCTGCATATGCATTCAAGTGCATACACATCATACTTACTAATATAATTGCTCGATAAAAATTCATATACCTACTTTTTACTCTTCCTCATTACCATCTTGACTCCCTGCTTGCCCAGAAGAATTAGGTTGATTTATATTTGGCCTAACAGTTCTAGGGTTGTCCTGATTATTTTCTTGCCCTTCATTATTACTATTTATTTCTGCTTGTGGCGATAAATTTGACACTGGCTTAATCCAAGGCTTATTTCTATTCATCGCTGTACCAGACGATGGACCTGCATTAATATTACTCATTGTTTCTCCAGCATTAGGTTCATTATTTGTATTACCTACAGATTCAACATCCTTTCTATTACCAACCTGTAATGGAGCTTTTTTGGATCCGCGTTCCATACTTTCTAGCCTTTTTGTTGCTGCTTGTTTTATACGCCCGCGAGATTTCTGATCTAATCCTACTTTTTTCAACAAGTGATTTTCTGCTGCATTGCTCATTTCAGCGCCCATCATTGTTGCTGAAGGCCCACCAACTCCTCCTATTCTAGCTACTATTGTTCCTGAGAATTCTATATAACCCCATAAGCAATAGGCTAATATCAGCAGGACTGCAATATTTTGCATGCTTAGACCCATCTGGGTGCTTCGAGCGTCAAAACCCCAAGGTGCAAACCAGTTAAAGCAAAATAGGTCTACATCAAGAAAGGCTGGTGTTATACCAGGAATAGTTGAAAATGGCACCTTAATTGGTATAGCACACTTCCAACAAACACTATAACCAACTACATAATCTAAATAAATAGTCATTAATTGAGTTAAAATAATTATTCCAGCTAGTAAAATCACTGGTTCAATCATATATCTGAAAGTAAATTTAACCCAATTATCGAAAAGATATCTTGTACGCTCAAATAAGACAAAAGTAAGGAATAATGGAGCAATCCCTAGTAACACAGCAATTGCCATATAGGCCATTAAATAAACTGCCATTGATCTAAATAAGACCAGTAAAAGAATACCAATACATACAAATATAATAATAAAATACAAAACTCCATTTAACCCCATAGATAACATCGCCATCATTTGCGCAGCAAATGTTGAACTGATAAGTACTCTGGTCATAACCTCATTCATAAACATCAAGGGGTTTGTAATAGTGGTGCTACCACTAAATAAACTATATCCTGACATATTGGCTATAATTTGATCAGTAAATCCTGTGACAGAATCAAAAATATAATTATTGAAAAACTCAAAGGTTTTGTCATTCATCAAACCGGCAACAAAAGCTATTTTTACTACCCTAATAACTAAATCAGTTTGATTGATTTTTACCATCCCAAGTAAAAACATCATACCGTAGAACATGATATAAATAATTAACATCACCTTTATATAGGTGAAAAAATTAGTGCAACCGCCGTCTCCTCCTATACCTTTGTAGCAAGTCATATTTTTAAATATAGTGGTTGCTGCATCCTTGATCCTGCCTTTAAAACTTTTTAGAAAAGGATCAAGAATCACGCTGTAAAAATCTGCTGTTTTGTTTTGCGTAAGAAACTGCACCTGGTACTGACCAAAGCTATCTTTATAATCTTCATCCTTATTATTAATTCTTAGCCATAAATATCCTTCTTGGTTTCCAGCAGTGGTAAGACTACCTGAACCATTTTTATCAACCATTATTGCTGACGGTGTAATATTTGATGTATCATTAGGGTTGTGACCATAATCAGCGATGACATACTGCACGACCCCCCGACCGTTAAATGTATCATTAAACGCATTTCCATTCTCACGACGGCACTTAGTCTGTTTAATGCCTAGTACATACCCTCCAGTATTACTGGCGAAATTCCCAGTATCAAGAAAACGATACTGCAAATAACTAATATTTTCATCTAAGAAAGTTTGCTTAAATATTGATCGGTAATTTGCGTTTTTAGGAATATCACCTTGATCTTGTTGTATCTTTGCCAATGAATACGTACCACCTCTCGCACTCTTATTAGTAGGATTTTCATTACCATCAAATCGATAAAGTAATGCAGCGGCATTATCTGCAGAGTACCAAAAATACTTTTCATGCTGATAATCACCAGCTACTTGTGTATGTTCTGTTCTACAATCCCAGTAAAATTTACGGATAAGGGTGCCAATATCATTTGACCATGGTGAAGTATATGTTCCATTATTTTTATAAGGTTCCGGCGCTGTACCATCGACATTGCGATATGCGGTACATTGGTCGCATACTGTCTTATGTCCCTTAATACACCATCCCCAAGCGTTCCACCCTTTACATACTCGCCTACAATTACAACTTTCTTTATACGCCTCGCATCTAGTCACATAAGTAGCTGAATACCAAATTGAATAACGTCCACATTTCGGCTCGTAAGTCCTCTGATTTTCATGACAATCAGGGGTGACACTATTTTTTGTAATAGAATCGTGTATAGGGAATGATGATTTTTGATCCTTATAAAGCACAACGCTTATTTTATCATTCTTAAATAATTGTGTAATATTACGCCACTGGGGAGTTTTAGCATCGAAAGTTAAAGTAACTGGCGTAGATAGTTTATCTTCTACTCGAGGAATTTCTATTAGATGGCCGGCAGTATCTAAGTTAGATTCGTTCTGTAAATTGTATTTAGGTAAGTATGCTTTACATAAACTTACTTCACCTTTAATGACAAATTTTACCTTCTGTTCTTTGCCTAAACGCAAATTAGTATTCAGCCATTTACCGTAACCAGAAGGGTCGGGTCGAAGATTAGCATCTTTACCTCCTGAGCTTATCACTTTATAATTAGCATTTGCTTTTAGAGTGATAGTATTAGTAATACTATCGGCATTTGAAACACTATGGTCCTTATTAAAATTGTAACGATATAAACAACCATCAGTCAGATCCATTGCTCCTATTATGGCAATAATCCATAACACAATTATCAGGATAATTGATAAAATTACTAATCCTACTATGTAAGGTAACTTACTTTTATCCATTATTAGCCACCTCCTCCAGATTTACCAACTTGAGAAATAGAATCCATTGCCTCTTTGCCACCTCCTCCAGAAGTTGAAGCTTTATCTGACGCTCCTTCCTTTTCACTTGAGCTTGTGTCTTCTGCAGCTTTATCTGCTGCATCAGCTGCATCATTAGCGGCACTTGGGTCACCACTTTGCCCTTTAGCTGCGGCAGAAGTTGCGCTAGCAGCAGCAGAGGCTAGATTTTTCATTTTATCAATGAGCATATTAGGGTTCACTGTAACTGATCCTACACTTGGACCCTCTACAAGATCGGAAGCAAATGTATTGACGGATTTAATGAAAAAGTAGAAAATTACTACGTATAACATCACGTATAAAAAACTTACTGCAAGATTTAAGTAATCTTGAATCTTAAATACTTCAAACAACATTAGTATTTTCTTTTCCCAGCCTTGGCCTGTGTAATATTGCATCAGTTTATATCCAACACTATGTATACATTTTTCTGGTTCAAAAGAAGGCAGTCTAAGTTCAAATGTACTAAAATTAGTATTACCAACAACATAATCATGTCTTAAAAACTCACAAGTACCATAGATTGCAGAGTCGTACATAGTCAACAACATAGCAATAAAACCAGCTATTACAGCTGGTTGTAATGTACAAGATATGACTATTCTTAGCCATGAATCAAAATATGCTTTTGTTCTTTCAAATAACACCATAGGAATAAATAAGGGCGATATATAGGCCATTACATAAAGTGTTACCATGCATACTAAATAAGCTGACATAAAGTACATCAGTACAGATACAAACACGATAACAAATATTATCCCCATCATAACAATGATAATATTTCCAGCCATGAAGAGCCCAAACATTACAGAGAAAAATGCAAGGGCTCCTACTGCATTCAACGCATCTATGCCATTTTTTCCACCTTTCCAATTAATAGCTGTATTGTCACCACTTGATGCCGTGGAGCTATTAAGAGATTTTAAAATTTCTCCTTGATTATACAATACTTTCATACCTAAATAATATCCTATACGACAATCTATAGCATCCCATATCTTATAAAATTGGTATCCTTGCTCATATTTTGATTTATCAAAATCACATAAGCCCTTGGTACCAGCTGCGGTCAGCACATATTCCGCAAAATTAGAAGTCATTTCAACCAAAATAGGCAAGGCAAGCTCAGTCATACCATTATGTTGTACTTCCTTACCATATTCCATCGTCTTTGCTCCGAGGCTGACAGCAAAATACGCCACAAAAATAAATTTTAGTAAGAAAACTGCAATTTTATTTAAATGGGAATATTCATGATTCATTACTATTTTAAAACCGAATACCATAACGTATAATATTAGGGCTCCTCGTACGGTCAGTTTGATAGCCTCACTAAATTCGGAGAACGGCCTTAACGTTGAGATAACTATATCGTTATCAAACTCTGGACATTGATTGCCGACATACATTACCTTATTTAAAGTATCTCTCAGACAATGAATGGTTAGGCCTGAAAAGCTAAGTAGGGATTGACTTTTAGCCCTGCCATCATAGCAAGATCTACCTAGTGTGCGGCAAATTTCATTTACTTGCTCATCTGTAACACCAGTACTTTCGCCGTTCCGGCACATTATAGGAGTCATCCCGCGCGAAGTAGGCATAGTTAGGCATATTTGATTTTCAATTTTTTGCACATTTAAAATGATATTAGCCAAAGAAGGTATTTTCGTTATATCCGTATTACTAGTTAAAGTGCCTAATCTGATTTTACTCCCTATTTGCATAGTAGCAGGAGTACAAACTGCAGCTGAGCCGATCTTATTTCGGATACAAAATTTCAATTCATTACCGCTAGAATTACAAGCATTCTTAACATGAGTTTTCATATCAAGATGATTTTTTATAAAGCCATAAGCTGTATCATTCGTCAAATAACCTTGCGAATCAACCATAGGCAGCTCTGAGCAGCTTTGGCCAAAAGTATCAGCAATCGCACTAATCGAGCTAAATACTAGCCCCACCTGTATCAGTATTAATATAATAATGCGATTAGTAAGTATTTTCATGTATTTGATGCTTTGTTATAAAAAATACGATCATTCATTATCATCTTTTTCTCCACTATTATTATCAAGTTTATCATCTTGTCTTTTTACTGACGAGGCAATAGTATCAGACGTAGATTTACTTCTACTACTCATAGTTCTTAGACCTTTAAATGCTGCGCCGGACACACCACCTGATGCAATATCTTTTGACAATGAATCTGCGCCAGTAGCAACTTTATCAACTGCACCGCCCCCACCAGTTGAAACTGTGTCGGACGCTCCTTTGTCGCCAGTTGAAAACTTATCACTTGCGCCGCCTCTACCAGTTGATGCTTTATCTGTAGCTCCTCCTTCACCACCGGCAGCCGCTTGATCTGAAGATAGACCTCCTGCAGCACCAGCAATTGCCTGCCCTGCTTTATACAAAGTTTGCGGTTTTATAGCGACATTGTTAAGTACCACACCTTCTGTCATATCAGCCGCAAATTCTGCTAAAGACTCACTAAAATGGTACATTAAATATAGTATTAAGCAGGCTGTTAACATTGAGATAGCCAGAGTTTTTATTTTTTCAAAAAGTATTTCAACCGTTGAAAAAAACATGCCTGGAGAGGATTTTATCGCACCAAGAAAATCAAATCTTTTTTTATTTGCATCACCAGATGAATCTTCTAGCCATGGCATCGCAACTTTTTTGCCCCAGTCTGAACCAGTATCAAACAGGAAGGTTAAAGGGTTATTTAGAATAAACCCTAAACTATCTTTACAACCTTTCACTTCCTCTTGACTATATTTGCTCCAATCTTGATCTACATAAAAATATCTAGCACTCCTGCCATCAACAGTAACCGTAGATGATGCCAAGTTAGGTAAAACTCTTACATTAAACGTTGGTCCTGAATAAGCAAAATCACGATGTTCATATTTGCAGGTACCATAAAAGCCCATATCATAGACTGACATCATTGTTGTCATAAATACTACAGCAACCATAGGTTGAAGCATAAAGGACAGTAACAACTTTACCCATGCATCGAAATATCTTCGAGTGTAATTAAATAAGAGCATTGGTACAAATAGGGGAGCTAATACTCCTAACACGACAATAGAAATCATGCATACAACTGTTGCATTTACTACGAATGCACCTATGGATATTACTAATAAAGGATACATTAAGGCTAGAGAAACTAGCTGTGGATAACCAGAAATAATAGCAGGTATTAACAAAAACACATAAGGGGGTATAGCATTACTCAGTATATCAAATCTAGAGAAATCATTGTGTTTATTAGCATTTTCAACGATCATAGTCTGCATTGCGTCTAACCCCAAATAATGACTTATTCTGCAATCTAATGCATCCCAAAGCCTTAAGTGGCGGAGATTGTCTGGATAAGCAACATCTGCAAATTGACAAAGCCCGTCTGGGCTGGCGTTAATAATCCAGCTAGCAAACTGGGACATACCATTGAGCATAAATGGAAAGGCCCATTGAATCATACCATCTAACCGATCTATCTCATTCCCTCAGCCAGAATTAATATTAATTCCTACAGAAAAATAAACGACAAAAATAAATTTTATTACAAAATTAACTATCTCGGCTTTTGGCGGTGCTTGACCAGATAAAACAATTTTAAACCCGAAGAAAATAACATAAAGCGTTAATAAAGCACTCACTGTTATGTGCATTTTCTTTTGAAAAATATATAGTGAGCTTGTAGTTCTAGAGTTACTATTTAATACTTTATCTACATCATCAAAACCGCATACTGCTGTGCTAATCATTAGCTTGGCTATCATTTCCTTGACGCACTCTATAATAGGTCCCGTCATCACTATAGAGGCTTTAGAATTATCGTAGGCTCTTTTATAACAGCCACCCATATTGCCACAGCTAGTAAGTGAAGTTAATTTAGCAAGCTCCCCTTGCCCTTCTGGACTAACATCCAGAAAATCAGAATATATTGAGACAGGATAAGGTTCTTTGATATATGTACAACCGATCGGAATCCAACCACCGAAACTTTGCGTAGCAACGCACATTTTATCTTTTTCCTTGATTACTTTCCAAGGAAAAACGGGTATAATACCAATGTCAACCATTGTTCCTGACTCACCTTCTCTGGTGTTTCTATGCATCTCATAATAATCTTTTTTAGGTATCTTCCATGCATCCTTAATATCATTCCATGGGTCCTTATGTGAGAATATCGATTTGCCAATAGCAACACCAGTTTGCGCTATTGCTTTAACACGTTGTGTAGCCAGCAACCTATTATTACACAAGCCAAAAGACAATTTTGGATCATGAAAATCTAAACGACTCTCGCGGGCGCAAGCATCACCAAATAACTCTTTATCATTGATTGCTACTCGTAAAAAAGTATTAGCATATAATCCGGGTGAAACAATATTAGCAATCGCAAAGGTAAAAAATGGAGCAGGGATACATGTGTGAGTAAATTCGGATCTTAGTAAATTGCCTATTCCTTGCGTTTCACATGTCAGGTTTTTTAATTTATCTAATATGCTATCTAGAACATCTTCTGCTCTGGCCGTTTGGACAAAACCAATGTGCACAAAGGACACTACTGTAAAAAATACTAATAAATTAGTGCGTATATTCAACATCATATTGAAAATATAGATTAATAAATATCGCAATGTACTATTCATTAATTTAAAAACCTTACTTCTTCATAAAAGACGGGTAACCACTTTTGCGGATCATCACCATGTTTTTCTATAATACGATCGAGTAGCACAACAGTATCAACCCTGCCAGATAAAACATTTATAACATTATCCATGCCACTGAGGTTGACTTTAGCCACTACGGCGTTGACACCTTGTTTAATTAAAAAATATCTTGAAGCAGGATCTGTAGACTTAATTAGCACATATTCCCTTTGAGAAAGCATAAAAGCACTTTTGTACACATTCGTTGCCTTCAAATTGGGTAGGAATATTTGAGTAGATGTTTGTTGAACCAATGTATCGCTAATTCGGCTTTTCGTTGCATCTTCTACGCTTTGGGTAGCAAAAACTACAAAGGTATTCAGCTTTCTTAAAACCTTAAGCCAATCTTTGATCTTTGGGGCAAATACTGGATTATCAATTAAGGCCCATGCTTCATCTAATACTATCATTGTTTTAGAACCATCTAGAGATATATTGATTCTATGAAAAATGTAAAGCAAGACGGGTGGCAATGATAGTGGGTCTTTAAGCAACTCAGCCATTTCAAAACCAAATACTCGCGATATGTTAAGATTGATTGAGTCTGTTTCATTATCAAATATTTTGGCATGCGATCCTTTACCATGCCACATAGCAATTCTACTGGCCAAGGACCCAGCAGTTGCTATACCCAAAAATGGTGTAATGTTACTTAATCTACGATCCCTTTTATCTAATCTATAATTACCATCAATGGCCTGAGTTAATAATTTAATATCTTCTGCATTTAAACTTTCTCCGTGTGTGGTGACTAAAGTTTTCAACCATTCTAATAAGAAACTTTTATTCTCACTGTTCTCTGCTAACTGCAGGGGGTTAAAACCACAATTCGCACCTGGGTCAATAACAGAGTACACGCCACCTAGTGCTCTAATAAATATCTCAGCTCCACGATCCTTGTCAAAAAAGAAAGTTCTCGGTCGGAATTTTTGGGCTTGGGCGCATAAAAAGTTCATTAAAACAGTTTTACCAGCACCTGTAGGGCCAATAATTAATGTATGCCCAACATCTCTAACATGAAAATTAAAATAAAAAGGCGTACCTGAAGTGGTATCTAATACTGTTACATATTCGCCCCAATGATTACCATACATAAGGCCAGGGGGGTAATTATGCATAGAAGCAAAGCCAGCCAAATTTAAAGTATTAATAATGGATTTACGTACTATATAATCAAGATTACCAGGTAGCTGCCCCCAGTAGCTTGGTTCCATGTTAATTCTCTCTCGTACTGGCTGCACTCCACAATTTGATAACTCAACTGCTGCCATTGATAAAGTGTTTTCTAGAGCTTTTAAATCTTTATCGATACATAATATTGAAATGTGATGTTCGCCAAAACCGATATCACCGCTCATTGCCATATCAAGTGCTTGTGAAATTTCAGCAATCTGAGAAACGGCCTTATCCTCAGCTTGAATCATTCTATTTTGCTGGAGTTGCATTTTATTGATAGCAATGGTTCTGTTTGAGAATCTAAAGCTTTGGGTTATAATAAACTCGAAAGGCATTTGTAAGAACCCATCAAACACTCCAGCGGAAGTTTTGGGGCCATACTCTAAAATACTAACAATACCAGCGAATTTCTTACCTTTAGCGCCACGTGATTCAATAGATTTAGAGCCAAAAAACAATCGATTGGTTGGCAAGTAATTATCTAAAGCATTTTGCGCTAGCATCATGGGCACTGAGTCACCACAATTAACTAGAGTAGCTAAAAACTGACTAATTTCACAAAATACGCCTTCTTTAGTTTGTTTTACCCCTAAAAGCTCTGTATCATAATCCCTCAAAGTATTTAATACCCTGGTGGTCATTTCTTGTAAACTTTCATGCATTTCACGCATGCTGTTTTCCCAGACTTCCCTATTTGATTTTTGACGTAGTTTGGTAAAAAGATATTGGACAATTGCTGCTCCTTCTTTATCCGGCTCATATAAAATACTTACATATAATTCATTAAAATAAGAAGCATTAGAGGCATTTTTTTTATGCCACTTATCTTCTAAATAACTAATAAAATCCTTGGAAGTATTGGCTGTTGGATCAACACTATACTCGCTATTTCCTTGTAATACTGGCTTGCGACGGCGGATCGTATGAAAATATAGAGTTACATTACCAGAGGCCATGTTTTTAAATAGTGAGTTTCTGATATTTTTACGAATATCCAAGTCACTATCATCAGCAGTTTCAAATGAAAAACCACCAACTTTAATCACTTGTAGTAAACCGTTTTTCTTAGTCAAAATAGTATTGCTATCCCAATATCCTTTGTAAGGGACAAAATGAGCAACCGATTTTTCTTTTTTAGCGTACCGTTCCTTCGCAGCAACTGTTTTAAATAGCTTCAACATGATTTCTCTCAAACGCTGTAGGAATTAGCTCCATAATAAGATTTATTCTGACAATGATTACATTTACCAGTATAATTCAGGTATAATTCCATGAATCTCGGCTCTTTGAAACATAAAAGATATCCTATTAAATGCATGACAACTGCAATGAAAATAATATAGATACTAGTGGCTTGGATAAATAAGGTTATCGACACCATTAGATTGAGCATGGCATATTGTATACTAACTCCAAAAATCATTGAAGGTCTTGTTAACCCGACAAAAAGTGGATCCGCAAATAATTGACCAGACATTAATACTCCATTTTAGATTAATAATAATTAATAAACATCTAAGTTTAATAAAATTCTACTGAATAAAGCAAATTTATAATCAAAAAAATGTACCATAAATTTCTAATTCAGGGTGTTAAAGCATCATTTATTAATTTTTAATCGTTAAAAGTCAGATACTCTTCCGTTTTTTTCCCAATCTCCATACCTAGTTGGTTCGAGTCCTTTAGGTCCGCCGAACTCTTCTTTTTGATTTTTACTTGAACTTTTTTCTTTTGTTCGTGTATTATCAGGCTTATTATTTTCTTTCATATTCAACCATGAAGTTTTCTCATTTAACTAGAATTTATACTAACCAATCAATCACGCAAGATCAAACTCTAAAAATCACTAACGAATTTCACTATTTAAAATCTGTTATTCGCCTTAAGAAAGGACATATATTTAGAATATTTAATCATTTCCAAGGTGAATTCTTGGCTAATATAGCAAATATTGGTAAAAAAGATATTACCGTAGTTATTCAATCTCAAACTCGTACAATTACATTAGAAAAAGAGTTAACTCTTGCTATGTGTATTATCAAACCCGACCGAATGAATGAAGCAATTAAGTCTGCTGTACAAATGGGGGTTACGAATATTATACCTATTATTTCTGATAGGACCCAGTACAAGAAAATCTCTTATGACAAACTAATGAGAACTATCATCCAGTCAATTGAACAAAGCGAAAGATTTTGTCCGCCACAACTAATGGACATAATGACATTGAAAGAATTATGTTGTACACTAGACTTGCCTCAAATTATTTTTTCCTCTGAATCCACGGATTTAGATAATCACATTATGAAAATAAAAGAAATTGATAATAAGGTAGCTGTATTAATAGGGCCAGAAGGTGGATTTTCGGAAACAGAAAATCAAATGCTAGAACAATATAATCATATATCCCCAATTAGTTTAGGTAATACAGTACTTCGCTCTGAGACAGCCGCAATAGCTGCTCTTGCATGCATTCAAATGGTAAGAACATAATGGTTGATTTAAGTATAGAACAAGAATATCCAGATAAAATTATCGCTGGAATTGATGAAGCAGGCAGAGGGCCATTGGCTGGTCCAGTAGTAGCTGCTGCTGTCATCATTAATCCAAACCATATTATTAAGGGTATTAATGACTCAAAAAAAATAACAGCAAAAAATAGAACCCTGCTATATTCTCAAATCACTTTGCACTATATTTGGTCTGTAGGCATTGTTGAAGCTCAGGAAATTGATGAAATAAATATACTGCAAGCAACAATCAAAGCTTGCCATATGGCAGAATCATCTCTTAAGAACCGCCCTGATATTGTACTTGTTGATGGTAACATGAAGTTCAATGATAGTAGATTTATTAGCATAATTAAAGGTGACAATAAATCACTGTCAATTGCGGCCGCCTCAATCATAGCCAAAGTAACAAGAGATAGAATTATGCAGCAACTAGATCAGCAATATCCTTTATATGGATGGCATAAAAATTCTGGTTATGGTACTAAACAGCATGTTGAATCAATAATACAGCATGGCCTTACAGATCAGCATAGAAAAAGCTTTAAACTTAAACAGGGCAACAAGAGTATATAAATGATAGGATGGCTTAGAAATGGGGTAATGGCGTTAGCAATAGCTGGGTTATATTCAATTGTGTTAGTTATGTTGCGTACACCTCAACTGAGTGGTTTCTTTATTGACAAATCTTTGTTTCATTCTGCATTGGTAATACACGTTAATCTGTCTGTGTTAGTATGGCTACTATCCATCACCTGTTGTGTCTGGAGTATTACAAAATATAACTCTGGTTATGAAAAATTATATATTATTCTAGGCTTTATCGGCATGTTACTGATGTCTTTCAGTACTTTTTATCCAGAGTCAACAGTTGTGATGAATAACTACGTACCAATGCTAGAAAATATCATATTTGTTATAGGCTTGAGTATGTTTGCTTCTGGAGTGTTGTGCTTTGCTCTACAAACTATAGGCCTAAGTATATGGAAAAGAAATGTCTCCTCGTATGGCGCTCGTATCATTCGCATAGTACAATTTTCGTCAGCCCTGATATTTATTGGTGTATGGGGCTGTTGTTATTTATCATATATAGGCATTAATCACTTAGCCACTATAGTTCCCTTGGAGATTGATTATTATTACGAAATGCTGTTTTGGAGTGGTGGACACTTATTACAATTTGCTTATACACAAATTTTAATGTTCTCTCTGCTAGTGTTAACCGAGGCCTGGAAAGGCGGGAAAGTCATCTACACTAATGTTTACGAAATGCTATTCATGCTTAATTTGGCACTTGGTTTAGCCTTGTTTATTGGTCATATTCAATATGATGTTGCTGATGGTTCTTTTAAAGAATTTTTTACTCTACATATGATATATACAGGTGGCGTTGTTCCAACCATTTTTATTTTATTATTAGTATTTGAATTATTTCAAGCAAGAACACAAAACACACCTAGATTTATACCAGCTGCATTATTATCTTCTATAACACTTTTTCTGTCTGGTGGATTAATTGGCGCACTTATTTCTGGTATTAACGTAACAATTCCAGCTCACTACCATGGCTCAATTGTTGGCATAAGTATTGCCTTCATGGGTCTTGCTTACGTTATTTGTTTTAATCAACAAATCAATTTAATCATAAAAAACAAAGATGGAGTAATTAGTCATTTATATAACAAACTGACAAACCAGAATAATGCTTCTTCTAGTAAATTCGCAGCTGGGCAAATTTACACTATTGCTATTGGTCAATTATTACACATTATCGGCCTTGGAATGGCTGGTGGATATGGAGTGCTAAGAAAAACTCCAGGAGAGGCAATCCCTCTTTCAGCTAAGTTTTATATGGGTATGGTAGGTGGAGGTGGCTTGATCGCCATAATTGGTGGCTTGATGTTTGTTTATATATGTGCTAAAAATCTCTATTCTACTAATAATAAATTTCATTCAAAATAATATTGTGCAAAAACCAACAAAAGCAGAAGCTCAAGCAGCTGTAAAATTAATTCTAGAGTATATTGGTGAAGATACGTCGCGAGAGGGATTACAAGAAACCCCAGCTAGAGTCATAAAAAGTTATGATGAATTATTTGTCGGTTACTCCCAAAAGATTGGCAATATACTAAACAAGCAATTCCAGGATATATGTGAATATAATGATGTAGTCTTGCTACGCTCAATTAATTTCACTTCTATCTGCGAACATCATATGTTGCCTTTTTTTGGTACAGTTGATATAGCCTACTTACCAGACGGTGTAGTACTTGGCATAAGTAAACTAGCCAGATTAGTTGATATATTTTCTAAACGTTTACAAATCCAAGAAAGGCTAACCTCAAATATTGCCTTGGCTCTGCAGGAACATTTGCAACCAAAAGGAGTGGCAGTACGAGTTAGAGCGTCACATAGTTGCATGACAGCAAGAGGGATATTTAAAGTTGGCAGCATTTTAGAGTCAAGTCATTTCACCGGTATTTATCATGAACAACAAAACATGCGCGCTGAATTCTGGGAAATGCTTAAAAATTAGCCCATATTAACGTTAATCAATTTTACTAATATGCTATTGTCAAAATATTTTCTACCTGTATTGAAAGAAAAACCAAAAGAAGCTCAAATAGTTTCCCATGCATTAATGTTACGAAGCGGTATGATTCGTCAAACATCTTCAGGCATCTATAATTGGCTACCACTAGGGTTAAAGGTGCTTAAGAAAATTGCTCATATTGTTAGAACTAACATGGATGCGGCTGGCTTCATTGAAATATTAACACCTTGCGTACAGGATGGCAATCTTTGGCGAGAATCTGGCCGTTTAGATGTTTACGGAAAAGAAATGCTACGGTTTAAAGATCGGCATAATCATGATTTATTATTTGGCCCGACCAGTGAAGAGCTTATTACAGAAATTGCTCGACATAACATCCAATCATATAAGGATTTGCCTAAGGTTTTGTACCAGGTTCAATGGAAATTTCGTGATGAAATAAGACCACGTTTTGGGGTAATGCGTGGTAGAGAATTCTTGATGAAGGATGCTTATTCGTTAGATATAGATATGGAGAGTGCAGCCAAAACTTACGAACAAGTTTTTGTAGCCTATATGAAAACGTTTCAAGATTTAGGCTTAAATGTTATACCACTGGCGGCAAACCCAGGAGAGATCGGTGGAGATATGAGTCATGAATTTCATGTAATTGCAGATACTGGTGATAGCACCCTATATTATGATAAGCAGCTTGATAACAAAGATCATAATTTTAATATACATCAACTAAGATCGTTATACGCAGCGACTGAAGAACAACATGATACTGCAAATTGCCCTATCAAAGATGAACAACTATCCGTCAGGAAAGGCATAGAAGTGGGCCATATTTTTAATTTCGCTGATAAATATTCCTCATCTATGAATGCTATGGTGAATAATAAGGACGGCAAACAAACACCAATACAAATGGGATCTTATGGTATTGGTTTATCAAGACTTGTGGCGGCTATTATTGAAGTAAGTCATGATGACAATGGTATAATTTGGCCTAAGCAAGTTGCGCCATTCCAAGTTTCGCTGGTTAATCTAAATATTAAAAATGAGCAATGTAATATACTAGCTCAGAAAGTTTATACTGAGTTGGTATCGAATAAAATTGAAGTATTATACGATGACACTTCAGAAAGTATTGGCACTAAACTAGCAACGCACGATCTAATAGGTTCCCCTTGGCAAATTATCATTGGTCCTAAAAATGCTGCAAACAACTTAGTTGAATTGAAATGCAGACAATCTGGCGTAGTAAAAAATATTACTCCTAGCCAAATCTTACATGAGGTCAAAAGCGAAATACATGCCTAATCATTTTGTTGCTCTAGTGGCTTTAAGATACTTTATTGCTAAAAAAAATGAAAAATTTGTTTCAATTATTTCTGGTATCTCATTAGCTGGCATTATGATCGGTGTTGCAGCACTAATTATTGTGATGTCAGTGATGAATGGTTTTCATATAGAGCTTACTAACAATATTATTGGATTAAATGGTGATATAACAGTCATACCTAATGCTAAATTAATAGACAATCAAGATCAGTTAGTAGAAAAAATATATAGTCGTAAATTTGTTCAAAAAGTTAATAAACTAGTAGTCGGTCAGGCTCTTGCTCTGGGTAATGAAGCTAATAGCGGTGTTATAATTAAGGGAATTGATATTGCAGATTTAAAAGATAAAGGTGAGATTTTAAATAATGTATTATCAGGGAGTTTCTACGACTATATGGGTACTGATGTAGTCGCAGTAGGATCAGAACTTGCTCATAATCTTGGTATTTATGCTGGATCGACAATTAAATTGATATCTCCTCATTTATTATCTACAGCCTTTGGTAGTATGCCACGTTCTAAGAGCTTTAAGGTTGTCGCTACCTTTAATAGCGGTTTGTACGATTATGATGCAGCTACTATGTTAATGCCACTTGAGGCGGCACAAGTGTTTTTATCTACTGGCGATAATATTAATTTACTTGAAATAAAAGTAGACGAATCTGAAAAAGCACCAATATATGCTAACATACTTCAACAGGCCCTTGGTTCTACAGTATATGTCAAAAGCTGGATGCAAGATAACCAAAAATTTTTAAGTGCTCTGCAAGTAGAACGTACAGCCATGTTTGTTATTTTATCTCTGATAATTTTAGTTGCTGCCTTTAATATAATCTCTAGTCTCTTTATGATTGTTAAAGACAAGACCAAGGATATTGCAATTCTAAAAACTATCGGCGCATCTACCAAGCAAATAATGATGATTTTTGTATTTAATGGCATGTTAGTTGGTACAATTGGCACTTCGCTAGGTGTAGCACTTGGATTAGCATTTGCCCGCAACATAGAGAATATACGCAAATATCTAGAGCAAATTTCTGGTACCAAGATTTTTGATCCAGCTATTTATTTTCTTTATAGTCTGCCCTCAGTAGTTCGAATAAATGATGTGATAATAATTGCTATTCTTGCCATCATTTTATCATTCTTGGCAACAATATATCCCGCATACCGCGCCTCAACTTTAAATCCTATTGAGGTCATGAGATATGAGTAAAGAGCCTATATTATCGCTGAAAAATATATGTAAGGATTATATACAGGGTAGGTCGATAATTGAAGTGTTGAAAAATATTAATCTGGATATTTATAGCGGTGAAATGATTGCCATTGTTGGAGCCTCTGGTAGTGGTAAATCAACATTATTGCATATTGCTGGTCTACTCGATCAAGCTGATAGTGGTAGTGTTAGTATAGCTGGTATTGATGATAAACTAACACAGGATCTCAGAAATAGTGCTATGCTTCGCCTTCAGCATATGGGATTTATTTATCAGTATCATCATTTGTTACGTGACTTTACTGCTCAAGAAAATACTGCTATGCCTCTTTTGATTGCTAAAATTAATAAAAATGAAGCTATGGACAGGGCTGAAACAATATTAAAAGACCTAGGGCTTGGTCAGAGATTATGTAACGTTCCAGGTGAGCTTTCTGGCGGAGAGCAACAAAGAGCTGCTATTGCTCGAGCTTTAATTAATAATCCAAAAATTATTTTAGCCGATGAACCTACAGGTAATCTTGACCCGAGTACTGCAAATGATGTCTTTAGTATGCTGCTGGAAAGAGCCAATAAACAACACGCCGCTGTTGTAATGGTGTCGCATAATATGCAACTTGCTGAAAAAATGCACAAAACCTACGAATTATCAAATTTATTACTTAATGAAGTTTCGTATTCATAAGAACCTGGTTGGTTTGGTAAACTCAAAATAATGTTGACTAGATTACAGTAATCTTATAATGGTATCATAGATGTATTTATAGCACACTATAGCAAAAACATAGTTTATCTATTATCTAGCTATCTCGTAGTATAATATAAAACTATGTTAACCTTGAGGTGAAGGTAAATGTTAGAGACGGTATTATTATGACAGAAAATTGCCAATATTCCATTAGGCTGATAAATAGACTAAAAGAGCTTGACCAAGATAATCAGATTGATTATCCACAAGTGGACAAGGCCATATACTGGGCTAAAAAATAT
>JBGCEV010000002.1:0-173816 GCA_045106605.1 Rickettsiaceae bacterium | reverse complement strand
GTTCGTTCCAGCCTTACTTTGCCTTCAGCTTCCTTCAGCCAACACCTCACGATGTTAACCTTGCCTCAGCTAATGGACCGCTCTAATTCAGCCCATAGGGGACTTTAACCCCCAACTCTTACACCATGCCCGGCGCACATTAGTTTGTAATATGATACTACTAACTCCCTACTAGTTTCTCTTCGCATTATTTCTAATTCTCTGGATGATTAACCCATATACTATGCATTTACAAATGGTTTATACATGTAATATTTTTTATTGTAACATTACTCCACAATGTTTTTAATCCATTAACTTTCAATATTGCAAGGCCATCGTGATATATTAATGCAAAAAATTTTAACTAATACAAAGTTTTTAACGGATTATAGGATCTAAATTTTTAAAATATCCGCTTCTCTTGCCGTAATAGTAGTATCTACTTTACTAATAAACTCATCAGTAATTTTTTGTATTTCATTACCGTAATCATGATGTTCATCCTTAGATATATGACTATCTTTTTCCATTCTTTTTAGTATGTCCATGCCTTCTCTGCGAATATTCCTTAACGCTATTTTAGCATTCTCACCATATTTATGGGCTATTTTCACTAATTCTTTGCGACGCTCCTCACTGATAAAAGGTAAATTCATGCGGATTACTTGTCCATCTGAGCTAGGATTAAGACCAAGATTGGCATCAGCAATTGCTTTTTCTACAGTTTTAATCATCTCCTTATCCCATACCTGCACACTGATTGTTTTGGCATCAGGAGTTGAGACAGTGCCTACTTGTGATATAGGCATTTTGCTACCGTAAGCTTCAACTACCACTGGATCAAGTAAATTTACGGAAGCTCTATTCGTTCTCAATCCCTTTAACTCTTTGTCTAAAACAGCCATAGCCTTGTCCATTTTAGTAATTAATTCATTTTTTTGGATTTGATCCATACTTACCTCTTACTAATGTGAAATCACCCCGATTTAGTAAAACTTGGGCAAAATTACCTCGTTTTTTGAGAGAAAAAACCTTTATTGGTAATTCGTTTTCTTGTGCTATGGCTATTGCCGCCATATCCATAATTTTTAAATTGTCTTTCAAAACATCTGAATAAGTAATATTTGTATATTTTTTGACGTTAGTATGTTTTTTAGGATCGGCGCTATACACCCCATCCACATTTGTACCTTTAAAGAGCATATCACAATGCATCTCAATTGCACGTAATACAGCAGCGCTGTCAGTCGTAAATAAGGGGCTACCAATACCTGCAGCAAAAATTACTATTCTGTTTTTTTGCATATGCCTTTCAGCTCTTCGTCTAATAAAGGGTTCGCATATGCTGGTTATAGGAATAGCTGACTGTATTCTAGTATCAATACCAGTTTTTTCGATAGCATTTTGTAAGGCTATTGCGTTAATCACAGTAGCTAACATACCCATATAATCAGCTGTAGAGCGTTCCATGCCAAGAATTGAGGCATTAACACCTCTATATATATTACCCCCTCCAATTACTACACAGATTTCAACTCCAAGGTCAAACACTTCTTTTATGTCATTTGCGATACCTGTTAAGGTATCTATATCGTGACCGAATTTTTGTGCACCCATTAAGGCTTCTCCTGAAACCTTGAGCAAAACTCTCTTGCAGCTGGAAATTGACATATTTATGTGGTTATTTTTAATCCTTAAACAGGCTACGTCTAACTCTTGTATTTGTCAAGAGTTACTAGATCATGTAATAATTAAGAATTATTCTCAATAATGATGATCGGCCCAATTAATAATAATGATTAAAAAGAAATATTGGCTTTATTGCAATCGTTGTTTATTATGCAATAACAATATTTATAAACAAGATGATCTGACAAAAAACAAACAATGCCAAAACTAACTATAAATAATAATGAAATCGAAGTTGAAAATGGCTTGACTGTGATGCAAGCATGCACGCAGGCGGGAATTGAGATACCGCATTTTTGTTTTCATAAGAAATTAAAGATCGCAGGCAATTGTCGTATGTGTTTGGTAGAAATGGAGAGGTCACCTAAGCCAATCGCTTCATGTGCAATGCAGGTATCAGAAGGAATGGTCATACATACTGATACTCCATTAGTAAAAAATGCCCGCGAGGGGGTGATGGAATTTTTGCTCATTAATCACCCTTTGGATTGCCCTATATGTGATCAAGGTGGCGAATGTGATTTGCAAGATCAAGCTTTCAAGTATGGTAAGGGTAAAAACCGTTACCATGAAAATAAACGCGCAGTAAAGGATAAAAATCTTGGTCCTCTAGTTAAAACCCATATGACCAGGTGTATTCACTGTACTAGATGCATTCGTTTTGCTACTGATGTTGCCGGGGTGCCAGAAATAGGGGCAATTAATCGTGGCGAGAATATGGAAATTGTTAGTTATCTTGAGAAAACCCTTACTTCTGAGATGTCTGGTAATATTATAGATTTATGCCCTGTTGGTGCACTAACTTCTAAACCGTATGCTTTTAAGGCCAGAAATTGGGAAATGCAGAAAACAGCTTCAATAGATGTCATGGATGCTATGGGTTCAAATATTCGTGTCGACTCAAGAGGGGGGGAGGTAATGCGTATTTTACCTCGTGAAAATGAACAAATTAACGAAGAATGGATATCTGACAAGGCAAGATTTTCCTATGATGGTTTGCGGGTTCAACGTCTTGATACTCCATATATTAGAAGGAATGATAAACTTGAAAAAGCTAGTTGGGAGCAAGCTTTGGAATTCATAAAAGATAAATTCTCTAAAATCGAAAAAGATAAAATTGCGGCAATTGCTGGAACTACTGCCTCATGTGAGTCAATGTTTGCATTAAAAAAATTATTGTCTCTAATAGGATCTAATAAGATTGATGCCAATCAATTTGGTTATAAATTGGACACAAGCAGCAGGGGAAATTATTTATTTAATACAACTATTGCCAATATAGAGAAAGCTGATTTGTGCTTAATGATAGGTGCTAATCCAAAACAAGTTGCTCCTGTTCTTAATTCACGTATTGGTAGAATGGTAAGAGAGGGAACAATGCAAGTTGCTAGAATTGGCGAGCAAGATGACCAGACCTATCCAATCCAAGAACTTGGTGCAGACATTAATATATTGCAAGATATACTAAAAGGTAATCATGAATTTGCTAACCAGCTAAAAAATGCAAAATATCCTATGCTGATCATGGGTGATGCTGCACTTTCTAGGTCAGATAGCATGGCTATTATATCGTTAGTACATGAAATAGTTGAGAAATATCAACTTATGCGAACAGATTGGCAGGGTTTTAACATTTTGCATAATCACGCTTCAATAGTAGGTGCACTTGATTTAGGTTTTGTCTATGGTAAAGCAGGTTGTGGTACAGCTGATATTTTGAACATGACACAAAATAATGAAGTACAAATGCTATACTTACTTGCTGCTGATGATATAGATATACGTAATATAGGGAAAGATTGTTTTGTAGTGTATCAAGGACACCATGGGGATGCGAGCGCCAATAGAGCTGACGTAATATTGCCAGAAGCTGCATATACAGAACAAGATGGTATGTTTGTTAACTTAGAGGGCAGAGTACAATACGCAAAAGCTGCAGTATCTCCTCTTGGTAAGGCGAAACAAAGCAGTGATATAATTATCCAGCTTGCAAATCAATTGCAATATTCATTAGAAATGAACAATCTGAAAGATATTCGGAGAATTATCGCAGAAGAAAACAAGATATTTGACAATATTAATCAAATTATTCCATCTGACTTCGTTCAGTTCCGTTCTGATATTGCATTGTCAGATGAAAAATTAAGTAAAATAAAGATTAATTATTATATGACAGATTCAATTAGTAAAGCTTCTGTCACTATGGCCAAGTGTGCCAAAGCTTTGATGTTAGAGAGTGATCAAGTATGACTATGACAGCAATATTAACAGAGTACATTTTACCTATAGTGTGTATTGCTTTGAAAGTACTACTTATTACTGTACCATTATTATTATCCGTAGCTTATCTTACTTACGCTGAAAGGAGAGTTATTGGTTTAATGCAAATGAGAAGAGGACCAAATGTTGTAGGACCATTTGGCTTATTGCAACCGATTGCTGATGCAGTAAAACTTTTGTTTAAAGAAGTTATTGTACCTACACCAGCTAATAAAATTGTTTTTCTTATTGCGCCCATGATTACTTTTATGCTCAGCCTAATTGGTTGGGCAGTAATACCTTTTGATGTCGGGATGGTACTAGCTGACATTAATGTTGGAGTGCTTTACGTATTGGCTATTTCGTCACTTGGAGTATATGGAATCATTATGGCTGGCTGGGCCAGTAATTCTAAATATGCATTTTTGGGAGCGATTAGGTCCTCTGCACAAATGATTTCTTATGAAGTATCAATGGGCTTAGTAATAGTTACTGTGTTATTAGTTACAGGTACTTTAAATTTAACAGAGATAGTAGAATGTCAAAAAACCATGCCTTTTTGGATTCAGCTATTATTAGCTCCCATGGCTGTGGTATTTTTTATTTCCGTCTTAGCCGAAACCAACAGGCTGCCGTTTGATTTACCAGAAGCAGAAGCAGAACTAGTTGCAGGTTATAATGTTGAATATTCTTCCATGACATTTGCCTTATTCTTTTTAGGAGAATATGCCAATATGATCTTGGTCAGTGCCATTACAGTGACATTCTTTATGGGCGGTTATTTGCCCCCTTTTAACATTACTATGCTTGAAATAATCCCAGGATTTATTTGGTTTATTGCAAAAATAGTTTTATTATTGTTTGTTTTTCTATGGCTCAGAGCAACTTTGCCGAGATATCGTTATGATCAATTAATGCGTATTGGTTGGAAATTTTTCTTACCATTAACGTTATTTTGGGTAGTGTTAGTTGCTTCTGTTTTAATGCTAACAGATAATTTGCCAGGATGAGGTAGTATTTTATGATGAAACATATAAGATCTTTGGCACTGTATGAGATAGTAATTGGCATGGCTTTGACCTTGAAATATTTTTTTAAGCCAAAAGTGACATTAAATTACCCATATGAAAAAAGCCCCGTTAGTTCAAGGTTTAAGGGTGAACATGCTTTACGTCGTTATGCTAATGGGGAAGAGCGTTGTATCGCTTGTAAATTATGCGAAGCAATTTGCCCTGCTCAAGCAATTATAATCGAGGCAGAGGAACGCTCTGATGGTAGTAGGCGTACTACACGATATGATATTGACATGACTAAATGTATTTATTGCGGTCTATGCCAGGAAGCATGTCCTGTTGATGCGATAGTAGAAGGACCAAATTTTGAATTCGCGACTGAAACACATGAAGAACTATTATATAATAAAGAAAGATTATTACGCAACGGTGATATGTGGGAACAAGAATTGGCCCAAAAATTAAAAGACGATTATCCATATAGGTAAAGAAAATGGCAATATTTTTCTACATGTTTGCATCATTGACAATTCTTAGTGCAATTATGGTGATTACCAGCCGTAATCCTGTTCACTCTGTATTATGGCTTATCTTTGTATTTTGTAATAGTGCTGGGCTTATGGTGTTAATGGGCGCTGAATTTATCGCAATGATGCTAATTATCATTTATGTTGGTGCGGTAGCAGTCCTATTTCTTTTTGTTGTGATGATGTTAGATATTAAATTTTCTGAACTCAAAAGTAAACTCAGTCAAGAAACGACTTTTGTCTTTATTATGGCAGCCCTTTTATTTATTGATCTGGTAGCAGTGATTTTACTTGGCAGTAATGTAATTATTGCAAAAGGCGATTCAGAGTTTGCGATATTGCCAGAAGTAGGTAATGCTTATGCTATTGGACAATTACTATATACAGAATTTGTTTTGCCTTTTCAAACTGCAGGAATAATCTTGTTTGTCGCAATGATTTCTAGTATTGTCTTAACACTCAGAACTCGTTCTGGTGTAAAAAGGCAAAAAGTAGACAGACAATTAAAACATAACAAAGCAAATAGCCTGTCATTCGCACAAAATGATGGCAAATCTGGATTAAATAATTTGAATTATGACCGTTAACGAAATTTCTTTAGAACATTATTTGATTTTTTCTTCGCTACTATTTTCCATTGGTGTAGCGGGGCTATTTATGAATCGTAAAAACGTCATTACAGTTTTAATGTCTATTGAATTAATGTTATTGGCAGTCAATATAAACTTTGTTGCATTTTCCGTCCATTTACAAGATATCGTTGGTCAGATATTCAGTATTATGATTTTGTCAATTGCTGCAGCTGAGGTATCTATTGGTCTAGCTATTTTGGTTTTGTATTTTCGCAATAGAGGGTCAATTGAAATCGAAGATATTAATCAGATGAAAGGGTAAGATATGGAGTTGATATTAAAATTAATCATATTCTTACCGTTAGTTTCAGGCATTGCTAATGGTATTTTTTGTAAGAAAATCAGTAATAAAAAAGCTGGGTTTATTGCAAGCACTGCTATGATGATAAGTGCAGTATGTGCCTTTATCATTTTCACCAAGGCAGGTATAGATCATGATACAATGCATATTGTTCTGGGACGCTGGATCAAGATCGGTGCAATTCATATTAATTGGTCGTTATATGTAGATCAGCTAACTGCTATTATGTTTTTACTGGTTACTATAGTATCAACTGTAGTCCATATATATTCTCTTGGTTATATGCAAACTGATAAGAATTTACCAAAATTTTTGTCCTATCTCTCATTCTTTACTTTTTGTATGTTAGCACTAGTATCATCAGATAACTTTTTACAATTATTCTTTGGTTGGGAAGGTGTGGGTCTGTGTTCATATTTATTAATTGGTTATTATTATCAAAAAGATGCTGCTAATAATGCAGCCCTTAAGGCATTTATTGTAAATCGAGTGGGAGATTTTGCCTTTATTATCGGAATAGTAATAATTATCATTTATACTGATAGTGTTAATTTTGAACGAGTCTTTGCTTTAGCACCGAATTTAGCTGCACTTCCTTTTGACATGTTTGGCCTGCAATACTCTGTTTTAGATTTAATATGCTTGATGTTATTTATCGGCTGCATGGGTAAATCAGCCCAAATAGGTATGCATATCTGGCTACCGGATGCTATGGAGGGGCCAACACCAGTATCAGCTCTAATCCACGCAGCAACAATGGTTACCGCAGGTGTTTTCCTAATTGCACGCTGTTCTTTCATGTTTGAATATAGTCCGCAAGTATTACAAATAGTAACAATTGTTGGAGCAGTAACGTGCCTTTTTGCTGCTTTAGTGGCGATTGCTCAAACAGATATTAAAAAGATTATTGCTTATTCCACATGCTCACAACTTGGATATATGTTTTTTGCTTGTGGTGTATCAGCATATCAGACAGCTATGTTTCACTTAGTAACACATGGATTTTTTAAAGCGCTATTATTTTTATCTGCGGGCAGTGTTATTCACGCATGTCATGAACAAGATATCTTTAAGATGGGTGGTTTAAGAACCAAGATGCCACTAACTTATGCTAATTTCTGGATCGGATCATTGGCTATTATGGGTATTTTCCCTTTTGCTGGATTTTATTCTAAGGATCATGTGCTTGAAGCTGCTTATTTGCACGATGGTGCTGGCCAATTTGCTTTTATATTTGGTACTATAGCTGCTTTATTTACAGCTATATACTCACTTAAAATATTAGTCGTAACCTTTCATGGTAAAACAAAGCTTAGTAAAACAGCCTATGAGCATGCGCATGAATCACCAATAATTATGAATCTGCCGCTACTGGTGCTAACTGCTGGTGCTATGTTTTCTGGTATGCTGGGCTATTATATTTTACAAATCAACAACCCTTATGGGTTTTTCTCAGGTAGTATATTTCATTTAAACATCAGTGATCATGAACAGCACATAGCCATGGGGATAGAAATGTTACCTTTAATTATCGGCACAAGTGGTATGCTGTTTGGATATTATATTTATAAAAATAGTCTCTATAATGCAATCGTTAGTAAAATGAGATTCATGCATTATATATTACAAAATAAATTTTTCTTTGATGAGCTATATACTAAATTGTTTGTTAAGCCTGTATCATGTATAAGCAAAATAACACAATTGTGTGATAGTAATATTATCGATAAATTTGGTCCCAATGGATTAGCGATGACTACAAGAATTTTTAGTTGGTGTACCTGCCAAATACAAACTGGTTATATATTTAATTATGTAGTCTATATTGTATTTGCACTGGTAGTTTGTATTACAACTCTTATTGTAAAATATCTACAAATGGGAGGTGTCTAGACATGTTAGCATTACCAATATTATCAATTAGTATTTCATTGCCTTTAATTAGTGCATTATTTATAACCTTCTTTATTAGTCGTGGTAAGTCTCATCGCAAACAATTATATGCTATGTATGTTGCTACTTTGGCTTCTTTCATGACCTTAATAGCAACAATTTATTTATTACTAAGTTTTAATCCTGACATATCAGGTTTTCAGTTTGTAGAAAAATATCAATGGATACAATCTATTGGTTTAAAGTTCCATGTAGGTGTTGACGGCCTGTCTGTTTATTTTATCGTTTTAACCGCATTACTAACTTTGATTTGTATTGTAGCTAGTATATTTACTGTACAAAAATATATTAAGGAATTTTTATTATGTTTATTATTGATTGAAGCGTTTTGTATAGGGGCGTTTTCTGCCATTAATTTATTGCTATTTTATGGTTTTTTTGAAGTGATTTTGATTCCTATGTTTTTAATCATTGGCATTTGGGGTGGAGAAAATAGAGTTTATGCAGCACTAAAGTTTTTCTTATACACGTTCTTTGGCTCAGTATTCTTTCTTCTAGCACTAATATACATATACGGTCAAACTGGTACATTTAGTATGGTAGATTTGCCAGCAGAATTAACTATGACTAGCCTAGAAGTGCAAAAACTTTTATGGCTCGCTACCTTCTTTGCATTTGCTGTTAAAGTACCTATGATACCTTTTCATACCTGGCTACCAGATGCGCACGTACAGGCTCCAACTGCAGGTTCAGTGATTTTAGCTGGTATTTTATTAAAACTTGGAGGTTATGCTATATTAAGAATATCTCTGCCAATGCTTCCAGAAGCATCAGAATTTTTTGCGCCTTATGTATTATGTCTAAGCGGGTTCGCAATAATATATGCATCATTTGTAGCCCTAGCTCAAACAGATATGAAAAAGATGATTGCCTATTCTTCTATCGCTCATATGGGGTATGTCACAGGCGGGATATTTACTTTTTCAGTGATAGGTATTAGTGGTGCGGTATTCCAAATGATTAGTCATGGTCTTGTTTCGTCAGCATTATTTCTAGTAGTTGGTATGTTGTATGATCGTCATCACACTAAGGAAATAAGTAAATATGGCGGAGTAGCTGCTAGCATGCCAATACTTGCAAGTTTTTTCATGATAGCAATGCTTGGTTCTATTGGTTTGCCTGGTTTAAGCGGTTTTGTCGGTGAGTTTCTCAGTATCATTGGAATATTTACCGTTGATCCGCTAGTAGGCGTAATATGTGCATTCGGCGTCATTATGGGCGCTGTATATATGCTTAAACTATACAAAAATGTCATGTTTGGTAAGACCAGTGATGATGTAATTACCAAATTTAAAGATCTAACAATGCATGAAATATTAGCATTGTTACCGTTAGTAATTTTGGTGATATATATAGGAATAAAACCTAATGGTATTTTATCGATAATTGATATACCTGTTGCAAGTTTGGCTAACTTATATAGTTAATAATGTTTAGATTTATGGAAATAGAAATATGCTTAATGAATTAATAATTATAGCGCCAGAAATTATGCTTGCTATACTTGCAATGAGTATGCAAATATTTGCTGTCTTTAGGAAAAAATCTTCTAATAAAATTGCTAATATTACTACTTTGCTTGGAACAATCATAGCTTTGTTCTTATTATATTGTGCACCGCGATATGAATTAACCTTTTTTCAATCTTTTGTCACCTCCCCTGTAATTGCTTTGTTCAAATCAATTATTATGGCGTTAACTATCATGAGCTTAATTATTTATTATGATTTAGCTAGGATTCATAAAGAAAGAATAAAAATAGAGTTTATCACTATAACGTTACTTTCTTCCTTAGGTGTTTTTATTGCAATGTCCGCTAGAGACTTTTTATTATTATTTTGTGGCCTTGAATTACAGTCTTTATCAGGCTACGCTCTTGCAGCATTTAATATTAAGCAGGTAAAATCATCTGAAGCTGGACTCAAATATTTTGTTCTTGGTGCTTTGATGAGTTGTATAATGCTTATGGGGATTTCCTTTCTCTATGGGTTTAGCGGTAGTATTAGGTTTGAAAATATTAAAATTTTGATGGGTGGTGAGCTAAATATAGGCTTAATTATAGGTAGTATATTTATTCTATCTGCTATGTTGTTTAAATTATCTGCCGCCCCCTTCCATATATGGACACCAGATGTATATGAAGGAGCCCCTATTGCAGCAGTAAGTTATTTTGCTACAGCTCAAAAATTTGGGATGTTAATCGTCCTGATTACTTTTATAAATGGGGTAATCGGTGATTATAACGTGATATCCAACGATTTGATTGAAATAGTAGCTATTTTGTCAATGATTATTGGTGCACTAGGAGCTATCAGACAATCATCATTAAAAAGGTTGATGGCATATAGTACTATATTAAATATGGGTTATGTATTGGTTGGTGTATCCTTGCCTTCGGGAGAAGGTGAACATGCAGCTTTTGTATATATGCTTGTGTATGTCATTAGTTCAATAGGTCTATTTGCCTGTTTAGTAGCATTATTCGGCAAAAAAAGTGATGAAGCTACATTTGAAGATTTAAAAGGCGTGGCAAGTCGCCGTAAAACTTTAGCAGCAGTAATTGCAATTATTATGTTCTCTATGATTGGATTACCACCGCTTGCAGGATTCATTGGAAAATATTATATTTTTGCTAACGCTATTTTATACGGAAAAATAAAGCTAGCGATTGTTGGTTTGATTACAAGTGTAATAGCGGCATTCTATTATCTAAAGGTAGTAAAATATATGTATTTTATGGAAGCTACAGAAGAAATACAGTCAATATCCACTCGTCGTGGACTACTGGTTGTGACGGCCATTTCACTTTCCTTCATATTATCTTTCTGTATTTTTGCAAACAACTATATTGGTTAATCAATTGGCAATGCAATCATGCTGGCAAGAAGATTATAAGATAGTTAATTATGTAAGCACAGACAGTACAAATGCTGAGGCCTTACGGTTAATTCAAAATGGTTGTCTAGATGATTATGTTATTACAGCTGATCAGCAAACTCAGGGCAAGGGCAGTAAAGGAAGAAATTGGCAGTCATTATTAGGAAATTTACACGCTAGTATTTTACTCCGTAGTCAAACCACCCCAATACAAAACCAGCAACTACCATTTTTAGTATCAAATGCTGTTTATTCAACTTTAAATTATTTTGCTAAAAAGGACAAAGTAAATGTAAACATCAAACAAAAATGGCCCAATGATGTTTTAATTAATGGCAAAAAAGTTGCTGGCATTTTACTAGAATCTCATACTCATAATCAACAAAATTACCTTATCATTGGTATAGGAATTAACATTCTTGCCTCCCCTGAGCAGGCTAATTTTCTAGCCTCTAGCTTGGTTAATGAGGGAATAATACTACAACATACGGATGAATTATTGAATGTGTTGATGCTTGAATTCCGTCGCCTTTATCAGCAATGGTGTATAGATTATAGTTTTAAAGTAATAAGACAACAATGGTTGAAACGTGCATATAATTTGAATAAGGTAATTACAATAGATGATGGGCATTGTAAGGTTTCTGGGATATTCAAAGACCTTGATTTCAGCGGCTCGTTAGTGCTTCAGATGCCTGACCAAACATTGCGTAGTTTTGTAGTTGGTGATTTGTTAAGTAAGGAGTAGAAAATGTCTTATACTATTATCTTAGTTGAACCACAAATGGGAGAAAATATTGGCGCTGCCGCTAGGGCAATGAAAAATTTTGATTTAGCAGATTTAAGAATAATAAATCCAAGAGATGGTTGGCCTAATCCTAAGGCGCAAAGCATGTCAGTTGGTGCAATAGATTTAATTGATAAGGCTAAAATTTTTAATTCAATATCAGATGCAATAAAGGATTTAGAATACATATATGCAGCAACAGCAGCCCCAAGAGATCTAAATAAACAATATGTTTTATCAAGAAACTTAACAAGTGACTTGCCAGATAGTATATGCAAAATTGGTGTAATGTTTGGCCGCGAAAATTCGGGCCTAAATAATCAAGAAATAGCCTATGCTAATAAAATTGTTACTATTGATACAGACATAAATTTTAGCTCTCTTAACATTGCTCATTCTGTGGCAGTAATTTGCTACGAGATTTTTCAGTCCCGTTGTCAACAAAGACTAGATTTGAATAATAAACAAAAAATGGCTACCCACTCTGAACTAGAACATTTTTATCTTCATCTATTCACAGAATTAGAAAACAGGCAATTTTTTAAGGGCACAGAGAAAAAAGTACAAATTAGCCAAAAAATTCGTAATTTGTTTACCAGAATAGAAAGTTTGTCGCAAAGTGAATTACAATTATTAAGAGGCATTACTGCTACCCTATCTAAGAACTAAGAATTATTAGTTGGCAAGCTATGCCCTCCAGCCCAAAAAAGATTGATCCCCGCAACATTGTCTTAGTAATTAACAACATTCAGTAAGGCATGACATACTAAATTACTCTATTATCAATTTATTTTTAATAATCATATGTAATGTGTCTTGACTAAGCCAATAACAAAGAATTGCAGGATCAATTTTAAGAATCTGCACTTGGTCCTGTAATACACCATCTTTCAGAATAAACGAATATAATTCGCCATTAGAACCTATTATATTTAGGGATAAACTATTATCTTGCAATGTTCCAACAAAAGGGGCTTGAAAGGCAACAGTTGTATTTTTGTTGGCAGTTTTGTCCTTATCTGAAATCAAATCACCGACCCATATCACTTTGCCATTATGAGCAGATAGTGCAGCGACTTGTCTTGCGTTCGTAGTTAAAAATAGATTTTCTCCTAATAAGCTCATTGACTGAATGTCATCAATTTGTTTTTGCCAAACTGCGGCACCATTATCTAAATCAATTTTTACTAATTTTCCGTTACTCGTGGCAAAATACACGTAATTTTGCTTAATGATAGGCGGCGTAATTATCGCAGCAGATTCAAAATTAGGCAATCCCATATCCATAGTCCCATCGATTAAATGAAACACCCATTTTACATCGCCAGTTTTTATATCAATATAAACTACCTCGCCGGAACTATAACTTACCAACACATTGCTATTATATATTGTTGGTGCAACATGGTTCGTGCTAGAAATAGTTTCTAGACCACCTTCATGCATCCAGAGCAGCTTCGCTTGTTTGATATCATAGGCAAAGAATTGATTGCTAATAGTTTGTACTAATAAAGTATTATTAGCAAATATTGCTGGTTTATTACGTAATATATCGGAAAATTTCTTACGCATTTTCTCTGTTCCATTTTGAGCATCTAATATAATTAAATCTCTTGATCCATTCGTTATAAAAATTTCGTCATTGTAGTGTAAAATTCCACCGCTGTAATAATTATGATCTCCTTTGTGCTTATGAAGTAATATTGACCATATTATTTTTTTTGCTTTAAGTGAAAATGCAGAAACATAACCTTTGTTATCTAAACTATAAACTATATCTTGTGATGCAACATATTCTGATGCAATAATTGGATGCTTTGCTAATTGGTATCTTGTTGAGTGACTGTTTAATATCGCATTTGATTGCACACTAGTAAAATTAATTTTATTTGGTGCTTCTACAGTAATGCGAGGTGTCAAATCTACGATATTCTTTACTTTTCCACTACCAAAATGGTCGCAGCTCGCTAGTAATAGAGGAAGTAACAATAATAAGGCGGCTGATTTTCTCATGATAAATATCCCATATTTTTTATGCATTGTTTTTTATATTGGTTATCAGGGCTTTGGCTTGTTCTTTGATTACAATAGACGCATTGTCTAATCTAATAAGCTGCTCAGCATACTCCATAGCTTGTGTTAGTTGATTGCTTTTTTGATAAAATATTGCTTTCATAAGGGTCGCACTGGCAAAAAACACTTGTTCCTTATTAACAAAATGGTTCATATAATTTCTTGCTTTCATCTGCAGGGAATCAGATATATCTTGTTGATCAAGAAGCATACTTAACCACAGAAGTCTAGCATAAGAGGTAGTAATGTCATGATAATTCTTATTATCAATAATCTTTTCTAATTGTAGCATTGCATCTAAATTTTTACCTGTTTTGTTCAGATGTGCTACTAATTGTAATTCAGCTAATTCAGTTTGCTTGTTTTTACTGTTATGTATAATTTCAATAAGTGAGTTTTGTACAAATTCTTGATCGTCTAATTCGTGTGCAATTAAATCAATTAGAGTATCTCCAACTTGTTGATTGTTTCGTATGTTTTGGTCAACATGCCAATTATATCCAGCGATCCCTAGGGCACCTAGGACCATTGTGATAATTATAACAGGAAACATCCTGCGGAATAAGACCAATCTTTTTTGTTCTTTATCTTCATTTAAAACTTCATCAAGAATATCAGCCATCTTTAATGCACCTTGCCTATTACTAATTTAATGATTACTTGGGCACTGAAACTTATTCCTAGCTTCCTGCGCTCTTTTTATGGAAATGAGGGGTCTTTTAGGAAACTCTTTTTCTAATTTTGTTAAAATATTACAGGCCTCCTGAGTTTTCTGTAAATGAGATAGTGAAATTGCAAGTTTTAGTAAGGCATCAGGTGCCTTAGTCCCTTGTGGAAAATTTTTATAACTTTGAAGATAATGTATTGCCGCATTATTAAAATCATTGCGACGAAAAAAACTTTCAGCATACCAAAATGTAGCATTACTTGATAATGTACTAGTTGGATAAGTTGTAATAAAATCAGCAAATTGCTGCTCAGCAGAATCAAAATTTTTATTTTTAAGCGCAGCTAATGCTAAATCATACTTTTCCTTTTCATTTAATGGTTGTTCAGTTGGTGTTGTATGAAAATTTTCAGGATGATTAATTGCTTCCTGAGTAAGGCTGCCTTCCCCCATTGTTGTTGTATCAGTAGAGTCTATAGTGCTATCATAGGTTTGATTTTTTCTTTCTATGTTGTATTTCAGTGTAGCAAATGACTTCTCAAGTTCTGTAACTCTATTCTGCAAGTCTTTAATTTGTTTAGATTGTTTCTGTATTATTACACCAGAACTATGAGTATCAGCATAGGCAAAATTATTGATATTAAATAATATAATTAATATCAAGCTTAGAGTTTTTTTCTTCATCTTATTAATAATGTATTTTGACTATTCATAATATACATAAATGCTCACTAGTCTACAATTAATAAAATAGTTAAACATCTATGATACCTTTATATTCAAAAGTGATAATAACCTTTGTCCCTCGCTTTACATTGCTTTCTAGATTAAAAGTGCCGTTCATTAATTCAACTAATGTTTTGGACAGTGGTAACCCTATACCTGTCCCATCATGTTTACGATTCAATTTATTATTAATTTGACCAAATAGTGATAAAGCCTTGGGTATATCCTGGTCACTTATACCAATACCAGTGTCTTTGACAGATAGATACACTAGCTTTTTAATTATATTAACTTCTAGCGAAATAGTGACCAAACCATTTTTCGGGGTAAATTTAATGGCGTTAGATAATAGGTTTAACAGCACTTGCTTCAATCTTTTAGGGTCTGCAACTATAATGATATGTTCATTTGGGATTTGTTTAATAAGTTTTATAGAAGCTTGATCTGCTCTAGGTTTTACAATACGCATACTTAAAGCGATGATTTTATTTAGGTCCAATTCTATTTTATCAGTTGGTAATTTATTGGCAGATGCCTTAGAAAAATCAAGAATATCATTAATTATTTCTAATAAATGCTGACCTGAAACATTGATATCAAATATATATTCTTTATATCTGATATCACCTATTTTACCGTGAGCTTCAGAGAGTATAAGATCTGAAAAACCAATAATAGAACTAAGAGGAGTTCTTAGTTCGTGTCTAATATTAGCTAAAAATTCAGTTTTTGCCGAGCTTTCAGTTTCAGCCTTAGTTTTTGCATTGGCTAATTCTCTATTAGTTTCTAATTGCTTATTAATAATCTTCTGAGCGTAATTGGTATTATAGAGTACAATTATATAAAATAGGCTAAAAACTATCAGGGAAGTTTGTGTCATATTTTTGGCTAAGTACGAGATATTATACCATTGTTCCGTAATATCTTGGGCAATTTCAACCATTCCAGAAATAGCAAAATCTCCCCCTGTATTGATAATAGGGAAGTAGCCTATGATAAAAATTTTGTCTATTTCGCGGTCATATAGATCATCAGTGGCTATAGATTTTATCTTTAAAGAATGAGCAGCTCGGCCATGATAAGCTAATTGTATTGGATTATCAGATAAATAGTCCTTCAGAAAGTATCGATCTATTTTGAGAATAATTTTGTTTATAATAGTGAGGTGGGCACGTTGAAAATTTTGTTCGCCATGGTTATTAGTATTAGATAATATTTTATAACCGTTCTTATTGTAAATAGTAATATTAGAGTCAGTATTTTTAATTGATTCAGATGCTTCTTTGATAAAATCAATAAAATCTTGATCTGTTAATAAATTTTTTAAAGCAGTATCATTGATTTTTTTAATTACGTTCTGATGCTTATTCCAAATGCTTGATATACTTAGGTTAGCGAAGCGCTGATTGGTACTAGATGTTTTCTTTAAAATAACTTCTTCGATTACAAAATACCGATAGAGCATGATATTTGCTAAAATAGTTATTAGTAGTCCGATAAACGATAATTGTATAATGTGTTTATTTTGTATCATCTAAATTAAGGTTAAGGGTATGAGTGATATTCAGTTTCAAAGTATCAGAGTGTTACCAAATTCTCTAGATATAAAAAATAATGCTAATCAATCATTAGCAGAAATATTAAAACAGTGGCGTTTGGGTTTACTTTTACATGGTACTGTATCTACTAACGCAGCAAAAGGAGAAATAATAATTAATACCCCTTTTGGTAAATTTTCTACTACCAATACATTAAAATTACACCAAGGTGATGAGGTTAGTATTAAACTATTATCGGTTGATAGCAAAATAACTGGTAATATAGTAGCCGTGAATCACAAAGGATTAGTGTTAGAGCAGTCAGTGGAAATGCATTTGGTGCGTCAATCACCACCTCCTAGGCCAAGTGCCATGAGATCTACGTCCTCTGCCCCAATTCACACTATTGATACAGCAAAAGAACTTTCAGGCACCATTTCATATATCAATTTGCACAAAATGGATAAATCATCTTTTCTTTACAAAATGATGAATCGTATTGCAATGAGTGATCAATCTAACATCCCAATCTCAGTAAAAGTTAAATCAGGTTACATGGCAAATTTATATGGCTCATTTTTTTGGGGGGAAGTCAGTGGGCGTGGTAGTAATAATAGCCAATTAATTAAGACAGATTTTGGCATTATTAACTTACCAGATAGCCAGATGCCTATGGGGCGAAAGCTAATATTGGAAATTACTAATCTAAATAACCAGCCTGTAAATATTGATTTTTCTGCAAAATGCGCAGATTTTATTTTTAAACTCAACCAATCTTTTTTCCTTTTTAAAAGTCTCAGTATGACTAAGCTATTTCAGCATTTAATACCTAGCAACCAAGTCAATAGTGGTACAATTGCAGATGGTAGCAAAGTTAACAGGATGATGAATAATTCAGTTAATGACAAAAAACGTCTAAATGACTCAGACAAAACAGAACAATCAGAGTTAAATTCGACAAAAAATAAGGATTTAAATAATATTATCAAGGCCTTCAGAACTAACGATGAGGCCAAAAAAATTGCTACCGAATATCGTGAAATCAAGGAGTTGTTAAGCCTTGTAGTAAAAAACGATGACACCTCTAAGATATATTCTGTATTAGTACCATTCTACAATGGTCTTAGCATCAATGATTATAAAGTAACATTTGATCGTAGCAAAGAATCGGTAATGCAATTTACAATTAATCTGGAAATTGATAAAAATCGTATACAGTTGACAGGTTTAGTCACCTTTCATAAAAATACTCAAAATCCTAGTTCATTTGATATGGTAATTAGATCAAGTCAGGCTTTTGGCACTCATATCAGACAAAAAATTCTTGAAATTTACCGATTGAATAACGAAATGAGTGGGTTAAAAGGTTCTGTATCTATTGAACAATACTAAGCATTTCTTAATGTCGCATTAAAACGCTGTTTTGCCCCGTTGATAATTTTGTTATTTAAATCCAGAAGATCATGCTCGGCTAAAGTCTTGTAATTATCTTGTATAGACAAAGAAAGAGCTAATGATTTTTTGCCTGGATCTATTTTCTCGCCAACATATATATCAAATAAATCGACATTCTTGACTAATTTGGGATCAACGTTTTTGATGAATTTTAATAAATCTAGGGCTGGTAAAGATTGATCAACAACAAAAGCGTAATCTCTTTTCACCATTTGATAATTTGAGATAGAGTAAGCAGTTTTTTTACCAAACTTCTTTTTAGGGATTGGTAATAAATCCATATTTAATTCAAAAGCAACAACTCCGACTTCTATTTTATATAATTCTAGAATTTGGGGATGTATTTGGCCGAAATATCCCAGAATATTTTTACCAAGAGATATGCTAGCTGACCTTGTTGGATGATAATAATTAGGAGCGTTTTGCATGATTTGGCATTTATCAATATCTATACCACTATACTCTAAAATTGTTGCAATATCCGCTTTTATATCAAAAACATCGTAATCTCTAGTTGGAGTATGGCTGTTTTTCTCAAATATTTGACCTATTTTGACACCAGCCGCATTATTAATTGCGATACTGCTTGTATCTCTAAAAATTGGTCCTACCTCAAAAAAAGATAAATTGGACAGCGACCTGTTGAGATTATTGTGACAAATTTGTAATAAATTAGGCAAAATAGAGGGGCGCATATAGCCAAGATCAGCACTTATTGGATTCTGCAATGTTAATTCGTCCTTTAGTTGCGAAAAGTGTATTGCTTTTTTTGTATCCATAAAGGACCAAGTTACTACTTCATGGTAACCGGACAAAGCTAATAAACGTTTAATTTCTGATGCTCTTTTATGTGTAAACGGTATAGTAGTTGGTACATTATTTGCAGGTAAAGAGTTTTGTGGTATGTGGTCATAACCATGAATTCTAACTATTTCCTCAACAATATCTTCCTTAATCGTAACATCGTATCTCCAGCTTGGAATTTGAATATTAATAAATTCTCCCTTATCTACGCAAGAAAAGCCTAAGTTGGTTAATATTGTTAATATTTGATCATTAGATAAAGCAATATTTGTTTTGGCATGAAAAAAATCTTTAGGAAAGTCTATTATTCTAAGAGGTATATTATTGTTGCCAATATATTGCACCTTCGAAGTTTGGCCACCACAAATTTCGGTAATTAGCTGACTAGCAAAATCTAGTGCTGTTAGAGTAAAGTTTTGATCCACATTTCTCTCAAATCGATAGCGTGAGTCAGTTTCAATCATTAGGCGGCGACCCGTATGGCTGATATAATTTGCATCAAAAATAGCGGCTTCCAGTAAGATAGTGTCTGTATCAAAAGTGCACGAACTATGTGAGCTACCGATGATTCCTGCAAGACAATGAGTTTTTTTGTGATCTTGAATAACAATATCTTCGGTTGTAAGTTCGTATTCTTTGTCATTTAAAGCCTGCAAATTGATAGTTTCTGACAATGTTTTGACAATCAAACCCTGGTCAATTTTGCTGGCGTCATAAGCATGCATTGGCTGACCGAATGAATATGCAATATAATTTGTTACATCTACTATAGCAGATATTGACCCGATACCTACGCTTTCAAGTAAATTGCTAAGCCATTTAGGTGATGGTTGATTTTTCAGTCCCTTAATTTCTCTTATGGCAAATAATGGGCAAATATCAGTATTTTCAACGGATAGAGTGTAGTTAGTGCTAAAACTTTCAATAATTACCGGGAGAGTTAAATCTTTTAAAGTCCCGATACCAGCTGCAGCAAGGTCACGAGCTATACCATATACTCCGAGTGCATCAGCTCTGTTCGGGGTGATATTTATATTGAATACTGGATCATCAACACCAAGATACGAGAGTATAGAATCACCTACCTTAGCAATAGTATCTAATTCAATTATGCCATCTGAATGTTTGGCTAGGCCTAATTCTTCGGCAGAACACAACATACCACAACTGTCGACACCTCGAATAGTGGCAGCTTTTATCTTAAAATTGCCATTAGGAATTAATGTACCAACTTTGGCTAGAACTACTTTAATATCTGGTGTTGCATTTACAGCACCGCAAACGATTTGTAAAATGCTATCAGCAGTTTTTACCTTACAAATTTTTAATTTATCAGCATTAGGATGCGGATTAGTTTCAATGATCTGGGCCACTTCGAATGGAGACAATTCATTTGATTTGTCCTCTATTTCTTCTGCTTCAAGGCCAATCATTGTAAGGGTGTTGGATATTGTTTCTATCGATGCTTCTGTGTCTAAAAATCGTTTTAACCAAGATAATGTAAACTTCATCGTGTTAAACCTCTTGCCAGATTAGGGATATCTATTGTTTGAAAATTATAGTGCTTAGTCCAGCGAAGATCACCTTCAAAAAATTGGCGTAAATCATTGATACCATACTTCAACATAGCAAAGCGTTCTACCCCAAGACCAAAGGCGAATCCTTGGTATGTTGCTGAGTCAATCTTTACATTATGTAGTACATTTGGGTGAACCATACCACAACCTAATACTTCAAGCCATTTGTCATTTTTATTCATTCGAATATCTACTTCTGCAGATGGTTCAGTAAAGGGGAAAAAGCTTGGTCTAAACCTGATCTCAATATTTGGTTGTTCAAAAAAGCTACGAATAAAATCAATAATGACATATTTTAAATGCCCCATATGAATGTCTTTATCTATTACCACCCCTTCAATTTGATGGAACATTGGGGTATGAGTTAAATCTGAGTCTGAACGATAAGTTCTACCAGGAGCAATAAAGCGATACGGAGGTAACTCAGTTTCCATAGTTCTTATTTGTATAGGAGAGGTATGAGTTCTCAGTAATTTTTTATTTGCTGAACTATTTTTCAGGTAAAATGTATCATGCATTTGCCGGGCTGGATGATTTTCATCAATATTTAGTGCAGTAAAATTATACCATTCATCCTCTATACTAGGGCCATCCTTAATATCAAAATCATATTTAGAAAATACTTGCATTAATTCTTCCATACACTGAGTAATTGGATGAATACTACCTGTAGAACGTGGCCTTGCCGGTATTGTTAAATCTAGTTTTTCTGAGGCAAATTTATTATCAAGTTCTGATTGTTTTATCAGAGACTCCTGTTGATTCAGTGTAATTGAAATTTGTTGTTTTATTTGGTTAATTTTTTGGCCAAGGTCTTTCCGTTTTTCTGGTTGAACTTGACCTAATTTACTCATTTCCTGAGTTATAAGACTAGACTTACCAAGAAATTTAACCCTTATTTCCTGTAATTGCTTAGAATCTTTAGCGGCATTAATTTGTATTAACGCATCCTCGAGTATTTGTGCTAACATTATCTGTATATTAAATTATTTGGCTGCTAGGGTAGTGTATTTTAACAATAAATACAAAATGATCAACGCTATGATTAGATGTTACAAATATTTTTTATGTCTCAAATATTAGTAACACTGATTGTATTATCTAAAATCTTTGTCACTCATTATAACTTCAGTCAGAGTAACTCCTATTTTTTCATCGACAATAACGATCTCCCCTTTAGCAACTTTTTTGTTATTTACATAAACATCAATCGGTTCTCCCACCTGACGCTCAAGTTCAATAACTGCTCCTTTGCCTAATTTTAGTATACTACTAAGGGGCATGGTGGTACTGCCAAGTACTACTGATACTTGTACTGGAACTTCATATAGGGACTCTAAAGTTAGTTCCAAATTATCATCTTTAGATTGTTTTTCTGTCATATTATACCTTACTAGCTTTTTTTAATTGTTGTAATATCTTGTCTATTTCAACAGATAATTGTTCTTGGTTATATTCAAGTCGTCTGTCTTGCCATTCCATCCTGCAATCATCACTTCTAAGAGTGTCATCTTGAACAATATGAAAGTTGCCTTTAAATTGATTCGGCATGATATCTGATTGAAACAGGTCTTGAGCAAGATTATACCGATCTGGATGAACAGTTAAAGTGATATCTCCTTCTTTATAAAATTTCTTTAGTTTTGTCAGTAGGCCGTTTTTTACAATCATTTCAAAATCAGCGGGCAATATTAGATGTAATTTCTTGGCAATACTGGCAATTGCATCAGCCGATACTTGCGCTACTTGTATATCAAGTTGGTTATTAGAAATTATGTCACTAAGTTTCTGCTCTACTAATTCAACAAAATTCCTGTCCTTAGATAGAGCATCTATTTTGCTTTCATATTCAACCCTTGCCTGTTCAAAACCATTAGCGAAGGCTTCAGCTTTAATAGTTTCTAAATCTATATCATTATCAGACTTATTCTTTGTCATCATAGTAATGGCCTGTGATGACTCATTATTTGCTTGATGATCAGCATTTTCTACTATTGTATTAATATGCTCCGTAATAACTTCATTAATTATATTATTAACATCAGAGTTATCATCTAAGTTATTATTGGTAGAATTTACAACAGCATCTTTTGCTAAATCTTCCAGTTCGAAATGTTTATATTTAGGCATAAAATTTAAGTTATAAATTCGTCATTATCCTTACTCAATACTACGTTAATATCACCAGATTCTATAAGTCTCTTGGCAATAGTTACAATATCATTTCTGGCGCTATCAACATCTCTTACTCTTACCGAACCTAGGGCCATCAAATCTTCCTCTATAATTTTGACAGCTCTTTGCGACATGCTGGCAAAGAGAATTTGTTTTACCTCGTCCGGAGCTCCTTTTAACGCCAGAGTTAGCCTTGATTTTTCAACGTCACGTAGCAAGCGCTGAATACCTTTAGAGTCGATTTTCACTAAATCGTCGAAAGTAAACATCATATCCTTAATTTTAGAAGCAGCTTCTGGAATATTTGTTTCTAGCATTGACATAAATTTTGTTTCACTATTACGGTCCAGATTATTAAAAATTTCTGCTAACATTTCAAAGCTATCATATTTTTGGGTTTTACCAATACTACTGATAAATTCTGTACGTAAAATTCTTTCAACTTTTTCTAGTATTTCCTTTTTAACACTACCAATATTTAGTATTCTAGAGATTATTTCGAAAGCAAAGCCATCAGGCAAGTTACTAAGCACTCTCGCAGCATGCTCGGGTGATATTTTTGATAATACCAAGGATGCAGTTTGTGGATGCTCATTTCTGAAATATAATGCTAATAATTCTTCATTTACATTGGCAAGTTTTTCCCATGTGTTTTTTCCTTGAGGTCCTCTAATTTCTTCCATCAGAGCACTAACTTTTTCCTTATCGAGGACTTTCTCTAATAAACGTTCTGTATTTTGTAAATTACCAAAAAACATCGATGAACCAGCAAGATCTGAAGATAGTTTCTCCATTACTGAATCTATTACTTCAGCACTTACAACACCAAGGTGAGACATTGCGTGTGAAACATCAGTAATTTCATCTTCTGACATTAATGAAAAAAGTTTAGTAGCACTTTCATCGGAAAGAGATAATAACACTATGGCTACTTTCTGTGGCCCTGTTAATTTCTCAATGTCTTTAGTGGTGATTCTCATTTAACGTCCCTCATCCAGCCATTTTCTTAATATATTTACTAAATCTTGAGGATTAGCAGTTGCTACATCATTGATTTTACTAATAGGCGCTGATTTTGGCGCTGCTTCTCTTGTTTCTTCAAATATATTTGTTTCAGTTGATGAGATAGGAGAAGATATTGTACTATTAATATTATCTACAAAACCAGGTTCATCCAGTGCATCCTGATTTATTTTTTTTACTTCAAAAGCTTTTAACGCAATAGGTCTGATTACTGTAATTAAAATTAACAATAACACAATAGCAAAAACAATGGTTTGAAATAGATGAGGTAGCTCTTCCTTAAGCCAATCACTATCATCTTCAAATTCCTGAATCGCAGAGGCGAATTTTATGTTAATCACTTCGATTTTATCATGTCGATCTTCATCAAAACCCACAGCGGCTTTAACTAGGTCAATAATTTTAGCTATCTCTTCCTTCGATCTCGGCTGATATTCACTCTCTCCTGTATCTGGGTTGTTTTTATATATCCCGTCTACAAGTATTCCTATGGACATTTTTTGAATTAAACCACTTTCAGAAATATGATTCTTAACTGTTTTGGATATTTCATAATTTGTTGTTTGATCACTTTTTTCGATAATTGCAAATTGATTAGAAGCCTGCTCATCTGCATTACCCCCAGGTATGTTATTGGCAACAGATGCATCTTGAGACTGGTAAGATACTGGGGTCCGTTCTTTTTCATCCATAGATTGAGTAGACCTAACAACAGCGCCATCTGGGTCATACGTCTCCGAACTGGTGACAATCCGATCAAAATTCATTGCCAAGGAGACTTGAGCCTTTACGTTCCCCTCACCAAGGCTGCGTGCAAGTAACTCCTCTATAATTTTGCGTAACCTTACTTCATGAGCTATTCTTATTTCCTCATTATTGCTGCTATTAAATTCCCCCTCTTCTGAAGAGCCTATTTTTAAAGCTGTGCCTTTATTATCAACAATAGTGATATTTCTCATTTCTAAACCAGGTACTGCAGTAACAACAAGATGACTCAGTGCGTCAATCTCATTTTTATTGAGTTTTCTTGTGCCCTTGAACTTTAACACTATTGAAGCTCGAGGCTCCAGACGTTCTTTAGAAAAGATTTCTCTTTGTGGAATGACTAAATGCACGCGTGCCTTGTCTACTTGTTCGAATGCTGATATGGTACGACTTAATTCACCCTCTAAGGCTCGAACCATCTTTATATTTTGTGAGAAATTTGTTGCACCAATGCTATCTTCTTTATCAAATATTTCATATCCAACCACAGATCCGCTAGATGGCAACCCTTCGTAGGCTAGAGCTAGTCTTGTATTTATAACCTCGGACTTCTTAACTTTAATAATTGTCCCATTACCTTCGGCAACGTAGCGAATGTTACGCTTTTCAAGCTCATGTACTACTTTACTACTATCTTCTAGATCAAGATCAGAGTAGAGTACTGCCATATCGCTATTATTAACATTTGAGATAAATACGATAAAAATTATTAAAAATAATATCGTGCCCACAGCAGCAGCAAGCCTGATTGGGCTGGTGTCTTTAAAAAACTGAATTATGACCTGCATTTCAACAAATAACCTATATTAAAAAATCATGCACAATTAATACTTACTTTATCCAAAAAGTCAATGGATTAGGATGAGTTTGATTTGCAATTAAAAACTGCAAAGCAAAGATACTTCTTATTACGCACCATATAAAAATAGCAATAAATATAATAGGCCCAATAAAAAACAGGCTTGCAGCTGCCGCAATGATCGAGCCAAAAAAACCAACCATAAAGGTTCTAAACGAGAAAATATAATGACTACGCAAGAAATTGTCTTCATGATTTATATTTGCATAAGCAAAAACCGCACCGATTAGAGTAAGAAGCGGAATAATCATCCACATTAAATACAAAGCATAGATAAGAAATAAATTCTTTTTGCCTGCTTGAATATATTGTTTAATTTGATAATCCATAACATTACCTAGTTAATTTAAATTGTATAGTACTGAGCTAAGTATACCACCATGCTTAATGTATTCTACTTCATCGTCGGTAAATACTTGTAATATTGCATCGATATTACGTTTACTCCCATTAGCATATTCAATACTACATTGTAGTTTTTTATAGGGAATTATATCATTGCTTACACCTAATATTGAAACTTTTTCATCACCGGTGATATTGAGATCCTGCCATACTATGCCTGATAAAGATATTGGCAGTACACCCATACCTACTAGATTTGAACGATGTATTCTTTCAAAAGTCTCTGCAATAACGGCCTTTACACCTAAAAGGCGAGTACCCTTAGCTGCCCAATCACGGGATGAACCGGTGCCATATTCCTTACCGGCAAAAATAACTAATGGTATAGAGTTTTCTTGATACTGCATTGCAGCATCATATATACTCATTCGTTTGCTTTTAAAATGATTAATGGTAAAACCACCTTCTATTCCTGGGCACATTAAATTCTTGATCCTTGGATTGGCGAAAGTTCCCCGCATCATTACTTCATGGTTACCCCTCCTTGCTCCATAAGAATTGAATTCACGTGCGGAAACTCCGCGATTAATTAAAAATTGTCCAGCAGGACTGGTCGCAGCGATAATTCCGGCTGGTGAAATATGATCTGTGGTAATAGAGTCACCAAAAAGTGCGAGAATGGAGGCGTTATTTATATCAGATAATGGTTCAAGATTTTTATCAATATCTACAAAATAAGGTGGGTTCTTAATATAGGTGGATGATTCTTGCCAATTATATACCTCACTTTTAGCTGTTGCAATCCCTTGCCAATTTAAATCACCTAAAAAAACATCCTGATATTTTGCTGTAAACATTTCAGAGGTAATGCAGGTATCCATATAATGAATAATTTCCTGATGGTCTGGCCAAATATCTTTTAAATATACGTTATGACCATTTTTGTCTTTTGCTAAAGGCTCAGAGCCTAAATCAATATTAACAGTGCCTGCAATAGCATATGCTACAACCAGTGGTGGCGAAGCAAGGTAATTTGCTTTGATATCATGCTGAATCCTGCCTTCAAAATTTCTGTTGCCAGAAAGTACTGAGGCTACTGCTAATTCTTTATCACGCACAACTTGTTCAACATTTGAAGCAAGGGGGCCTGAATTGCCAATGCAAGTAGTGCAACCATATCCGACTAAATTAAAACCAAGCTGATTAAGGTAATGATCTAAACCACTTTTATGTAAATATTCCGTGACCACTTGTGACCCAGGGGCTAAAGATGTTTTGATCCAACTTTTTTTTGTTATTCCTAATTCGCAGGCTTTTTTTGCCACGAGTCCAGCTGCTATCATCACCGCGGGGTTAGAGGTGTTTGTACAGCTAGTAATAGCTGCTAGAACTATATCACCATGACCAATTTTATCCTTTGACTCTGCAAGTTGATATTTATCATCTAGGCCTGCTTTGCTTTTAGTAAGGCTGGGCAATGCTGCTGCAAAATTTGCACTTAATTCAGACAAAGAAACACGATCTTGTGGCCTTTTAGGGCCAGCTAGAGAAGGCTCTAATTTACTGATATCTAGCTCTATAACATTAGTATACACTGGTTGCTCGTCCGAACTCCACATGCCTTGTATTTTGGCATATTCCTCTATTACTTTTAGCTGATGAGGAGAGCGTCCCGTTAATTTTAAATATTTTAGTGTCTCGTTATCCACAGGAAAAAAGCCGCAAGTAGCCCCGTATTCAGGCGCCATGTTAGATATAGTCGCTCTTTCAGCTAAAGATAAATTGGCAAGTCCTGATCCGAAAAACTCAACAAACTTACCTACTACATTTTGTTGTCTAAGCATTTGCGTGACAGTCAATACTAGATCAGTGGCGGTAATATTTGCTGCCATCTTGCCCGTCAGCTTAAAGCCAATAACCTCAGGTAATATCATCGGTAAAGCTTGCCCAAGCATGGCAGCTTCAGCTTCAATTCCTCCAACTCCCCAACCAAGCACCGAAAGGGAATTTATCATTGTTGTATGGCTGTCAGTACCAACCAAAGTATCGGGGTAAGCATATTTACCATTGGGTCTATCTTCTATATGCATTACTTGGGCTAAATATTCTAGATTCACTTGGTGACATATACCGGTACCAGGTGGCACTACTCTAAGATTTTTAAAACTTTCTTGTCCCCATTTTAAAAATTGATAGCGCTCTTTGTTACGTTCAAGTTCTTTGGTTACATTGTAAGTAAAAGACTCTTGTTTGCCATAGGAATCTACTTGTATAGAATGATCAATTACTAAATCCACAGGTATCATAGGATTAATCTTGAGAGGGTCACCGCCCATTTTGATCATAGCATCACGCATTGACGCTAAATCTACAATAGCTGGCACACCGGTAAAATCTTGCATTAATACTCTTGTTGGGAAGTAATCCACCTCATCTGTAGAAGTTTTATTGTGAATCCAATTCTTAAAGGAATTGATTGATTGATGGGTGCAAGCATTTCTTACGACATTTTCCAAAAGAACTCTTAAGCAATGAGGTAGTGAACTAATTGCAAAGTCATGATCCTTCGCCGCCTGTTCAATATCAAAGATAGTATATTCAGTATTATCTATTATTATCTTCTTAGCATAAGTTAATTTGTAGTTTCTATTCATATTAATGTTACAACTATCATTGGTAATATAAGCTGCATATGCTCCCCTGTGCATAGCCTTTAATTAAGCAAGTTAATCAAAATAATGCACAAGAACAAGTAATTTTTACCATAGTCTGAATTAATTACCTGATTATCATCTAATAACAGGTTAAGTCTATCACGCTTTATATTAAGAGTACCAGTCTTATTTACAAACTATTAGGTGCCAGTAATAAAATATTAGCAACTTTGTTACTTAATGTTGTTAAGTAAGCCTTTATAGTGATTTGATATCTATCAATATAATCACTCTTCATTGTAATATTTTATACTGAGCTACCCACTTCATTGTATTATTCTTATGCAGGGTGCAACTTCTGCAGGGTGCAACTTCCAACACTCTTTTTTATCTTCTTGGATCAAATATTGCACTATTTTCTTGCTTACCTTGGGAAGTTGCGGGCTTATTGACATTATTTCCTTTAAATTACTTACCACACACGAATCCAATGCCGGGTAATGTGTTATAGTCAAAATAGAGCGCTAGATGCAATGAAAGCATATACAGATAATTTATACATGAACAACGCCTATAATTATTAAACTACCTCACTTTTTTCAATATGACTAATATGCATCGCTTTATCAAACGATAACATTGTTATTGAAAAAAATAACAAATAACTGTATCTTCGGCTGCAAACTATAAATGAAAAAAGAGATTTGTTACATGGCTATTGAATACACGTTTTCTATTATTAAACCAGATGCAACTAAGAGAAATTTAATTGGCAAAATTAATTCTTACTTAGAGAATGCGCAATTAAAAATAGTTGCCCAAAAAATGATTAACCTCACAAAGGAACAAGCAGAACAATTTTACGCAGAGCATAAAGAAAGACCTTTTTTTGCTAGCCTGATTGCTTATATGATTTCAGCTCCAGTAGTTTTGCAGGTTTTAAAGGGAGAGAATGCTATTGCGTTAAATAGAAAAATCATGGGCGCAACAAACCCAGCTGATGCAGATATAGGTACCATCAGGAAGGATTTTGCATTAAATATTGAAGAAAATAGTGTGCATGGCTCTGATACTGCAGAGAGCGCAAAAAGAGAAATAAATTTTTTCTTTGTAGCTAATGAAATTGTAGAATAAGTTTCACATGAAACAAAATTATGACGTTGTAGTTATTGGTGGAGGGCATGCTGGCTGTGAAGCAGCAGCAGCATCTGCTAGGGCTGGGTGCAGCACTTTGTTAATTACTCTTAAATCAGATAATCTAGGCACAATGTCATGCAACCCTGCTATAGGTGGCGTTGCAAAAGGTATTTTAGTAAAGGAAGTCGATGCTCTTGATGGGTTGATGGCAGGAGTTATTGATCAAGCCTGTATACATTATAAAACACTGAATGAAAGCAAAGGCCCTGCTGTATGGGGGCCGCGAGCACAGGCGGATAGATCATTATATCAAGAAGCAATGTTTTCTACATTATCTTCCTACCCTAATTTGGATTTATTATATGATTCCGTAGAAGATATTAGTATTAATAATGGTTCAGTATCTGGGGTATTAACTAAAAACACTGGCACTATTGCATGTCAAGCTGTTGTGCTTACTACCGGTACATTTTTGTCTGGCATTATTCATATAGGAGATAAAAAGATACCAGCTGGTCGTGTTAATGAACCTGCCTCTTATGGGTTATCGGGCACTTTACACAAACTAGGTTTGATGATAGGGAGGTTAAAAACTGGTACTCCTCCAAGAATTGAACGAAATTCTATTGACTATACAAAGCTTGAAGAGCAAAAAGGCGACGTTATTCCACAACCATTCTCTGAGATGACAACAAATATCACTGTGCCTCAAATTAGTTGTTATATTACCCATACTACGCAACGTACTCATGACATTATACGAGCTAATTTGCATAAATCGGCTATGTATTCTGGTCAAATAGAGGGTGTCGGTCCTAGATATTGTCCATCTATAGAAGATAAAATTGTTAAATTTAGTGAAAAACAAAGACATCAAATTTTTTTGGAACCAGAGGGGCTGAATAGCAATATAGTTTATCCTAATGGCATTTCTACCTCCTTGCCAGAAGATGTGCAACATGAATGGATCAAGACTATACCAGGACTCGAGCAGGCTGTTATTCTGAATCCTGGCTACGCCATAGAATATGATTACGTCGACCCAAGAGAATTAAAACCTACCCTAGAGACAAAAAAACTTAAGGGCTTGTACCTAGCTGGGCAAATTAATGGGACTACTGGCTATGAAGAGGCGGCTGCCCAAGGTGTAATAGCTGGTTTTAATGCGGCCTTAAAAATTAGTAAGAATCAAGAGTTTATACTTGATAGAGCTGATGCTTATATCGGGGTGATGATAGATGATTTAATTAATTTCGGTACTACAGAGCCCTATAGAATGTTTACATCCAGGTCTGAGTATCGATTATCACTTAGATCAGATAATGCCGATCTAAGATTAACACATAAAGCAATTGATTATGGCCTTGTTTCTACTAAGCGCAAAACAAATTTTCAGTCTAAGATAAGAAAACTAGAAAATGCAAAAAAAATATTATTATCGTGCATTCTCACTACTAGTCAATTATCTAAACACGGCGCTAATGTCGCGCAGGATGGTTCAAAAAAAACAGCCTACTTATTACTTGGTCTACCAAATTTTGGTATAGAGGAAACCAAAAAGCTGTTTCCTGAAATCTCTGATTTAGATGCAAAAATTCTAAAATATTTATATATAGAGTCCAAATATTCCGCCTATTTGAAAAGGCAGCATACTGATATACAAATGTTTAAAACTGAAGAAGAATGCCAAATACCCGATGAACTTGATTACAATCAAATAAAAAGCCTATCTATTGAAATGAAGGAAAAGCTTTCATTTCATAGACCGACAACCATTGGTTCTGCAAGGAGAATACCAGGAGTAACTCCCGCTGCATTAACAGCTATTATAATTTTTCTGAAAACAAATTATGCAGAAAAATCATGATGTTTCACGTGAAATTAGTGACAATCTAGATAAGTATAGTGTATTACTTCTTAAGTGGAACAAAACTATAAATCTTGTATCTGCAAGAACGATTGCTGACATTGATGAACGACATATAAATGACTCTATACAATTAATGCATTATATTCCCAATAAAAACACCTCTATCATAGATTTTGGTTCAGGAGCTGGTTTGCCAGGTGTAGTATTATCAATTTGCGGTATTAGGGAAGTGACTCTTATTGAAAGTGATGAAAGAAAAGCAGCGTTTTTATTACAGGTAGCTAAAATATCTTCAACAGAGTGTAAAATCATAAATGACCGCATTGAAAACCAACACGATTTAAATTGTGATATCTTAACTTCAAGAGCAACGGCGGATTTAAATAGTATATTTCACTATTGTCGTAATATTAAAGTTAGAGATAAATATTTACTACATAAAGGAAAATCTTATGCAGCTGAAATTGAGGAGGCTAGGAAACATTGGTTGTTTGATATTACGGTTCATGATAGTATTACTTCCAGCGAAGGTAAAATTCTTGAAATTACTGCTTTAAAGCCACATACACTATGAGCGCAAAAATTATATCCATTGTGAATCAAAAAGGTGGAGTTGGAAAGACTACGACTGCAGTGAATTTATCCACAATATTTGCAGTAATGGATAAATCAGTTTTACTTATAGATCTTGATTCTCAAGGCAATAGTAGTAGTGGCTTAGGGATTCAACAATCACAAAGAAAAGTAACAATATATAATATTCTTTCTGATCTTGATACTATAGATGGTGCTATTATTCAAACTGAAGTGCCTAATTTATCTGTAGTAACTGCTAATACTAATTTAGCTACGATCGAATTACAATTACTCGATAAGGACAATCATGAATTAATTTTACAGCAAAAAATTAATGCAATAAGGGATGATTTTGATTATATTATTATCGATTGTCCCCCTTCATTGAATTTATTAACCTTAAATGCGTTAGTTGCCTCTAATGAGGTAATTATACCAATGTTATGTGACTTTTATTCTTTAGAGGGCTTAAGTCATTTGTTGAAAACAATTGAAATAGTTGAAAAAGAATTTAATGATAAAATCAGAATTTGTGGTATTTTATTTACTATGTACGACAAAAGGAATAAATTAACTGAACAGGTGGAATACGATGTACGTTCTTGTTTAGCGAATTTAGTATTTAATACTACTATTCCTCGAAATATTAAGTTATCGGAAGCTCCATCGCATGGCAAAGCAGCAATAATTTATGACTATAAATGCAGTGGATCTAGGGCCTATATTGAATTAGCCAAAGAAATAATAGAACGAGAAAAAGGAAAAAAATGAATAGCAAAGCTTTAGGCAGAGGGCTTTCATCTTTATTGAAAGAAGAAGTAATGCCAATTGAGACTAATAGTTCTAACAATATTGATATTGATTTAATTGAACCAAATCAACAACAGCCCAGAAAATATTTTGATGAAGAAAAAATAAAAGAATTAGCTGATTCTATTACTAGTCATGGTTTGGTACAACCAATTATTGTTGTCAAATTAGCTAATACAAGGTATCAAATTGTTGCAGGCGAACGTAGGTACAGAGCTTGTAAATTAGCTGGTTTAAAAACTATTCCGGTCATTATCAAACCATTAAATCCACAAGAAGTATTAGAAGTTGCTCTAATTGAAAATATTCAACGTCAAGATTTAACTGCTATTGAAGAAGCAGAAGGGTTGCAGAAATTACTTGATGAATATAATTATTCTCAAGCAGAGTTAGCAACTGTCGTAGGTAAGAGCCGCAGCCATGTTACCAATTTACTAAGATTGAATCAATTACCAGAAGAAATAAAACAGATGGTCAATTCTGGTCAATTAAGTATGGGGCATGCTAGATGCCTTGTTGGTCTTGACAATGCTCAGGAGATCGCACAGAAAATAATATTACAAGGATTAAATGTTCGACAAACTGAAAGTTTAGTGAATAATAAGAGAACAAATAACGCTTTACCTTCACAAGCAAAATCTAAACAAAATAACATTATTGATGAAGATTCGTTGATGTTAAGTCAATCCTTAAGTGAGAAATTTGGTGTTAAGGTAATAGTTGAAAACTCTATAAACGGCGGTAAAATAAGTTTCCATTATGGTAATTTAGAGGAACTGGATTTAATTCTAACTAAAATAGGTTAATTATGAAAATATTTTTGGATAGCGTCAATTTGGATGACATAAAAAAATATCAAGATTGGGGAGTAATAGATGGGGTAACAACTAATCCATCATTGATAACTAATTCTACAATGAGTTTTACTAAGACAGTTGAGCTTATTAGTAGTTTGGTCATTGGAGATGTTAGTATTGAGGTTGCGGCCACTGATTATGAAGGTATGATTCGGGAAGGAGATAAAATATTATCTATTGCCAAAAATATAGTAGTAAAATTACCGACCACTTGGGCAGGTCTAAGGGCTTGTAAATATTTTGCAGTTAAGGACAAAAAAGTCAATATGACTTTATGTTTTTCTGCCAATCAAGCATTATTAGCAGCCAAGGCTGGGGCTTATTATATTTCCCCTTTTATTGGTAGGTTAGATGATGTAGGAGCTGATGGTATGCAATTAATTGCAGATATTAGAGATATATATGATAATTATGAATATCGAACTCAAATACTTGCGGCTTCAATAAGAACACCAGACCATTGTATGCAATCTGCTCTGTGTGGTGCAGATATTGCCACAATGTCGGAAAAGACACTTGCTCAATTAGTACAGCATCCATTGACAGATCAAGGATTGATAAAATTTCAACAAGATTGGTCTAAGTCAGGCATGACTATTTAAAATATATTTAATCAGAAGGAAAAATTAATGTCATATCAATATGTCTACGTCATGAAGGGCTTGAGCAAAGCCATTAATGGTAAGCAAATACTAAAAGAAACATGGTTATCATTTTTACCGGGTGCAAAAATAGGCATTATTGGTCATAATGGAGCAGGAAAATCAACATTATTAAAAATAATGGCTGGTCTGGATAAGGAGTATGAAGGGGAGGCCTTTATTGCTGATGGGGTTAAAGTAGGTTATTTATCGCAAGAACCACATTTAGATTCAAGCAAAAATGTGTTTGAGAATATCATGGACGGTTTGGCAGAAAAAAAAGCGCTAATTGACGAATTTAATTTAGTCAGTTCTAAATTTGCAGAACCAATGACTGATGATGAGATGAATGATTTACTTATGCAACAGGCGGATCTACAAGAAAAAATTGATGCTTGTGATGGCTGGAGTATTGAACGCGAGATAGAGATTGCGATGCAGGCCCTTCGTTGCCCGCCCAGAGATGCTGACGTAACCAAAATTTCTGGCGGAGAAAAAAGAAGAGTGGCATTATGCAAATTATTACTGGAAAAACCAGATATGCTTTTGCTGGATGAGCCAACAAACCATTTAGATGCTGAATCAGTGTCATGGCTGGAAAGTTTCTTAAAGAATTATAAGGGCACTGTGGTGGCGATCACACACGATCGTTATTTCCTAGATAAGGTAGCAGAATGGATTTTAGAAATTGATCGTGGTCAGTGCGTTCCTTGGAATTCAAACTACACAGCTTGGTTAAAGCAAAAACAAGAAAAATTATCTAAGGAAGAAAAAGAAGAGGGCGATCACTCTAAGCAATTAAAAAGGGAATTAGAGTGGATTCAACAATCACCAAAGGGACGCCAGGCCAAAAGTAAGGCAAGAATTAATGCCTATCAGGAATTACTAAATAAAAAACGCGATACAGGTAACGGCGTTGCTCAAATTATTGTGCCAAATGGTCCAAGACTTGGTGATTTAGTCATTGAAGTTGAAAATTTATCCAAGACATTTGGCGAGAAATCTTTATTAACCGATTTTAGTTTCCAGGTCCCACCTGGTGCAATTGTAGGTATTGTTGGTCCTAACGGAGCGGGAAAATCAACCCTGTTTAACATGATCACAGGCAAAGAAAAACCAGATAATGGAAAAATAAATATCGGTGATACGGTAAAGCTAGGTTATGTTGATCAATCTAGAGATCATTTAAATGATGATAAAAACGTCTGGGAAGAAATCTCAGAAGGTTTAGAAGTGCTGGAACTTGGTGATATATCAGTTAAAAGTCGTGCCTATTGCTCGGCCTTTAATTTTAAGGGAGCGCAACAACAGAAAAAAGTAGGACAATTATCTGGAGGTGAGCGTAATAGAGTGCATCTTGCCAAATTATTGAAAGAAGGTGCAAATGTCATTTTATTAGATGAACCTTCCAATGATCTAGATGTGGATACACTACGTGCTCTGGAAGATGCGATTTTAGATTTTGCCGGTTGTGTTTTTGTCATTAGCCACGATCGTTGGTTCCTAGATAGAATTGCTACCCATATTATATGTTATGATAAAGAAGGAAATGCAACTTGGTTCGAAGGAAATTACGAGGATTATCATAATTATATGACAAGTATTGTAGGTGAAGATACTAAGAATCCTAAATATAAACACAAAAAGCTAGTATAGGACGGCTAAGGACACCGCCAAGTTAATGACTTGGTTTTACTGTGGGAATAGTACATCATAAACTCATTATGTTAAAAACTATAGAGCTATGTGGTTATATTATAGTTGCAATGGTGTGTTTAAAGTTATTATAATTAATAATAAAGAAATATTATTAATTACATGCAGGCATCCAACAAGAAAACCCAAAATCGTTTAACTAGAGAACAAAAAGAAGCTATAGGCCTTTTATCCATTGGAACGTTTTTGGAATATTTTGATTTGATGCTATATGTGCATTTAGCAGTATTACTTAATGATTTATTTTTCCCGTAATCGGACCCAACTACCAAATATTTATTATCAGCTACTGCATTTTCTATGACTTTTATTTTAAGGCCAGTTGGTGGCTTTGTAATTGGTAGAGTCGGGGATTCTTTGGGTCGGAAAGTCACTATAATTATAACAACTTTTTCCATGGCTAGTGCATGTCTAGTAATGGCAAATATTGACACATATGACGAGATTGGAATAACCGCAACAATTACAATTAGCTTATGTAGGATGTTACAAGGTTTTTCTTCTTTAGGTGAAATTATGGGAGCGACACTATATTTGACTGAAACGTTACAATCCCCTTACAAATATATTGCTAGTGCTATCATTGATACGAATTCTCGAGCTGGTGGGTTGTTTGCTCTAATCGTAGCTTATTTTGCATTATCATCACAATTGGATTGGCGATTAGCCTTTTGGATAGGTTCTATTGTAGCAGTACTTGGTACTGTAGCTAGAACCAGATTAAGAGAAACACCTGAATTCGCTAATCATCAGCTTAGATTACAACGCAAAGAAGAACATAATAAGCAATATGTTGAGATAGAGAAAACTATAAAATATAAGGAAAATATAGATGTAAAAACTGTATTGGGATTATTTTTTAATACATTTTTAACCCCTGTAAGTGTTTATATTACATATATTTATTTAGGTAATTTTGCAAAAACAGTTTTGGGAATGAGTCCTGAGCAGGTAATAAGCCATAATCTCAAAGTTTCTATATGTAGTGTATTTGCTTCAGGTGTGATCTCATATTTATGCAAAAAATACCACCCTATAGATATAGTAAGAGTAAATATCTATGTATTTGCTATTGCTTTGTTATTTATACCGTACTGGCTTTATAACATTCCTTACGAATCAGTATGGTTATTATTTGGGTTGCAATGTCTTACGTATATACCGTGCATTACTAATCTTGTTAAGATTAGTATTTGGATAAAACACTACCCTATCAATAAACGCTTTACTATTACAGCAACTATTTTTGGTGTAGCTAGTGCTTTCGGATATGGAATAGCATCTTTTGCTATGTTACCTTTAACTAATCAATTTGGTTATTATGGCCTTTGGATAATTTGTATCCCTTCTGTGATTAGTTTTATATGGGGACTTAATTATTTAAAAAAATTAGAAATAAAAAAAGGAATATATTATAATTATCCACATGAAGATCCATCTTACCTAGATACAGCAATTAATGAGAAAGATTTTAATTATACTTTGACTGAAGAATATGAAAAATATCAAGATAAATGTAAATATTCAACGCAGTTCTTAAATAAACTCCATGTTTTAGCGAGGAAAAAAATAAAAAGGTCAATATTAAATTAATAAAAAAATCCATTATATTCGCAAAGAAATGGCATGCTGGTCAAATGAGAAAAACAGGCAATATCCCTTATTATTCACACCCACTGGAAGTCGCTTTGAATGTAGCAAAATATTATTTAAAAACAGATGTAATTGTTGCTACCGTGCTTCATGACGTAGTAGAAGATAGTGATGCTACTATAGAGATGATAGAAAAAGAGTTTAATCCTCGTATCGCTCAAATAGTAGCTAGACTAACAAAAATACGTTATATTAATAGCAAAAGGATTAAGTTAACTTTAAAGGAAACAATTGAAGAATTATATGCAGCAAATGATTATGAGGCCCTCTTTATCAAAAAATTTGATAGAGTACATAATTTAGAAACAATTGAAGGTTTGTCTGATAAAAAGAAACAGACAAAAATGGCAGAAGAAACTAATAATTTTTTAGTTGGAACTGTTGCCTTAGTTGCTGAGAAATTAGGTATTCATAAAAAGATATATCTTGAAGACAAGGTGTTTAAAATTGCTCATGATATTTTAAGTGGTAAAAAATAGTTGAAGGGAGTGTTGGCTCAACTGTGCCAGTCTAATTGTACCACAACAGAAAAAAAACCTATCTTTATTCCACTCATTAACTTGATGGCATCCAATAAAGCCCTAAAACCTTTTATTTAGTATGGTGGAGTCAGGGGGAATCGAACCCCCGACCTTTTGAATGCCATTCAAACGCTCCACCAACTGAGCTATGACCCCAAGAACTATGATAAAATATAATAAATAGCCAATTTTGGCAAGGTTATATATCGTATATAAATATAAAACCTAAAGCCTAGTCTTGACTAATCAATATGTTTTTAAATAATAGGAAGTCAGATACTAAGGGGATTAGTCTTTAGCGTCCTTGTAATGCGTGCTAGGAGGGCTATAATTTTCATCATGTTTGGTTAACAATTTAGATGCTATAAAATAGTCAGAGTGCAATATTCCTTCAGCAACTATTCCCTGCCCTTCCCTAAATAAAGCAGGTAACATTCCTTGATAAAGGACCTTTAATTGATGGGTGTTATCTATAAGTATGAAAGATATCTTACCAAGTTTATCTTGCTGGATTGACCCTTTGTCAACAATACCACCGATTCTCACTTTATGCTTTTTATTCTTAATTTTATATAATTCAGAAGGGGGGTAAAAAAAAACTATATTATCCTTTAGGTTCAATAATATAATAAACAAACCTGTTGAACAAATGGTCAGCATTATTACAATGCTAATTATTCTATTTCTTCTTTTGTGATGCACAAGATTTTTTATAACTGATGAAGAATTTTGCAAACACAAAGGTTAACACAATAAAAGTAAAACTATAAGCACTAATCAAATACATAGCCATAATTATTCAATCGGTTTTTCCTTTGCTAATTCAATCGAAAGCTCTCTTGCTTTAGATGGTTCCATGCTTGCGATGACTGGAGCAACTCTAATTTCTTTCATATTACTTACAACTTTTAGCAGTACTGGCATTTCTAGCTCGTTAAAGATTTTTGCAGCGTCCTTCGGTTTCATATTTTCATAAATTTTAACCAAACTCATAATTTTTTGATTTTCTTTTTGTTCATATTGTTGCATTAGAACTTCAAGTTGATTTTGCAAGGTTTTTAATTCCACTACTTTTTGATCGAGTTTTACCTCTGTAGCTTTTAAGATTTTCTCTCTGGTGTTTAAACTACTTTTATCTTGTTCTATAGTATTACGTCTAGCTGATAATTCTTTCAATAAATTCAATTCTGAACGGGACAGATTATTGATATCCAGTTGTTTATTAGATTTAGCATCTAGAGTCAGTTTTTCTAGTATGGGATTAGTTTTCTCTTCTGATGTAATAATAGGGCTACTTTTTATTGCATCTGTGCTTTTGTTACTGCTATTACTATTGCCTGCATAAGCTGTATTTATTAAAACAGAAGAGGTATTAGTGTCCATGGAATAAATTGTTTGTTCTTGAACTCGTCCAAAAAGTACGGAAGCTTTAACACACAATGTTAATATTAATATAATTAATATTGGGGAGAATAAATTGATTTTCATTTTTTAGCTTTTATTTTTCTTAATGTATCATAATAGTTTAGACTGCCTGAGCTAGAAGGTTTATCAACGGTTTTTTTACTAACTATGGTATGAATAAAGTTCTTCAAATGATTCTTGTAATTAATATTATCTTCTGCCTCAATAGGGGGCAAATCTTCATCTGTAAATTTTTCTGTCGAGGATAACGGAGTTCTACTATCTGCAAAATTATCCGAGCTGTTGACGTCCTGTAGTTTTGTTACAAGTTCGTTTGCTAACTCGCTTACAGCAATCAGTTCTGCTGATACTTGTTTTGCTTCCTCTACAGTACCTTCTATTTTTTTACTAGTTATATTACTGAGCTCGGTCATTTCATTGACATTATTTTCTGCTTTGACAATAGATGCATTAAGCTCTTTAATCATTCTGGCGAACTCTACTCTGCTATTTTGTAGATCCTGAATTCGTTTATTTAGTATCCAGCAATACACTACGCATAAAATAGTCATTACTAGTAGGAGAAAATCTAAAAATAACATATAATTCTATTCTTCAACAAATTGTTTTAAACTGACTGCCACTTTATCCTCTACTTTACCTATTTTACCGGTAAACAAGGTGATTGGACCGGCACGAACTAATACGTCCTTATCCTTTTGGTGGTTCATAATTAAAGTGTCCCCAATTTTGAGTTTAGCTATTTCTGCAATAGTTGAAGCCTTATTGATGATTACAGCTTCAATAGGCAGTTGAACACTATGAATACTTGTTGCCAGAAATTTTTCCCACTCTTGGTCAACACCAAATTTATCACCAAGGAATACTTGTTGCATTTGCTCCTTAATAGGTTCCATAGTTTTATAAGGAATTACTAAGGTGCAGCACTTCACTTGTTCGTCAATTTCTATCCTTAAGGTTAAGGCAATTACAGCATCGCCAGCACGTGCAATAGTAACAAAATTTAAATTACTTTCTAATCTATCAAAAACAAAAGTAGAGGGAGTAATCTGATCAAATGCATGACCTAGTTCCAATAATATCACCTCAGTAAGTTGTCGTGCTATCCCCTGTTCTATTGCAGTCAAAAGCCTATCTGGTGCGCTGTTATTTGAAGTATTTTTCTTCCCACCTAATAACAAATCAACAAAGGTAAAAATCATGTCATTTTCAAAAGAAAGCAACCCGAAATTGTCCCACTCAACAGCCTTAAATGTTGCAACAGTCATCGGTTTTTTGTAAGAGCGTAAGTAATCACCAAATCTTAAAGAATGAAATTCTTCCACTGTGACGTCAACAGACTCTGAAGTTAAGTTTCGGAGAGAGCTGCTTAATTGACGAATAAATTTCTCAAAAATTATCTCAAGCATCGGTAATTTATCATAGGACTGCAGCGATTGCTCTAAAACCGCTTTAATGCCTACTAAATTTCTACTAGGGGTAATATTACTAGATGGGGTCATTTGGTGCTGTTTAGCCATGAAATTAATCTACAATAAATTCTTGAAATAATACTTCTTTTACAATTATAGGGTCAGTAATTTTATTAATTCTTTTTGTTATTTCTTCTTTTACATACAAAATATTACTGGAATTATTAAAATCACCAGCTCTAAGTGTACATAAGAACGTAAATAATGAATCCTTAATTATTGGTAATCTAGCTATAATGTAGGCTCTTTCTTTTTCTGTGGCAAGCCGTAGAGTCAAGTGTAATCTTAAATATTCTTTTTTCCCTTCCGAAGGGGCGAGTTCAACAACCATAGGTTCTAAGTCTAGGTAGCTATTAGTAGAAATTGCAGCCTGTGCCTGTTCCTTTTTTGTTTGGAGTATTTGTGGTTCATCATTTACAGCTTGCTTTACCACTGTTGAAAAGAAGAATATAGCCCCGAATATTGCAATTAAAATAGGAATTGATATCATTATAATCTTTTTGATTTTATCTGCACGAGTTTCTTCAGTTTGTCTTTCTTCATAGCGACTAGCTTCCTGAGGCGTTAAAAACTCATCGTCATTTTTTTTATCCATGTCTCAAAAACCTTTTATGTGTTTCATATTGTCAATCGCATAATACTGTGATATCTACTACAAATGTATTAATGTGCCATTATACTAAAGTATAACTACATGAAAGTGAATATAATTTCTACAAAAAGTTTATTTATGCAAGTAAATTATAATGCAAAGTCGTCTTATTCTGCCAGAAGTTTATTCTGTCAGTGTGGTTTGATTGTTCATTATTTACTAGTATTATTTATGATTTCTGTAATCACTTGTATCGTACCAAACGTATCTTACGCTAATAATGCCTCATATATTGCACTTTCTAGTCAAATTGCCAGGAAGCATCAATTGGAGGTGGTTGCGAATAACGCAGCTAACATAAATACCACAGGCTTTGAACAAGATGCTATTATATTTCGAGCTGTGAATCTAAAGCAAAATCATCATAGAAACAATTCTTTTGTGTGGACAGAAACTACATACAGAAATGGAGAGCATGGGCCAGTAAAAATTACGAACAGACCAACTGACCTTGCAATATTAGGCGAAGGTTATTTTAAACTTGTAACCCCACAAGGAGTGAGATACACTCTAGATGGATCTATGTTAGTTAACAATCAAGGAATTCTAGTCAACTCCTCAGGTTATCCTTTTTTAAGCACAAATAATGATGTCATAGAAATACCGGATGATTATCAAAATATTGAAATTGCTAGGGATGGAACGATTTTTGTGGATATGGAAGAGCTTGATCAAATCGGTGTATTTGGATTTACGGAGAAAGATCCTATTATAAAACAAGGCGGCAATTTATATGCTATATCTGGAGCGGATTTTGTTCTTGAGGAATTCACATTGATTTCTGGAGCGTTGCGAGGATCCAATGTGAACTCTACTTTAGCTATGTCGCAAATGGTAGAGATGCAAAGAGCGTACGGACTAACAACAGACCTGATGTCCAATGTTAATGAGACAGAAACATCAGCAATTAATAAATTAACAAAGTAAATTAGAGGGCTTTATGACTTCAATAGCAATGAGTGCAGCTGTTACAGGTGCACAAGCACAGCAACAGAGAATCGATATTATTGCAAATAACGTGGCAAACGTAAACACTGACGGTTATAAAAAAGTTGAAGCTTCATTTTCTGATCTATTTTATATTAATCTAAAAAAAGCTGGAATGCCAGAGGCCGACGGCGCAGCCGCGAGACCGATGGGAGCACAAATTGGTTTAGGTACCAAATTTGTGGGTACTTATAGAAATATGGAAATGGGCCCAATGAGACAAACAAACCACGCATTAGATATTGCTCTTACAGGTCCTGGTTATTTTGCTATTGCATTACCCAATAATCGCGTAGCGTATACCAGAGCAGGCGCATTTCAGCGTGACAAAGAGACTGGCAATATGATTACAGCAGATGGCTACACTTTTGAAAATAATCGGATTCAGCCAATACCAATTGAAGTAGATATTAGCACAGTTCACATCTCTGATAGCGGCATGGTAACAATCCCTAATCCTGATGATCCAACCCAACCAACCGAGTTAGGTCAACTAGATATTTTTACATTTCCAAATGAAAATGGTCTCGAGGCTATAGGTAATAATTTATTGGTAGCAACGGATGCTTCAGGTGAATCTAGACCAATTGAAGATGAAGATAAGCACGGTAGATTTAAGCAAAAATGGCTCGAGGGTTCTAACGTCAAGGCAGTAGAAGAATTAGTAAGGCTGATAGAAGCACAAAGGGCATATGAACTCAATACACGGGTTATTAGTACACAAGATAAAATTTTTGAAAGTACTAATAATATCAAGTAATTAATTAGATACGCTTATAAAATTTACTCTAATGAAATATATAAAAAGATGAAAATAGTAATAAATGTCTTAACAGGACTAATTTTAAGCTTTTATTGCCCTATTATTTCGGCATCTTCTGGTGATTTTATCGATAAAACAGTTACTCAATTGCTTAAGGAAAAAATTGTAGATGAACGTGTGATTTTAGAACCAGAGTATAATTCAAAAAAAGCAATTGAGAAAATTAAAGCGCAACAGGAGAAAATAGAAAATATTACTCTCGAGCACTTAGATACAAAATATTCCAGCTTTAGGGTTCAAATTAATTATAGTGATGGCACAACAGAAACTATATCAGGCCGGTATGTTCCTTATGTCATGATACCTGTAGCAGCACGCTATATTAAATTTGGAGAAATTATACAACAATCAGATTTAACTACCAAAAAAATTAGGTTGGATAAGATAACTAAGAACTATCTTACCGAACTAGAAGAAGTAGTGGGAATGCAGACAAAAAAGTATATACCTGTAGGCAAAATGTTTAAAAATAATGAAATATCAAGCCCAAAGGTAATTAAAAATGGCGATCCTGTAAATATTGTGTATGATTCGGGTATAATTAATCTAAAGACAGTAGGAACAGCCATGGATACAGGTGCTGTAGGAGATATGATAAAAGTAAAAAATAGTTCTTCGGGCGCTGTGTTACTTGGCCAAATTATTAATAAAAATACGGTGAAGATTGGTGGAGACAATGAGTAGAATTTTTCTAATAGCAGTCATTTTTATGCTTTCAGCTTGTGGCAATACGGTTGAGCGCTTAAAAAGAGTTGGTAAAGCTCCGGAGTTCCAAAATATTGAAATCCCTACTGTTGAAGAGGATGCGGAAGCAGCAGAGCTTAGGCAAGCTAGAATACAGTTGCAACATGCTCATATGCAAAAAACCAATTCTCTATGGCAACCGGGTTCAACTAAGTTTTTTCGTGATAGTAGAGCTTGGAAGGTTGGTGACTTAATAAGAGTTGTGGTAGAAATCAAAGATAAAGCAAAATTAGATAATACTACACACCAAAATCGTACAGGTAAAGATAGCATGGGTATACCTAATTTCTTTGGTCAGGAAAAAGTGCTTAAAGAAAAATTACCTTCAACGGCTAATTTAAATTCATTGATTGGCACTGATTCCAGTAGAAAGCATTATGGTAATGGTCGAATTGATCGCAAAGAGACTATAGAAACAGAAATTGCAGCTGTAGTAACTAAAGTTTTACCTAATGGTAATCTTATAATACACGGTCATCAAGAAATTCGCGTGAATTACGAGCTTAGAGAGATAAAAGTAGCAGGGATTATAAGACCTAAAGACATCACAAGTGATAATTCCATCAGAACTAACCAAATTGCCGAGGCTCGTATCTCCTACGGTGGTAGAGGTGTAGTAAGTGATGTACAACAACCAAGGGTGGGATCGCAAGTTATAGATATATTATCTCCATTCTAAATAGTGAATTATAGAGGCAATTCATGGATGCAGGCATAGTATCTGAAGTAAGTAGAGAGGCAGTATACGTATTAATTGCGATGTCGGCGCCAATATTAATGATTGCCTTAATTGTAGGCTTAATTATTTCATTATTTCAAGCATTAACACAAATACAAGAAACGACTTTAACTTTTGTTCCTAAAATAATCGCAGTATATTTTAGTATGCTTTTTATTTTACCTTACATGTTTAGCAAACTTAAAATTTTTGTTGACCATATAATGCAACATATTATTCAATAAAATTTATACAAATCCGATTTAAAATTATATAGTTATTAGGAATATATAAATTAATATCCTATGAACGAAGATCAGTTTAAAGCAAAATACCAATATCTCAATGCTACCCAAGTTATGAAGCAGTATTTGGATGTTAAATATACTCATATAGATTGTTTGGTATTATTTCGTATGGGTGATTTTTATGAACTTTTCTATGAAGATGCTATCACTGCTAGCAGAATTATGGGAGTCGCACTGACGAAACGAGGAAAAACTGGTGAAGATGAAATTGCAATGTGTGGTGTTCCTCATCACGCACTAGAAAATTATCTTAACAAATTGCTGGAAGAAGGGTTTAAGGTAGCTATTTGTGATCAACTAGAAACACCAGAAGAAGCAAAAAAAAGAGGTGGATATAAAGCGGTAGTAAACAGGTCTGTGACAAGAATTATTACACCTGGTACCATTATCGAAGAATCTTTACTTGAGGCGGGAGAGCCTAACTATTTAGTCAGCATAGCATTGGAAAAAAACACAGCCTCCCTTGCATATATCGATATTTCTACTTCAGCATTTACAGTTATCTCAATTCCTGACCAAGAAATTATCAATGAATTAGCCAAAATAAACCCTAAAGAAATACTATTATCTGAAAAATATAGATCTACTGAAATGGCCAATAAAATTGGCGTGCACCTTAACAAAATTATTTCTTTTCAAGTTGATAGTTTTTATGCTAAAGCAAAATGTGAAAAGAACATTTTGTCATTCTATAAAATACATGATTTGATTGCTATAGGCCCGCTAAACAAAGCTGACATTTCGGCAATTGGTAGTATATTAGAGTATATTTGTTTAACACAAAAAGACAAACTACCGAATTTACCCAAACCGCGCATTTTGAATTTTACAAATTTTATGAGTATTGATGCATCAACTCGTAGAAATTTAGAAATTACTAATGTTTTAAGTGGTGCTACTAAGGGTAGTGTTTTTGCGTGTATTGATGAAACTATGACCAAAAGTGGCCGAAGATTATTATATAAATATATTTCTGCTCCGTTGCTAGCTATAGATAAAATACAAAACCGCCTTAATAATACTGACTTTTTCTATCAGAATACTGACTTAACAAATACAGTTCGATCTTCTTTATCTAAGGTTGGTGATTTGGAGCGTTGTATTACTAGGTTAAATATGGGACGTAGCACCCCCAAGGATTTATTAAGTATCAAATATACCATAGAAATTGCTGAGCAAATTTTATCTGGTTTTGTTAAAGTATCTGGATTGCAACTGCCCGCAAATATTGAACAAATTATTAAGCCATTGTATGGTTTGCAACCAATATATGATGATATTAATGAAGCAATTCGTGATGATGCTCCAAATTCCATTTTGGATGGCAACATTATTAAACATAGTTACCATCCAAAGGTCGCAGAATTATATGACCTAATAGACAACAGTCAAAGTAAGTTAATTTCTTTACGTGATAAATATCGTCAAGAAACAGGCATAGACACTTTGAAAATTAACCATAATAATGTATTAGGTCTATTTATAGATATTACATCAAGGCATGCTGGTAAAATAACAGATAATAAATTTATTCATCGCCAAACAACCGTTAATACAATTCGTTACACAACCATAGAATTACAAGAATTAGAAAGTAAAATAGTGAACGCTAAGTTACTAGTAACATCTCTTGAAAAAGAATTGTATGATAATATATGTGCTACAACACTCAAGCAGCAGCAATTACTATTATCCTTTGCTAACTCATTAAGTTTACTGGATGTATTTGCTAATTTTGCCATTATTGCTCATAAATATGATTATTGCCGACCATGTTTCACAGAAGATAATAGATGTAATATAATTGGTGGTAGACATCCAGTAGTTGAAAGGGCGTTAGCTAGTACTAATGAGTGTTTTATAGCAAATGATTGTAGCCTAGACACTAATAATCGAATATGGCTCATTACAGGCCCTAATATGGCGGGTAAAAGCACTTTCCTGAGGCAAAATGCAGTTATTTGTATTCTAGCTCAGATTGGCTCCTTTGTTCCAGCTCAAAGCGCAGAAATTGGCTTGGTGGATAAAATCTTCAGCCGAATTGGTGCAGGTGATGATCTTGGTCGTGGACAATCTACCTTTATGCTGGAGATGCTTGAAACTTCCAACATATTGGCGCAGGCCACGCCTAAATCTTTGGTTATTTTAGATGAGGTAGGGCGTGGTACTTCTACTTATGATGGTGTAGCGATTGCTTGGTCAGTGCTTGAATACATACATGATAAAATTAAGGCTAGATGTCTATTTGCTACTCACTATCATGAACTTACAACCATGGAAACTACTTTAACTGCACTAAAAAATTATACAGTTCAGATTAAAGACATAGATAATCAAATATTATTTTTACATAAAATCATAAAAGGTACAGCTGATAAATCCTATGGTGTACATGTAGCGGAGTTAGCGGGATTACCAAAAACTGTTATTCACAAGGCTAAACTTTTGTTGAATGATTTAGAAAAAAATTCAACTAATTCCATGTTAGTGAAACCTAGTAATGATTCTTGCAATGATCTATTTGATTGGCAAAAAACTAAAACGGACAATGACCAGTACAAGAAAATATATGATGCCGTAGAATTAATGCAACCTGATGAATTATCACCAAGAGAAGCCTTGGAATTATTATACAGACTAAAAAAATCTAGCTAACTAATAAACGGAGAACATACCAATAATGAGGTTCTTCTAGGAAGATATTAGGCGCGATATAAGCTCATCTCTACTAATTAAAGGTAATAAATTTTTAAGCTCAGGGCCTTCTTGCTGACCTGTAATAGCAAGGCGCAAAGTCATGAATAAATCCTTACCTTTTTTACCTGTTTCATTTGATATAGTTTTGGTCCATTCTGACCAAGTAGATGTGGTAATGGTCTGTGGCAAACTATTTACTGCAGCATCGAGAATATCGCGATCTAAATCTATTCTTTTGCTCGGTGGTGTATGGCAAATATTCCACCATTCTTGTAAGTCTGATAATTTTTGTAAATTTGGTCTCACGGCTAACCAGAATTGTTCATCAATACCCAGCAGATTATGCTCTGTTAAATATTGATGTATATCCTGATATTCAAAAGTAGCTATTATTTTTTGATTAAGTTGCTCTAGCTCTCTAGGCATATAAGTTGTCGGGCTCTTAGAATAAGTCCCAATGTCAAATGACTCTATTAACTGATTCAAATCCTTATAGGGGCGTATAGGTTGTGAAGTACCTATCATAGCTAAAAAACTATTAATAGTCATTGGTTCTATATAATTTTGGCGCAATGCTGCAATATCATAGCCGCCTACACGCTTGGATATTTTATCATCCTTAGCGTTAATGAGGCTTAAATGCCCGAAGGATGGAGAGGACGCAGAGAGAGCTTCAAACATTTGAATTTGAATAGCTGTATTGCTAACATGATCTTCTCCTCTGATAATATGCGTTATATTGTAATCAATATCATCAATAGTAGAGCAAAGCATGTATGTCATGCTACCATCAGCGCGGATTATGACAGGATCACCTAAATTAGCACCATGATACATAATTTGCCCCTTGATCATATCCTGCCAAATTATATCAGCATCCTTGATTAAAAACCTATAATGCGGTTTTCTACCTTGTTTTTCATAAGCGGCTATTTGCTCTGATGTCAGTTTTAAGGCACTGCGGTCATATATTGGTGGCCTGCCACTTGAAAGTTGAATTTTGCGTTTTATGTCTAGTTCCTCAGGTGTTTCATAACAAGGATATAGACGATTTTTACTAATGAGTTGTTGTTTGGCTTGCTCGTATTTTTCGATTCTTGAGAGTTGATTGAAATAATCATCCCATTTTAATCCTAACCATACTAAATCAGTCTTGATTAATTCCTGATATTCCTTGCTGCTGCGCACTGTATCAGTGTCATCCATACGTAAAATAAACTGTCCACCGTGTTTTTTAGCAAACAACCAATTAATTAAGGCTGTCCTGATATTTCCAATATGTAGTTTGCCTGTAGGAGAAGGAGCAAATCGGGTAATAATTTTTGGCATATTTCGTTTCAAATAATCATTGATAATGTTATATAATTATAATAATTAACAATTGTTAATTATTTGACTTTTTTCAATAACAGAGATGCATTAGTACCACCAAAACCAAAAGAATTAGTTAAGGCATAATCTATAGTCGCTTCTTGTGCAGTAAGGGGCACCAAATTCATCTTTACTTCTTCTATAGGATTATCTAAATTGATGGTTGGAGGTGCAACTTGATCACGAATTGCTAGCGCTGTAAATATAGCTTCTACACTACCAGCAGCTCCAAGCAAATGGCCAATAGAGGATTTTGTGGAGGACATTCTTAACTTGTCATTGCCAGCAAATAAATTCTGTACCGTTATTAGTTCTGCAGCATCCCCTACCTTTGTCGATGTGCCGTGTGCATTAATATAGTCAACCTGCTCAGGAGTTACTTTTGCATCCTTTAAGGCATTTTCTATTGCTCGAGCAGCCCCTCGGCCACTTGGTGCTGTCATATGAAAGGCGTCGCCAGTTAGTCCATAACCCAGAACTTCTGCATATATTTTAGCGCCTCTTTTTACGGCATGCTCATATTCTTCCAATACAACAATACCAGATCCTTCTCCCATCACAAAGCCTGCATGATCCTGATCCCAAGGTCTTGAAGCTTTTGCCGGATGATCATTAAAATTAATCGCCAGGGCCCTAGCAGATGCAAATCCAGCAACACCAACAGGGGTAATTGGTGCTTCAGCGCCACCAGTTATCATTACATCAGCATCGCCGTATTTAATCATTCTTGCAGCATCACCGATTGCATGAGCGCCAGTAGAACAAGCTGTTGCTACAGCACTGTTTGGTCCAGCAAAGCCGTGAAGTATTGATATATGACCAGATAATAAATTCACAAGTGAGGCAGGAATAAAATATGGGGAGACTCTAGGCTTTTCAGTATTATGAAACTCAACTGAGGTATTTTCGATTGTACTCAATCCTCCTATACCAGAACCAGTCATTACACCTGTGCGTTCCCTATCAAAATCATTCTGCGGCACCCATCCACTATCAATTACAGCTTCGGCTGCTGCAACCAATCCAAAATGAATAAATTTGTCCATTTTTCTTAATTCGCGTGCCGGCACAATTTTTTCTGGTGCGAAGTCTGGAACCATTGAAGCTATCTTGCAGGTTAATTTATCTGTGTTAAACGCAGTAATATTACGTACGCCGCTTTTACCAGCCAATATACCAGACCAAATGTCTGGTACATTTGTACCAAGCGATGTTACCGCACCTACACCTGTAATTACTACTCTTCTTATGGACATAGAGTGTACTTTTGATCTTAATAGTTAACAAGAATAATCAAGCTAAATTATGCAGACAAATGTTTTTTAACGTAGATTACTGCATCATCTACTGTAGCAATGTTTTTTGCATCATCATCTGGAATGTCACAATCAAACGCTGCTTCTATTGCCATCATCAATTCTACTATGTCTAAGCTATCAGCACCTAAATCATCAACAAATTTAGACTCCTTAGAGATCTTAGATTCTTCGATTTGTAAAGTTTCAGCAACAGTTTTAATAATTTTTTGTTCGATATTTTCGCTCATATAAAAACCTCTTTATGTTTTTTAGCTTAGAATTTGACGTTATTGAAATTGACATTTTCATCCTTTTAACACATTTTTTTCTTTTTTGCTAGGACAAAAACACGTTATACTAAAAGCATACCACCATTTACATGAATAGTTTGACCAGTAATATAGGACGCGCAAGGACTAGCAAGATATGATACTGCAGATGCTACATTCTCTGGTTTACCAAAAATTCGTGCTGGAATTTTTTGCACTATTGCTTCTTTTTGTGCATCAGTGAGTGCCTCTGTCATATCTGACGTGATAAACCCTGGAGCAACTGCATTAATTGTTACTCCTCTGCTTGCCACTTCTAGAGCTAGTGATTTTGTCATACCAACTAACCCAGCTTTTGAGGCGCAGTAATTAGCTTGCCCCGGATTACCAGAAAAAGCTACAACAGATGATATGTTAATAATACGTCCACAACGACTACGCGCCATTTTTTTGATTGCTGCTTTGTTAAGGATAAAACTTGCCTTTAAATTAATATTGATTACCTTGTCAAAATCTTCAACTGACATCCTAATGGCTAAGTTATCTTTAGTGATACCAGCATTACATACTAAGATGTCGAGTTTATCGATATCATCAAATAAATTACTAGTTGCCTCACAATCATTTAAATCACACTGTTTTATTGTATAATTATTTTTTAATAATGCACCAAGTTCTTCTAGTTTGCTCAGATTGCTACCACTAATATAGACGTGAGCGCCTAGTTGATGCATTTTTTTTGCTATAGCACTTCCTATTGCCCCGCTAGCTCCAGTAATAAATACATTGTTATTTGACAAATCTATCATTATTATTAATCTCCAATATTCACTTCAAACTTATATTACGTCTTGAGTTTTGTTACTGTCTTCTTTGCTACCAATTGCAAAAATGTTACCTGCTTCTAACAGTTGAGTTTTTACTTGTTCTTCCAATTCTTGAGCTATTTTTGGATTATCTCTCATATATTGTTTAGCATTTTCTCGTCCTTGACCAATGCGGATACCATTATATGAAAACCAGGCACCAGATTTTTCCACTAGTTCTTGTTTTACGCCTAAATCTATCAATTCTCCTTCTTTTGAAATGCCTCGTCCATATATGATATCAAAATCAACTGTTTTAAATGGAGGAGAAACTTTATTCTTTACTATTTTTACTTTCGTTTGATTGCCAACAATTTCATCCTTATCTTTGATTGCGCCAATTCGTCTAATATCTAATCTTACAGAGGCATAAAACTTTAAGGCGTTACCACCAGTAGTGGTTTCAGGGTTGCCGAACATCACTCCAATTTTCATTCTTATTTGATTAATAAAGATGATGGTACAATTGGTTCTTGAAGTTGAGGCAGTTAATTTTCTTAGAGCTTGACTCATTAAACGAGCTTGAAGACCCATATGAGAATCTCCCATTTCTCCATCTATCTCAGCTTTTGGCACAAGAGCAGCGACACTATCAATAACCAGCAAGTCAATTGCCCCAGAACGTACTAAAGTATCGGAGATCTCTAAAGCCTGTTCTCCGGTGTCAGGTTGAGAAATGATCAAATCATCAATATTCACGCCTAGTTTTTTAGCATAAATTGGATCTAAAGCATGTTCTGCGTCAATAAAGGCACATGTACCGCCTTGTTTTTGAGCTTCAGCTATCATATGCAAAGTTAACGTAGTCTTGCCCGAACTTTCTGGACCAAAGATTTCAATTATTCTCCCCTTGGGGATACCACCAATACCAAGAGCTACATCAAGGCCAACAGATCCTGTTGGTATTGCCTCAATATTCATGGTTTGACGTTGACCTAATTTCATTACGGAGCCTTTACCGTAACTTTTTTCTATTTGACTTACTGCAGCTGCTAAAGCTTTATCTTTTTCCATGATTTCTTTTTTAATCGACTAATTCATAACAAATTACAATATTTATATTCCCACTAAATAGTAAAAGCTAGTTAAAAATTGAATATTTTACTTTTACAATAACATGTTCAGAATATTGCTACACTGATAATAAAATTGGCTATTTAGCTACAGCGTTTCTACGATCTATCCATGATTCTAGTATTTGCTTTAAAGTGGATTCTTCTACTTCCACTTCATGGTCCTCAAAATTTTGTAGGGAAAGGACCATTTCTATTAAATAGGGCAAGTTATATTCAGGTATTTCTTCTTCATGATAGGTCTCTTCAAGTGCCACTGTAATTTTATCTATTTTATTCCAATGCATTGTTTTTTAATACCTCAACAAGTGATTAATTTTATTTAAAGGGAATAGAATTTATAATATCTTTCAATAATCTCTACCAGAAAAAAATAATAGTATATATTACAATTGAAAGGATGAATCATTAAGTGAGATTAATATGCAACTAAATATAGGTATAATCAGTAAATTACTGGATAATAGTTTAATAGAAGATTATGGAATTGGTGGGGATGTAACTTCTGAATCTGTTATTAAGGATAATAAAAAAATAGATTTTCTGATTAGTGCCAGACAAAATATCGTATTATGCGGTAGCCAAATAGCACATTATTATCTACAAAAATATTCTTCTGCCGAATATAAGCTTCATTTTGAAGATTCAGAAAATATCAAAGCAAAAGAAGTAATAATATCAGGCAAGGGGCCAGCCAAGGATATATTATTGCTAGAAAGGGTAATACTAAATTATTTGCAGCATTTATCTGGTATAGCAACAATTACTAATTCATATGTACAGGCTGTTGTTGGCACTAAAGCAAGAATTTATGATACAAGAAAAACAGTGCCTATGTTAAGACAATTACAAAAATATGCAGTTAGATGCGGCGGCGGATACAATCATCGTCTTGCGATGGATAGCAGTATATTAATTAAAGATAATCACATAGCTATATGCGGTGGTATTACTCAAGCAATAAATAATGCAAAAAAAGTTGTTCCTCATTATACTAAAATTGAAGTGGAATGTGATACTTTAGTGCAGGTGCGAGAAGCCGTTACTGCTAAGGCAGATATAATAATGCTAGATAATATGTCTATATCATCTATAGAAGAAGCTATCAAATTGATCAATGGAGGAGCTTTAATTGAGGTATCTGGCAATGTATCTTTGGACACTGTGCAGCAGATTGCTAAAACTGGGGTAGATATCATTTCCGTTGGCAAAATCACCCATTCTTCTCCTGCAGTTGATATAGGTTTGGATATATTATGACAGATAATAAAGCACAACTTGAAATAGAGCAATTACGTCAACGAATTATACAATATAATAAGGAATATTATATTGAAAATGCTTCCAGCATTTCTGATGCTCAGTACGATTTACTTTTGCAAAAGTTGCAGAATTTAGAAGCTCAATTCCCCGAATATATTACAAAGGACAGCCCCACTCAAACAGTTGGGGCAAAAATTCAGGATAATTTTATCAAACACCAACACCAGAAACCCATGCTATCTCTTGGTAATGCCTTTGATCAAAAAGATGTACTGGATTTTATAGACAAGACAAAACGTTTTTTATCTATTGATTATTTCCCTTCAATTTGCTGCGAACCAAAGATAGATGGCGTGTCTTTTTCTTTGACCTACCAACAAGGAAATTTAATAGCAGGTTCTACAAGAGGTGATGGATATGTTGGAGAGAATATTACTAATAATCTGAAAACTATAAAAAACATACCCACAAAAATCAGCAATCAGACCCTGTTAGAAGTAAGGGGAGAAATATATGTTGATAAAAAAGACTTTGAGCAATTTAATCAACTTCAAGAATCACTGGGTAAAACAACATTTGCTAACCCAAGAAACTTTGCCTCTGGCTCGTTAAGGCAACTTGATCCTAGCATTACGGCAAATCGACCTTTAAAGTATTTTGTTTACTCTATAGGACATAGTAGCAATAATTTATCCAATACTCAGTCAGGATTACTAGATGCATTACAGGATTTAGGTTTTGTAATAAATCCTTGGTCTAGGCTAGCTCAAAATATTGATGAGGCTCTAGATTTTTATAACGAAATATTACTACATAGATCCAAACTAGCATATGAAATAGACGGAGTAGTATATAAAATAGATGATTTAGCCTTACAAAAACGTCTTGGTTTTGTTGCTAGAAGCCCTAGATTTGCTATTGCCTATAAATTTCCAGCTCAAATTGTTGAAACCAAGTTATTAAATATTACAATACAAGTAGGAAGAACAGGAATTTTAACTCCAGTTGCTGAACTTGACCCAATTCATATAGGTGGAGTTACCGTGTCTAGAGCAACTTTACATAATTTCCAAGAAATTCAAAAACTTGATTTAAGAATTGGTGATATAGTATTATTGCATAGGGCAGGGGATGTGATACCAAAAATTACAGCTATTAATAAAGTGCACCGCTCTGCTGATATACCAGGAATTGACTTACCAACAGAATGTCCTTCCTGCGGTTCAAAGTTACATTTAGATTTAGATGAGGTTTTAATTAGGTGTGATAATGGGCTTAATTGTCCAAAACAACTGAATGAATCAATTAGTCATTTTGTATCAAAAAGTGCAATGAATATTGATGGTATGGGTAAAAAACAGGTGGAGTTTTTTCTATCTAATAAGATGATTAGCAGCCCTGTAGATATTTTTTACTTAGCTCAATACAATGCGTCACTCAGTCAAAAATTAGAAGATATGCAGGGTTGGGGTGACAAATCTGTGTATAAATTATTTAATAATATTGAGCAAGCCAAACAAGTATCCTTATCGAAATTCATATATGCTCTTGGTATTCGTCATATTGGCGAAAGTAATGCAAAAATTTTAGCAAAAGAATTTGTTTCTGCTGTGAATTTCTTTGTATCGATGACCAAACTTGCTCAAAATGATGGGGTTATATTTACACAACTTGAAAATTTGGATGGTATAGGTAAGAAAATGCTGCACGATATAATTGCTTTTTTTGATTGCCCAGGCAATATCAACATCATCAAAAATCTAATAGATATTCTGGACATTAGGGATTATGAGGATTTATCAACGCCTAGTATTTTATCAGGTAAAAATGTTATTTTTACTGGTAGCCTAAATAGTTTATCAAGAAATGAAGCTAAAGCCCAAGCAGAAATGTTAGGGACCAAGGTAGTAAGTAGTGTTTCAAATAAGACTGATCTAGTGATCGCCGGAGAAAAAGCTGGCAGTAAATTAACAAAAGCCACGGAGTTAGGGATAAAAATAATCTCAGAACAGGATTGGTTAAATCTTTATAGGGATTCAAATGATTGAAGACAGACTAAAAGCATTGAGAACAGAAATGCAAAAACATGATTTTGCTGGTTATATTGTATCATCTAGTGATGAATATTTAAGCGAATACACCCCAGACTATGCAAAGAGACTAGAATATATTACAGGTTTTACGGGCTCAAATGGGTTTGTAGTGATATTACAAAATCAAGCACTGTTTTTTACCGATGGTCGGTATATTACTCAATCCATGCAAGAATTAGATCCTCAATTATTTAGTGTATATAATTTAAATCAGTTAAAGAATTTTGCTTGGGATAGTGTCGTTGAATCAACTAAATTTATCTCCTATGATCCAAAATTATTTACTGAAAATCAGTTAAAGAGTGTTGCCTGTTTAAATTTAAAACCATGCACTGATAATTTAATTGATCATATTTGGTACGACCAGCCAGATAAACCAAACTCCTCAATATATGAGTATCCTACGAAGTATGCTGGACAATCATCAACAGAAAAAATAAATCAGTGCCAAAAAGTTATTGCTGAAAATCATGCAGAAGCTTTGTTGCTTACAGATGCAAGCTCTGTATGCTGGCTATTAAATATTAGAGCCAGTGATGTAGAGTTTTCGCCATTATTATTGGCTAATATGATTATCACCTGTAACACATGCTATTTATTTGCAGATATTAATAGATTACAGGAATCTGTAAGTAGGCAGAATCTAGAAATATTACCAGAGTCAAAACTAGCACAAGTACTGTCACAAATTAATGGCATAGTGCTCTTTGACCAAACACAATGTTCTAGTTATATCATATCAGTGCTACAATGCAGCCAGAGTCAACATCTTATCAATCCTTGTATGTTGTGGAAATCGTGTAAGAATAACACTGAAATTAGTTGTATAAAAGAAGCTCATATACTAGATGCAGTAGCTGTGTGTGAATTACTGAATATGGTTGCTACTGAAGACACCTCAAATATTACAGAGTATGACATAGGAGTAAAACTGACGGAATATAGACAAAAAGGACAAAATTATGTCTGTGATAGTTTTCCTACTATATGTGGCTTTCAAGAAAATGGAGCCATTATTCATTATCGAGCTCATCAATCGAATGCTAAATATCTTATAGATAATGGATTGTTGCTTATAGACTCAGGTGGACAATATATGGGAGCAACAACGGATATCACGAGAACAGTTTTAATCGGCAAGAAGAAACAAAATTATAAGGATTTATATACCAGAGTACTTAAAGGTCATATTGCACTTGCCAATATAAAATTCCCTGCAAACAAAGTCAACGGCGCTCATCTTGATATACTAGCAAGGCAATATTTATGGCAGCAGGGTTTAGATTATGCCCATGGTACTGGCCATGGTGTAGGTAGTTTTTTAAGTGTACATGAAGGACCACAAAATATAAGTCCTGTTGGGTATGGTGTGAATATTCAAGTTGGTATGGTTTTATCTAACGAGCCTGGTTATTATTTACCAAATCAAATGGGTATCAGAATAGAAAACCTAATGTATGCCAAAGAATCAAATATTAACGGCTTTGTCGAATTTGAACCCTTAACGCTTGTGCCGTATGCAAGAGAATTGATAAATGTAGATATGTTAAACCAGGACGAGCTCAATTACTTAAAATCATATTATCAAATGATTTATCAATCAATTAACGATCTACTATCTGATTCTACTCAACGATGGTTAGAGAGTCAAATTGGTGATTTTATTCGGTGATTTTAAGCAAGCTCTTTTAGAATTAAATAGCGCAAGTTACGTACACTAATTTATTACACTCAAAAAATAAAGTTTTTTCCTATGAACTAGTATAATGAGTATTGACTAGAAATATATGGTCCATTGAATATACGGAGGCCAGATTGTTTGTAGCTAGAATTGCATAGTGTAAGGTGCACATATTTTAATACATGGATTACCCAAAGCTAAAATTAACCAATGCATTATCTCGCAACAGCCCCGGGATATAAGAGGACAGACATAGCGTGGCATAATTAGTTCATTATAAAATAGTAAGTTCGTGGTGTATTCAATACTCTATTGTGCCTCTATTATTAATGTCCAAGAATTAAATTATTGTTCACCGGCAGGCTCAAATTATACAAAACTATTACTTAATATGCAGGAAGTAGAAACCATTGATAAAATATAAATCTCCTCTGGGAGTACATAATACACTATACACTGATGGGTAAAGTGAGGAGTATATTTGCGATTCATGTGAGTAGATATACAAAAAATACTACTATATCTCAAACAGGAAATGATATGAATATTTTACGTGTGATAGCCTCGCACAAACGTTAGCAATGCGTATTGTTTAGTTATGGCATGTTATTTGCTTAAATTCTATTAACTTAATAGAAATAATATTATTTGGGAAAAATTTGCATGCCTTTTAGCAGTAATATCGCACCTCTAGCGATCTCAGAAGCACAGTATAGCTCGCGCTTACTACAAAGAAGTGGAAAAAGTCTATCTACTGGCAGGAATCAAGAGGTTGGTGTAATAGAAGATTTTATCGGCAGCTCAGAAAACGACACATGTGCAATTACTAGGTCAACGCTTAGATCTACTATAAATGCTACCAATATGTTGGAAATAGGCCAAAATAGAATACTAGAAGGCCTTAATGCCCTAACAAGAGGATTAAGTGTAATCGGTAACTCGGGTGGTGCTAATCTTGAACGCTTGCAGCTTCTTCAAACTCAATTAGATGCATCTAAAGCTCAATTAGACACAATGCTTAGATCAGCTGATTTCGATAATATCGGCTTGTTTAGCGGAGAAGCAAAAAATCTTGAAGTCTCAATTGGAACATCAATCACTGATACGGTCAAAGTTAGTTTACCAGACTTGTTAAATGGTAAATTATATAGAACATCCATTACTGCTGAGCTTAACAAGTGGATTGTTGCTAATCCTGGCCAGACCACATATTATACCAATGCTGGACAAATTGATACGGACGTAAAAAATAATGTTAACTTAATTGCTTGCTGCCTAGCTGGCGATGGTGGTTCTGGCACTCAGGGTCGGACTATAACTGATCAGCAATTTGCTGATGCATTGTATGCATTAAGTCCTAAGTCAAAGCGATTATTGGATCAACTGGCCCCGGTAGCTAAAGCAGATCTTATAGCAAAGGCAAGAGGAAATACATTTATCAATGCATCCCCAGTGCAGTTACAAGCTATATTAGCTAGAGATGCAGAGTCTACAAGAATTGGTGGGCAAATTACAGATATGCTAGGAGCAGTAGCAGATAGAGACACACCCCAAAACACAGCAAATGCAACAAGAGATAGAATAATGGCAGTGCCTGGATTGCCACAGGTGGCAAAAGATGCAGTAATAGAGGGTGCACATGGTATTTACCTCAATAATGCTCAAGCACGTGATACAGTACGTTCTATTGCTCTTCGCGCATTAATAGGCAGATCCAAGCACGAAATATTTTTACGTGCCAAAATGCCCATGGATGTTTTTTTCTCCCCTGGTGCTATAGATTTACCAGATGTTTTGGACGTGCAGGACTATAATGAGGCAGTGCAGGAATCCGACACTATATGTGCAGCTAGTAAGGCTGCTTCTGCTGCAGCAGCTGCAGTTCCGGGGGCAACTATTGATACTATGAGAAATACGCTATTGAACAATAATTCGCGTGATGAAGTCGTAGCCTTATTACAAGATAATATGCCAACAAATATTAGTACAGGAGTTGATGCTGCTGCGTTAAGAAGGAATAGGTTGATAACTCGGGATGTATTAACTAATGCATCAAATACTTTACGTCAGGTAAAAGCTACTATTATTAGCAAAAAGGAACATATTATTTTCGCTGCTGATTCTTTAAGAAGGATTATCAATGTAACACAAAAATCAGCAGATGCATATTTGAAGACGAATTACTTGCAAGCTGTTCAGGAATTCTCTCATCAACTACAGGCATTAATGGCTTCTCTTAACGCATTACAGGGAAACAATAGGTCAACAGAACAAACTGTAGAGTTTATGCATAGTACTCTAGAAAGCTAATTGTACAACACTGAAGCAATTCAGTGGAAAACATAATAAAAAACTCATTATAATAAATAGGACCCTAGGCCATAGTAGATTGCGTAGCTTTTAATAAGCCCAATAATACTTTCGGGAACTAATATTAACATAGCATGTAGAAGCTTTCTCAATCAACGCAGCAGAAGATTTGTTAATAAAGGGTGACGTAGATTTAGCAAATGTTGTAGTGAAGATTGTTGTTTAATCAAAACAGTTTAGCCAGTGTACCCTGTAGCGTGCTCATAGCATAATACTTATACCTGACAGCTTATCCTACCGTCTGGTTGGCCTCGCTCTGTCTGATCAAATGTAGCGTTTGACAACTCAATGTAGTATGAAAAATTTTATGACGAGCTCGAACCTTCTGATAGATTCGGCGTTGCTCATGACGTGGGTAAAATGCTGTTTTATATTTTTACAACATTAACCAATTTATAATCTCTCTTAGTAACGTATTCTACTTTACCAGCAAACATAGCAAACAATGTGTGGTCTTTACCCATACCCACATTTTTTCCTGGACGAATTTTTGTTCCACGTTGGCGGACTATAATGTTGCCTGGGATAACTCCCTGTCCATCTCCTTTCTTTGCTCCTAGTCTTCGACCAGCTGAATCTCTTCCGTTTTTGGAGCTACCACCCGCTTTCTTGGTTGCCATTTTTGCCTACCTTATTTCTTTACAATATCTATTATTTTCAACTCAGTCAAAGCCTGTCTATGACCATTTTTACGACGATAATGTTGGCGTCTCTTCTTCTTGAAAACGATAATCTTATCATCTTTGAACTGGTTAGTAATTTCAGCAGTGACACTTGCGCCCTTAACAACTGGAGTACCGATGAATGAAGTTTTAGAGGCTTCACCTAAAAGTAATACTTGATCAAGCTCTATTTTACTACCTAGAACGCCCTCAATTTTCTCTACCTTAATTATACTATTTCTTGCAACTTTATATTGCTTACTACCTGTTTTTACGACTGCAAACATATCAGCAAATTCTCATCAAAAATTAAACGATCCAGGTGGAATTATATATTAAATACAAATAGAGTCAATAGACATTAACAAGTTTATTGGTAAGTACAATTTTAGCAGATTAGATGGATTTTACAGCCTCCTGACTTGAGGAATCCTTCTTCTTGGTATTTTTAGGCGGTATTTTTTTATCTGCACCTTTTACATTTACTGGCTTATTCTTTTTTTTATCTTTATCTTGTACAACCGAATTTGTTTTATGCGCTTGCATAAGTTCTTGCCTTGTTTCCTTTAGTTCTAATTTAACCTGCTCTAGCTCTCCCTTTAACTCCAAATGTTGCGTGTATATTTCTGGATCAGTACGACACCTGCTTTTTGCTAACGAAGGATAGGACAAGTTGCCTTTGATATTGTTGTTTGTGTTCTTTTGTTTTTTTGAGCCTATTGCTTGCGCTTCTTGTTCTTCTTTTATCATTGCCTTATACATTTCGACATTATCTTTAGAAATATTTTCTTCTTCAGAAAAATCATCATCAAGATCATCGTCTATCTCATAATCGCCTGCTCTAACATTCTTCTTTGCTTGAGCAATATATTTTTTATTGTACAAAGGTGATCTTCTGCCGTCTTTGAAAACTTTTCTGTTAGTATACCCACTAGAATACAAATCTTCTGAAACTTTTTTTGTGCAAGCAGTAAGAAATATCGGTAACAAAATAAAAATTACCATCTTTTTTAGCATAAGCTAATCCATACTTTATTTGAGTTAATATACATGTAACAAATTAATGTCACATAACGCGCCTAGTTGCAACTGAGAAAATATATTGCTTAGCCTAATTAGGCAACTATTTTTAGTATTGTGTCAGCAAAATTCTGAGATGCATTATGTTGTTTACGTTTTAATAAATTGCTGGAAGTTGCTTCAAGTACTGATCTATGATTAATTAACTCATATAATTTATGGGCCAATGATACAGCATTCAACTCCTTTTGTCGATAACACCAACCACCTTTTGCTTCAGCAATAGCATTGGCGTTTAAAAATTGATGATCTTCCATAGCTGAGGGTAAGGGTATAAAAATCGCAGGCGTCCCTGTATAAGCGAGTTCAGCTACTGTACCAGCTCCCGCGCGGGCAATAACTAATTGCGTTTTTGCATAAATGTCAGACATATGATGAAAAAAATTTGATAACTCATACTCTATACCCAACCTTTTATAATGTTGCTCGAGTTGTTGATAATCATCTTTCCTAACTTGTTGTATAATATTAATACTATCCTTTATTTTAGCATCTAATTTTATTAATTCTGTAATAGCCTCTGGTATAAGGGTAGAAAATATTTTTGCACCTTGACTACCACCAACGACGAAAATATTAAATAATGTACTGTGAGCATTATAATGTACCTTGAAGCTAGAAATCTGGGACCTAATTATATCTCCAGTGATGATAATTTTCTTCTGATCATATTTGCTAATATTAGGTGTTTCTTTATAAGAGAGAGCTATAATTTTGGCAGTGTTTGCAAACAATCGATTACTTTTACCTAAAAAGCAGTTTTGTTCATGAACTATGATGGGGATTCTTAGGATTTTCGCTGCGAGCAAAACAGGAAAACTTGGATAACCACCGAAACCCACTATTATATCAGGCTTAATTTTACCGACTAATAACAAGGACTTAATACAGGCATTAAATAAATTAGCTATAGAAAAAACTTTATTTAATAAACCTGATAATTTAATATGAATATTAATAATATGATATGTAGTGGATAAATCTTGTGGTAAATAGTCTTTGCACCTTAAATCTGTTACCAAATGAGTAGTAACATGAGGATGTTTATTTAATTCTTCTGCTACGGCAATAGCTGGAAATAAATGCCCGCCAGTACCACCTGCTGCTAACATTATTAGCTTTTCTTTACTGCTACTCATAATGATTTTTTTTATATTTATGAAGAGAAGTTTTATGTTTAGTCAATCCCAAAAGCATACCAACAGCCATGGCGATGGCAAGCGTAGAAGAACCACCATAACTAATAAAAGGTAAAGTCATGCCCTTTGTAGGTAATAGATTTAGAGTTACACCTATATTAATGATTGTTTGTAAACCGAATTGAACAATTAATCCAATGGCTGCAAATTGAGTAAACCGATCTTTTTCCTTATTAATTTTTGTTAAACTACGCAGCACTATAAAAGCAAAAACAATTATTATCATAATGCATATAATTGCACCAAATTCTTCACCTGCTACGGCAAAAATAAAATCTGTGTGAGAATCAGGCAAATACTGTTTGACAGAGCCTTCTCCTGGACCTTTGCCGTACAAACCTCCTGATTCAAAAGCTAGCAAGGATTTGCTGACCTGATAATTTTCATTACTTACAGGAGCAAGAAAATTATTGATTCTACTTGTTACATGCGGTAGCAAGAAATAAGCTGAAATAAGCCCTAGAAAGCCACTTACTAAGGTAAATAAAATCCATATTATCGGTAAACCAGCTACAAACATCTGAGTGGTAAGCACTGCTGTTGTTAATATCAGCATACCTACATCTGGTTGTATAAGTAATAATATTGCAACCAACAAATACAACGCAAGACAAAATCGGATACTAGGCAACCCTTCGTCGTGTTTTAGAGACAACAACCAGCCAGTGCCTATAGCAAAAAAAGGCTTTGCAAACTCAGATGGTTGATAAGAAAACCCTAAGAATTTAATCCATCGTGTTGCTCCTTTTACCTCGTAGCCATAAAATTTAACAATTATTAACAGGATAATACTCAAAAGGAATCCGATAATACCAATTCTTTTTATCCATTTTTTATCCAACGCAGAGCAAATAATCATTATGCAGGCGCCTACTAACAAGTAAATAACTTGCCTTGAAGAAAAATAATTATCTACTAAACCTATTTTTTCCGCCACTGATGCGCTAGTAGTAGTTACAAGTATTAAGCTAAACGTCACCAACATTCCATAGGCAATAATTGATTGTTGGTCAACAGATCTCCACCAAGAGTTAATAATGTTATTTTTGTTGCTCATATAATTCTATAAACTGATTGCCTCGATCTTCAAAATTGTTAAATTGGTCAAAGGAAGAACATGCTGGTGCCAATAAAATATTAACATCTTGTTCTGACAACAAAGCGTATTGATTCGCTTTAGTAAAAGCTTCTTGCATAGTCGAGCAAACTTCATATTCTGTTCTGTTTTTCAAGTATCTAACAAATACCTCTTGACTCTCGCCAAAGAGATATACTTTGAGTACATTGTTGAGTATTGCAGGATCAAGCGAATTTAGACTATCTTCTTTTAAAATGCCCCCGGCCAGCCACAAAGTATTTTCTAGGGCGACTAAAGAGCAAACAGCCGAAACTACATTAGTTGCTTTACTGTCATTATAGTAGCTAATATTATTTTTCTTGCCTAAATATTGCATACGATGTTTTAACCCTTGAAAGCTCTCAAAATGAGGAAGTATCTCACTAGGCATTAAACCCAAACATCGACATACAGAAAAAGAGGCAGCAATATTTTCTTGGTTATGTTTTCCGAGTAAAGAATTCAATTTAGAAATAGGATAAACTTGATTATTAAAAAACTTATCAACTATTTTATCTGCTTGGCAGCTGACGCCACTATAATCAACATAGGTACTAATTGGTATTAATTTTGTATCTCCAGCATCCTTTAAATTAAGATATCGTTCTTTTGATCCTAGACTATCTATTCCTATTATCTTGATTCCCTCTCCTTTTAGGGCTTTTGCTTTTACTCGACAATATTCTATAAAATTGCCATGCCTATCAAGATGATCTGGTGTGATGTTAAGTAGCACTACAATATCAGGATTAAAATCTGGCAGCAACTCTATTTGAAATGAGGATAACTCTAACACATAACCATTAGCATGCGCTGGTAGAGTTAAAACTGGATTGCCGATATTCCCACCAAGAAAATAATTTAAACTATTTGCCTTTAGGATATGGGAAATTAAAGATGTTGTTGTGCTTTTGCCATTGGTGCCAGTGATCGCTATAATTTTTGAATTTATATTCTCTTCTAAAAACAACTGAATATCAGATGAAATTAATAAATTATGTTTTTTTATAAAAGCAAATATAGGATGTGAATTAGGGATGCCTGGGCTTACGACTATCTTATCTAGATTCAACCAAATATTATGATCAATATTGTGTAAATAGCTATCACCATATAGAGCCTTAAATTTTATACGATTAGCTTCAGAATCATCCCAGCAAACTATAGTGGAAGCAATATTTTGCAGTGCATCAAAAACAGAATTGCCTGTGATGCCTAGCCCAATAACACCAATTTTTTTTCCTTGCTGACTAATTAACTTCATTTTAATTGTCCACTGATTTTATAGATTGCGATGCTAATGTGCTAGAGATAAATTTTTCTAAATTACCATCCAAAACGCCGGCTGCATCACTTGTTTCATAATTTGTTCTTAAATCTTTAACCATTTGGTAGGGTTGTAACACGTACGACCTAATCTGATGACCCCAGCTATTATCAGTTTTAGCAGCATTTTGCTTATTTAGTTCGTCGTTTTTTTTCTTTAATTCTAGATCAAATAATCTAGCTTTCAGCATTTGCATGGCTGAGACCCTATTACGATGTTGCGAACGATCATTTTGACATTGTACAGCAATATTAGTTGGCAAGTGTGTAATACGTACAGCTGAATCTGTAGTGTTAACATGCTGACCACCAGCCCCGGATGACCTGTATGTATCTATTCTTAAATCTTTATCGTCAATTTCAATATCAATATTTTCATCAATTTCAGGATATACCCAGCAAGAAGCAAAGCTTGTCATTCTCTTGCCAGCTGAATTAAAAGGGGAAATGCGTACTAAGCGATGTACTCCTGATTCAGATCTAAGCCAACCATATGCCATATCACCCTTAAACTGAATACAGCAGGATTTAATTCCAGCTTCTTCACCATTGATAATATTAATAATTTCAGTTTTGAACCCCATACGCTCGCCGAAGCGTAAATACATACGCATCATCATCAAAGCCCAATCATGACTTTCTGTACCACCAGCACCTGCATTAATTTCTAAAAAACAATCATTTCCATCAGCTTCACCGGAAAACAAACACTCGGTTTCAAGCTTGGCAGAGGAAATTTTTATTTTGGTTAATTCCTGTTGAATTTGATCTGCCATTTCATCATCGTCTTCTACTATGGTAGCTAGTTCTATATTTTCAGCAAGGTCCTTACTAATATAATCGTAGGATTCGATAGTTTTTTCTAATAAACGTTTGTCTTTGAGAGTCTGACCAGCTTTTTTAGGATCATTCCATAAATTAGGATCTAGAGATAATTCCTCTAGTTTTTTCAATCTTTGTCGTGCCTCATCTAGGTCAAAGAGACCTCTTAATTAATGTTAACGAATTTTCTATTGTATTTTTTAAATTTTCTAACTCTGCTCTCATTTTTACTACCTCAAGATAATATTTTATTATATACTACTTCCTATTTAAAATATTATATATAACAACTTTATCTTAAACAGTAGTATAAATGAGCAAAAAACAATTTATTCGTAATTTTTCTATTATCGCTCATATTGATCATGGCAAATCTACCTTAGCAGATAGGTTGATCGAATTTTGTGGTGGTTTAGAGCAAAGAGAAATGAGCACCCAAATTCTCGATTCTATGGATATAGAAAAAGAACGCGGTATCACCATCAAGGCACAAACCGTTCGACTTGAATACGAGGCAAAGGATGGCAACATTTATATCTTAAATTTAATGGATACTCCAGGACATGTGGATTTTTCTTACGAAGTAAGTAGGTCTCTAGCTGCATGTGAGGGGTCATTGCTGGTAGTGGATGCAAGCCAAGGCGTTGAAGCGCAGACCTTGGCCAATGTATATCAAGCCATAGATAACAACCATGAAATTATACCAGTCCTAAACAAAATTGATTTGCCAGCAGCTGAACCAGAAATGGTAAGGCAACAAATTGAAGATATGATAGGCATAGATGCTAGCGATGCTGTAATGATCTCAGCTAAAAGTGGTATAGGTATTGAAGATATTCTTGAAGCGATTGTGAAGCGTTTACCCGCACCAAAAAACTCTTTTATTGAGCAGACTCACAAAGAGGCGCTGAAGGCCTTGTTAGTGGATAGTTGGTACGACAGATATTTAGGGGTAGTCATTTTAGTGCGTGTCTTTCAAGGTAAACTACAAAAAGGTATGAAAATTAAAATGTTTTCTACTCAAAAAGCTTATAATGTAGATAATGTCGGCTATTTTACTCCAAAAAAAGTATTATGCAATGCCCTTGAAGATGGTCAAATAGGATTTTTTACGGCTTCTATTAAACGTGTTTCAGATTGTAAAGTTGGAGATACTATTGTTGAAGATGCCAAGATTCAATTGACTGCATTGCCTGGTTTTAAGCCAAGCTTACCTGTAGTATTTTGTGGCCTATTTCCTTCTGATGCATCAGAATTTGAGGCCTTGAAGGACTCCCTAGAAAAACTCAGCTTAAATGATTCAAGCCTTAAATTTGAAACAGAAAGTTCCAATGCGCTTGGTTTTGGATTTCGTTGTGGATTTTTAGGATTGCTGCATCTTGAGATTGTTCAGGAAAGGCTAGATCGAGAATTTGATCTTGATTTGATAACAACAGCGCCTAGTGTAATTTATCATGTCAATCTCACTAATGGTACTCACCTTGAAATTCATAACCCCGCTGATTTTCCTGAATCGCAATATATTGAATCAATGAAAGAACCATGGATTAAAGCCACGATTATGGTGCCAGAAGACTATCTAGGCTCAGTACTTGCTTTATGTACAGATAAAAGGGGCATACAAGTTGATATGAAATATATGTCTGGTCGAATTATGCTTGTATATAAATTACCATTAAATGAAATTGTTTTTGATTTTTATGATCGCCTAAAAAGTTGTACCAAAGGATATGCTAGTTTTGATTGGGAAATGGATAGTTATCAAGAAAGTAATTTAGTCAAACTATCAATACTGGTTAATGCTGAACCAGTGGATGCTCTTTCTATTATCATCCATAAGTCACGTGCTGAATCAAGAGGGCGCGAGCTTTGTAATCGATTAAAAGATTTAATTCCTAGGCAACTTTTTCAAATTGCTATTCAGGCAGCTATCGGGGGCAAGATTGTTGCGAGAGAAAATGTCAAAGCAATGCGAAAAGATGTATTAGCTAAGTGCTATGGTGGAGACGTCTCTAGAAAAAGAAAATTGTTGGAAAAACAAAAAGCAGGTAAAAAGAGAATGCGTAATGTCGGTAATGTAGAAATTCCACAATCAGCCTTTATTGCTGCTCTGAAGGTCGGAGATGATTGAGTTTAATAAACAACAAGATATAATATCAATCATCGCTCCCGCTTCCGCGTGCAAAGACGAGAGCGGTAAGCGAGATTTAACTGCTAGCTATGCTAATCTAAACTTAATATTATCCTTGTTTAAACAGGAAGGCTTTAATTGCCAATATGATAATCAAATTTTTTCCGGTCAAACTCTAGAGTATTTTTCTGCCACAAAAAGTGAGCGCTTAAGACAATTAAAACAAGCGATAGAAGACCCAAAAGTCAAAATCATCTCTACATTACGTGGCGGTTATGGTTGTTCAGAAATAGTCTTTGATTGTTTGCCAATAAAACCATCAACTCCTAAAATTCTTATAGGTTTTAGTGATATTACAGCCCTGCATTTTTTATTTAATCAACATTATAATTTGCCATCTATTCATGGTTTAGTTAATCAAACCTATCAACATATGTTGCCAAATATAATTTCTCTATTATCCGGTAATACAAATAGCTTTCAATTATTTCCTGTTAATTATCAATCAAATCATTTGCAGAATACAATATCTGGTATAGTTACTGGTGGAAATTTATCTATTATTTGTAATATGATAGGCACAAAACTGCATCCTGATACAAAAAATAAAATTCTAATAATTGAAGATGTCAACGAAGCAGGTTATAAGATTCACCGCAATTTATTACACATGTATAATGCAGGATTATTTAAAAATGCAGAGGCGGTTATTTTTGCAGATTTTATTAAATCAGATCAATTTTTGGATACAAGTATTAGTCATTTTATTGATAATTACCTACATTCCATACCAACTTTTACTGTTAGTAATATTGGGCATGGTAATATTAATTATCCATTTATATTAGGCGCCCGAGGTGTAATATCTAATACCGAACTAGTTATAGATAACCATTTGAAATTAGTGTAATTATGCAAATTAGAATAGGCACCAGGAAAAGTAAACTAGCTCTGATTCAAACAAATTTGGTTATTGCAGCAATACATCATCACCATCCTGAGATAACTTGTCAGATTGTACCTATTATTACTACTGGCGATAAAATTACAGATATAAATTTATATGATATAGGTGGTAAAGCTTTATTCTTAAAAGAAATCGAAGAGCAATTATTACTAAAAAATATAGATTTAGCGGTGCATTCTCTCAAGGATATACCAGGAATTATGCCGGATGGGTTAGAAATTACCGCAGTGCTTGAACGTTCCGACCCTAGAGATTGCTTTGTTTCTAATAAATATACGTCAATACAAGATTTACCATTAAATGCTAGAGTCGGCAGTTCTTCAGTCAGACGCAAGGTAATAATAAATCAGATAAGGCCAGATATTAACGTAGTACAGTTTCGTGGCAACGTGAATACTCGATTACAAAAATTGCACAATAACGAAGTAGATGCCGCAATACTGGCCTGCTCAGGGCTGCATAGAGCAAATCTATTTAACCCGGCATATTGCTTCCCTATTGATACTGGTGATATGTTACCAGCCGCCGGGCAAGGCATTATTGCTATTGAGGCAAGAAGTGACCACCATAAACTGCAAGAAATATGCTCAAGGATCAATCATCCTATTACCTGGCGTAATGCTAAAATTGAACGAGATTTTTTAGCCTACCTAGATGCAAGCTGCCGTACTCCGATTGCAGCTTATGCTCAAATTGATAATCAACAAATCAAAGCAAACTACATGTTGTCTAACATTACAGGAAGTCAGATAGAATCTTTAGAATGTATTGTGTCTCCGGATAATATTGAGACGATAGGCGCTGTAGCAGCGAAGCAATTAAAAAAATACTTTGTGAATTATAATCAAGATGTACTAGGGTTGTAACTTAGTAGTTCAATAGTTTGTATGCAGGGCTAGAAGCAATTAATTTTCAACCTATCCTAGCTTGAATTTTGTCTCTATTGCATCATACATATGCGTAGTATGCATAACCTTATAGTTGAGGAATTATCCGGTTAGCAAGTTTCTGTCAAGATAATTCGTAGGCATCAAGCAATAATGTTTAGTGTAAACCTTTGTGGGCTCTAAATGGTTTTATGAACGCATAGCAGATATAATGGCACTTTTATGATCTCAGCTCATTAACTTAAGGGTGCTCAAAATATCAGAGTAGCTCTAGCTAATAACACATATTATCGTGCTATTCAGACGTATTGTCACCAGCGATCTGTAGTGATGTATCATCATTTATACATTCATTGAGAGAAAACTCAGGAACTGTTGAGTCATTTGCTCCCCCTTGTGTTGTAGTAGCAGTAGGGTGTTTGAATTGGCGTATACTTTCTGTATAAGTTATGTATTTTAATAAGGCCTCGTATTCCTGCAGCGCTCCTGCCAGTCTGTACACATCTATGGCTTCTTTTTCAGCAAGAAAGGATGGATTATTTTGGTGCGCTGCCATCCATTCATCGGTTTTTTGCGATAATTGCATTTTAATGTTTTTGCATGTAACTGTTAATAGTTCTTTACGCATTTCATTATTTAATAAGTCGTTCGATTTAGCCATTGTCATTTTCCTTATTCATATTAAGTACAACAAGGGTAACAAAAGTTGACTAGATGTCAACTATATCAATTCTAGGCAAAAATATATCTTGGTTGTAGCATTTTATGAACAATATGTATAAACTAGGGGTGCAGTAATTGATTTATAAACGCTCAACCACATGTTAAATGATTATTTTTATAAATGCTCTGGTCCTCATAAAATTAGCAGCATTGCAAAATTGATTGATTGTGAAATAGAAAATTCCAATCAAGATATTAGACTACATGAAATAAAATCCTTATTAGATGCCGGACCGTCTGATTTGAGTTTTTTGAGTAATAAAAAATATTTAAATGATTATAAAAAAACTAAGGCTGCTGCTTGTATTGTACCTTTTGATTTTCAGGATGGCACGAACAAAAATATTATATTACTGCGGACTAAAAATACTTATTATGCCTATGCAAAAATTGTAGAATTATTTTATGCTGATGCTAAGGTGCAGGACGCTAGAATCATGCCCTCAGCATATGTTGCGCCGACTGCAAAAATAGGTGCCAATTGTTATATTGGTCATAATGTAGTAATAGAGGACAATGTTGAGATTGGTGATAATAGTGTAATAGAATCTGGCACTGTTATAGAGTTTAAAGTAAAAATTGGTAAGCGGGCTAGGATTGCATCTAATGTGACAATTAGTCATACAATTATTGGTAATGATGTAGTTATTTTACCAGGTGCAAGAATTGGTCAGGATGGTTTTGGTTTTGCTACTAATGCTGGTATACATCACAAAATCTATCATACTGGTAGAGTCATAATTCACAACAATGTTGAAATAGGGGCAAATGCATGTATTGATCGTGGTTCTATGCATGACACTGTAATTGAAGATCTATGTAGAATAGATAATTTAGTACAGATCGGCCATAATGCACATATCAAAAAGGGGGCAATACTCGTTGCGCAAGTGGGGATTGCTGGAAGTAGTACAATAGGTTCTTACTGTGTTCTTGGAGGGCAGGTAGGGGTAGCCGGTCATATTAATATTACGGATAATGTACAAATTGCTGGTCAAGGTGGGGTAATTCAGGATATAAAAGAACCTCTAATAATGGGCGGCACCCCAGCTGTACCAATTAGGGATTGGCACAAACAATCAATAGTTTTACGAAAATTAATTAAGAGAAAAAACAATGCAAATTGAAATAAATGAGATAATGTCCATTATTCCTCATAGATATCCATTTCTATTGGTAGATCGTATTGAAGAATTTACATTAAACGAATCAATAAAAGGGATAAAAAACGTTACCGTTAACGAACCTCAATTTACAGGGCATTTTCCTGATAGACCAATAATGCCAGGAGTATTGATCATTGAGGCAATGGCACAATTATCAGCAGTATTAGTAGCAAAATCAATGGCCTCTACTGAGGATAAAGAAGTGTTTTTTATGTCTATTGATGAAACCAAATTTCGTAAAATAGTACAACCAGGGGATCAAATTGTAATGTATTCAAAGATTCTTCAAAATAGAGGGGCTGTGTGGAAATTTAAGGCCAGGGCAGAAGTGGATGGCAAGCTTGCTGCTGAAAGTATTTTTACAGCTATGGTCAAAGATAAATCGAAAAATTAAGAGTAATTATGATTCATAAAACTGCAATTATTGGTGAAGATGTACAAATCGGTAAAAATGTGGTTATAGGTCCGTATTGTATTATCGGTAATGGAGCTGTGATTGGTGATAATGTACAAATGAAATCGCATGTTATCACAGAAGGCAGAGTGACTATAGGTGCAGGCACAACAATTCATCCTTTTGTCTCTCTATCCTACCCTCAAACCACTCAATATCAAGGGGAGGACTCAGAAGTTATAATTGGTAAAAATAATACCATTAGAGAATATGTAACAATCCAACATGGCACAGCTTTGGATAAAATGGTTACGGTTGTAGGTGATAATTGTCTATTTATGGTAGGAGTACATATTGCCCATAATTGTATTGTGGGGAACAATGTAGTCTTTGCCAATTATGTAAGTTTGGCCGGCCATGTAGAAGTAGGGGATTTTGCTATGATTGGTGGTCTTGCTGCTGTTCAACAATTTTGTCGGATAGGAGCCCATGCTATGATTGGTGGCCTTGCTGCTGTGGTCAAAGATGTAGTACCCTACGGTTTAGCACTCAGCGACAGAGCTCATCTCGAAGGTTTGAACTTAGTAGGGATGAATAGAAGAGGTTTTGATAAAAAACAATCTTTAGAAGCAAGTAAAATCATTAAGGAGTTATTCAACGATAATTCCAATCAATTATTTAACCAACGCATAGAAACAGCAAAAAATCAATACCCGAATAATAAGGTTATACAGGACATTATTGAATTCGTACAAAAAGACAAAACACGAGCATTTTGCGGGTTACAATAAATATATGAATAACTAAATTAGTATCAAATTATGTTGTCAACACTTGGGATAATAGCAGGAAGCGGTGATCTTCCATATGAACTTGCTAAAATTCATGCAGCAAAAGGTGGCAAATATATAGTTGCATCAATTGATAAAAATAATGATACATGGCCATTTGCTGTACAACATTTTGACATTGGTAAAGTTAGTGCTATTTTAGAATATTTTCAGCAGCATCAGGTACAAGAAATTATTTTGGTTGGGGGTATATCCAGACCTAATTTAACATCGATAAATGTTGATAAGGCAGGTTCTGTAATAATTGCTAAGATTTTAAAGAATAAATTTCTCGGCGACGACAATGTACTGCAAACTATATCTGCGTATTTAGAATCAAAGGGATTTAAAGTGATTTCCCCTAAGGATATATTACAAGGTAATTATCAAGATATTACAACTACTGCTAGCCCGTCGCCAAAGGAGAGTGTAGATATTGAATTGGGTAAAAAAGTTCTAAATGCTCTTGGCTTAGTTGATGTTGGTCAATCGATTATAGCCTGTAATGCTTATGTATTAGGTATTGAAGCGGCAGAAGGAACTGATAATTTAATCAGGCGATGCAGTGTGTTGCGCAAACAACCCACTGGTGGGGTGTTGATTAAAATGTCAAAATTATCACAAGATATGAGGCTGGACGTACCAGTAATTGGACCAGAAACAATAACGCTGTTAGCAAAGTTCGGATTTCAAGGAGTTGCTATAGAGAAAACAGGAGTAATTATTATTAAACCAGAAGAAACAGCAAAGTTACTACACGAGCATGGGCTGTTTCTAAGATATTTATAAACCATGACCTTGTTGCATTTATTTTGTGCCTAACATATTCATCCACATCAAATTATATAACAGGACTGTTGCAGGATAATGTATTGGTTAATTTTAGCTTTGAGTAATCCATATATTAAAATATTTGGAAGTACAAATTAGTTTTATAATCTTTAAAAGACATTTTTGTGTTAAATTCTAGAAGTTTTCTGTGTTTTTAACTATCAAGGCATAATCGCTTTAAATTTGCGTAATAAACATTTCAATAATCTACCAACACCATAAGTATATGGCTATACCAGCTTCAGCTGATTTTAACTCAGACTCAATTTTGCTAATAATAACTCACTTTGAGTAAGTGAGATGACATAGTGCTCATTCTCTATGCAAGACGCTTACAGCCGACTCTGCATTAACTTAATGGCGCCCCTTTTATTGATCAATATCACTAATAGTGTATAATGCATTATACACAAAGGCAGCAGGCCTTGAAATCTTAGTATGCTACAAGTTAACATTTTTGATTAAGCAACAGATTGCATAACAATACTAAAGTATTCACAAAATTAAGGCTGTTAAACCTATCCTGGGTAATGATATAAATAGGGAAAATATATATGAGAGTGTATAGCTTACCAAAAGAAGCAATAAATGAATTACAAACCCTGGTTGGCAACGAAGTTGTAGATATTAATAGTCCAGCAGTGATAAATAGTATGTTTTATCACAGAATACAAAATGAGCGTGTACTATCTTTTAGAGAAGGTCTAGACCCAGCACTCCAGTTGTTCATGATGCAAATTGCTGTAACATCTCCTAGCCTACTTCAGATAGATGTGATGGGATGTAATTTAGGTGAACATGGACCAGCCACGGAGGCTGTATTTACAGATCGTAACAATGCAGCTCAAGCGTTAATAAATGAACTTCTAGAAACGAATAGAGAGTATGACCTGTTCCCAGATGATCTAATGAATTTGATTGGCGAATATATTAGCCCTCCACAGCATATAGAGTTAGTTTTGTAGGGAATCTAGGATTAAGTGAACTTAACTTTAATCAATGGAGCGACTCAAGGAGGCGTGTGCGCCGATAAGCAAATATGGCAATACTGAGTTTTTACCGCTGTTATTAGATTTACAGGCATCGTCAAGTTAATTTATGCATTACTTGCTTTTAGTCATGCTTGTTGGTATCATTACGATGAATCATAATACATGTCTTTTGAATTTAGCATGAATAGTATTTTTTACAATGTATTGCCGATATTTCTGATTGCTTTGTTAGGCAGTTTGATTAGAAGGAAATGGCTAAAATCTGATGAATTCTGGCGTGGTTTAGAAAAATTATCTTTTTATATTATTTTTCCTACAGTTTTATTTCAGCACAGTTTAAAAGCTGAATTTAATTCATCTGAGTTTATTAGATTAGCTATTGCATTGATCATTGCAAACTTAATAGTTGCTGCCTTCTTAGTACTATATCAGATAAAATCAAACTACGATAGAATACATTTTACGTCAGTCTTCCAGGGTGCAACTCGATACAATAATTATATTTTGTTTTCGGTAGGGGCAGCATTGTTTGGAGATAGTGGGTTAACAATAATTTCTGCCATTTCTCCTTATTTGCTTATAGTTACAAATATCACAGCCATTACGTCCTTTTATTATTATTTACCTAAAAGAGATAATTTTACTAAACAAAACGGATTAATTCTATTGGTGAAATCTATTATAGTTAACCCATTTATACTAGCTAGTCTTATTGGTTTTGCTTTTAATTATTTTAATATCAATTTGCACACGGGGATTTCGAATACTATTACAATAATTTCTGATGCAGCCTTCACTATAGGTATGTTAATTGTCGGGGCAAGTATCAAACTAAAGATTGAACCAAGGCATTTTCGCCAGGTATTTTTTACCAGCAGTGTAAAATTATTAATTATGCCTATTGTAACGTTTGTAATATTATGGTCGATGTCTATTTCAGGACTTGCAAAGTCCGTTGGGATTTTATTTAGCTGTATGCCGTGTGCTAGCTCATCTTATATTTTGTCGCGTCAATTAGGTGGTGATCCGGAGACTATGTCTTCAATCATTACATTTACTACTATTTTTTCTATTTTATCATTATCAATACTAGTGTATATCCTAGGATAACAAAGTATTGCAATCTTTAACAACTAAATAAAAAATAATATGGATCATTCAAAATCACCTGAATATCTCAAAGCTTTAAATTATCATCAATCTGGTAAACCAGGCAAAGTATCCCTTGCTCCAACAAAACCATTAGCCACACAACGAGATCTTGCTCTTGCTTATTCCCCAGGAGTAGCTGCTCCGTGTCTAGAAATCGCTAAAAATCCTGATGACATGTATAAATATACAGCTAAGGGCAATACAGTAGCAGTAATTTCAAATGGTACGGCAGTATTGGGACTTGGTGCAATTGGTGCGGCAGCCTCTAAGCCAGTGATGGAAGGTAAAGCGGTATTATTTAAAAAATTTGCTGACATTGATAGTGTAGATATAGAAGTAGATTGTACAGATCCAGAAGAATTCATTAATGCCGTTAAGCATCTTGGTCCTAGCTGGGGAGGTATTAATTTAGAAGACATCAAGGCACCGGAATGTTTTATTATAGAAGAGAAATTAAAAGGCTTAATGGATATACCTGTTTTCCATGATGATCAACACGGTACAGCTATCATTACAGCTGCTGGTTTGATTAATGCTGTATTCTTAACGAAGCGAGAAATGTCCGATATAAAAGTGGTAGTTAATGGCGCAGGCGCTGCTGCTATTGCTTGTATCAATCTGATTATTGCTATTGGTGTTAATAAAAATAATATAATTTTATGTGATACCAAAGGTGTAATATATAAAGGCAGAACAGAGAGGATGAATCAATGGAAAGAAGAAAAAGCTTCAGTCACTAACTGTAGAACATTAACCGAGGCAATGAAAGGAGCTGACGTATTTCTTGGTTTATCAGTTAAGGGGGCTGTATCAAAGGAAATGATTAAGCAAATGGCTCCACAACCTATAATATTTGCTATGGCCAATCCTGATCCTGAAATTACTCCTGAAGATGTTCAATCAGTTAGAAGCGATGCAATAATCGCTACGGGTAGATCAGATTATAATAACCAAATTAACAATGTGATGGGGTTCCCTTATATTTTTAGAGGAGCTTTAGATGTTAGGGCAAAGCAAATTAATGATGAAATGAAAATTGCCGCAGCATACGCTTTAGCAGATTTGGCCCGCAAACCTGTGCCAATTGAAGTATATAATGCATACGGGCAAACAAAGAAGTCATTCGGTACTGAATATATTATACCAGTTCCCTTTGATCCTAGATTAATTACCACCATTCCAGTAGCTGTTGCAGAAGCAGCCATTAAGTCTGGAGTAACACAAATTACTTCTTTGAATAGGAAAAAATATAAAACTGAATTAGCTAGTAGGTTAAATCCTACTTCTTCATATATGCATTTGGTGTATGAAAAAATACAGCACTCTGATAAACAGCGAGTCATTTTTGCTGAGGGTGAGGAAGAAGAAGTGATTAAAGCTGCAATGATGATGAGGGATGAGGAGTATGGACAACCAATTATAGTAGGTAGATCTAGTAAAATTGATCCAATCATAGAGAATATGGGAGAAGGATATAATTTAGATGGAATTACTGTAATGAATGCAGCAATTAATGCCAATTTAGATAAATATATAGATTATTTATACCTGCAATTACAAAGAGAAGGATATCTATATCGTGATTGCTCTAGAATGGTTAAAACGGACAGAAATGTATTCTCAGCTTGTATGATTGCCTGTGGTGACGCCGACTCTATGGTAACTGGCCTTACTAAGAGCTTTTATAATAATTTAACAGATATCAGAAAAGTTATTAGGGCAAAGAAAAATAAGCGCATATTAGGTTATTCCATTATGTTGTCAAAAAAGCATAATATTATAATTGCCGATAACACAGTATGTGAAGTGCCAAATGCTCATGATATTGTTGAAATTGCTATTCAAACTGCTAAAAATGCAAGCATTATGGGTGGTAAGCCAAGAGTTGCGATAGTATCTCACTCTAATTTTGGCAATGCTATACAAGGCAACAACACTCAACTACAAGAAGCCATTGCTATTATGGATACAATGAATCTAGATTTTGAATATGATGGTGAAATATCAGTAGAAGTTGCTCTAAATATTGATTTACAGAAACTATATCCCTTCTGTAGGTTAACAGGGCCAGCTAATGTTCTCATTATGCCTAATTTAAATTCAGCCGCTATTTCTACGCATTTACTTGAGGAATTGGCAGGAGGTGTTTTTATAGGACCTATTTTAGATGGTTTTGAACATCCTGTTCAAATTGCAGCTATGGGATCCTCAGCAAATGAAATATTAAAAGTAGCGGCTTTTTCTGCTCTTGAAGCGGTCAATAGCAAAATTAAGAATTAATGGTGATTTTTTATATACACTGATCCTAGAATCAAATATATCTTACTATACAACTTATTTTGTTACGACCTGGGGAGAGGAAACTACATGAATATAAGCACAAGAATTAATCAACTTATATTATTATCAACAATTTTACTGCTTTGTGCGTATAAAGATCCAAACCCTAATGATTCATGTGCGGATATAGCAAACCTAGAGAAGTTAAGTAGTAATAAGGACGTAGCCGCTGCTACAAACCTAGCTATCTGTTATGCACTAGGTAATAACGTGGTGCAGGATTACGCTAAGGCGCTATTATATTACCAACAGGCAGCAGAGCAAAATTATGCTGAGGCTCAGTTTAATCTAGGAATTATGTATGAAAATGGTACAGGGGTAGAGCAGGATTACGCCAAGGCAAGATTATATTACCAACAAGCAGCAGAGCAAAATCTTCCTGAGGCCCAGTATAATCTAGGAGCTATGCATGCTAAAGGTTATGGGGTTGAGCAGGATTACAGTAAAGTAAAATCATATTTCCAACAAGCAGCAGAGCAAAATTATGCTGGGGCTGAGTATAATCTAGGAGTTATGTATGCAAAGGGTATAGGAGTAGCTCAAGATCACGCTAAGGCGCTATTATATTACCAACAAGCAGCAGAGCAAAATTATGCTGGGGCCCAGTGTAATGTAGGCGGTATTTATTACCATGGTTATGGGGTTAAGCAGGATTACGCTAAGGCGCTATTATATTACCAACAGGCAGCAGAGCAAAATCATGCTAAGGCCCAGCTTAACCTAGGAGTTATGTATTATAATGGTACAGGGGTAGAGCAGGATTACGCTAAGGCAAGATCATATTACCAACAAGCAGCAGAGCAAAATTATGCTAAGGCAAAAGATAGATTGTTGAAAATGGATAAATAATCTTGCATTAAAGGAACTAAATCATTAGCGTTTATTATAAAAATTTTATAATAAACAGCGCTACTGCATTGCGTTGATAAGGAGTTAATGCCTCATTATTTGCGACATAGCTAAAAATTAATTCATTCAACAACTCTATGATAATGCAATGAATGGGCCATAATTAACGGCGAATTGATGGAAGAATCCAGGTGTAAATTTTGGAGTGAACATTTTCGCATATGGCTCCTCGGGCCGGACTCGAACCAGCGACCGAACGGTTAACAGCCGTTTGCTCTACCACTGAGCTACCGAGGAATAGAAAAATATTAAACACACTTATAGCAAAACTTCTGCCCTTGGTCCATAATTTTTTTACAAAAAATTGAAACATTTAGTAACAATATTTTCATTGCTATTATATGAGTATATTTTATATCTTGAAACTCAATCAAGCTTATTTAAAATAATTGTGTTTTACAATGTCTTTAATGCAAACAACAATCAAAAGCCCTATTAGTTGCTATGGTATAGGGGTGCATTCTGGCAATAAAACACAAGTAACACTAAAACCAGCACAACCCAACACTGGGATAGTATTCGTCAGGACTGACGTAACATCTGTAAATAATCATGTATTGGCAAGATATGATAATGTATTTGACACTACACTTTCAACGTCAATAAAAAATGACTCTCAAATAAAAGTATCAACCATTGAGCATTTAATGGCTGCATTATGGGGCTGTGGTGTTACTAACTTAATAGTTGAACTGGATGGGCCAGAAGTGCCTATTATGGATGGGAGCAGCAAACCCTTTGTATTCATGGTGGAATGCGCTGGCATTAAACAACAAAGAGCTAGCCAAAAATACCTTAAATTATTAAAGGAAATTACTATATTTGATAATGATTCAGAGATTATCGCACAGCCAGCCAATACAATGCACATAGATATTACAATTGATTTTGCTAGCCCTGCAATTGGCAGGCAACAACATATTTTTACTAGCAACACCAATAATTTTAAGGAAGAAATTGCTAATTCAAGAACATTTGGTTTTAAGCACGAATTAGATTATCTCCAGAACAAGGGATTGGCTAAGGGAGCTTCACTTGAAAACGCTATAGGAATAGATAAAGATATTATATTGAATAATGGTGGTTTAAGACATACAAATGAATTTGCCAGACACAAATTACTTGATCTATTAGGCGATATATTTTCAGCCGGCGGTAGTTTTATTGGTAAAATACAGGGCCACAAGACAAGTCATTCGTTAAATAATCAATTATTACACAAGATTTTTAGTGATCCGTCCGCCTATAGATGGGATAGTTATACAAATAGCTAAATTTCATTACATAGATTAAGTATTGGTTATTTTTGATCAGTTGAGCCTTACAATTTTGAGCTCGCTGATCTACGAAGACTTACAAAGTTGTTGCTTTTTGGTAAAAATTATTCTAATCTCGCCATCAGAGTTTTGGCTCATGTGTTATTTTATAGCACAGAGACATTGCTTCAAGTTTAGTGCCCACGTGATGGAATGGTAGACATAATAGACTTAAAATCTGTGGAGCTTAGCTCGTGCCGGTTCAAGTCCGGCCGTGGGTACCACACTATAACTTAAAATTGTGCAATATAAATAATCATGTTTATTCAAACTGAAGATACTCCAAACCCACATGCTCTAAAATTTTTATTAGGTGTAGAGATACTTGCCCAAGGAACGGTATTTTTTCACAATATTGAAGAAGCAACAAACAAAAGTCCACTTGCTGCAAACATTTTCAAAATAGGTAATATACAAGCCGTATTCTATGGTAAAGATTTTATTACTATTACTAAATCAGAAGATTGTAAATGGGACCTAATTAAATCTGAAATACTGATGACAATTATGGATCATATAGTGTCAGGGTTACCTATTCTTGAGGAATCAAGCAATTTATCTAACAATACGAACGCAGCGGAATTATCAGATATTGAAAAACAGATTATAGAAATCATTGACACAAGAGTTAGACCATCTGTTGCACTAGATGGTGGTGATATAATTTATAAAAGTTTTGAAAACGGCACGGTATACCTAGAACTTCGCGGCGCGTGCTCTGGCTGCCCTAGTTCTTCTATTACCTTAAAAAACGGCATTGAGTCCATGCTGCAACATTTTGTGCCAGAGGTGAAATCAGTCGAAGCGGTACCTTCAAGTCAAGTCGAATAAAACAATATACATATTGCATACTTGAGAGGAGGTTGCATAATTTAGGGTTATGCAAAGTAAATTATATTACGCAAATATTTGTCTAGAATAAACCTCTTATGTGCGATCTCTAAATCTCTAAATACAAGGATGTATCTTTGTTTATAAAATTCATAATCTCTGTTGCTCGTAAATCATGTCCAGGGTGCCATGGCGCAATATTATCAACACCATTAATCCACTTATACTCTTTATGTTCATGATTTAATTTTATTTCAAGCGGAGATACTATATTTGTAAGTACAATAATATTTACTTGATGATGTATGCTTTGACTTAATCCAGGTCCTTTAGTAGATATAGAAATATATTGTTTTGCCTCTGCATCTAGGTTTGTTTCTTCTTTTATTTCTCGTATTGCAGCGTCCGCGGGTGTTTCACCAACATCTACCCATCCACATGGAAGACACCAACCTGTATTATCAGATCTGTTTAATACTAGTAGTTGTTTTTGGCTGTTAAGTATAGCTGCTTCTATTCCTAGTTTAGGAGTTATACACCCTATTTCTGCTTGGAATTTCTTCTTTAATGTTTTCGTATCTATATCTATTGCATTGGAAAATTCTTGAATTGAAATTTCTAAAAGTTTTTGGTATCGTGCGATATCATATGGATCATTTGCATAAGACATGCCTTCAATTGCAATGGCTCTAATCTTGTCAGATATCGATAAATGTTCTGTAAGTTGTTTAGTTGTAAGGGTCATAATGATATACTTAGATTGGAAAAGGACTTTAATCACTAGAGATATAGCCAGCAATGGGGCAAAATTAGCCTAATATTAAATTAGTCCCGCAATAGTGGATGCTTTATATTACAAAGCTGCTGAGAATATACAATAGAATACTGGTTGCATGATAGGTAAAAATATTGTTTAATGAAAGAAAATATTTATCATATATTATGAGTAATACACCCCCCATTGCTAAAATGAGCTTCGAACAAGCAATGAATGAACTTGAAGCAATAGTAAAAAAAATCGATTTAGGTCAAGAGGAACTTGCTGATGCAGTAGCAAGTTTTGAGCGCGGCTTGCAGTTGAAAAAGCATTGTGAAACGATGCTTAAAGACGCGAAATTAAAAATCGAAAAAATTACTAATAACACATCTGGTGAATTGGATACTGTTGAAATCGAGCTGTAGTAATGCTTAGTAAGTATTTTAGAATCAAAATAATAGCTATTATTATTTCTGCTGCCCTGTCCATTACTTCCATAAATTTACTAGTCTGTTATTTGATACTTTCTGGTAATCTACAAGAAAAAAAAACAATCATCATTGAACCTAATTTGTCCATACACCAAATTAGTGAGCTATTAGAACAAAATCAGATAATAAAGCATGGGAGGTTTTTTGAATTATGCAGCATGTTGTATTCATTCTATAGCCCTCTTAAAAGTGGAGAATATGAATTTACCACCGCTATTAGCCCCTACCAGGTGATTAAAAAGTTAGCCAAGGGTAGATCGATTGTACGCCGTCTTGTTATACCAGAGGGTTATAGTGTAAAAGAAATTATTGATAAATTAAATGCAGAAGAGAGATTAAACGGCGTAATTAACAGGAATATACCAGAGGGTTATTTAATGCCGTCAACCTACTTTTACTCATACGGTGATCAAAGAAATAAAATCCTAGATGAAATGCTCCTTGGCATGTCTAAGGCCTTAGACCAAGTTATGTTAAAATTATCTAATCACTCTCCTTTAAAAAATAGGAAAGATGTGTTGATTCTTGCTTCAATCGTTGAAAAAGAAGCTGGTAACGATCAAGAGCGCAAGATGATTGCCGCTGTATTTGTCAATCGTCTTAAGAAAGGTATGAGACTACAAGCCGATCCAACTGTTATTTATGCAATAACGCGTGGTAAAGGTAAACTTGGTCGCTTATTAACTCGCCAAGATTTGCAAATAGAGTCTGAATATAATACTTATAAAATTAAGGGGTTGCCATTAGGGCCAATTTCCTGCCCAGGTTTAGCATCGTTAGAGGCGGTTGTTTCTCCTTCACAAACCAAGGCAATGTATTTTGTTGCAAATGGTCAAGGTGGACATAATTTTGCTAATTCCTTAGCAGCTCATAATCAAAACGTCCGTACATTCAAAAAAGAACAGCTTGTTAAGCCGTAGCTAGATTATAAGAACATTAATTGGACATAAACAGACAGAGAGTGCTTTAGGAATATACTCTTGACAGAGTGATGATCGGTATGTATCTTAGACTACTGTTAATGATAAATTTGATGGAAATCTAACAATGTCTCGTAAATGTGAATTAACTGGTGTTGCAGTGCAGTTTGGTAATAATGTATCTCACTCGCAAAGAAAAACTAGAAGAACCTTTGAACCTAATATCAAGACAATAGTGTATCAAAGTCAACTAACTGGTCAAAAATATAGATTAAAAGTTGCAGCTAGAACTATTAGAACTGTTGAGAAAAACGGTGGTTTTGATACGTTTATAATCAAGGCAAAAGATGCGCTTTTGTCTGATAAGGCAAAAAAACTAAAAAAAGAAATATTGAAGAAGAAAAAAGAGTCATTGGCATGAGAAAGGACATTCATCCAGAATACAAAAACCTAACAATTAAAATTCGCAATGACGAGTTTTTGACCAAGTCTACCCTTAAATCCGGGGAAATTCTAATGGATGTTGACTTCCGTGAACATCCTGCATGGAATAAAGGCGCTGCTAATGTAGTTAATCAGTCAAATAAGAGCGTTAGTGATTTCAATAAAAAATTCGCTGGCGTATCATTTTCGATATAACAAACTTTTGCTTAAAGCCTCTATATGAAATTTTACAAAGTCAGTCATAAACTTTGATACTGTATTGAGAGTGGACAAGAATTATGCTATTTTGTAAGAAAAAGAAGGTTTGTTTTTCAAGATAGCATAAATAATGTGCATCATTTTGCACGTCAAAGCAACAATAATAACCATATTATATTTCCCTTTACTCTTCATTTTTTGTTTAAAATTAAGAAGGTTATGATTGATAGAAGATGCAATAATCGCAGGGAAATATAGAATTTTATGCAAGTTAGCAGTCCCAATCTGAGATATTCTAATTTTTTTCTAGCTGATAATTCAGAAATTTATGTTCAGGATTAAGATCTGCATAGGCGGCAAGAGTTCTTGCATTAGGCAACATATTCACATCTGGAGCTTCTGTGCAATAATAGCAATAGTATATATAGATGAGATTTTAGGTCTGGTTTGTAAATTCTTATAACTTAGTTTTATATAGGCATCAGATAATATGAATTTAGGCAGATATGCTTATAATATTGAACGAGCAACGCGAATATCTCGGTTGCTTGCAGCCGAGTTTTTTATACAATATTAAAACGAGAACGTTGGATTTAGAGGGTAAGGATAAACAATTTTATAACGCACTGCAGGAAGCTGAGTTGTATAATTGCTCAGTTGACCGATCCAACTCCTGAAACCAAAATAGACAAAAGTATGGAGGTAACCAGGCTACTTTTAGCAGTAATTACAAACTTAACTGGTAAATAGATGAAAAAGATATATCAAATTATAAAGAAGCCTTTTGCTGTGTATCATTTCGTTGAAGCCTGGGATTTATTGGCGCGAGGTAAAAGTCAAGAGGCTGAAAAAAGATTTTCACTAGGAGAAGAATATAATAAAAATTTAATGCATCAATTTTTAATAATGAAAGGAAAAATTAAATTTTCTCTTAGAAAACGCCAAGCTTGTGCAGATTGTTTCCTAGAGGCCCTAAAAAAACTAGATAAGGGTAAAAATCTACCAATAGACAATTCGCTGTATCTTAGGTCATATATTACAAGGTGTCTGGAATTTTATAAAGAACATCTAAATTATGATTTTAAACCTGTAGAATTTGTACCAATTGAACGTATAGCTTTACAAAAAGTAAATAAAAATTTAATAAAAAGGTTTCCATCTCGAAATCATCCAGATTGGGATAAATACGGGTGTTGATTTTGGCCACTGTGAAGTTAAATGGTCAAGATTGCCGGAATGAGTGATTCTGACAGGAAGCTAGAGAATTCGCCCAGCTATAGAGAATTTTGCCAAGAATGCTCAAGAGTAGGCAGTAGCTAGAGCAAGCAATATATTTAAACCAGTCAACTTTAACAAAAGGAGCAATAGTACAAGGTTAGTTCAATAGAGTACCGACTAATATCTTCACCTCTAGACATAAGGAAATCTTAGAAAATATTATATTTATTCGCTACCGGTGAGGCTGACCTGGTTATCAAAATCGGCACTAGGGCAGTTCAAGGGGCTAAGGTAGCGTAAGAATCTAACACGTGGCAGAAAGGCAGTAAGGTAGTCAAAAAAGCAGAACTGCAACATTTATCGAGCAAGAAATCTTTGCTAATACTAAAATACCAGACAATAAACTAATTAGCAGCTTTGCCAAACCAACTAATGCCGCCGTCAATAGGTTCGGCAAGCACCTACAACAACCAAGCGTGGTGTTCAAAAAATAATCGACGCACTATTACAAACACCAGCTCTAAAATACCAAAACTGATTACGCTATTGATCTACAAAACCAGCTACAGCATCGTTGAGAATGCATACATACATTATAAAAATCAGCGTAAACGTTTTTCTAATATTTCTAATTATAAGCAATATGTCGAGGAGGAAAAAAATTATCATTTCTTCACCCCAAAATACTATGGTACACAAAAGAAAAAATGGTGAAGTTGTTTTTCAATTTAATAGCAGGAGGTAACTAACATGATATTTTATCGTGTCAAAGGACAAAAAGATATACTATGTCCTATTTGTAATAATATATCGTTTTACTCTGAAGAGTTTCCGGGGTCATATTTGATCTGTGACAAATTCAGATGGGAGGATGACAACGTACAAGATGATGATCCTGATTTTTCGGGTGGGGCTAATGATCTATCACGTAATGACTATAAAAGACAATGGGAAAATTATGATTGATATAACAGAAATTATTTTAAATTTTCAAGAATTTATAATTAACCAACTTAAATCATTTACTTGTGTCGGTTTGGCAAGAGGAAGTGATGAGTGGGATGATCTTGCTGAGCTATCCTTTGATATTTTAGTATTACACATCATAAAAGAGAAATCCATGTAGTTCTGCGCTTGTATAATAATAAAGCTTTATTCGATAGATGATTTTTCTTTTGTAGCTATGTTGCAAAACAGTAAGGCGACCCATAAATAACTGCAAAGCCACCAACTCTGCCACATATTAAATGCAATTAATGAAATCACAAAAAAACTGACGAAAAATGCATAACCGGCTGATCTAATATTGAGTAATGCACTAGATTTTGATTTTGTATATTTATGCCAGGCGAAAATATATTTAATAATTAAAGCTCCGTAAAGAAATAGACCAATAATTCCGTTTTCTAGTAAAATTTGTGACAAATTGTTATGAGGGTGAATGGGTAACGGGTGAAAAGTATAGCCTTCATAAGTGATTATATTATTTTCAGGTATTTGAAACATTCTAGACGACCCATGCCCCCAACCAGCTATAGGTTTTTCAGCGATTTTACCTGCGGTAAAGCTCCAAATAAATAATCGGTGCTTGGCAGAACATGGTAAAAAACTATTTTGATTTGATGTTTTATAAGGGTCCATTAAAAAGGTGAGGCTGATAAAGGCAAGAGAACTGATGATTAATACAACAGAAATTAGTTTAGGGTTAGATAAAAATGAGTATCTAGTTGCAATAAATACTAAACCCGCAGCTATAAAACCAACAAAGGAGGCCAAACTATCTGATATAGCAAAAACAAATAACAAGACAATATATATTAATGCAGAAAGTACATATTTTTTCTTTCTTAATAGGGCGGCTAGGACAAACCATGCGAATAATGATAGTAAGGAGCAGCCACGATTTAGATAATGTAAATAAAATTCATGAGAATCCTTTTGTTGAATCTCCCTTCTAAATAGTGAGTTGATATAACCGTCGCTTAAAAATTCAAAAAGAAAAATTATCATTGCCATTGTCAAAATAATTATCAGGGTATTGTTGGTTAAAGAAAATTTAGTTGATAATATATTTATGTTGTTTATTAAAAGATATGTTGTAAAAAATAAAATTAATACAATAGAAAATGCCGTCAAACTTTTGTATATATCTGCAGACCAAAAACTACTGATAAACAGCCATATAAAAAACACTAACTCTAGCTTTATATTCTTGCATTCAAACCTTATGGAGTCTTTTATTAGGTAAAGTGAAGTTAATAGAAATATAGGTATGGTAGCTGCTGCAGATAAGCCACCCATTACCCCAATATTAATAGTTAAAAAAGTTAGAATTGGAATAACATTATGCATATAGTTTACGTATATTGTTCTAGTTAATAAGTTAAACAGTCTTGAGCTATGATTTCATATACAGGATGTTCAATAGTGGATAAAGAAGGGTCAGATGATACAAGCCACCCTTGAAATATTAATATATTTTCGTCTTCAATCTTATTATCAATTACCGTAAGGGATATTAAATTATTACGGTCAAAAGGATCAATATTTTTGATGCATGCATGTACCTCAATTGATAAATTACCGATATATTGCTTGCGCCCTATTGTCAATAATTGTTCAAAAGATTTAGCAGTGATTTTATTTAGGATAATTAGCCTAGCATGTTGATGCTTGATAAGAGAATTATTGAAATATTGTGAGTTATTATCATTGTATATAGTATCGATAACCGGGATTTCAGCCTGGCAATGAAAGGAAACACTTATTACAAAAAGTATAATACTCATATAATAAGAACAAAAATTATTACTTGATCTGTACTTATTAAATATTAGGTCCATAATAAATAGCTATCGTTTAGTAATTGTAAATGATATACAATTACTAGGTAGAAGTAAAACAAAAAAGGAGCGGTCATAATAACAATTATGACCGCTCCTTCTTAATCATTAAGCTTATGTGCTTATAGGCTCATTTTTGCGCCTAAAACAAAAACTGTGCCACGAGTGGTTTTCTTGTCTAAATCTGGAAAGCATACTGGTGCTCCTTTTGCTGTGTAGCCTGTAATAGAAGCATAAGGCTTGAACCCAGGTGCTAATTTATAGCTCGTCCCAAGTGAAACAGCATCAACAGTATTTTTGAATTGGAAAGATTTAAAATACCCGGCAGAAGCAGTAAACGGGCCTTGTTTATAAGCTACCGCACCAGTATAATATTCTGTCTTACGACCAGTTTTGTGTAATTCAGGAGTTGTTAAACTATTTCCTAAACTACCATAAGATCCAGCATAAGAGATATTGCCGACATTTAGCACAGCTCCAACACTGTAAGCCTTTAAATCGCTTAGTTTAAATGTTTTAGTAGGATCAGTATCATCCTTTGCTGCAAATTTTTGCGCGCTACCTGCAGACTTACCATACTCTCCTGTTAAAGCTACTTTTAGATCTACACCATCGGAGAAATTCTGCTCTATACAGATACCACCAGTGAATGCATCTGTTACACTGCGATCCATCTTGAATTTATACACTCCACCATGGTCTATAATTTTTTCAGTTACGCCGCTTCCTTTTGTACTCGCTTTGTCAGCTCCGGTGTTACTTGAGTCTGGAGTATAAGAAATACCTACCTGTATTTTTGTTGAGCTACCTAAATCAAATTTGGGAGTATAGTAAACTACGGATCTAGAAGGCTCACTACTATATTTTTTGCTATCAAGAGTTGTATTAAGTGCACTATCTAGGAAAAAATCTGTACTGGTTGCAAAAGTAGGTGATACACCTCTTTGTGTTAAATAATCCGTATCAAATTTTGCATAACTGCTAAAATCAGTTAAGGAAGCTGCGGTGATATCTCCTGCCCCTATACTCATTGTCTGAGAAGGAAGAGAAGGTGACCCCGCTTCTACTTTACCAAATTCACTTTCAAGGTATATATGCGAACCATTGTAGCTAGTACCACCCTTTGCCTTCGTGGTAGGAACTAAGACGATTCTACCGCCGTATGTTATTTCATCTACTTGATTCGAGATGTTTGCTACCAATGCCGCTTGACTATAGAAAGCGAAATTTTTCTTATTAGCAGACACATTTTTTTCATCTTTTTCTAGTTTGTTTTGATTTCTGTACGCTGATTGAAAGTGGGCAAAGCCAGAAAGCTTAACTGCCAAATCTGATACAACTGGCACTTGCTCTGGTTTCTTCGCCTCTTCTGCTATTACAACATTTGTAAAAGCAAATACACTTGCCGACATCAATAAAATTCTTTTTAGGTTGGTCATATTACCATTATCCTCGTACTTGTAATATTTCTTATTGCGAATTCTGAAATTCTTGTCATTTAGAATGAATAGATACGACAAAAAAAATATTCAATATCTATACAACTAAATTACATCTTCCACTTACAGCTAAACTTTATATCATACTATGAATGCAATCACATATAACATTGTAAGCATTGTATCTAGATGCATATTATATTATATAGTGTGTATTGTAAATTTATCACATAATATTGTATTAGAGAGTAGATATTTACAAATTTGAGTGGTACAAAATAAGAATCTTAGATATCAACTCAGTTGATAATTAAGATACTAATAATCCTAAGTTCTAGGTTAATATAAAAATAAATATTTGAGCTGTGTTATGACCATAATGTCTGATAAATGGATAATTAAAAAATCCCTTGACCATGAAATGATAAAACCTTTTGCAGATAAGCAGGTAAAAGCTGTAGCAGGTAATAAAATAATCTCCTACGGGGTGTCATCTTATGGTTATGATGCTAGAGTATCAAATGAATTTAAACTATTTACCAATATTAACACGTCCATAGTTGATCCAAAGAATTTTGATAAAGATAGTTTAATTCATAGAGAATTGGATGTATGCATTATTCCTCCAAACAGTTTTGCTTTAGCTAGAACTATTGAGTATTTCAAAATACCAGATGACGTGTTAGTGATTTGTGTTGGTAAATCAACTTATGCACGTTGTGGAATTATAGTAAATGTTACACCTTTGGAGCCGGGTTGGGAGGGACATGTCACTTTAGAGTTTTCTAATACCACCCCTTTACCAGCCAAAATTTATGCAGGAGAAGGGGCTTGCCAATTTCTATTCTTGAAAGGTAATGAAAAATGTATTACAACATACGCTGATAGAGCCGGTAAATATATGGGGCAAAGAGGAGTTACCTTGCCTAAAACCTAGAACAACAAGGAGATTAGCTAATTATGAGTACAGACGAAACAAACACAAACCCGCATATTGCAGTACAAGCCCAATATATTAAAGATTTTTCGTTTGAAAATCCTAATGTACCAGCTAGTATTGTGAATGTTGACAAGTCACCAAAAATTGATTTGTCACTCGATTTGAATGTAAAAAAATTAGCAGAAGACAATTACTATGAAGTAGAAATTGATATCAATGCTAAAGCAACAGCAAAAGACCAGATTTTATTTTTAGTAGATTTAAAATATGCAGGAGTCTTTCATTTTCTGAACATTCCAGATGATCGTATACAAATGCTATTAGCAGTACATTGCCCATCTATTATATTTCCATATGCTAGGAAAATAATTGCAGATGCAACCCAAGATGGTGGTTTTCAGCCTCTGATGATTGACCCAGTCGACTTTGGTCTATTATACAGTAAAAAAATAACAGAACAACCTGATGATGCAGAACAGAAAGTTCATTAAATTCTGCATTAAGTGCGCTATGGTCCTGGAGCTATTTTATGTGGCCTAAGTGAGATATGGTTAACACCGGTATCGCCAAGTTAGTTGCATAAAAAAGTAATGTTCTTGAATTTTAGGCAACAAGACGTCACGGGTAGCCTCATGCCAAATTGCTTCAGACTGAGCAGATGAGGTTATTCGGTCAGCAGCGTTTTTTGTGTATACGGCCACATGCACCGCAAATATATTCCTCACTACCCTCAGTGATAATGTATTATGTACTTCCAGCGGAGATTAAAATTTTATTCTGCAAACGCAAAGCCACGTAGCTTATCCCGTGGCTATTGTACTCTCCATGTTTTGTATTATGCAGTTAAGAAAATAAGGACATTGAGCCTATAAATGTGAGTACCATATTGTGATAGTTGCAAGATATCGCCGTAAAATATTTCAAGAAGGGTCTTTTAACTATTTTTGAGAATTGATGAAAGGAGTAATTCACGGTGGTATGCTAGAAGTTGTGCTTCTAGAGATTAACCATGATAAGGATCACATACATATGCTTTTGTCTATTCCACCTATAAGATGCGTATTAGTGATGTAGTATGCAGAATCAATTCTACAACAGGTCTTTTACTAAAAAGGAAGTTTGAATATATGCGTAAAGCCTAATTGGGTGTTGATGGAATATGGTCTGATGGATATTTTGTTTCTACGGTAGGTGTTAACGAACAAATCATTAAAATATATTGAGCAACAGGAGAAAGAAGACATGGGAAAAGTGCTGCTTGTACTCGGCTTGAGGGAGTGTTGATACCACGGGGCTTGCCCCGTGGAGGTTTGCTTACTACTTGGGTTTTCTCCATTCTTGAGGATTTACAGATTTTGCCATTGACGGGCTGAGTTGCCATATAAAGATTAGTTCTCTATACGATTACTCAATTGACTGTAAGAGACTGTCTGGATCATCTCCCACTATGTTTACTACATCGTCAGCAATATGTATTGGATTCTGGTTCTGATCTAACATTTGTGCTAGTAATGACTCTACTTTGCTTATTCTTTGTTCTTGCTGTTCTAATTGCAGCTTCTGTTGTGTTGATTTTGTCTTGAGTGACATTATAGTTTGCATTAGAATTTGATCAGTCAAAACAGATACAGGATTGCTAGTATACTCTTTGTAGCTTTTTAAAGCTTTATCTAGACTCGTAACGAGGATTTTAGGTAATACATGATTATTTCTAAGATTTTTTATTAAATTAATACTCTCTTTACCTGCGTAGTTATCAATGCTAGATGCTTTTGCTATGAATGCATAGATTTGTGTCATAAGAATATCTATATTGGCCGTATGTATTTCCTCTTCCAATTGTTTATAAGTATTATTTTTTGCTCTGTCAGCATCTAGGTCTAAAGTTAGGGTGTCATTCTCTTTGCTTTCTTCGGTTTTTGCAGCTTTAGATGTATTTATAAAATCTATATCATGCCCCATGTATTTATATAACAATTTGACAGCTTGCATTTGTGCTCTAGTCTTCTGATTTTGTGTATTAAATTTATTGCCTTGATTGAGTAATATATAGAGAGGAGATACAAGGTCTATGTCATCAAATAGAGTATAAAACAGCTGAGCACAGCATATATCTGTTTGTTGAGACCCCTCCTTAATTATAGAGATTAGACCGTCTTTGATCTCAGCATTCTTAACGTTATTCCTGATTTTTTCAATATACTAATCTGAGCTGTTATCGTAACCAACTTTGGTCCATAGAGTTCTATACCTTTCTATAAATAGATGGGGTAACATATCATCCCTTATTTCTTCATATTGTGAGGACAAGAAAATGTTATCAATATTTACTGATAAGTGTAGTAAGTTAGCTATACCTTGATAAGGAATAGGTTCAATTATCAGTGCTTCAGTGCCATTGTCATTAGTTTCAACCTTTGCTCCAGCAACAAGCAGAGTTTCAACAATATCTTTATTACCACCGCGTGCAGCAACTATCAGCGCTGTATTGTCATGTCTATCAGTCTCATTAACCTTTGCCCCAGCATTAATCAAAGTCTCAACTACATAGTTATGACCTCTGCGTGCAGCAACTATCAGCGCTGTATTGCCATTTACGTTCTCATGATAGTTAACATATGCTTTCGCATTAAGCAAAGTATTAACAATATCGTTATGATCACTGCGTGCAGCAAATAGCAACGCTGTGGAGGTACTTTTGTTCTCATGATGATTAACATCTGCTTTAGCAGCAATCAAAGTTTTAACAATATCTATATGACTATTCATGAAGACAGCGTGTAACAGCGCCGTATCGCCTCCTTCATTACTCTTATTAACATCTGCTTTAGCAGTAATCAAAGTTTCAACAATATCTTTATGCCCCTTGTATGCAGCAATTATTAGCGCTGTTTCAACATCCTGACAAATAAGGTTAACATCTACTTTAGCAGTAATCAAAGTCTCCATGGCCTCCTGATTGCCTTTGCTTGCAGCGATGAAAAAAGCTTTACTAAGATCTGTCTCAGCATTAGCACGATCATTATTCAAGTTTGGTTTATGTTTTTTGAGACCTGAGACCTTGCTACGAATAGAGTCATTTTCCTGGTTACGCTTTGTCATCTTATTTCTGATTCCTTAATTTGTGTTAATACATTAATTATGTAATCGGGCACCATAGTGAATAATTTCTCTTTGCACAAGTAGAAAACTTAGACTGTGTTATAGTTTGTATTATGCAGTACCAATTTTACAACAGGTCTTTTACTAAAGAGGAAGTTTGGATATATGCGTAAAGCCCTATTGGGGTGTTGATAGAACAGGGGCTGATGGGTATTTTGTGTCTATAGTAGGTGTGAACGAACAAATCATTAAAATATATGGAGCAACAGGGGAAAGAAGACATGGGGAAAGTGCTGCTTATACTCGGTTTAAAGCCGACTTGATACCACGGGGCTTGTTTCGTAGAGGTTCATAATGAACTAATTATGCCACTCTATGTCTGCTCTCTTGTATATATCGAGGCCGTCGTTGAATCTATAAGGTTTTAGACTTTTCTTTAGATACATCAATTTTCACTCCGAATAACTAAGATTGAATAATTTTCACCCTTCCATGCAAGACCCTAATATTTTACCTTACATTAACTTGACGAAGCCGTTAATTTCTGGCTGCTATTCTGAATCATTTTCATAATATAAGTCAATTAGCTATTGATTAGTGCGGCTTGCAATCAATAAAATAGCAACACCATACTCATATATTTATAGCTTAGTATGTTATAATAGTATTATTTATTGCCGAATATCCTTGGTATGTATGCATCTTTCTGGCTTTGTTGTATGAATCATTGAAGTATCGTGGAAGTTAATACCTGATATGATTTAGAATCCTAGAAATTGGTAAGCGAGATAATGGACTGAATTAGCCCAGTATTAAGAATTGACAGTATTTAATCATAGGTTTACTATCCCGTAACATACAACTAAAATTACGAAGGTTTATTAATGAAGAGTAGCAAACCTATCGAGCCGATAGAATTGTTTAATATTCCTGTGTCACTTACTGCTATTAAAGGAGGCTGGAGTATAGAGATTGGCCATCTACGGGCACCTGAAAAGGTTGCTAGCTACCAACTTGGCACAGTGAATAAAAATAGTGGAACTATTATTCTTAGAAAGAATGATGCTACAACTGCGAAGTCTATGTATCCAGTAATCAAGGTGCAAGATGATGACTCCGTATGGACTCAACCTTTATGGCATTATATAGAGGATTTAGATATATGGAAGTTTCAAGGAAAACCTCCAGAAGAGGGGATTATTATTGAATTTGATACAGAAAATGTGTTGAAAGACATGTGTATTATTGAGCCAGTTGATCAGCCTGGTGCATTAGGTAGAGTTGTAAGCGTACCAAATCCTGAAAAATATGAAAAACAACTTTTTAAAGGTTTGAAAAATACAATAGACTATACTAATTCACCTAAAATAATCAAAAATATGGTTGAGAATCATGCAAAATTAGAGTCAAGAAAACATGATTTTAATGAGTTATCTGCTGCTGTTCGTAGTGGAAACTTAGAGGCCGTTAAAATCATAGTAGATGCTAGACCAGAATTATTAAATACAACTAATTCTAATGGGCAGACTGCATTACATTATGCTGCGAGACTTGGGAAAACTGACGTTTTAAGCTTTTTCATTGTTCAGGCAGTAATGAATTTACAAGATACAAGTGGTTACTTTGCGTTAGATTATGCAATTAAAGAAAATCATATAGTAGAGGCAGCATTACTACTACGGGATGGTAGAACGGATTCAAAATATCGTATAAAAAATGAAAAATATTTGTTAAAAAAGAATGCTACAAAAATACAAGAGATATCCAAATATATTAAGGCGTTAGAAGAGGCTGTCAAAATGGCATCTTCAGAAATAGAGAGAGTACAATTAGACGATAGGCTGGATGATTCTATAAGAGAAGAGAAAAAGCACGTTCCGGTTCTGATGGGTAAAGACGGAGTGGGAATTGTGCTTGAAGTGTTAGATTTTCATAAACCTAGTTCAATCGATAAACAGGCTAAATCTATTACAGATGAATTACGCGTAGTACGTTTAGTTTCAGATCAACCAGATTACCCAGCCCATATTTTAAATTTTAAAAATAGTGCAATAACGTTCGGTGACTTCTTTAAAAATAAATCATTGCTATCAAAAGCGTTAACAACTTATAAACCAAAAAATATAAACGCAGAGATGCCTATACAAGAGGCAGTACCATTATTTATTTTAAAGGAACTAATTTTATACCCTAATTCTGATCTTGTCACAGATTTGAATGTATCGCTCTTAACAATGAGAGAATTAGTATGGCATTATGATAGAACAAATGATGTTATTAGCGTTGGAAAACTTTTTATAAGCAAAGCCATGACTCAAATGCAACTGCCACCAGAAAGGTTAGCCTCCTGCTGGAAAGGCGGTGTTTTTGCAAATTTAATGAAACACTGTATAGAAAAATACCAGATTTCAGACTTAACCTCTGGCTCTTCTGTAAGCGTTGATCCATCTATTTTTGATGAACTTATTGAAACCTTAAATGCTGACGATACAGGGAATGATGTAGATGTGGATTTAGGTGGTGCCAATGTTACTGGCCTAGAAGCTTAAAATACCATTCGCTTGTCATTAGAGTCGATCATGCTAGTTGTGTAAGTTGTATTTTCTAATTCCAATAAATCCTGTCTAAGAGAACTTTGCGACTGTTATAATAGTCAAGTAGAAAAATGGGGGATTATTTGCGAGTACCATACTTCACCGGGCTTCTTCAAGATGTGTGTTGTATGCATCAGACATTTTAATTTATATTAATTTACATAATAAGTAGGATAAGCGTGCGCAAACGGAGATACCGTTTATAGTAACAACACATAATGAGCAGCAACTTATGCCACTTCCCCAAGAACACAATAGCATAGAAATTATTAATCAAACTTTTGGTAAATATTAAGAGTAGGCTGAAGAAGGCTTTTTTATCCATCCCTATATTGGACTTGCAGCAATTATTGGGGTGATTTTAGTCATGGGATTTGCTTATATTAAGATAGTTACAACAGATAGATAGGTAAGGGAGGTCACAGAATTCGATTCCAAGGATGCAGGAGGGTATTATTCAATCCAGCAAATAGCAGAACTCCTCATACTGATGGCACCTTCACATATTATACTGTTCTGCGTTTTAAATATTGGATATTCGTGGTTTAGTTTTCATATAACGAGCAAGGCCTTAAAACTATCAAACAAACCTTATAGTAACAATAATTTATCAAAATTCTATCGTTTTGTTAAAGAATTGATTACTATTAATATTAAGATTATTGCTTGCACGTTGATTCTAGGTATAGGCGCTTATGTCGCTGTCTCAACCAATGGATTAGCAATGACTACAGGAGAGATGATAATTAGTTACCTATTGAGCGCCAGAGCGTTGATTGGTGCTGACAATATAGTGGTAATATGGAGCAATATGCGTAGTAGCTACGTATCCTATTCAAATCTTCAAAGATTAATTACCACTTCTATTTTATGAAATTAGCTAGGTAATAGGTGGTAAATGGAAAAAGGGTTGTGTTAAGAAGCTTTGTTGATGAATCGCTGAATTATCCAAGGAGCCAATAAATTGATATGTGTCTACAAATCAGATACTTGTTTGGTGTAAAGCTACGACAAGCATAAGGATTCACTAATTGGAGAGTTGAGATACTAGGCTTGTCAATCACCATATCGTTGATTGTAGTAGTACTCTATTATAGTATTGATTTAATAATTATAAATAAGGAAGTAATAATAATTAAACCACTAATGATAAACACCATTTTGTTAATGTTATGGGTCATTATTAAAACCTATTGATTCAAAAATGGTGGGCGATGACAGACTCGAACTGCCGACCGTCTCGGTGTAAACGAGATGCTCTACCAACTGAGCTAATCGCCCCTTAATCCAGCGTAATATGCATTAATTTGAGCCAATAGTCAAGAAATAGTCAAGAAATTTATTTTGTAATCAGTATTTAAGTTCTAAATTTCGTGTGTATCTTTATTCTTATCTAATATTCTAATCATTAGGTAGGCGATAATTGCAAATAATGCGATGTAGATAATCGGAAAAAATATAATATTATATTTTTTTATAAACAATAAGCAAATATAACTTGCAGTACCTGACATCAATACTGAACCAGTAGTATGGCCGAGACCTATACCACGATAACGTTCATTTACCTTAAATGCCCTTATGAGTACAGCGTGTGACAATGCATTAAATGGCGAAACAGCAATAGCAAGCAATAAGCAGCCAATGAGAGCTAGATTTAATAATTGCATTTTGATGGCTGCGATTAATACAACGCAACTAATCAAAACGAGTAGTAGGCTCGTATTCAAAATCAGCTCTCTACCAAAGCGATCTGCTAGCACCCCAGCAATAGGCATGGTAATACCAAAAACGAGCACGATGATTACAGAAAAAGAACTCATAATATTACTAGCCCCTGGTATGACAAGTAATAAATAGTGCTTCATAAAAATAATTGCTATTTGATAAGTCACACCAAACCCGCCAGCGAGCATAGTAACGATTAAAAGAAGCTTCCATTGTGTCTTGATAAAAATAATGATATTTGAAAATGGGACTGTGTTATTTTGTGATTTGACGAAATCTGGTGTCTCTTCTAGGAATTTGCGATAATATAGAGTGATACCAACCAATGGCAAGGATAATAAAAATGGTATTCGCCAGCACCATTCAGGAAATATAGAAGAATTAAAGAAATTTGTTGATGCTATACCAAGTAATAGGCCGGCAACCCCTGCGCCCCGAGTAATAGCAGATGCGGTGTAATTATGCTTCTGGTCCATATGCTCTATCACATAGATTGCAGCTCCATCGTATTCCCCAGCAGTAAAAAAGCCTTGAAAAAATCTGCAGAATACTAAAATAAGTGTAATTGTTGAGCCAATATGTTGGTTTTCCGGCAATAGACCAATGATCACAGTTGGTATAGCAATTCCGAATATCGTTAATTTAAGAGAGATAATTCTACCATATTTATCTCCTATTTTACTGAAAAAGATTGCACCAAAGGGCTTGGCCAAATAGGAAAGAGCGTAAATTGCAAAAACATACATGAGGCTAGAAACTTTATCTGTACCTGGGAAAAATTTTTCAGCTAATATACCAGCTGAAAATCCATATAAACTATAATCGTAATATTCAACTATAGTACCAAAAAATGCCCCTGTAATTTTCTTTTTAGAATTTTTACGCATGCTTATTACTTTGCCTCCGTTCCAAATCAATAATATTTTTTATTTCTTTGACCGTGAGAGCTAAATCATCATTGATCAATGCATAGTGATAATTATCAGCGTTGGTTATTTCCTCTTTAGCAGCTTGTAGCCTTAATTTTATAGATTCCTGATTATCCTGTCCTCTTTTTTTTAGTCTTGCCTCAAGCTCGTCAATACTTGGAGGTAAAATGAAAATACTAACTACTTTAGCGTGTGCTTTTTGCATTATCTGATAAGCACCTTGGGCATCAATATCAAATAATACGTCATGACCTGATGCCAATTTTTGATCCACATAACTCTTCGGCGTGCCATATAAATTGCCATAAATTTCTGCCTGTTCTAGCAATTCCAGTTCATTAAATTGTTTTCTTGTGCAAAAAAAATAATGCTCACCATCTTTCTCACCAGTTCTTGCTTTTCTAGTAGTTGCTGAAATTGATAACACTAAATTGGTATCAAGTGCTAATAATTGTTGTGCTATAGATGATTTACCACCTCCAGAGGGCGCAGATAAAATAATTATCATTGCATTAGTGTTCATATATTTGTATCAATGAATCAGTTTAAGTTATAAATTGTGCTAAGTATAATGATCAATACTCAAAAAACAATAATTATTACAGGTGCTTCAAGTGGGCTAGGTGCAGCACTTGCTGTTCATTACTCCAAACAGCATCATAGGCTATTTTTATTTGGTAGATCACATGCAAGGCTGCATGAAGTATCTGAATCATGTAAAGCAAATGGTAGCGATATTCAAACTTTCTCAGAGGATGTTACAGATGCTAACTCTATGAAGCGATGTTTAGAAACAATAGCACGCGAACAAAATATAGATATAGTAATAGCTTGTGCGGGAGTATCTGCTGGTACTTTGCAAGGACCAGAGACTCTAGAGCAGGTGCAAAAGATTTTTGATACAAATATTTATGGTGTTTTAAATACAATAATGCCGATTATTCCCTATATGATCAAACAACAAAAGGGCAATATAGCTATTGTTAGTTCTATGGCGGGTATTATAGGTCTATCCTGCGCTCCATCTTATTCCGCAAGTAAAGGATCGATGCGCTTATTCAGCGATGCCTTGCGTGGATATTTACAACGTTACAATATTACAGTTACAACAATTATTCCTGGTTACATTCAAACACCCATGACTAAAGTTAATCAATTTCCTATGCCATTTATTATAAGCGCTGAAAAGGCAGCCGAAAAAGTTGCTGCTGGTATAGCATGTAATAAACACTTAGTTACGTTTCCTTGGATATTATATATTTTTATGAAATTATGTTGTTTGCTACCAGCTGGTTTATTAACTTATATAAATTCAAAACTACCTGGTAAGCCAGCCTTTGCAGAGAAATAAAATAGGATTTGTATATTAATATTACCCCAATAATTTGTTATTATCTACGTCTGGAGTTTTTCTCCTGATGTTCAGCAAATTTATAATTTTTACCAACATGGTTGCTCTCAACGTCCTGCTCTGGGGTTAAGGTTGGCAATTCCTGTTTGTGTAGGTTACCTTGCTGCGCACTATCTAGTTGGTTTTGTAATGCAATGCTTGTGGATTGAATGCTCATAGATTTTTGTAGATTAGCAAGTATATTAACTCCATTTTTCACTTTAGCCATATTACTGGCTACTTTGTAACCAATATTTTGGCCTAATTGGGAACTGACTGTAACAGCTACAATCATTGCGGGTACAGCTAACGCTGGTAATGAAATACCACTAATAAATGCTCCTAGAGATGACGCGGCTAAAATACCACCAGTAACTACGAGTTTTGTTAATAATCCTTGTGTATTAATAACAGATTGGTCAGCTTTATTAGAATGATGAAAAATTTGTTTTAAATGTGTGGTAACTGACAACAGGACGTCATGCTGTTTTTGTTTGCTTTTGATAGCAGAAAATACAACTGAATAAAACAGCTTAGGATTAGAACTGATAGAGTTCATCAGTGCTTTACCTATAGGGTCTTTCAATAAATCTCTTAGTAATAATCTGATATTTTGTTGCTCTTTTGGATTTAAATCAGCAAATTGTAATGCGATAATGCTATCTATCAATATATCCTGATGTTCCTCTTTTAGGTTGTTTTGATCATCACTTTTATTTTTTTCTGGTGTGATAGCTACAACAAACAGGGTCATAGCTGATGAAAAATCTTCGTCCATTACTACTTTGTTACCTAAATGTTGTTTGATCCTTGTAGCGCATAACTCAGCATAATCTGCGATAGCATAATTGGATTTTAATCTGTTTTTGTAATCTATGGCTATTAAAGTAGCAATAGATGATATTAAGCCCTTTTCCATGTTATCATCTAAATATTGAGTCAGGCACAAGGTAAAAGGTGCAAGATCTGTTGCATCCAATATATTCAGATTATTTGTCATAATTACTGCTCATTATAAATGATGTTTTGTAGGAAGATTATTATCTTAACTTGAATAGTATCGGGAGCTTTATACGTATTGAGAGTTGCTATTATTTCAGGGGTTAAAAAATCTACTTTTTTAATATGATAACTCAAAACAAATGATCCACAAGGCATTGCTTTATATAACTCATCTGATAAATTCAACAGACTGGAATAATCAGATATGCCAAATTTCAATATTATTTTATCATATCTGATATTAACATGATGGTTTTTGATTAAAGAATTGCTAATTGTTACATCGCTTATCTTTGTGATCTGTGCTGGTGCAAATAACTTATATTTAGTATCTAGTTGTTTTATAGCACTGATCAATTGTTCTGCTGTTTTGTTGCAAGAAAAATGGTTATGGTTTAACAACTTTTTGTAATCGTAATTTGTGTTTTTTAGATTTTGTTTAAATTTTTGGATAGATTGTAATTGTGATCTGTTATTGTTTATATCTGTTGTTAGCGTTCTTTTTACTAATAAATTTGCTGTGATCTTATTTTTTAAGATGACAATAACCACAATAATAATCACACTCAGTACGGCTAATAACAAAGCCTTTAAGAAAATAATGTTTTTAAGACGGATAACTGATTTATTTTGCATGCATTGTTTCTCCTATTCTGCCCTCAATGACAAAATCAGTAGGAATAATGGTTCTATTTGCATATTCGTATATATCATGGGTTTTTTTATGCTTAATTTTATAATTTGGAAAAATAGCACGTACATTATTTAAGTATTCATTGATACATTTTTGCCCTTTATCCTTAGTATCTATTTTGTCAGTATAATGAGCTTTCACCGATATTTCTAAATTGCTTTTTGGCAGATTATAGAATACGGGATTGATAATTTGCCAAGTTAGTTGTCTAATTTTAAAATTATTCGTTTGCAAATTAATTAAAGCTTTTATATCTGTTTGCGGCATTGCTGGTTGCTTATTAATAATTTGCTCTGTATTATATAAATCTACTAAATCACCAATATTACCAAATTCTAAATTATGCGCCTTCATGTGTCTATATTCTTCAAATAATCTGTAGTCCTGGGTCAGTAACTTACTAATATTAGATTCTAATCGTAGGCTGTAATATTGTACACCAGCCAGCATAATAATTATGATTGCAAATACCCCTACTAAAGGTGGAAATAATCGATGATTGATAAAACTTAGTAGCCTAATAACTCTAAGAGCTTTATTAGACGCCAGATAGGTGCGATATTGATCAAATAACGCAATAAAATTAGTATCAAAAAAACGATTTTCAATTTCAGGATATTGAGGGGGGATGGCAATGATTTTATGGGAATCGAAATCAAGTTTACTAACTAGGTGAAGTATGGATGTATCCAGAAGGAATATTATGCACACTTTTACGTTAGAAGTCTTGATGAATTGTTTGCAAAATAATAGTTGGTCACGAACTGTTTGTTCTATACATCCCTGGATGTATAAATCAGATTTATTTGGCGGGTAGTTAACTGTTTCTTCGTTTATAATATTCTTCTTATATTTGACAATACATTTAATGCCAGATGATTCGGTAATTGTGGTAAGGATTTGTAAATGTTTTTGATAATGTGTATTGTTAGTTATTTTAAGTAAATGGTCAATTATTGGTACAAATTCGAGGGATAAAAAATATACACCTCCGTATCTTAATGAATTATTAATAACGTATTTTACTAATTCATTAATTACATTAGTCATTGGTGAAGCAGCAAGACAAACATTCAATTCTTCTCGTGTTTGGTTGTTAATTTCATGAATATTATAACCAACAATATCTTCTAATTTATAATTTTCGGCAATAAATCTATTAATGAGGTCGTGACTTACTATTGAGTTTAATATGGGAAAAGTTTCGTGCTTTAAATAGCATTCATTATGATCAAGAAGCAATGTAATTTGATAATAGGGATGCTTAGCGATAAATTTGAAACATCCTTGCAAATAGTTGTTTGTAGCATAGTCAATAAATTCAATATCTGGAGGCGCGGACCTAGTTAGTGCTACTAACTTTATTCCTTGTCTACCGAGCAATATGATAATATTTCCCTTATAACCAAGAAGCCCGGAAATGTATGTTGGGAACCCTTTTTTATGCCTCATAAATTATATGTTATTCAAATTAAGTAATTTCTACAACAAATATCCACTATCAACTCTAAAGCTCAATTAAGGTCAACTCAACAATACTACAGTATTAAGAAGGATCTTGTTAAATTAACGTTGTAATTTAGCAATAAAGTCACTAGTATTACCGCCATTAGGCGCCAAAAAAAACATCTTAGCAGCAAAATGATTAAACTCACAACAAAACAAGTAAGAAATACATTTATTGACTTTTTTAAAAACACAGGGCATCAACATGTGCAGTCTAGTTCATTGATCCCTCATAATGACCCTAGTCTAATGTTTGTTAATTCAGGCATGGTGCAATTTAAAGATGTGTTCACCGGTGTTGAGCAGAGGGATTATACTAGGGCGACAAGTTGTCAAAAAGCAGTGCGTGCTGGGGGTAAACACAACGACCTAGATAATGTTGGATATACTGCTAGGCATCATACTTTCTTTGAAATGCTAGGAAATTTCTCGTTTGGTGATTATTTTAAAGAAGAAGCGATATATTATGCTTGGAACTTGTTAACCAAAGATTTTGGCTTGCCGATAGAAAAACTATACGTCACTGTTTATCATAACGATGAAGAGGCCGTATCTTATTGGAAAAAAATAGCGGGTTTAAATGATAGCCGCATCATCAGAATTAATAACAGCGATAATTTCTGGTCTATGGGGGATACTGGTCCTTGTGGTCCTTCTACCGAGATATTTTATGACCATGGTGAACATATAGCCGGGGGATTACCAGGGACGCCAGAGCAGGACGGTGATCGTTTTATCGAGATCTGGAATCTAGTGTTTATGCAATATGAACAAATAGATAAGAATAACCGTATTAAACTACCAAAACAATCAGTTGATACCGGCATGGGGCTGGAGAGAATATCGGCAGTAATACAAGGAGTCCACGATAATTATGACATAGATCTGTTTCAAGAAATTATTCATTATAGTGAATCAATTCTAAAAGTAGCAGCAAAGGGCGAAGCTTTGTTTTCGTATCGAATTATCGCTGATCATTTGAGATCAAGTGCATTTCTAATTGCTGATGGTGTTATGCCTGCTAATGAAGGCAGGGGATATGTATTAAGACGCATTATGCGTAGGGCCATGCGTCATATTCATCAGCTCGGAGCTAAAGAGCCTATAATGTATAAATTATTGCCAAAATTAATAGATTTATTTGGTGATACTTATCGAGAGCTAGTAAGGACCAAGGAGTTTGTCGCAAGTATTCTTAAGCAAGAAGAAGAAAGGTTTCAACTCACCTTAGACAGAGGGTTGAAATTGCTGCAAGAAGAGTCTCAGTTAATTGATAAAGGAGGGATTTTACCTGGAGCAGTAGCGTTTAAATTATATGATACCTATGGGTTTCCAATAGATTTAACCGAAGATATTTTAAAAAAGCGAAATGTTACAGTTGATTCGCAAGGCTTTCAACAGCAAATGAACCTGCAAAAAGAAAGGGCGCGCAAGGCGTGGACCGGTTCTGGAGAGTTGAAAACAGATGCTATTTGGTTTGACCATTTATCTGAGTTTGGGGCGACTGAGTTCCTAGGTTATGTTCTAGATCAAGCAGAAGGATGCGTACAGGCATTAATTCAAAACGGTAAAAAATTCACCAATTGGAATGCAAAAGGTGGTCAATTTACTATGATTACTAATCAAACTCCTTTTTATGGTGAATCGGGTGGTCAAATGGGGGATATTGGTACAATTAGTTCTGCAAACTGTACAATTCAAGTAGTCAACACCCTAAAATTCTTGGGGCAGATAATAGGACATGTATGCGAGTTGAAAGAGGGGTCTATCAAGGTAGGAGATGAAATCAAATTATCTATTGATTCATCGTATCGCCAGCATTTGAAAATTCACCATACAGCCACACATATTTTACATTCAGTATTGCAAGATTTATTGGGTAAGCATGTTACTCAAAAAGGTTCTTTGGTTGCTAATGATAAATTGCGTTTTGACATTAGTCAGCCTACCGCTTTAACTAAGTCAGAAATCAGAGCAGTGGAAAATAAGGTGAATCAAATTATTATCGATAATTTTAAAGTATGTACGGATCTCATGCCGTTTGACCAGGCTGTAGCTTCTGGTGCCATGGCTTTATTTGGTGAAAAGTATGATGATGAAGTAAGGGTAGTCTCTTTTGGTGAAGCAGTAGTAAATAATAAACCTTATTCCTTTGAGTTATGTGGTGGCACTCATGTCAAGAGAACAGGGGAAATCGGTGTATTTAGAATTGTTAGTGAAAGTGCCATTGCGGCTGGTATTAGAAGAATAGAAGCGGTCTGTGGCAAGTTCGCCTTACAGCAGATTAACGAAAATGATGAATTGCTTGAACAAATCTTATTTAAATTCAAAAGTACTAAATTAGAGTTATTACCTAAAATAGATCATCTTCTTTTGTCGAATAAAAATTTAGAAAAGAAAATTGAGCAATGGCAGATCGATAAGCTAATTTCGTTAACTGAATCTATTATAGATGCCGCGCCAAAAATCAACGCAGCTCGCTTAGTATACAAACAAATTGCAGGTGATTTTAATCCAAAAGTTGTTCGACTATCATTAGAAAGGATAGCTAAAAAACATGACGATTTAGTATTGGTAATTGCTTATCAAGCCAACGAGAAATTATCTATATGTGTTGCTGCGTCTAAACTAATATCAGATAAATATCATGCTGGCAACATAGCCCAGACGCTTGCTAAATTTATTGGTGGTAGTGGAGGAGGGCAAGCTACACTTGCTCAAGCTGGAGGTAATGACGTTAAACAATTAGATAATCTAGAGCAAAAAACTAAAGAAGTAGTTGCGGCAATTATTATTTAACGACTAATTATTTTAGCTTAGTTGAGGTTATGTAAGGAATGGAAAATAATACTCGCCGCATTTGAGGCATTTAAGCTTTCTACTTGATGTGAGATAGGTATCTTTATTAAAAAATCGCAAGATTGGCGAGTTAATTGACGCATACCTTTGTGTTCTGAGCCGATGATTACAGCAATTTTTTCTATATCTTTAACTGGTTCTAGATTTTCTTGCCCATTGGTATCAAGACCTACAATCCAAAATCCTCTATTTTTAAGATCAAGAATTGTTTTGTTAATATTAACTACCTTTGTAATTTGTACTAATTCTAGGCATCCACAGGCGGCTTTGGCAATAGTGGAATTTTCGTCTGGTGCATTATCTTTTGCAACTATTATTTTATTAAAGCCAAAAGCGGCAGCACTTCTGATAATAGCTCCTACGTTTTGTGGGTCTACGATTTGATCAAGTATTGCTACTCTGTCTCTACTTGGAGTAAAGTCTAACTCGTTAATACCATTCTTAAATACTGTATCTACTAACGCTATAACACCCTGGTGAATTTTATCTTGACCTATATTATTAATAATAAAATTTGCATCTACTACTATTAATTCATAGTTTTTAATAAATGATTTGAGGGTGTGGAGCTGTTTTGATAAGCAAAATATGTTAATAACTTTGCGCCTCGGGTTGTTAGCTGCTGCGATAACTGCATGAGTACCAAATATGTAGTATTGAGCTTTTACGTGGTTACTTACCTTGTGTTTTAAATTCATCTATCATGCTGCTTGATTCATAAAATGTTCTTGACAGAAAATACTATTTATTATACAAAAATACAACAGATAACATTATAGTTGTTGCCCCAGTAGATATGGATATTTTAATATAGTAAGGTTTAGTGTTAATTACTACTTGCGTTTGTTAGTTAAATGGTCTATTTTGCTTTAAGTCTAAAGGACAAGGAGGGGTGGCCGAGTGGTCAATGGCAGCAGACTGTAAATCTGCCCGCGTATGCGTTCGAAGGTTCGAATCCTTCTCCCTCCACCACCTTGGATAGGTGGTTTTGGGCATTTGCGGGTGTAGCTCAACGGTAGAGCCCCAGCCTTCCAAGCTGGTAGTGTGGGTTCGATTCCCATCATCCGCTCCATTGAGTTTGTATTTGTGGTGAAATGATGAGAGTGTTTTTTTTTATTAATCGTTGATAATTTTATATTGGTTAGGAGATAGAGTTTATGGCAAAAGAAAAGTTTGAGCGGAATAAGCCGCATTGCAACATTGGTACTATTGGTCACGTTGATCATGGTAAAACCTCGCTTACTGCGGCAATTACTAGTGTGCTAGCAAAAAAAGGTCAGGCCAAAGCAAGAAAGTACGATGAAATCGATGGTGCTCCTGAGGAGAAAGAAAGAGGTATAACAATTTCTACTGCCCATGTTGAATACGAAACGGATGGTAGACACTATGCTCACGTTGATTGCCCCGGGCATGCTGACTATGTAAAAAACATGATTACTGGTGCGGCGCAGATGGATGGAGCTATTTTAGTTGTGTCAGCAGCTGATGGTCCAATGCCACAAACAAGAGAGCATATTTTGCTTGCACGTCAGGTTGGTGTGCCAGCAATAGTAGTGTTTTTAAATAAAGTAGATCAAGTAGATGATCCAGAATTGCTAGATTTAGTAGAGATGGAAGTAAGAGAATTGCTTTCAGCTTATGATTTCCCTGGTGACGATATCCCTGTTATTAAAGGTTCAGCTCTTAAAGTTTTGGAAGGTGGTGACACTAAGTGTATCGATGAGCTAATGACAGCTGTTGATGAGTATATACCTCAGCCAACTCGTGATCTTGATAAGCCATTCTTGATGCCGATTGAGGATGTGTTCTCAATTTCTGGCCGTGGTACTGTTGTGACTGGTAGAATTGAGCAAGGTGTAGTTAAGGTTGGTGAAGAAATAGAAATAGTTGGTATCAAAGATACGGTAAAAACTACATGTACTGGTGTTGAAATGTTCAAGAAATTACTTGATTCAGGTGAGGCTGGTGACAATGTTGGTGTGCTTTTGCGTGGTACTAAAAGAGAAGATGTGGTCAGAGGTCAAGTGCTAGCTAAGCCAGGTTCTATTACTCCGCATACTGAATTCGAAGCAGAAATTTATGTGTTGAAAAAAGAAGAAGGTGGTAGACATACTCCTTTCTTTAAAAATTATCGTCCTCAGTTCTATTTTAGAACAACTGATGTAACTGGTGAGATTGAGTTGCCAGCGGGTAAGGAGATGGTTATGCCAGGTGATAATACTAGTATTATTGTGAAAATGATTTCTCCTGTAGCTATGGATGAAGGTTTGCGTTTTGCGATCAGAGAAGGTGGTAGAACTGTAGGTGCTGGAGTGGTATCAAAAATAATTAAGTAAAGTTTTGGGTTTGACGGGGCTTGTCCCTGTCAAACTTTAGTTTAGAGTGGGTATGTAATTAGGCGTACCTAGGCTGTTTTAAATATATAGGTTGATAATGAATAATCAAAGAATAAAAATCAAGCTAAAATCTTTTGATCATCGGTCTTTAGAGCATGCGACTGGAGAAATAGTTAGCGCGGTTAAGCGCACAGGAGCTGACGTAAGTGGTCCGATTCCGTTGCCAAGGCATATTGAAAGATTTACTGTTATCAGAGGGCCGCACGTTGATAAAAAATCACGCGAGCAATTTGAAATCAGAACTCAAAAAAGATTGGTGATTATTAATTATCCTACTCCGCAAACTGTTGAAGCTTTAAGAAAGGTTGATTTGCCGGCTGGTGTTGATGTTGAAATTAAATTAGTGGGTGCTTAAAGATGAGAACGGGTTTAATTGCAAAAAAAATTGGTATGAGTTCTATGTTTACCGAGGAAGGTAAAAGATTGACTCTTACTTTCTTACAACTGGAAGATTGCCAGGTAGTCGGTCATAAAACAGAAGCAAGGGATGGTTATCACGCTGTTGTTTTAGGATCAAAAAAACAAAAAATTTCAAAAGTATCTAAACCGATGAAGACAGTTTTTGCTAATGCAAAAATAGAGCCACGGGCCTTGTTGAAAGAATTTAGAGTCTCTGAGGAGAATATGCTGAATATTGGCATGGAGATGAAAGCAAGTCATTTTAAGAGTGGTCAATTCGTTGATGTATCTGGTCAGTCTATCGGTAAAGGTTTTGCCGGTGTAATGAAAAGGCATAATTTCCGCGGTCTAGAGGCCTCGCATGGTGTATCTATCTCGCACAGGTCGCATGGTTCCACAGGTCAATGTCAGGATCCCGGTAAGGTTTTCAAGGGTAAGAAAATGGCTGGTCATCTTGGTGATGAAAAGGTTACTATTCAAAATTTACGAATTGTAGAAACAGATGATGATAAAGGAATAATTATTGTGTCTGGTAATGTGCCTGGATCAAAGGGCAAGTATGTATTAATTAAGGATGCAGTAAAAAAGTCGGTCACGGTATAGCATTATTTATTGTGAGAATATTGGGTAAAAATTATGAAAGCTAAACTAGTAAGTCTTGAAAATAAGGAAGTTGGAGAAGTGTCTCTTGCTGAGAGTGTTTTTGGACTAGAAGCAAGAGAGGATATTGTCAAGAGAGTGATTGATTGGCAAAGAGCGAAGGCTAGGAGTGGTACGCATTCAGTCAAGACGGTTGGTGAAGTATCTGGTTCTAATAAGAAGCCTTTTAAACAAAAGGGTACTGGTAATGCAAGGCAGGGTAATATTAGAGGTATCCAGCGCCGAGGTGGTGGTATAGCCCATGGCCCGCAGGTAAGGTCGCATGACATAAAATTGCAAAAGAAGGTGCGCAAGCTTGGTTTAAAACACGCTCTATCAGTTAAATTAGCTGAAGGGTCTATATACTTTGTTGATTCGATTGCTATGAATCAACCAAAGACTTCAGATTTGATTAAAAACTTGAGTAAATTTGGAGAAGGTAAGTTTTTTGTTATTGGTGGTAATGAAGTAGATGCCAACTTTAAACTTTCTATTTCTTCCATAATTCATGCTTGCGTAGTGCCATCTGTTGGAGCCAATGTGTATGATATAATCAAGAGCGATCATGTCCTGATATCTAAGGATGCTTTACCATTGCTTGAAGAGAGGTTACTATAATGATAAAAGTGAAATATGATTTGATCAGGAAGCCTTTGATCACTGAAAAGTCAACAATTCTTGGTGAGCAGAATAAGCACGTAGTCGAAGTTGCTCCTGCTGCTAATAAAGGCTCTATCAAAAAAGCGATAGAAGAAATATTTGATGTAAAAGTAAAATCAGTAAATATTTTGAATCAAAAGGGTAAAGTGAAAAGATTCAAAGGTATCATTGGTCGTAGATCTGATGTTAAGAAGGCAATAGTGACTTTAGAAACGGATCATACTATAGATTTAGCTGGAGGTATTAAATAATGGCCTTAAAAAAATATAATCCTACCACACCATCGCAAAGGGGTTTAGTAAGAGTTGATAAGAGTGAGTTGTGGAAAGGGAAGCCTGTAAAACAATTAACCAAAGGGTTAAAAAAAACAGGTGGTAGAAATAATTTAGGAAGAATTACGTCGCGTCATATAGGTGGTGGTCATAAAAAACTATATAGATTAATAGATTTTAAAAGAAATAAATTTGATATTGAGGCGATAGTTGAGAGGATTGAGTATGATCCAAATAGAACAGCTTATATAGCGTTGCTTAAATATGAAGATGGAGAATTAGCTTATATTCTTGCACCTGATAAATTGAAGGAAGGAGATAAAGTAGTCTCTGGTGCTAGTTCAGATATTAAAGTAGGCAATTGTTTACCGTTGAAAAATATACCAGTTGGTACTACAATACATAATGTTGAAATGAAAGTGGGCAAGGGCGGTCAAATTGCTAGATCTGCAGGTGCTGCAGTTAATCTTATTGGTAAGGACTCTGGTTACGCTCAAATAAAATTGGCCTCTGGTGAACTGAGAGTTGTGCCGTTAGATTGTGTAGCAACAATTGGATCGGTGTCTAATGCGGATAAAAAGAATACTATAGTTGGTAAAGCTGGTAGAAGTAGATGGTTAGGAAGGCGCCCTACAGTTAGGGGTGTTGCTATGAACCCTGTAGATCACCCACATGGTGGCGGTGAAGGTAAAACTTCTGGTGGTCGTCATCCAGTTACTCCTTGGGGTAAACCGACTAAAGGAAAGAAAACACGTAAAAATAAACTTACGTCTAAATTTATATTGAAAAGAAGAACAAAATAATTAGGTAGATAAATATGGCTCGTTCAGTATGGAAAGGACCTTTCGTTGACGGTTACTTAATAAAAAAAGTACAAAAGTCGATGGAATCAGGTAGTAAAGAAATTATAAAAACCTGGTCTAGAAGGTCAACAATTTTACCAATGTTTGTTGGTTATACGTTTGCAGTGCATAACGGTCATAAATTTATACCAGTTGCTGTAACAGAAGAAATGGTCGGTCAGAAGCTAGGTGCTTTTGCTCCAACTCGCACCTTCTATGGTCATGGTGCGGATAAAAAAGCAAAAAGAAAATAGAGGCAGGATATAATGGATAACTTATCGGCAAAAGCTTCAATTATACGTTTGAGAACAAGTGCTCAAAAATTGAATTTAGTAGCTTCTGTAATTAGAAATATGAAAGTATCTGATGCATTGGTGCAGTTGACTTTTTCTCCAAAACGGATAGCCTATGACGTAAAGAAGTGTTTACAGTCTGCGGTTGCTAATGCGGAAAATAATTTAGGCATGGATATCGATAATTTAGTAGTCAGTTCAGCTACTGTAGGTAAATCGATAGTTATGAAGAGATTTAGAGCTCGGGCAAGGGGTAGAGGTGCAAAAATTACTAAACCATTTAGTAATTTATACATAACAGTTTCTGAAAAAGAGGAGAAATAGTATGGGACAAAAAGTAAATCCTCATGGTTTTAGAGTAGGGCCGACATTATTCAAAGGATGGGAGTCTGTGCTATATGCAAAAAAAGATTATGCAGAAAAACTGCTTCAGGATTTGAAGGTCAGGGCGTTGATCATGAAAGAATATAAATTAGCTCAAGTAAGCAGAGTGTTAATTCAGAGACCAAGTAATGGTTTTGTTGTTAATATATATGCCAAGAAGCCAGGAATTATCATTGGTAAAAGTGGCTCGGATATTGAAAAATTAAAAAGCAAAGTACAGAAAATTACTAAAGGCGAAGTATTTATTAATATTCACGAGGTAAAGAAATCTGGTATAGATGCTCATATTATATCTCAATCCATTGCCCAACAGCTTGAGAATCGTATTTCCTTCAGGAAGGCGATGAAAACAGCTATCCAGAATTGTTTTAAACAGGGTGGTAAAGGTATTAAAGTGGCTTGTTCTGGTCGTTTAGGCGGAGCAGAAATAGCTAGAACTGAATGGTATAGAGAGGGCAGAGTTCCTCTGCATACGCTGAGAGCTGATATTGATTACGGTACATCGGAAGCTTTGACTACCTATGGTATTATCGGCGTAAAAGTTTGGGTATACAAAGGTGATTACAATAAGCAGGCAAGAAGATAGTTATAATATAAATTTAGGTTGGAAGATTAACGATGCTAGCTCCAAAAAAGCAAAAATTTAGAAAGGCTCATAAGGGCAGAGTAGCTGCAAAAGCAAAAAGCGGTACTATGTTGAATTCTGGTATGTTTGGCTTAAAGTCAATGGATGGTTTGCGTGTAACAGCAAGACAAATAGAGGCGGCGCGACGTGCTGCAGTTAGACATATGAAAAGACAAGGTAAGTTTTTTATCAGGATTTTCCCAGATTTGCCGGTTTCTAAAAAGCCTAATGAAGTGCGTATGGGTAAAGGAAAAGGTGCGCCAGAATATTTTGCCGTCAGAGTTTCTCCTGGCAGAATTATGTTTGAGATTGACGGTGTTGATGAAGCGATTGCTAGAGTCGCATTAGAACTAGCCTCGGCTAAGTTACCAGTAAGAACAAAAATAGTACAAAGATATGAGTAAGATAAAAATCAAGTCAGAGGAAGTTTCTGGTTTAAGTGTTGCCAAGTTAAAGGAAAAAGTTGTACTATTGAAGAAGGAACTTTTTAATTTAAGATTTCAAAAAACCTTAGGAGAACTTAAAAACACTAGTACGTTTCTAAGAGTTAGAAGAGACATTGCAAGGGTTAAAACTGAGTTAACAAAAAGAAAGACCGAGGAATCAAAATAGGATGCCTAAAAGAATTTTACAAGGCACTGTTGAGAGTGCAGCAAGTGATAAGACTATTTCAGTAAGGGTAGAAAGAACATACAGCCACCCTTTGTATAAAAAGATAGTTCGTAGTTCAACAAAATATGCAGCGCATGATGAAAAAAATGCCTGTAAAGTTGGTGATAAAGTTAAAATTCAGGAGTGTAGGCCATTATCTAAGACTAAGTCTTGGGTGGTATTGGCCGAATAAGTTATTGACTCTTGCGGGAATTTTCTGTATTTTGTCGTTTGTTTAATGAGTATAAAATGGAAGTTTAAGTTATGATCCAGATGCAGAGTGTCCTTGATGTCGCTGATAACTCGGGTGCAAAAAAGGTTATGTGTATTAAGGTTCTTGGCGGTTCAGCTTGTATGATCTCTGGATGTGGAGACGTAATTGTTGTTTCAATAAAATCAGCTGCACCTGGCGGTAAAGTAAAAAAAGGTGAAGTTCATAGAGGTTTGATTGTCAGAACTAAGAAAGGGGTAAGAAGGCCTGATGGTAGTACTATCCAATTCGACTCTAACTCGGTGGTATTAGTTAATAAGCAGAATGAGCCTATTGGTACAAGAGTATTTGGCCCAGTTCCTAGAGAGCTTCGGGGTAAAGGGTTTATGAAGATAATTTCTCTTGCGGAAGAGGTGATTTAAATGAATAAGATGAAAATAAAAAAAGGCGATAAAGTAAAGGTTGTAACTGGTAAAAACAAAGGTAAGGTGGGTGATGTAATCAAAGTCTTCCCAGCTGAAAGTAAGTTGTTAGTTGCAGGAGTAAATTTAGCCAAAAAACATACCAAGCCAACTCAAAATAGTGAAGGCGGTATAGTTCATAAGGAGCTGCCAATACATGTTTCTAATGTTAGTCATGTTGATCCTAAAACCAATGAAATTACAAAAATAGGTTATAGAATCCTTGAAAATGGTAAAAAAGTTCGAGTTGCTAAAAAATCTGGTGAGATAATTTCAAAGGAAGGTAAGTAATGTTACTCAAGTTTCAAGAGCTTTATAGTAAGGATATTGTAAAGAATTTGCAGAATAAGTTTAAATATGCTAACAAGCATCAAATGCCAAAATTATCAAAAGTGGTTATCAACATGGGTGTTGGAGATGCGGTTGCAGACTCTAAGGTAATAAATCGTGCTATAGGTGACCTCACTGCAATTTCTGGCCAGAAACCTTATACTACATATGCTAAGAAATCAATAGCTGGTTTTAAACTTAGAGAAGGGATGAAATTAGGTTGTAAAGTAACACTGAGAAAAGCAAGAATGTACGAATTTTTAGAAAGGTTAGTTCTTGTCGCGCTACCAAGGGTGAAAGACTTTAGGGGATTGTCCGTTAAGAGTTTTGATGGTAGCGGTAATATCACGTTTGGTATAAAGGAGCAAATAGTGTTCCCTGAAATTAACTATGATAAAATAGATAAGATTAGAGGGATGGATATTACAATAGTGACTACTGCTAATACAGCTGAAGAAGCTAAAGAACTATTGACTGGGTTTAATATCCCATTTTATAATTAATTTTTATTACGAAAAGAAAATATGGCAAAAATCGGATCTATACAAAAAAATGACAAAAGAAAAAAGATTGCTAAATCTTTTGCGGCAAAGAGAAAAGCTTTAAGTGATAAAATTCATGATAAAAACACTCCTTTAGACGAGAGGTTTGGTCTAGTAGTTAAACTTGCCAGTCTGCCGAGGAATTCGGCTAAAAATAGAGTAAGAAATCGCTGTGCTATTACAGGTAGGCCAAGAGGTTTTCACAGGAAAATGGGTCTTTCTCGTAATGTATTAAGAGAACTAGCTGCTCAAGGTATGCTACCTGGAGTAATTAAGGCTAGTTGGTAAAAAATAAAAGAATATAAAGATTAGGAAGTATCATTATGTCGATGTCAGATAATATTGCAGATATGCTAACTAGGATTAGAAATGGTCAGAAAAGTAGATTACTTAATGTAGCTGTGCCAATGTCTAAACTAAAATGCACAGTACTTGATGTGTTGAAGAAAGAGGGATACATTGTTGGCTATAGTAAAGACGAGCCAGATAGAACAATAAATGTCTCGCTAAAATATTCACGTGCCGGTCAGCCTGTAATATCTGAAATACATAAAGTTTCTAAGCCAGGAAAAAGAGTTTATTCTGCAATAAATCAGTTGCCTGGTTATTTTAATAATATGGGTATCCACATTATATCGACCTCACAGGGGGTTATGTCTGATAGAGAGGCAAAGAAACTCAATGTGGGTGGTGAAGTAATTTGTAAAGTATTTTAGAGTTTATAATGTCAAGAGTAGGAAAGTTACCAATTCCAGTACCGAGTTCTGTCAAAGTTGATATTTCTGGTTTGAATATCAAAATAGAAGGTCCAAAAGGAGTTCTACAGAAGGTGTTTGCTGGAAAAATAGCAATAGAGCATGCTGAGTCTAATATTATTATTAGGCCATTAGAAGTAGATGCTAGAGCAATGTGGGGTACCGCAAGAAGTATTATAAGCAATATGGTACAAGGCGTTACTGAAGGTTTTAAAGAGGAGTTAGAGGTTAATGGGGTTGGCTATAGGGCTGCTGTTAAAGGAAAATATTTGAATTTAACTCTTGGTAAAAGCCATAACACTAAAATTGAAATTCCAGAGGGCGTTAAGGTAGAGACGCCTAAACAGAATATTATTACTCTTGAATCAAATGATAAGGAGCAGTTGGGTCAATATGTAGCTGTTATTAGAAATCAAAGACCACCGGAACCTTATAAAGGTAAAGGTATAAGACGTAAAGGCGAGTACGTACAAAGAAAAGAAGGCAAAAAAAGCTAGATAGAGTAAAAAATTATGAGTTCAAATAATCCAAATTTTGTAAGAAGAAGGCAAAGGGTCAGAACTAAATTAAGAAAAGTATCTGACAGAAACAGATTGTCCGTATTTAAATCTGGTAAGCATATCTATGCGCAGATTATAGATGATGTAAATTCAAAAACGCTGGTTGCAGCCTCTACATTAGATAAGGAAATTAGGAGACCAGCAAAGTCAAACTGTAATGTAGAGTTGGCTGTAAAAGTTGGCGCACTTTTGGCACAACGTGCTGAAAAACAAGCAATTAAGTTAGTGGCTTTTGATAAGGGTGGTCATAGATACCATGGCGTGATAAAGGCATTAGCAGATGAAGCAAGAAAGAAATTGCAATTTTAATAGAGAAAATCGATGTCTAAAAATACAGATAACATAGTTGAAGACTTAGTTCATGTGAATAGGGTTACAAAAGTTGTTAAGGGTGGTCGTAATTTTTCTTTTGCAGCAATAGTGATTGTTGGAGATGAAAATGGCAGAGTTGGCTATGGTAATGGTAAGGCTAAAGAAGTAACGGAAGCACGTGCCAAAGCAACTAAAGATGCTAAAAATAATATGATTTCGGTGCCTTTATACAAGGGTCGAACAATCCACCATGATGTAGTAGGCAAAAGTGGAGCAGCGAAGGTGATTTTAAGAAGAGCTGCACCTGGTACAGGTGTTATAGCTGGCGGTCCATTAAGATCTATTTTTGGACGTTTAGGAGTAGAGGATATCGTAGCAAAATCATTAGGTTCTACAAGTCCTAATGCAATGATTGCAGCAACTTTTAGCGCGCTAAGAAGTCTTAACGCTCCTAAGCATATTGCGTCAAAAAGAGATAAAAACATTGCTGAGCTGTCTGTTAACTCTGGTATTGTTGAATCAAAATAAATTTAAATTAATATTATTAGAATGACTGAGAAAAAAGCAAAAAAAATTGATCAGATAAAAGTAACTCAAATAAAAAGTACGATAGGTCAGTCTTCTGTACAACGTAAGAATTTGATAGGTCTTGGTTTAACTAAACTTGGCAAGAGTAAAGTCTTAGCAAATAGTGATGCAATTCAAGGTATGGTAAAAAAAGTTAAGCACTTGATAAGTGTAGAAAAACTATAATAGGGAAGTATTAATATGAAATTAAATACATTATTTAATATACCTGGTTCTGTAAAACCAAGAAAAAGAGTAGGCAGAGGTAACGCTAGTGGTACTGGCAGAACTTGTGGTAAAGGAGAAAAGGGACAAAAATCAAGATCTGGCGTGGCCATTAAGACTGAGGGCGGTCAGATGCCGTTGATTAAAAGATTACCAAAAAGAGGTTTTAATTGTTCAAAATCAATTGACTATACTTTACTCAGCTTGGATCATCTGGAGTATTTAATAGCTTCTAAGAAGATAGATGCTAACACTAGCGTTAACAAAGAATTATTATTTAAAATTGGCTATATAAAACACATTTCGACTCCGGTAAAGTTGTTGGGTGGCTCATCAAGTTTTGAACATAAGCTTACTATTGAATTAGAGGCATGTTCAAAAAGTGCTAGGCAAGTCATTGAAAAAATTGGCGGCAAGGTTATATAAAACATAATGCAAAAGATAAGTGGAGAATTAAGCAGTAGAATTATATTTACTTTAAGTGTCTTAATTGTATGTAGAATTGGTTCCTTTGTACCAATTCCTGGGATTGATTCCGTGGCCTTAGCAAGTTTTGCTCAGCAAAATCAGGGCGGTATACTAGGAATGTTCAATATGCTTTCTGGTGGATCTCTTGAAAGAATGTCAATTTTCGCCCTGGCAATTATGCCATATATCACTGCTTCGATAGTTATTCAGTTGATGACTATTGCTTATAAACCCCTTGAAAATTTAAAAAAAGACGGTGAAGTTGGTCGTCGTAAGATAAATCAATTATCTAGATACTTAACAGTAGTTTTTGCTGCTTTTCAAGCTTATGGTGTAACTCTGGGCCTTGAGTCTACTATCACACCATTTGGACCAGTGGTAATCATTGATCCAATGATTTTTAAGTTTTCTACAATCATTACACTAGTTGTCGGTACTATGTTTTTGATGTGGCTTGGTGAACAGATTTCGTCAAGAGGTATAGGGAACGGTACATCATTAATTATTTTTATAGGTATTATTTCCGGCTTGCCTAGTGCAGTAATAGGTATGTTCGAACTGTCTCGTAAAGGTGTGATGTCACCATTATTAGTGATGGCTATTTGCGCCGGCGTGCTTGCGATGATTACTATTATTATTTACTTTGAACGAGCCCAGCGTAAAGTTCTAGTTCAATATCCAAAAAGGCAGGTAGGTAATAAGGTATATGGTGGTGATTCTACACATATGCCTTTAAAGTTAAATACTTCTGGAGTTATTCCGCCGATCTTTGCAAGCTCAGTATTGCTTTTTCCAGCTACTATAGCAGATTTTTCAGGTAAAGATTCAGAGTTTTTAGCAGGTGTTGCAAGGTATTTAGGTCATGGAAAACCGCTATTTATAATTCTTTATACAGCCCTGATATTATTTTTTAGTTTCTTTTATACAGCCATTGTATTTAATTCCGAAGATACAGCTAATAATTTAAAAAAGCATGGGGCGTATGTCCCCGGTCGTAGACCTGGCAAGAATACAGCAGAATATTTCGATTATTTACTAACAAGGTTAACAGTCATCGGTGGTATATATCTATCTGTGGTTTGTATTGTGCCAGAATTATTGATGAATAAATTTTCAGTGTCATTTGCTTTAGGAGGCACAAGCTTCTTAATTGTGGTTAATGTAGTGCTTGATACTTTTGCTCAAATTCAAACGCATCTTTTTAGTGGTAGGTATGAGAAATTGGTAAAAAAAATGAGGCTTAAGGATAGATGACTAAGAAGATAATAATTCTTATGGGTCTACCTGGCTCCGGAAAAGGAACACAGGGTCATTTGCTTGCACAAAAGATGTCGATACCACATATATCAACGGGTGATATATTTAGGAAAATGATTAAGGATAAAGGTGAAGATTCGGCACTCTTAATGAAATATATGGATACAGGAGCCTTAGTTCCTAGTGATTTTGTTAATAAAATTGTAAAAAATTATATTTTATCAGATGCATGTAAAAACGGTTGTATTTTAGATGGTTATCCAAGGACGCTATCACAAGCAGAATACCTTGTTGAGAATGTCAAAGCTGATATTACAACAATTTTTCTAGATCTGGATGATAAAGAGGCGGCGAATCGTATATTAGGTCGCATAACTTGTGAGGTATGTGGTAGGACTTATAATAAAGTCTATGCTCCACCCCTGGCCCAAGGTTATTGTGATACATGTAGAACGAAATCATTGTCGGTAAGATCAGATGATGATGAAAAAACTATTATGGCAAGACTAGTTTCATATAGAAAGGAAACTGTGCCTATGATAGAATTTTATAAAAAAAGAGCTAGGTATTATACTGTTAATGCTGCTCAAGATAAGAAAAAAGTGATTGAAGATGTGTTGGATAATATAAAAAGGGTTTGACTTTGTCAGAGATTTTTATATTATTCTGTTTCTAATTATTGTTTAAAGTTGGAGAAATTTTGTGGCAAGGATTGCAGGTGTAAACATTCCACCGAATAAGAGATTGGTGATTAGCTTAACGTACATTTATGGTGTTGGGTTGACCTCAGCTCAAAAGATTTGTAAAAATACTGGTATCTCTACAGATATAAGGGTAAAGGATTTGCAGGACCAAGACCTAGTAGCTCTTAGAAATGAAATTGATGCAAATTTTCATGTAGAGGGAAACCTTAGAAAAGAAGTAAGTCTAAATATTAAGGCAAAAAAAGATTTACGTAATTATCAAGGTTTAAGACATATAAAAAGATTACCTGTGCGTGGTCAAAATACTCATTCTAATGCTAGGACAAGGAAGGGTAAGGCTGTTGCAATAGCTGGTAAGAAAAAATAAATAGGGATGTAGAACAATGAGTCCAACAAATAAAGCTAAAAAGAAAAAGAAAAATATCAGCCTCGGGATAGTCCATATAAAAGCGACTTTCAATAATACAATTGTTACAGTGACTGATGTTCAAGGTAACGTGATAGCATTATCTACCGCTGGCGCTCAAGGTTTTAAAGGGGCAAAAAAAGCTACACCTTACGCAGCTCAACTTACAGTAGACAAGGTTGCAAAGGAAGCTAAAGACCACGGTCTTAAAACTGTGACAATTAGAGTAAAAGGTGCTGGCTCACAGAGGGAATCAGCAATGAGAGCTGTTTTTAGCCAGAATTTTGTTGTAACTTCTATTACAGATGTTTCTGGTGTTGCTCACAATGGTGTGAGACCTCCTAAAAGAAGAAGAGTATAGATTAAAAGATTTTAAGGAAGAGATATTTTATGTTATCATTGAACAAAAATTGGAATTCATTGATTAAGCCATCAAAAATTATGTGCAATCAAAAAAACAATTCTGATAACGTTGCAAATATTACTATAGAACCATTGGAACGTGGTTTTGGGTTGACTATTGGTAATGCACTAAGAAGAATTTTGTTGTCCTCCCTTCAAGGCGCTGCTATATCAGCAGTGAAGATTCCAGGTGTCGTGCATGAATTTTCTGCTAAATTAGGAATAAAAGAAGATCTAGTTGATGTTATTCTCAACCTAAAAAAAGTCGCAATAAAAATGCATTCCGCAGAAAAGAAGAGTGTGTTAATCAAGGCAAAGGGCCCTTGTGTTATTACGGCAGGAATGATTAACAAAGAATCAGATGTTGAAATTTTAAATCCAGAGCAAGTTATTTGTACTTTGTCAAAGGATGCAGATTTTGAGATGGAATTATGTTGCGAGACTGGCAGAGGATATGTGCCTGCCAATAGTGGCGCAACGCAGGAAACCTCCATAGGGGTAGTTGCAATAGATGCATTGTTCAGTCCAGTCAGAAGAGTTTCTTATAAAGTAGAAGATACTCGTGTTGGTAAAGTTACTGACTATGATAAGCTTATCATGAGTGTTGAGACAGATGGTTCTATAACGCCAGAAATGTCTATTGCTTTAGCTGCCAGAATCTTGCAGGATCAGTTGCAGATCTTTATTTCTTTTGAAGAGGAAGATGATGAAAAGCAAGAAGTTGAAAATGAATTAGAATATAATCCATTCCTGTTAAAAACAGTTGATGAACTTGAGTTGTCTGTTAGATCAAGAAACTGTTTGCAAAACGATAACATAGTTTATATAGGTGATTTGGTAAGTAAAACTGAATCAGAAATGTTGCGCACACAAAATTTTGGTAGAAAATCACTAAATGAAATTAAGGATGTTTTGTCTAAGCATAATCTAAAATTCGGTATGGATGTACCAGATTGGCCACCAGAGAATATTGAAGATTTAGCAAAAAAACACGAAGAGCCTTATTAAATTTAATAACAAGGAAAGTCAATCAAGTGAAATATTTAGGTAAGTAAGATGCGTCATAAGATCAAAGGAAAAAAATTAAACAGAACATCCTCTCATAGGAAAGCTATGTTTGCAAATATGGCTACTTCTTTAATTATGAATGAGCAGATACAAACAACCGTGCCTAAAGCAAAGGCTTTAAGACCAATAGTAGAACGCTTAGTAACTAAGGCAAGAAAAGGTACATTAGCTGCACACCGTGATATTATTGCACGGATAAAAGATAAAGTGGCAGCGAATAAGTTAATGTCAATTTTGGCTGCAAGATATAAAGAACGTCCTGGAGGCTATACAAGAGTTGTTAAGGCTGGGTTTAGATACGGGGACAGAGCGCCAATAGCATACATAGAGTTTGTGAATAGAGATGTTAAAGCAAAAGGTTGCATGACTCCTAAATCAGATACAACAGAACAAGAAATTCAAGAATAGGAATTGAGAAATTATGGCAAATCATTCAGCGACTAAAAAATCTATTAGACAAACAGTACGTAAGGCGCAAGTTAATAAAAATAGAAAAAGTCACATAAAAACTTGTATTAAAAAAGTTTTGGCCGCAGTTTCTGCTGGTTCATCTGAAGAAGCGGCAAAGCATATGCATAAAGCTCAGTCGGAGATTATGAAAGGTGCATCATGCAAATTGATACCAAAAAACACAGCTTCAAGAAAGGTAAGCCGTTTAGTCAGTAAGGTAAAATCAATGACAAAAGTTGATTCTACAAATTCCTAATTTACATAAAGAGTGAATTATAAGGAATCTAATTAATTACAAAAAATATATAGTCATTAAAAATTAGTATAGTAATATAGCTATATTAATTTTTGCTCTTATTGCAAATAATTGATAGTTTAATATCAGCTGCTATTTAATCTTATATTTCTATATTAATAGATGAAATTTAATTTCCAAATTCAAGCTAAACATAAAAAAGCCCGTACTGGAATAATTAATACTGCTCATGGTATTATTAGAACCCCAGCTTTTATGTCCGTCGGCACGAGGGGTACAGTTAAGGCTATGCTGCCAGAATCTGTGGCGCAGACTGGTAATGATATAGTACTAGGAAATACATATCATTTAATGTTAAGGCCAGGAGCTGATTGCATAGAGAAGCTAGGAGGGCTGCGGAAATTTATGAATTGGTCTGGTCCTGTATTGACAGATTCTGGCGGGTTCCAAGTGATGTCATTAGCTGCCTTGCGTAAAATTACTGAGCAGGGGGTGCAGTTTAATTCTCATATTGATGGCAGCAAATATATGCTAACGCCTGAATACTCAACAGAAATCCAACATAAATTAGATAGTACAATTACTATGGCCTTTGATGAGTGTACGCCATATCCTGCTTCCTTTGAGGAAGCTAAGGATTCAATGGAATTAACATCACGCTGGGCTCAACGTTCACGTAGTGCATTTATTCAAAGAGATGGTTATGCTCAGTTTGGTATTGTGCAAGGAGGAGTTTACCAGGATCTACGTGCTCAATCAGCTCAGGATTTACTGGATCTGGATTTTGAGGGGTACGCTATTGGTGGTTTAGCTGTTGGTGAGGGGCAACAAGAAATGTTTTCAGTGTTAGATTATGCAACAGATCTAATACCAGAAAATAAGCCAAGATATCTCATGGGGGTTGGTAAACCAGATGATATTATTGGCGCTGTAAAGCGTGGAGTGGATATGTTTGATTGCGTTATTCCTACACGCTCAGGTAGAAACGGACAAGCTTTTACTAAATATGGCACTGTAAATATTCGGAATAGTAAATATGCTAATGATTCTGAGCCACTAGAATTAGATTGTCCTTGCCCAGCATGTACAAGTTACTCCAAGGCTTATCTGCACCATACCGTTAGGGTTGGAGAAATGATTGGTTCTATGCTGATGACCTGGCATAATATCCAATATTACCAAGATCTAATGCAAAGAATAAGGAATTCTATTGCTAGAGGGCAAGATCTAAATTTTAATTTATAGTTGACTAAAGAATATTAAGAATTTATCATACATCCTATAATTTAGGAGGAGATTTACTTATGCCACTACATATGTCAGAAGCAGCAAAATGGCAATTACTTATATAGATTCAGTAGTTGCAAAATCATCGATTAGGGTTATATCTGTGGACCATGATGGAGTTCACGTAGTCGGAGCCTCAGAATCTATAGAGGATTTACAAGGTGTATTATGTCACCAAGATACTTTAAAATCGAAAGTATTACACGCAGTACGTATGCAGGATCAAGATAGTGCGTTGATCGCTGCTGCAGATGAACAAGCAATAAGTGGTGTGCACCTGTCTGACACCAAGTCTAAGGATATTATTATTCCGAAGGAGCTATTAGATTTACCTAATTTAACAGTAGCGGAATTATTATTGAAAATTTTTGATCCTCAATATTTAAGTGAACTAAAGATTGTTCCTGATTCTTTAGGAGATACAGCAGGTGTAAATATACTTAATGCAGAATTACATTGTAGTTCATCTGGGCGTGCCGACATGCAAAAAGGAGCTTGGAAATTGGTGCAGCAGAATTTAGTGGATATGCAGCACATTACTAAAATTCTAAAAGGCCAAGCACCTCTAATTGACAGAGATGCTGATGCTGATTTCGATATTGGCAATAGTTTGCTGCAATTAACTCAACAGGGTAATTCGTTGCAACTGCAGTTAAATTTTGGTCCTGTTATTCAATCAATATTTAATGAATTATCGCACGTACATTTGGATTTGCCACCAGTCATTGTTCAACCATTGCATGGGAATGATGAAAATTCTTATGTGATAAACAAAGATCATATGCTTCAATATATGGCAAAAGTGAGTGGAGGAATGGTAGGGCATCCTGAGTTAACATTGGCAGGTGAGGAAGGATTTCGCCCTATAATGATACCTCCAAAAGGTGATCTTCAATGTTCTGATAGTCTAGAGCTATATCTTGTATTAGATACAAGCGGTAGTATGGAGGATTATATGCTGACATATAAACAACAAGTAAAAGCAATACTCAAAACTATTGCTAATACAGTAGATTTATTGGATATAGTGACTGTTTCTTTTTCTACGAATGATTACCAACAACGCATACACTGTGAAAATGGTGATATAGATCCAGTAACCAAGTATTTAGATTCCCTAACAGCTAGTGGTAGAACTAATCTTTTTGGCACAGTGCATAAGTATTTAAAACTCATCAAAGAATCGGATTCCTCTAATAAAGCAAGAATAGTTGTTACTGATGGTCAACATAATGAAGGAAATCATACAAATAAAGATGTAATGAAAGTAGTATCCGGGTGCGATCATGATACTACTCTATCAATATATAGTATTGGGGTAGGTGACTATGACACTCGTTTAAAAGGCGCGCTTGAGTCTGCTGGCGCAACGCATATGGATATATCTAATGTAAATGGTCTGCAACATGAGTTCAGTGCATATGCAAACGTGCTAGCTTTACCTAAAGTGGTTTATACATTATTGTGTGAAGGGCAAAAATTACTTGACCATGCAGTAGCTGGAGCGATTACAGTATCAAATACTATTGTTCCACCTGGTTCTACTATACAATTTGGCGAACAGCTATATCAGCTTGATATCGAAGAAATTTTGCCGCAAGAAAATAATATACTAAGTGATTTTGATAGCAAAACTAATCATAATTTAGACATAGCAAAATTTGAAGATGTCAGTGATGCAGTTGCTGGTGCGGCAGATCCAGATCCAGATCCAGAGCAGCAGCCACCTGGTAGCTCTGGCGGCGGCGATGCATTGGCAGACTCTATTGACCCATCTGGTTCTACTACTATACAAGCCGAGCAGCCACTAGAGTTAGACCTAGTACAATTGGATGATGTTAATAGTACAGTTAATGATATACCGATAGCCGGTGAATCAGAGTCAAATGTAGAGCAGTCTACACCTGGTATTTTGGGTAGTTGCGTGGTAATGTAGGATAGGGTTGACTTTAGGAGTTTTTTTATGAACACTTTGTTTGTTAAGCTAGCGACGATTTTGTTTCTTACCTTATTATTAATGATTCCTCTTCAGATGATTAGTTCAACATCTGAAGATAGGCAGCATTATAAAAATGTAGCAATTAGTGCTATTGCTAATAGTATAGGCGGATCCCAACAGATCAAAGGTATTATTCTGGTTGTACCTTATTTGACCAAATCTGAAAAAAATGTAGATTTAGCTAATTCTACAAAACTACAAGAAGTATGGAAAAATAAATATTTTTTACCTGAGACTATATCTATACAGAATACTTTATATCCAAAGGAGCTGTATAAAGGTATTTATAAAGTTCCTACCTATAGTGCAATTGTTGCAGCACAGGGATATTTTGATATTTCTGAATTATTCGATCCCACAGATAATATGCTTGAATATAAGGACCCATATCTAATACTGGCATTAGATAATATAATTGGTATCAGCCCTGTTATGCATTTGAAGGTTAATGGCAAAGATGTACCTATTATGCCTGGTACACAAAGCCCAATCTTTCCATATGGAACGCATGCAAATTTCAAGATAGAGTATAAAAAAGAACAAAAAATATCTTTTGACTATAATTTTGAATTACAGGGTGTAGAAAAACTTTCTTTTACCCCGATAGGGAAATATACGGAGATTAGTGTAGAATCCTTATGGCCCAACCCTAGTTTTAGAGGGAAATTTGCCCCAACAAATCGCCAGATTACAAAAGAAGGCTTTGCTGCGCAGTGGCAGATATCTTCTTTAAACAGTAATATTTTGGAAAATTTTGAAAATTGTATTTATAACGATAAATGTCAAGACTTTAATAATTTAAACTCAGGCGTCTCTTTATACCAGGGTATAGATATATACCAGGAAGTAACACGTTCCCTAAAATATTGTATATTATTCATTATCCTAACATTTATTGCTTTATTATTAGTTGAAATTTTGGGGCCGATAACTATTCATCCTGTGCATTATACTTTGGTAGGATTATCGTTAGTGATTTTCTATTTATTGCTTCTTTCCTTATCAGAACATATGAGTTTTATGCACTCTTATATAATAGCTAGTATATCGTGTGCAGGGCTTTTGGGGTACTATACAACTTTTGTTCTACATAGTTATAAGAGAGGTTTAACACTTGCACTTTCTTTAGTAGGATTATATATAATGCTTTATTGTATAATACTTTCGCAAGATCATGCATTGCTAATGGGTACTTTACTTCTATTTCTAATGCTTGCCTCAATAATGATTCTGACTCGCAAGGTTGATTGGTATAAAATCCAGAAATAAACTATTCTAAATAGCTTAAATGTATTTAATATTACTTACGCACGCTGAGATATGTTTTTTTATTTAGGCTATATAAATTAGATGATAGCATGAGAGTATTGACTCTTAGTTAGTAATTCTATATTATGCTGACATAACTGATACATTAACAACCTTGGTTAAGTCCAGTATGAGTAGTATTTCAGAAAATATACAACCTAAAAATACTTTTTCTGAGCCCCCTTCTCCTCCAATTACTTATTACAAGAAAATCCTAGATTATCTTTGGCCTATTGCACGTTCAGAATTGCCTAAATTCTTATCTATAACTTTGTTGATGTTTTGTATATTAGGCATACAGAACCTAATACGCGCAATGAAGGATAGTGTAATTAATACTATGATGGGTACGGAAACTATTTCCTTTTTAAAGTTTTGGGGGGTATTACCAGCAGCCTTTTTAGTAACAATTATTTATGTAAAACTTGTCAGTGTAATGAAGGGAGAAAATATTTTTTACCTTACTATGTCAACATTTTTAGGCTTCTTCCTGTTATTTGCTTTTTATTTATTTCCTCATCATAAAGAATTACATCTTGACCCGCAAATAGCTAGCAAGTTGATAGTAAATTCCCCTAATTTAAAGTGGTTTATCTTATTACTCTCTAATTGGAGTTTTTCTTTATTTTATATCATTGCTGAGTTATGGCCAAATGCCATATTTGCTTTGCTTTTTTGGCAGTTTGTAAATAAGATCACGTCAGTTGATGAATCTAAAAGATTTTATCCACTTTTTGGTTTGCTAGGGCAAACAGGTTTGTACCTTTCTGGCACTTTTTTGCTCAATTTACCAGAAATTAACTCATATTCTCAAAAAATATTTGCTCTTTCTAGTGCTAAAAGCGTGATAACTATTCAAATTGTGGTGTCAGTAGTGACAGTACTTGGGGTGATTGCTCTTATAATATTCTGGTTTCTAAATCATAAAATACTGGATACTACAACTACTAGTAATTTGAAATTTAAAGTCAAAAAAAATCAACTAAGTTTAAAAGAAAGTATCCAGATAGTTGCTGGATCTAGATATATTCGATTGATAGCCATTTTACTTATATGTTATGGTATGGCTATTAATCTAATAGAGGGACCATGGAAATCAGAAGCGTCCAAAATATATAAAACTCCTACAGAGTTTGCAGCTTTTATTGGTAATTATTTAAGTTACACAGGCATATTAACTTTGTGTTTTGTGGTACTTGGTTCCAATATAGTAAGAAAATTGGGATGGTTGTCAGCCGCCATTATTACACCCATAATGGTCCTGGTCACAGGTTTGGGGTTTTTTGTGGTAGTGAATTTTAATTTAGTTGCCACATTTATGATGGTATCATTTGCTTGTAGGGACCCAATAATTCTAGCGATAACAATAGGGGCAATACAGAATATTTTAAGTAAGTCGAGTAAATATACGTTATTTGATTCTACAAAAGAAATGTCTTATGTACCACTCGAAGAGCCTATACAAACAAGGGGTAAGGCAGCTGCGGATATGATTGGTACTAAGTTAGGTAAATCTGGAGGCGCTTTTTTGCAATCGATAATATTTGTTATTTTTCCTGCCGCAACTTATCAATCAATTTCTACCTTCCTGATGGTAGCTTTTATTGCAATTTCTATTGTATGGTTGTGGGCAGTTTTAGAACTCAATAAAGAATATAAAATCAAATGTAGTAAGGCGGCCGAACGCTCTAATGTGGTTTAGTAAAGCTGATGTGCTTCTTATCGTTATTTAATAACCGTCTTATGACCCACACACATAAATAAAATAACGGCGTACTAGAGACGGTAAAAAACAGTTTGAATAAGTAACTATTTAAAATCAGAGGCCACATACGTTCTATTGGCAGGATACCAAAAAAAGTCATAAAGGTAATAACAATAACTGTGTCAGCAAATAATGAAATTGCTGTACTGCCATTATTGCGAAGCCACAGGAATCTACTATTGGTTAGTCTTCTTATCCATAAATAGATTGTAATATCAATTAATTGAGCAATATAACAAGCAATAATAGATCCTATAAAGGCAACACTATACAAGCCAAAAACATGATGAAAAGTATCATTATCAATTTTGGACCATGTAGTAGCATTTAATTGATCCATCATCATAATTACTAGGGCAATAATAATGTTCATTACAATTGCTAGTTTTACACAAAAATTAGCTCTATCTTTGCCATAAAATTCAGCAATTAGATCTGTAAGCAAAAATGTTAAGGGATACGTGATAGCACCTACAGATAATTCGAATGTATGAAAGGGCAGAATAGGTAAGCAGACGAATTTTTGGTAGATTAAATTACCTACTATGATAAATACTGTAAATATTACACATAAAATAGTATAAATTTGATCTGATAATATCATAATTTAAGATTCAACCTATTGCAATTTATTCTTTAAGATTAACCGCACATTCATATCTATGTCAATTTACCTTGTGCCATGTTAGATAAAATAAATATGACCCAAGTAAGGCAGCAAATATGAAAAAGAGAAAGGCTCCATTCCATCCAATATAGTCGATTAATGCACCAACACACATTCCAGACAATGCAGAACCTATATACCCCATAGTACCAACAAAGCCATTTGCCGTGCCAATAGCTTTTTTTGAAGTAAAATCAGCTGAAGCAACTCCTATTAAAATTTGCGGCCCATACACAAAGAAACCAACTAAAATTAAAGCTATTAAGCCAATTCGATTATATTCTGCAGGTATTTGCCAAAAGAGAAACAGGCATATTGCAAGTATAATCATAAAAATCGTACCTACAGGGCCTCTTTGCCCCTTAAATATACGATCTGAACACCAGCCAGCCGCAATACCGCCAACAAGCCCAACTAATTCGTAGGCAGCGACTTGCCAGCCCGCATTAGTAAGTGACATATTTTTGAATTCCTTAAGAAATAAAGGGGCCCAGAAAATGATACCTATTCGTACAATATATACACACATATTAGCAAGGCCTATGAGCCACATATTCTTATTAGCGAACACTTGACAAAAAATCTGTAATGTAGACAAATGATCGTTGCTAGTATCTTCAATAAATTGTTCATCGCCCTTATAAGCCTCAACTAGCGGAAAACCCAGCTCTTTTGGTGATTGGCGTAATCGGTTAAACAACACAACAGAAATAATGACGGCCACCAATGCAGGCACAAAAAATGCGTATCTCCAACCAAAACTTGTTACTAAATACCCAGACAATATCAAAGTCATTGCTCCACCCACTTGATGCGATGCAGATCCAAGCGCCCATTTTGTACCAAGTTCATGTGGTGCAAACCAGTGAGTAAGCATTCTAGCTGCAGGAGGCCAGCCCATAGATTGAAACCAGTTATTGAGAACCCATAAAAAACCAAACAACCATAAACTATCTGCAAAACCTAAGGCAAACGTGATGACAGCAGAACATACTAATCCTAGTGGCATAAAATATCTAGCATTGGATTGATCACTGAGATAGCCATTGGCAAACTTGCCAATCCCATACACTATGGAAGCTAGTGATAAGACAAAACCGAGTTGAGTTTTACTATAGCCAAACTCTTCCAGATAGACGGGCATTATCATGGAAAAGTTTTGTCTGCACAAATAATAGGTGCCATATCCAATGATAATAAAGCAGAGAATTCTTAATCTCCATTTATTATATATTTTACGCTCTTTCATTGTCATAAAAGGTCGTTTATTCGCCTTCTGACCAGAAATTTCCGAACTGTTACTGACTTTTTTCATAACATAATAGCTTTGCCTTAACTTGAGCGTGGATAGTAACTACTATACAAAAATATGCAATAATTTCTTTTAACGCATTAGTATAGCAAAATTAAGGTTACTTTGATGCTGCTTTAGGGGACTGTTTTTTATCCATATTAATAAACACATCGTCCCAAGTGCCTGTAGTTGCGGCCTTAGTATATTCGGTTACTCTATTTTCAAAAAAATTAGTATGTTCAACCCCATTTAAGATTTCATCCAGCCATGGCAGTGGATTGTGGTCTACAAGATAAATCTCTTTTAAACCTAACTGCATTAATCTACGGTCGGCAATATATCTAATATATTGACGCACTTCACGGGCGGTAAGACCCTCAATGCCGCCAACTTCAAAGGCAAGCTCAATAAAAGCATCTTCGAAATGGACGATAGTGGCGCATGCTTCATAAAGCCTACTTCTGAGTTTTTCATTCCATACTTCGGGGTTCTCTTGCACAAAAGTTTTAAATAAGCGAATGATTGAGTTGGTATGCAAAGTTTCATCACGTACTGACCATGTGACTATTTGTCCCATACCTTTCATTTTATTAAATCTTGGAAAATTCAATAAAATAGCAAAAGATGCAAATAGTTGCAGCCCTTCAGTAAATGCACCAAAAACAGCCAAGGTGGTTGCTATATCCTCTTTGGTTTCAACTCCAAATTTCTGCATATAATCATATTTATCTTTCATTTCTTTATACTTCATGAAAGCCTGATACTCAGATTCATCCATGCCTATTGTGTCAAGTAAGTGGGAATAAGCAGCGATGTGAATTGTTTCCATATTAGAAAAAGCAGCTAGCATCATCTGTATTTCTGTTGGCTGAAATACTTGAGAATAATGCTTCATATAACAGTTATTAACTTCAATATCTGCTTGAGTGAAAAAGCGAAAAATCTGAGTTAATAAATGTTTTTCTCCAGATGATAAATTGTATTTCCAGTCTTTTACATCGTCTGCTAAAGGAACTTCTTCCGGTAGCCAGTGTATCTTTTGTTGCGTATGCCAAGCTTCATAAGCCCAAGGGTATGCAAATGGTTTATATATTGGTTTTGCGTTTAGTAATGACATTAATAATTCTCCTCTATGTTATTGACAAGATAAGCACTCGTCGTAATTATTTTCGATAGTAGCTTCTTGTGTTGTACGATTCAAAACATTATTATTTTTTTCTAGATCTATCATATCTTGCGCCTGAGTTACGTTATGAGAAACCTTGTCCGCTCTTTGAATAGATGTTGATCTTGCATAATAGGCGCTCTTTACCCCTTTTTTCCAGGCCTTAAAATGAATATCATGTAAATATTGTTTACTAATATTACCAGCCATAAAAATATTCAAAGATTGAGCCTGAGAAATATGCGGTGTACGATCAGCAGCAAGTTCGATTAACCAATGTTGATCTATTTCATAAGCTGTTTTAAACACATCTTTTTCATGATCAGTTAAAAAATTTAAGTGCTGAACAGATCCTTCGTGTGTTGAGATTGAAGACCATACCTGTTCATTATTAAACCCTTTCTCCTCAAGTAATTTTATTAAATTCTTATTCTTAACGGTAAATGAGCCTGTTAAAGTTTTTTGAGTAAAACTATTAGCAGCAAAAGGTTCAATACCTGGTGAAGAATTACCGCAAATAATTGAAATAGAAGCAGTTGGCTCAATAGACGTCTTATTACTAAACCTTTCTTGAGCTCCAACCTCTGCTGCATCCGGGCAAGCCCCTCGTTCTCCTGCTAGCAATTTAGAAGCTTTATCTGTTTCTTGGTGAATATGCTCAAAAATTTTATTATTCCATACTTTAGACATCACCGATTCAATTGGTACATCTTGCGACTGTAAGAATGAATGAAAACCCATAGTGCCAAGACCAATACTACGCTCTCTCATTGCGGCGTATTTGGCCCGGTACATAGTGTCAGGTGCTAATTGAATAAAATCTTCAAGTACATTATCTAAAAATCTCATTATATCTGGAATAAAATCAGGATTCTGATTCCATTCCTGGTAGTACTCAAGATTAACAGAAGATAAACAACATACTGCTGTTCTATCTTTACCAAGATGATCTTTTCCTGTGGGTAAAGTTATTTCAGAACATAAATTGGATGTTTTGACTTTTAAGCCTAATTTTTTATGATGCTCTGGAATAGCTTTATTTACCGCATCGATAAACAATAGATAAGGTTCACCAGTTTCTATTCTAGTTGTTAATAATTTAGTCCAAAGATCACGAGCTTTAACAGTGCTAATTTGTTTCTTAGTTAATGGACTGATCAAAGGCCAATTCCCATCTTTTTCTACAGCATGCATAAATGCATCTGGAATCACTACGCCGTGATGTATATTAAGGGCCCTTCTATTAACATCACCGCCAGTTGGCCTGCGCAAATCGATAAATTCTTCTATTTCAGGATGGTCAATAGGTAAATAGACAGCTGAACTACCGCGTCTTAGTGATCCTTGCGAAATTGCCAGAGTCATAGAGTCCTGTACCTTTAGGAAAGGAACTATACCAGAGGTTTTACCATTACCATGAACAGTTTCATTAATTGATCGTACATTTCCCCAATAACTGCCTATTCCTCCTCCTTTAGAAGCGAGCCAAACATTTTCTGTCCACAAATTGACTATACTCTCAAGGCTATCATCTGTTTCATTCAAAAAACAAGAAATAGGTAACCCGCGATCAATACCGCCATTACTTAATATCGGAGTAGAAGGCATAAACCGAAGCTTACTTATATAATCATACATTCTATTAGCATGATCTGTATTATCACCGTAATAAGAGGCTACTCTAGCAAATAAGTCTTGGTAATCTTCACCGTTTATAAGATACCTATCTTTTAAAACAGCTTTACCAAAATCGGTTAATAATTTGTCTCTACTTCTGTCAATTTTAACCTTGTAGTTAGTTTTTTTTGCACTAGTCATAATTTGGTATAAAGCTCCTTGTAATATCTTTTTATTATTTATTTTTTTAAGCAATTGTTGCAAGTAAAATTATTGTGCTAATGATAGCTAGCAATACCCTCGCATTCAACAATAAATTTGCATATATAGTATGTTTTTTTTCTTGACATACTATATATAGGATACGTGTGTTGCGATACTCTGGTTCAGGGTGGCAGCAAATAATGGACAATATAGGTGTTTAAGAGTTTTATCACAAATTGCTTTAATTATAGATATTGTATGAAGCAAATTCGACTTATACTAGAACTTGATGTTTACATAAGAAGTTTAAATTGACGGTGACATCTTCTTATATATAATCGTGGCTTACTTCATATAAAAAATTAATAAAATTATGAAAAAAATAAAAAGCTCATTTATTATTTTAGTTGCTAATTTTTTTATCATTTGGCCAAGTATTATTTATGCAGATAATGCTGAGGATGAGTATGTATATGTTAGCACAAAATTTGGTATATCGGAGCCAGTGATAAAAAGTTTTTCACACGATGAAACCAATTCTAGATTTAGAATAAAACAATCTAATCAGTTTGGAATAAGTGTGGGTTATAGTTTTTATCCAGGTATGATGATCGAACTTTCTGCAGCGCACCAACCTAAATATATATTTAAATATACCTTACCAGAAACTGCTGTTATGCCAGGAGTGTCTATACCAGAAACATCAGATAGAACTAAGGTTTCAGCAAATATTTATACATTGAACTTAATTTATGAAATACCTCAACAATATGCAGGTATTAAGCCGTATCTTACGGCTGGTGGTGGTATTGCTAAAGTATCAATTAAACCCAAACTCACTACTACAGATGCGCTTGCAGGGGTAGGGATGGGGAATGATTATCCATTTTTTAGAGCGACAAAAAGCAAAAATAATTGTCCTGTCTTGCAATTTGGTGGTGGTATTACCTATGATTTTACCGAAAATGTAAGTATAGACCTGGGAGCAAAATTGATGGTTGTAAATGGCATAAAATTTAAATACGATACAAAAAACGACGCAGGAGTCTTTGTATCTCAGTCTCCTATCAAAAAAACGATTGGTGTTGCTGATTTCATGATAGGAGTTAAATTTAAAATTCCTGCTTAATGCATTGTTATTAAATAATGTCAAAATAAGTGCTCATGAGGGATAGTTTAAAAAACAATTCATATGATGAGATGCCTTATGAAAGTTATCCTTATCCGTTGGCGTCACCTTTAAATTTAGCCACACTTGCTACGTTCTTTGGTATGAGACCTCCGCCAATTGAGGATGCGAGAGTACTTGAACTAGGTTGTGCAGCAGGTGGCAATTTAATACCTCATGCAATTCATTATCCACAAGGAAGGTATCTTGGTATTGATTTATCTGCAAAACAGATTGCAAGAGGACAAAGCGATATTAATGCTTTGGGTATTACAAATATTGAACTTAGACATTGTTCGATTATAGATGTTGATAAATCTTTTGGTGAATTTGATTATATAATATGCCATGGTGTTTTTTCGTGGGTGCCAGAAAATATCCAAGAGAAAATTTTAGAAATATCTAACAAGAATTTAGCCAGAAACGGTGTTGTATATATTAGTTACAATACCTTGCCTGGATGGAACATATCAAAAACTATTCGTGATATGATGTTGTATCATACTAAGGGTTTTTCTAATTCTCAGGATAAAGTAAGGCAGGCCAGAGAGTTATTGAGTTTTGTTCAAGATAGTCTCGCAAAAACAGATACCCCTTACAGTAAAATACTTCTTCAGGAAGCCAAAATACTGGCAGAACGCAGTGATCATTATCTCAGGCATGATCATTTAGAAGAAAATAATTATCAATTTTATTTTAGCGAGTTTCTTGATAAAGCAAGAAAGCATAATTTGCAATATTTGTCGGATGTATCATTATCTACTATGTATTTAGATAGTATGCAAGCATCAGTAGAAAAAAACTTAAATACTGAAAATGATATTGTAGGCACAGCACAATATTTGGATTTTATTAATAATCGAAAATTCAGAAGTACGTTGCTTTGTCATAGGGACGTAAGTTTGAACAGGAATCTGAATACTGATCAGATACGACAATTTGCTCTCTCCCTGGATATTGTACCAGAAAAAGCTTTTGAATATGTAGATTTGATAAGCGAGAAAGCAATAGATTTTTATTTTTTGCAAAGTAACAATCAGTCAGTGTCTATTTCTTCACCGTATTTAAAAGCTGTATTTTATGTATTATCTGCACATCGTGGATATCCAATTAAATTTGACAGAATTGTTGCATTGGCTAATAAAATTTTTCCAACTGACGAGAAAACAACAATCGAGGCTGAATTACTTGATAATGCGATGAGTCTTATTATGAAAGGTTTTATGGAAATTAATGTGTATGAGAGAGACAAAAACAAAATTCACCTTACTAAACCGGTCGTAGATCAGTTGATATTTCACCAAGTACATAATACAAACAAGGATTGGATTACAAGTCCGAATCATCAAGCAATTTTCATCAATAGTTTTAGGAAATCTGCACTTAAATATATGAATGGACAAAATACAAAGGAACAAATACTAGAGAACTTACTGCGTGATGCGGTAGCTGGTAATCTTGATTATATCAAAAATAATGAGAAAATTGAGGATATAGAACAGATTAAACAAGAATTGGCGCTCAAACTTGATAAAACTATTGAAAGTCTATATTCTAAAGGTGTATTTAAATAATTTGTTATGCAATATAAGCATGTGTTCTTAAGTAAAAATATACAAGATGCTTTTTGTAATTATATGGATTACCTAGTAGATTCCGCTACTAAGTCGGTTGCATTGGCTGTTTCTGGTGGTAGTGATTCAGTCGCCTTGTTAAATCTGTCATTATATTGGGCGAAACAAAGAGGGGTTAAACTGGTTGTGTTCAGTGTAAACCATAATCTTCGTTTGGAATCAAAACAAGAAATAGCATTAGTACAACAGCAATGCCAGATCTTGGGTCTAGAATTCTATGAATTTGAATGGAATAATAACGCCAGTAAAGTTGCTTTGCAAGCAAGAGCAAGAGAAGCTAGATACCAATTGATGACCCAAAAATGTCATCAACTTGCAATTGATACAATGCTTACGGGGCATCATATAGATGATATGCTAGAAACATATCTGATGAGGAAAAGAAAGAAAAGTGGTGTGTTTGGTTTAAGCTATTCCTCAAGTTTTTTTTATAATAATATCCAAATATTAAGGCCCTTAATAAAATTTCATAAAGTTGATTTAATCACTTATTTAACAAAGCATAATATTAGTTGGTTGGATGACCAATCTAATAAACTTGATATATATGAACGTAATCGAGTGCGACAACAAATAGCAACGTTTTCTAGGTTAGAAAGGGAACAATTATTTAGTGAGATGCAGGCCGTTAATCAAACAGCTAATGATCTTAATCAGTTACTTATACGTACCATGGCTGAGTCGGTATGTATTAATAATTATGGCTGTGCTGTCATTGACCTAAGCAATTTTAGATCAGTAATAGTAGACATTCAGATTCAGATTCTAAGCTATATTTTAACTGTAGTTAGTGGTGCTATTACATTGCCGCGCTTTAGGAGTATAAAAAAAATCCTAGAAATAATCCATGAGAACACAATTTGCGTTAAACATACTCTTCATGGATGTGTATTAAGAGAACATAATAGTAAATTGTTAGTGTTTAGAGAAAGGTCGCAAATAAATAATATACAATATAATAATTATAATAACTTAATTTGGGATAATAGATTTGCCCTGCAATTGGTAGATATCAAGCCATCATATTATATAAGCACACTAACATTAGCAGAATACCAAGATTTAAAGGGTGATATCAACCTACAAAGGCTTCAAAAATTTAGCCCCCAGCATCACAAAGCAATTTTATTTACACTGCCTATTGTCAAAAAACTTGAAAAAATAATAGCCATACCCCATATATCTTATTATGATAACATGGAATTTAATAAAGCTTTACAGGTAGTATTTAAACCAAAGTTTGTATCGCGTTTTACCCATTTCTTATAGGAACTTAATAATGAACAAGCAGCATAAACAAATATTGATTTGGATAGGTATTTTTGTCCTAATGGTCGTTACTTTTAACATGTTACAAGGTAATGGATTATCAGGGAAATCTGATAGTTTAGCTTTTTCTGACTTTTTAAATAAAGTTGAATCAAGGCAAGTGCACTCAGTAAAAATTCAAGGTAGATATATACAGGGTGTGTTGGCCAATGGTACTCATTTTTCAACCTATACGACAGAGTATCCTGGGTTGGTTGATAAATTAAATGCAAATGAAGTGCATATTGATGTAATACCTCCAGATACTAAAATGCATTCATTGTTTAGCATATTTATATCATGGTTCCCTATGTTGCTACTCATTGGGGTATGGGTGTTCTTTATGCGTCAAATGCAAGGTGGTAGTAAAGGTATGGGTTTTGGCAAATCAAAAGCTAAACTTACATCTGATAAAGGGCCTAAAATAACCTTTGCCGATGTTGCAGGTATTGATGAGGCTAAGGCAGAATTATCTGAGATTGTTGATTTTTTAAGAAACCCTGGAAAGTTTCAAAAACTAGGTGGTCAAATCCCTAAAGGGTGCTTGTTAATAGGACCTCCAGGTACTGGTAAAACATTGTTGGCAAAATCTATTGCAGGTGAGGCTAATGTACCATTTTTTAGTATATCAGGTTCTGATTTTGTTGAAATGTTTGTCGGGGTTGGTGCTAGTAGAGTACGTGACATGTTTGAACAAGGTAAAAGAAATGCTCCTTGTATAATTTTCATTGATGAAATTGATGCTGTTGGTCGTCACCGAGGTATTGGTATGGGTGGTGGCAATGATGAGCGTGAACAGACATTGAATCAAATGTTAGTTGAAATGGATGGTTTTGAGGCTAACGAAGGTGTCGTTATCATAGCTGCTACTAATAGACCTGATGTTCTGGACCCAGCGCTACTACGCCCAGGCAGATTTGATCGTCAGATTACTGTTTCTCACCCTGATTTGTTAGGAAGAGAACAGATTTTAAAAGTACATCTAAAAAAGGTTAAATATTCCGATACAGTTGATCCAAAAATTATTGCTCGTGGTACACCAGGTTTTTCAGGAGCAGAGTTGTATAATTTAGTGAATGAAGCGGCCTTGCTTGCTGCACGAAGAAACAAAAAGCTTGTCGATATGGATGATATGGAAGATGCTAAAGATAAGGTGTTAATGGGTGTAGAAAGAAAGTCGCTCGCTATGTCAGATGATGAAAAAAAATTAACAGCCTATCATGAAGGAGGTCACGCCCTAGTAGGGCTACATTGCCCTGCATCTGATCCAATCCATAAAGCTACGATTATTCCACGTGGTAGAGCCCTTGGCATGGTTATGAGATTGCCAGAAAATGATAGATTATCTATGGCTCTTGAGAAAATGAAAGCAGATATTGCAGTGGCAATGGCCGGCAGAGTAGCAGAAGAAATTATATTTGGTACAGAAAAAGTTACTTCTGGCGCCTCTTCAGATATCAAGATGGCGACAAGAATGGCTCACGCAATGGTTACGGAGTGGGGGCTTAGTGATGTGGTAGGACCAGTATTTTATGGTGATAATAATGAAGATATGTATTCTTCTGGATCTAGAAATAAATCTAAATCACAACACACTGCAGAAATGATAGATAATGAAGTAAGACGTATAATTGACGAGGGATATCTTCGTGCAAAAGAGACGTTAACAACGCATATTGACCAGCTACACACTTTAGCTAAAGCTTTAATTGAGCATGAAACTCTTTCAGGTAAGCAGATTAAAAATTTATTGCTTGGTAAAGAACTTGATGCAACGGAGGAACTAGAATTCCCTGCTAAAAAAAGCAAAATAGTGAAGCCAAAGCCAAGTAAAGATAAAAAGCCAAAGTCAGTGCTAGAGCAAAAAAAGGGTAAAAAATAATAGCATTACTTAATCTCAACTGTGGATAAGTAATTCTTATATGCCAGTATATATGCGGTATAGATTAGTCAGTATTGCTTTTTCTTATAATATACACAACATCATACTGTTGATATGTGTGGTAATTATTTAGGTAAAAATGGTCCCTCTCCATGCATGTTGCATTTACAGCTCTTAACGATCGCTAGTGGGGCTAAGCAATGAACTTTAAACAGCGCATGCAGATTTGCAAATATTCCCAGATGATTTAATAGGTTTTATGGGGGAATATGCTGCACATTCTATTATAATAGAGTAGCTTTCTATAAAAGACCTATAGATCAAGTGTTAAAAACGAGCGCTTTTTCCGCCACTTGGGATAAAAACTGCAGCAATATAATAATATGCTCTTTGGAAATTTTTAATGAAGTAGCAACTTCTCCAGAAGGGTTGCAATTAATAAAAATGTTGATACATTTGAAGTGAACCCAATGAACGCAGATATGTGATAATGAATAGTTTAGTAATTAAAAACTTATTTAGTTTTGAAGGTAGAGCTAATAGAAAAGAGTATATTATAGGAAATTTACTGACTCTACTGTTATTAACCCTGATCTTCTTTTCTCATATTATCTTTATTGCTATAGGATCACAATATTCTGCTATTGGGTCCTTAATGCTTGCTATGTTTTCCCTAATTTCATGCTTATGTCTGATTCAGATTCTCTCTCTAAATGTAAGGCGATTGCATGATCTAGGCTTTAGTGGATGGTGGGCGTTAATTTATTTGACTGGGTTTGGTCTATTAATTAAGATACTACTTATATGCTTCAAAGGAAATGATGGATCAAACAAATACGGTGATCCACCAACTTGATACCATGCGGCTTGTTCTGTAGGTTTAACAAAACTCTTCTATCTAAGCCGCAAGTGAACCTCCATAGGGCAAACCCAATGGTATCAAGTCAGCTTTAAGCCGAGTACAAGCTGCGCTTGCCCCATGTCTTTTACCCATGTTGCTCCTAATAATAGAAATTGTAACACGAGAGCATTGAGGTTACTACAGCCACGAGATTAGCCCCGTGGTTTTGCGGTTGCATTATCAATTTGTATTGTATAACCTAGATATTCCTTATTTGTACAGGGGCTCAATTATCTATTAGCTCTACATTTCCTAGTAATAAACTAGACTCAACCTCTTCAGACTCAATCTCTTCAGACCAAGTATACCCTGGGAAAAAGTTTGATAAGGTCACTTGGTTATTTTTTTCATAACAAGCGCTGTGACCTATTTCCTTTAATTGCCTTATGTTATCTCGTGCTACATTATCCATAACTGCGTATTGAGTCTCAATATGGATTTTAAATTCATAGAAATTTTCTGCACCTATTCGATTTTTTACATTTGCTGTCGCCTCTTTTTCAGCTCCATCGACGAATCTCTCAAGAGAGGCTTTGTCATAAAAACTTAATAAATTATTTGGTGGAATGATAAAGGACTCTCTTGCTTTATCAAGATTTATATAAAACAAGGATATATTTTTATCTGGTATCTCAGTAAAAGTTTTAATAGTACGTACAGCAATATTAGATGGGTTGTTCGCTAATACTCCACCATCTATATAATCTAAACCGTTAATCCTTGCCGGCGGAAAATAAGTAGGGGCTGCGCTAGTAGCACGTAGTATATCAGGTAAGTTATAATTTTTTGTTTCTGGATCATAGGAGCTAAAAATTTTGACTGTGTTCGATGGACCTACTGCAGTAATCATTATTGGAATGATAGTAGATGACAAAGTTTCTTGATTAAAATATTGGTCAAAAAGTGTTTCTATACCATCTGGACTATATTTACTTACATTAAGGCAACAACAAAATAAATTAGCAAATTTTCTTAACGTACTGGAACAATCTGTGGGAAAAACATCTGATAATACTTGCCCGAGCATGTTGATTAATTCAGCAGCACTGTATCGAGGTTTATCTGGGTCTGTCTCACTTGGTAGAGTAAGCAACGCAGCTATCACACCGCCTATACTTGTGCCAGCAATACAATCAAACAATTTTGCTATAGGTTTATCTGTAATTTTTTCTATTACAGCAAGGGAAGAAAGTATTGCAGTGCCTTTTACACCACCACCATCAAGTGTTAAAACTCGATATTTTCCAGCAATATTTTCTTTAGGGGGGTCTAGTATAAGTTCTCGTAGTGTCTCTAAATACTCTTGATTTTGTAGCTTTGGAAGCTCGCTATTAGAATCATGACTTCTTATTCGTATTGGGGATAATAATTCTAGTTGATCTTCTGGTACGTTTTTCATATAAAATACAAATTTAAATTAATATAAAGTAACACTTAGAGTTATCAATTAATAACACTAAAAGTTAGTATGTAACACAATCCCCAGTTGGTTAAGTTCATTGCATTTTTCTGTCCTATAAAAAAACTCTTTTGTGTTATGTATGCAATAGGGTTAGCTATATTTCCTTGCTGATGCAATATATTTTAGACGAATACATACTTTGTCAAAAATTGGCCTTGGTAACTTGTTAGGCCAGACTATTTGTAAATATGAGTTGTTGTTCTCAATAGAAAAAGATGGAGTAGAGAAGTCTGACCCATCTATTTGTTGTGTAATGTATAAAAAATGTCCAATAATCTGACAAATTGCATATTCTTTTTTACTTATGCACTGTTTTGCTTTTTGTATTAGCTCTGCGTTAGGCTTATGCTGAGAAAAATACTCAAGAATCACTGCTAACATCATTCTTGTGTCTGATTTGAAAGGTATTTCAGAAGCCAATACGTATTCTGAAATACCTTTTGAAGGAATAGTACTATCAAAGTTTTTTCTTAAGGAACTAAGAATGATAGCATATTTTAATAACTCTAAAATACTGTCATTTGCTTCACTTATAAGCGTCTTAATTATTTTGTAATAACTATCTAAATTTATTAATGATATGTTACAATTACATACTTCTAAAAGCTTGGCCTCAATGATATTACTATTTCGATCTTCGGCGCTTAACAACTCCAATCTTACTCCTTCTTTTAAGCCATAATTAGAAATAATTATTTGTTCCGGTTTAAATATTGTAAGGAGTGCTTCTGTCATCAATATAGAATTTTTATTAATGATTCTGTTACTGCGGTTTTTACTTACACAATTATTAGTACTCTTTATTTTATTAATATAATGAGTTAAATCTGAGGACAAGATAGTGGCATAGTGTAAATTTTTCATAGAGATATTATTTGCGTCTATGTATGTTCTCCCAATAAAACGGAGAGAGCCGCCAACAAAATAAAGATTTTTATATGTCTTATTTTGAAACTCTTGTTTTATTATTTCGATTAGTTCATTTACGGTGGTAATATTATTCAACGTCATCATTTTGATACCAAGAGCAAAGGATGCTAACTGACCAACTTTCCCATTATTTACCCCCACCAATTCTAGACTTCCACCCCCAAGATCTGCAGCAATACCATTACTGTCAGTAATACCGCTCATTAAACCTAAGGCCATTAGATGAGCTTCTTGCTGTCCTGAAACAACGGTTATCTCAAGGCCATATTTCAGTTTTATATAATCAACAAAATCTTGCGCTCTAGGATGATTTCTTAATACTGCCGTAGCAATGCATCTGATATCTAGTACATTTAATTTGTGAAATATATGTAGCAGATACTGTATAGATAAATAAGTTTGATGCTTGACATCGAAGGAATCTTGCGATAACAAACAGAGAATATCGGTTTTGAATTTATAATTAAAAAGCTCAGCTGCACCAAGTTTATTATTGTCATAGACTACAGCTCGGATGGCATTATAGCCAATATCCATTATTGCACAGCGCATTCATTTCCATTTTTTGTATAATGATTTAACGATAAGAATCCCAATGCTGATATTTACCATGTGGACTTATTTTATATATCCCTATTCTTCAATTGAGCTATCTTGATCTGAAGTATGGCTTGCACTATAATTCTTAGGATCAAAAGGCTCTTGTGTTGGAACAAATGTAGGAGGTAAAAGCCTTTTTGTAAAGAATTTATCCTCATAATATTTTATTTTATTAGATCTAATCGGTGGGAAAGATTCTATTAAAACAATTTGATCATCCCTTGGTAGTTGAATTACTTCTTGGGGCAATAGTAAAGCTCGTTGAACCTTTGATACATTTTGCGTTCTAGTCGAGATATTTAAATCAAAAAATAGTGGTTTATTATATGATGTTTGCTCTACGGTCTTATTACCACATAATTGAGAAATTAAATTTGCTGTTTCATAATTATTAGCCGCAAACGTAATCCGGAAGGTGGAATTTGACAAAAATGAGTTCATTCCCGCATCCTCGTATGTTCCTTTTAGCTGTTGAGTATCCTGAATAATCAAGAAGAGGCGAACTCTATAACCACGGAAATAAGCTATGCCTGCCTTAAATTGTTCCATTTTGCCCAGTGTTGGGAACTCATCCATTAAAAACATTACACCGTAAGGTTCTTCTTTTGTATCTGGTATTTTTCGACTTAAAAATTCAGTAGCTTGTTGATAAAAAAACCTGCATAAGTTTTTGTAAGCGTTGAATGTTATCAGGGGTCAAACCAACATAAACTGTTGTTTGCTGCTTTTTTAACTCCATAATACTAAAATCAGAAGCTGCTGTAGCTGCATCAATTAATGGATTAGCCCATAATTCAAGAGATGAGTTCATTGTAGAGATTACACCCGAACGCTCTTTATCCGCTTTTTGTAAAAATGCAGCTATATTCATATACGCCACTGGGTGTATAGTTTCTCCAAGTGTATCTAGAACCACCGCTAGGTTATATACTACATCATCACTTCTCATTGTTCTTACAACTTCCCCAAAGGATTTAACCTTTGAATCGTCTGCTATCAGATAGAGTACAACACCCAAAAAAAGGCTTCGTGCTTCATTGTTCCAGAAATCTTTTTCTGGCATAATTAAATTTGATATTTTTTGTACGTCATCAACCATTTGCCCTGGTTTACTGCTAACCCAATCTATCGGATTATAGCAATGCGTAATACCATCTGGGTTAGAAGGTTCCTATACATAAACCTTTTGCCCTTGTTTGGCCCTCCAACCACTAGTTAATTGATGGTTTTCAAGTTTAATATCATGTACTACAACTGAGTGATTCCAAAATAATAAATTAGGAATTACAAAGCCTACACCTTTACCAGAACCGGTAGGAGCAAATAATAGAGCATGCTGAAAGCCGTCTGCAACAAAATATCCACCAGAATCCACTCCTAATAACATTCCATGCTTTTCTCTAAGATTAGCTCTCTCGATATCTGCCTGAGTAGCCCAATCAGCAGAACCATATACGGATTCCTTTTGTTTAAAAAATTCTAAAGATTTTATTCTGTTGAAATATTTAATATAATATAATATCACGCAAAAAGGTGGCCCGAACAGAGCTAGAATAAGCTTAATTTTTATATGGTTATAGGCGCTGAAACCCAATGTAGACCAAGAATTTAATAACCATGATGACCATTTGTAAGCTATAGAAAGTGCATTAAGATTTAATCCAATTGCTGCCCCATACTCATTTGTAATAAACGACACAATTAAACCGCAAAACCAAAACGTAGCAAGAATCACTAACGGATGGATTACCATATGTCCAAAAAGAGTACGAGCCTTAGATAAAATATTAAGCCAACTCATTCTTTTTCCTCCCTCATACTATTAAAATACACTTCAGAAACATATCTTTTCCCACCTTCTCCACGTTTTAGTTGTACTACGATATCTACTACTTCTGCAATATATTTCCTTACTTCTTCTGGTGGCATACCAAGGCCTGCTTGCATTACCATCAATTTCAATTGTTCAAGAGCCATAGTCGGGGTGTCCGCATGCAGGGTGGAGATTGAGCCAGGGTGCCCAGTATTGATTGCTCTTAAAAAACTAAATGCTTCTGCCCCTCTTAATTCACCGACAATAATTCGATCAGGTCGTAGGCGCAAACAAGCCTCTATTAAATCTTGGGTGGTAACTTTCGCTCTTCCCTGTCCTCCTTTCGAGGCCAATAAATGCACTCTGTTTTTATGATTAGGCAACAATACTTCTCTAGCATCCTCAACAGTAATTAATCTTTCATCACTTGAAATCTCTGCCAGAGCAGCATTAGTAAATGTTGTCTTACCTGTTGAAGTACCTCCACTAATAATAATATTTTTTTTACAATTGACTGCATGTTTAATAAATTCCTTTATCCGGTTTTCCTGCAAATATTTACACAAAATATCATTATTTAAATCTACAATTTCCTGTGTTGATGTATTATCAAAAGCTCCCATTTCTTCATATTTATCAAGAGTAAGGTGCATTGTAGAACCTTTACGTATCGAAAAAGCAGCTAGATTAGGTTCAACAGCAGGCGGGAATACTACTTGAATACGGTAGCCATTGGGCAGAGTCGCTGAAAGTAGGGGGTACTCTTCGGAAATTCTTTGTGCAGTTGATTGTGCGACCAATCGACCCAAGCCCAATAGATGGTCAATATCAATTTCAGGCAATAGTTCCATCCTTTGATCGCCCCGTTTTTCAACCCAAACCTCGCCTGGTTTGTTAATCATCAATTCATTAACACCATCTTCAGCAAAAATATTCTTAAAAGGTAATAAGTATGTTTCTAATGCAGCAAAGCTCATTGCATCCACCGTGCTTTTTTGATTGCATTCTTAGGGAATTTATAATCTTTATTTACGTATATTTTTACAATAGTACCTTGATCAATAGTAATAGTAGGTTTGAACTCCTGTTCCTCAACAAATGATTCAATAGTATCACCAAGATCAGTATATGCTTTGGTTGAGGCCTTCTGTGCCTTAGTGTCTTCGACGTCTGCTGATATATTTGCAAGCAATGCATCTGCTGCAGTATTAATTGTTGACATTAAAGATGTCAGTTTAGCCTCATCTGAACCTGTAGTATCTGTTCTAAGTTTTTCACATGCAGCTTGAATAGTAGTTGCAGCAGAGGAGGTTTTGTCGGCTATAGCATTAACAACTTGTGCACAAATTCTCTCCCTTTTTTCCGCAGGTGTTCCTGCCCCAGAAAATATAGTATTAGTAATATTTCTAATACTAGTTGCCTCAGAGGTTTGGTCTGCTGCAGCCGTAGAAGTAGTCTTAGGAGGAATTAGTTTATCTAGAGATTTAGCTACTGCTATATTGACTACTGACCTCAACACAGCATTAGATAACCTTTCTGTGAATTTATTATCTACTTGGCCTTGAGTCCCCTTTCGTCCCAAATTATCTATCCCAGTCCCAGATAAATTTACTGTATAACCATTTGCAAGATCTATTCTATTCCATGCAATCGCAATCCTGCCATAAGACTGGCCTATTCCTGCAGCATAACTGCCAAAAACACGAGAACCTTTAGGAATTAGTATATTGTTTCCCCATTCTGAATATACATCTCGATTAATGACAGCTCTTACTTCGCCACCAAAATCACTATTAACAGCCATTTCTATAATTGCATCTATGACTTTGCCCCGCCCTAGCATGAGATTCATATCACCACGATATTTGAAATTTGTTTCTTGTTCTACTTGTTCGGCAGTCTTGGTTATAGGTTTCCCGGCAAGTGCAACAATTGTAGATTTTCTTTTTGCATCTTGACGTTTTTTCTCATCATATGTGCGTACAGTATTCGAGGGCATGTTCGGTGATGAATTATTTGCAGATAAGCTTGAATTACCAGCTACAATAGGTAAAGGAGGTTCAACAGGTGGCGGTGGAGCCACTGGTTTAGCCTCAGTAGGTGGAGGAGGAGGAGGAGTCGGTTCCTCTAACTTAGGCGGTGATGGTAATTTTGGAATTGCTGGTATATCGTTTTCTCTTCCAGCTTTATTGGGGGTAACCACTTCTTTTGGTACAACAGTCTGTGGTGCTGGTTTATCAGAATTATCAGAGGTAAAAAATAGATTGTACACTAAGTATGCAAATACTGCTATTATCCCTACCAATATTGCAATACTTTGTTTTGGGTTTGTGGCAACCTTAGATAATTCTTGGACCACTTCTGGCGCGCTTGAGCTAGAATTAGAATTTACATTTGGCTCTTTTGACATACATTACCTAGATTTTTTTGGGTATTGAAATCTTACGACATACACCAGATCTTTGTCCTCTTCATTCTTCAACTCTCTTGCCACAATATCAAACTGGTAAGTTCTTTTGTTGGTTATGATAGTCATATTTGTTCTCATATCACGTTTCATAGGCTTGATAAACAGTCTATTATTACCTACAGGTGTAATCTTCCAAGCATACGAATCCCCTACTGTAAAGAATTCTATGTGCTCATTCTGTGCAAATTCAATAGAAGATTGAAATCCATAGTGTAACACTAGTAAATAAATATTATTTGGACTATAAACATAAGTTTTAATTCTACTGTCTGTAGTCAACACATCATCATAATGTGTTGCCGCATTACTACTATTCAAAGACGAAAGAACTAATAATATGGCTACTATTCTAACTGCTATCATCATCTACCCTATATCCAGTTACTTGAAAACCTATTGGGTTGATGTCTCGATCCTTGTTTGTCAACTCCATAGGCACGTATTTAAATTCAATTACTGCAATTTTATTAAAAGTTTGTTTGTTTCCTGCCGTTTCATTTATAGAGAATCTCAGTATAAATTTATTTTCTGCAAGTTTAGACCATGATTTCACAAGTAAGAAGGTGCTATTTTTTTGGCCATACTTTACAGAAGGGTCAACAGTTTCATTTTTCACATACCCGAGATATTCCAAATATACTGCATTGGAAGATAAAAGCCTCACAACTTTTCGTGCTTCTGTATCAAAATCAACTGCGTTATAAGTTTCCCTTGAAGTAACATATCTCTTTATAAAGTATTCTGCTAAGGCCTCATTACCACTTAATACAGTAGATGAAACGGGATTTACAATTTCTGCAACACCTGTTTTATTATCAATTTGTATCACAAAAGGATAAAAGCTTTTGCTATTAACAACGTAAGCGATTGCGCCAATTGTTACTATTGATAAGAATAATAAGATTATAACTATAACAAGCAACACATTACGTTGTACGACAATAGTATCGTGCCTCTCCTCGTACCAATTGTTGATCCGTTTTTTTACGGACTCTGTGCTATCCTGCTCACTTAGTAACGTATCTACATTATCTACTTGGCGATTTCTGAAATTACCAATCCATTCTTTAAGTTTAGTCATGTTATTTTATCAAGACTCGTATAAGCATCCAAATATTTACCTAATTATTAGTAACAGGTTAAAACAAACTGTAAACAACAAAACTCATTAATGCCACAAAATAAAATTACTTTTTTTTATAGAGTTGTTTTTAGAGCTTCTTGTCAAATAATAGTGTGCAACAAATTATATATAAAGCATAATATACCACTTCTTAACAAAGTAGCCTAGTATATTTGTGGCATATAATCATAAAATTTACTATTAAATCAAGTATTGATATGTTAATTATTGTGTGCGTGAATAATTAATTATAACTGAATTAATCAAAATGAAATATTTTACTTTTGTCTTAACTATAATGTTGTTTGGTTGTTATCCAGTAGAAACGCATACAAATTATAGCCACGATTTCGCTATTGCCAAATCCAAATCAAATCCCATACATCTAAGTTTTAGAAATAATACAGCGCTCTCTTTTTATTTCTTGTTGAGCCGCAATTCTCAAAAAGAAGGGTATAAAATAGCTGTACGTTATAATAGTAATGCTAAAAATGGGTTAAGATTGTCCAGCGCTAATGATATAACTTTGAAATTTTTAGTAAATAAATCGCAAATTCTAACTTTCAAATCATCAGTGAAGCCAAGAGTGATATCATATAATATTAATGCTGCCAACAAAGAAATAGAATGTATTTTTGCAGTTAGTGCAGCTGATCTAGATACATTGGCTTATGCACATCATGTTGATGCTGAAATATCGAGTGTACAATTCATTACGCAAGGTTCTTTCAATCGCATACATACTTTTGCAGCCTTTAAAGATTTTATTAAAAACAGTCCTTGATTTGTATATAGTGGTAATTCAAACATGTCATTAGTTGAAATATTAGTAATATTGGTAGTTTTTCTCTTGGTGATGAAGCCAGAAGACATACCAAAGATATTAGACAAAATAAGGGATATCAAATTATTTATTACTAAAACCAAGCAAGAAATTATTAGTCATATTGATCCTGATTTTGCTGACACAAATGAACAGGTCAATAAAATTAATACTGACGAAATGGAGCAAATTAATTTCTATTTAGCAAGGATTACCAATCTTGACCATCAATACAATGGAGAATATTCATTAAGAGATATCAAGGATTATTATCAGCAAATTATCGCAAAAAAAATCAAAATTGAACTAAACAAATAACACAAATATAAATGCAGTGCAATTTTGTACAGACGAGAATTATTCAACGGCTAATTTTTCTGTATTTCTACTTTTTGCGTATTGTGTTACTGAAATCACAAATAATCCAACTATAGCAACGCCCATCGCCATAGGTATGATAGATATACTCTTAATGTAAGCGGCACTATTGTAATATTTTGTGCCGTTGATCATTTTACCATCCCAAAAATGCTCTAAGCTCATGCCGATAGAATTATGAAAAAACCACCCAAATGCTGTAATTATCATATTAGCACATGCAGCAGCGATACCGCTTCGTGCTATTGGTACAAACGTAGCAATTTTTGAAATCATAATTATTTGGTAAGCTGAGAATATTCCTACTATAATACAAGTAATATATAAAGCTTCTACGGATAAATCACGATAAATTAGCATATATATAAAACAACCGGCCATAGCAAAGGCGGAAAATATCGTTGTACCAAAATATGATTTTGTTTTATCAGCTACATAGGGCAAAATAATGCAGCCTGCACACATACCAAGCAATATAGAAAAAACAATAGAATCGGCAGTAATTTTCTCTATATGATGCACAGTTATAATAACTGCGCTACCCCATGCGTCAGCAAATCCCTCGAGAGGTCCAACCATTAACCCAGCAAACATACTAGTGAGTAATAATTTGTAGTTACATATCACCCCTTTAATATCTGACCAAACGTTATTGTGTGATACTTGGTTTGTGGATTTTGGTATTAATAGATATGTAGGAATTGCTAAACCTATACCTAAATATAACAGGACATTTATGGTAGAATTTAATCCAATTGCTTGAATAGATTCAGACAATAATGTGCCAACATAGACAGTGGTAACAAGGCCAAGGGATACAGTCATGCCTAGTACTCTAGCAAATTTATCAGGGTACAAAATACGAAACATTTGCAATGCTCCAACAGCAGCAGCGGAGGAACCGATACCAGTAAATGCTCTCCCTAACACTACAATCCACCATTGATCAAAATATACTAAAGGTATTAACCCAATAGCCGTGCATACTATGCATATTGGCAACACTATCTTAGCACCGAAACGACTTAATAGTACACCAATGGGGATATGCACTATAATATATACTACATAATACACACCAGAAAAAGATCCTATTTCTGCTGATCCAACGCCATATGTGCTCATAATATCCGGCATAATAATATTAGGCAGCGTGCGTAGAATGTATTGATAACAATAAAAAGCTGTTATACACAACCAAACCAATATTGATGTTAAATTCTTGCTTTCTTTATCGTTCATTATTTAATATTCCTTCAACTAAACTATTTGTTCTACAAGAACCCAAACAAAATAGTAAATATAGTAAAAAATGTCCAGCAATTTATTAAATGTTGAAATTTCAGCAACTGGTTTAGAGAGGGTTTATGACCGCAATTTAGTAATTGATTGATAAAGCAAACAAACTAACGAGACAATACATTAATCGGGGATCTGTGCTATCTTGAACTAAGTGATTTAGAGATTTCATAGAAGAGCAAGACGTCTCCATAAAATAGCACACGATTAGTATAAGTTTGTCTGTAATATCAACTATTGTAGTCTACAACATAAATAGATTTCAGCAGAAGTTACATAACAACTCTGAGCACCTAAGGAGTATTAGAGGGGGTATCCTTTATATCACCTTGTGTTATATTATTACACCCCCCTTCCATTAGAGGTAGGTGGTTTAGTACGAGGTGCGGTTTTAGTACTAGGAGCTTTTTTACCCGCAATATCCTGACGGATTTTAACAACGGATTGTAAAAGGTCGGGAGGAATAGATTTTTTAGGGGTCATCACGAGATCTGGTGCTAAGTTTTCCTGACTGATACTTTGCGAAATATCAGTGCCCATGCCCTTGTTTTTAGCAACTTCCTTCATCATCTCCTGGTATTTACCTTGCGTTACTGGTAATGTAAAGACCTTGCCATCTCTTTCTATATATCCAATTGCATCAGCGCTTGCACCTGAAAATTTCACAGGTACTGGTGTGGAAACCTCTTCCAACTTACCATTCTCATCATAATGGGCCGTAAAATATACGGCATCTTTTTTTGCAATATTTCTACCATTTTCATCTTTAAGTGCCATTGATAAATGTACCGGCCCATTACCTGATTCTAGTGTTTTAGGGAAATTAATTTGTCTATAACTGCGAATAACTCGTTCGGTACCATCACTTAAACCAACTACTGTAGGTTCTGTATCAAATGTAGTTTCAGATAATTTACAAACGGATGTTCCTGCCTGGTTTTTTACATCTGTTGATCTAACTTTACCTGCAGATGGGGCCTGCCATGCAACATCATGAAATCTATCGCTAAATTGGTTATGTACTGCTTTATATCCAGATGATTCTATGGTATGTAATTCTTGTTGGACCCGTGGATTAGCTGTGACTTGTGTAAGTAACTCAGCACCCTTTTTTGATACAAGAAACGTCCTGAACTCTGGTAGATTTGCATTAAGTACAGATGTTTTTTCTGCGCCTTGCAGTTGTTTGGCCAGTTCTTGTTGTAAATATAGTTGTTGACTAGTAAGTACTTTGTCTCTAATGGCCTGTGTAATAGGATCTACAACATCACTAGACGTTATATTGTTACTAAAACCTCTTTTACTTGCTGCTCCCACTTCATTTGCAAATATAAACTTATCTGTTGCTTCTATGGGCTCTATTATCTGTTTATTGCTTGGTGATGTAGCTATAACATTACTTGCTGATATGGATGCAGCTGCGGCTGGGCCTAGTTGTCTAGCATGCTCATCTAATAAACTACTTACCGCATCTAATAACTTTCTGTCTGGTTGGTCATTCAGTTTTTGTAGGATCGTTTTGCCATCAGTATATCTGTGTTTAGTTAAATCAATATCTTGTAATTTTAGCAAATTTTGTTTTATGAGTTTAATCTTGGCAGATGTGGGTGCATCAGCATCTATGGCCGCTTCAATCCTCCCCAGAGCCTGAGTTTGACTGCGCTGCTTCGCCTGTTGATCAATAAGCCCGTTAGTCGATTGATTAAGTAGGGTTAGCTTGTCTTTATGCTTAGCAAAAATCTGCTCAGACATTATTTCATCGTAATAGCCTATGCGAGCATTGTTGCCTAGTTTAGTATTTATTGAGTTATTAATTCCTGCTTCGGTCATTGGCACTTCTAAGTCAGAAGCAATGTTTTCTGTAAACCAAGTTACCCAATCTCCGCAATGAAGTCCATTAGTTTCAAGTGTTTTATGTTGTCCCCATTGAATATTATTTCTATCAATGCCTGCTTCTTCTAGAAATGGAATAAATTCTTCTGCATAACCACTATTTCTTCCTAAAGAATCAAAGACCATTACTTTGTCGCCTTCTTTTACAAGAACAGCCATATGATTAACTCCACCATTTTTTGGCTGCAAAGCAAGTGGCACTATAACCCGCTTAGGCTTCGGGTTTTGATTTTCTAAATTATCAAAATATTGTTTTATGTCGTGACTTTCTGACAGCACACCTCTCTGATTCTCTATAGGAGCTAATACTGGTCCCACGGCTACTACTTGGTCCAGAGGTTTTGTGTTGTTATAAAGAGTTCCCTCCAGTTTTGTAGTGCGGGTTTCTGCAAAAGGAATAAAAGCAATATCAGGTTTGTTACCAAGTAAAGCATCTATTAAAACTAACTCACTGGCAGGATCATGACCATCTCTTGGGTCAAGCCGTTCTAGAGAATGCTGTACAATTTTTGAATAAGTAATAGCATTATTAAGTTCTGTGTCATGACGTACTTTCATTTTATTATGCTCAAGTTTTTTTTAAATGATGTATTTACAATTTTTATTGTATACTTAGATATATTCTTTGTTCAATACTAATTTCTTGATGCTATTGTATCCGTGAAAGGACCTAGGGTAAATTTATCAAAATTAAGTAATTCAGGTGGTATGCTGCCCTTAGCAACGAATTCTAAACAATATTTGTATGGTGCACTTGATTGGATTTGAACCAACGACCGTTGCCTTCGGAAAGCAATGCTCTATCCAGCTGAGCTACAAGTGCAAGTATATAGACATATAGCAATTTAAATACTAAATTGCATCGATAATAAGTAGTATTATGAAATTAATGGGGCGAGTGACGGGGCTCGAACCCGCGACCCCCAGAATCACAATCTGGTGCTCTAACCAACTGAGCTACACCCGCCGTATAAGCAGATCAAACTAAAATATAATAGCTCGTGAGTCAAGCACATTCTTTGAATACAAATAATTATAGACATTGTCAGTGTTGCTTATACTGACCTAATTATCAAAGGGTTGTGTTAAGTGAAAGTGAATAAAAATATAGTATATTGAACCACAGCATATTTACCCTAGAATCAACTCAAATTAATTTGAGAATAACCTTATAATATGCAGTCTGACTATAGTGGCGTTATGTAAAGCTCAGGGTAATTTAATTAATAGGTAAGGAATTTAATATGTCATTATATTCATCTAGATTATTAAATGTAATTATTTTCTTATTTTTGATTTGATTATTAAACCAAGTACATTGGCGTTTAGCATACTGGCGGGTTTTAGTTGTAGCTAATTCAATTGCTTGCTCAGCAGAAAGATTACCTTCCAGATAGTCAATAATTTCTGCAACACCTAAAGCTTTCATCGAACTTAGGTTCTTATCAATTTGTAACTTATGAATATTTTTTATCTCATCCATAGCTTCTGCAAATAATTTACAAAATCGTGTGTTGCAGCTTTCATATAACATTTTGCGTTCTGGCATTAATAAAAGCACTTGTATATCAAATCCAGACAATGGGGAGATTTTAGCCTGTTGTTGATATTCAACAATAGACTTGCCTGTTTGGAGGGCAATCTCATACGCCCTAATAGTTCTTTGCTTATCGCTTGGGTGTAATAATAAGCTACTTTGCGGGTCGATATACTGCAATTGATTAAAAAATTCTTCTGCCCCGAGTAATTGATGTAATTCCCGGGCTTTAGTACGGTTTTCAGGGGTGATATCAGGCATATTATTATAGCCATATATAAGCATATTAATATATAGCCCACTGCCACCTACTATTATAGGCAGGCGTTTTCTTTGAGTTATACCTGAGATAATTTGACCAGCTATTTGCACATATTTAACAGCAGAAAATTCTTCTTGAACGTCTTGAAAATTGTATAAATGGTAAGGCAATTGTTGAGTTAGTCTGTCAGGCGGTGAAGCTGTAATGATTGGTAATTGCCGATATATTTGCATTGAATCGGCATTTACAATTTCTCCATTATATCTTTCTGCTAACGCATGAGCAAAGACAGTTTTGCCGCTGGCAGTAGGTCCACAAACTATAACTACTTTATTCATGCTTGATAAAACATTTTAATTATTTAGCTAAATTTTGCATTAGCTCAGCCCATTCTCTTTTATTCATACCACTTGATTCTTGATCAATTTTTTGTCCATCAAGCATTTTTCTAATAACTTCCATACCCTTTCTAGAAATGTTAGTGCCATGCATTCTGTGTTCTTCAAATGCTTCATAAGCAAAAGGTACCCAGTCTTTTACTATATTAAGCATTGCCTCCGCATAAACCCTTATTTCATATTGAGCATGCGAATCAGCTCTTAAAGCGAGAAAATGTAACAAATTATGTAAATTAATTTTCCAGTACCATTCAGTATAAGTATTTAACGTGAGATTCATTCGAGCTAATTCTCTAGTTATACCGACGGTGTTTTCGTCGATGATATTTCCTCCTTCATCTTCATTCATCATTTCTAAATAATGTTGGTGACAATTCATAGCATCGTTTTTTATTATAGATAACACCTTATCAGCAACATCTTCTGGCAAAGTCTCTTCACTCCGACCTTGTTTATTAATCATTGATTGCGGACTGAGATTAATTTTTTCTGGTAGGTAAAATTCATTACTTAAAATAGAATAACGCGCTGAATACTCGTTGACACTAGCTGTTCTATGTCTGATCCATTGCCTGGCAATAAATATGGGTAGTTTTATATGGAATTTAATGTCACACATTTCAAACGGAGTAGTGTGCCTATGTCTCATTAAATAATTAATTAACCCCTTATCCTGCAAGCTTTTTTTAGTTCCCCTACCATACGATACGCGAGCAGCCTGGACAATAGCGCTATCATCTCCCATGTAATCTACAACCCGAACAAATCCATGATCCAAAACAGGAATAGGCTTATATAAAAGATCCTCTAGCGCTGTAACTGTAGCTCGTTTTGTAACATTTTTAGTTTGCAATAGCTCTGTTAGTTCATTATTATCTGTCATCAAGGTGCCCTCGTTATTGTATTAAGGTATAAATATCTTGTCAAAGTGGCATAATATCAATTAAATTACAATCTTGTAACTAATTTCTTAGAAGAACCTAATGATTTTTATAGTTGTATCTGTGATAGTTGGTTTGCTGGCTCTTGCAGCCATACTTTCTGCAACAGAAACCTCCATCGTGGCTCTTACCCCAGGTTTATTGCAAAAACTTAAATCTGAAGGTAGTAAAAAGGCAAAATTACTGCTTGGTATTTTAAAAATAAAGGAAAAAGTTATCAGTACGCTTTTGATTGGTTATAGTATTTCTAGCACACTATGTACTACAATTGCTACAGGGTTATTTATAGAGTTACTAGGTGATGACTTAGGAACTCTGGCGTCCTCAGTAGTAATGTCGTTTTTAATTATAGTGTTTGCAGAGGTTATACCCAAAGCTATTGCAGTTTCAAAAGCTGCAAAAATTGCACTCATTGCGACTCCATCATTGATTGTTTTTCTAAAAATATTAGAACCAGTCAATGTTTTGCTATCTTATATTGTCAAATGTTTTTGTTTTATTTTTCGTATTGATTTACATCAACAAGTATCTGCAACTGAAGAGGTTAGAGGCATAATTGAACATCATATGCATGAAGGTAATGTAGTTAAGGATGATAGAGATATGCTTGGTGGTATTCTAGATATCAGGCACATGTTGGTTGCAGATATCATGGTGCATAGAAGTAAAATAGTAGCAATTGATATCAATACACCAATTGAGCAGGTAATAAAAGAAGTACTGTCCTCTGTGCATAGCAGGTTTCCTTTTTGGGAAAATACACAGGATAACATTATTGGAGTATTGCATGTGAAGGATTTGATGAATAAAATTCATCATATAAAAATACCTCTCAATGAAATTAACCTCAGAGATTTACTCAGCGAACCTATTTTTGTGTCAGATAATTCCTTAGTAATACAGCAATTACACATGTTTAGACAGGGGCAAACTCACTTAGCCTGTGTTGTTGATGAATATGGAGATTTACAGGGTATCATTACGCTAGAGGATATATTAGAGGAAATTGTAGGACAAATTTATGATGAACATGATTCTGGTAAAAATAAAATTTCAAAAATTTCTAATAATCTATATATGATAGATGGTTCTGTGCCGATCAGAGATTTAAATCGAGAACTTAATTGGCAAATTTCTGAAACAGAGGCCACAACACTGGCTGGCTTTATCATTCACCAAATGGGGAGAATTCCTAATCAAGGCGAATTTCTAATTGATAAAAACTTAAAGATGGTAGTCAAAAAAATAGCACATAACCGTATTACAAAAATAAAGGTTATGGTATTACCTCAAGTGAATTTGTGATGATTAGCAATATTGGTCATCTCCTGTTAATTACCGCACTAATTGCCTATTTTTTAGCTATTATTACTAAAAACAAAACTCAATCTGTTGTATTTTATGTTGGTGCAACTAATACGATAATGAGTTTTTTACTGTTGGTATATAGTTTTATCATCTCTGATATGAGTGTACAAAATGTCTTTTTGAACTCAAGTTCAAGCTTACCTTTTATTTATAAAATTGCAGCAAGTTGGTCTAGTCACGAGGGGTCAATTCTATTTTGGTGCTGCTTGCTGTCATTCGTTGGTTGTATATATACTTTGGCTATAAAGTGCAGCAATAATACCAGGTTTTTTATCATTATTGTTCTGTCTTTTATTCAGATTTTGTTCATTAGTTTTGTTCTTTTTACTTCTAATCCATTTATTGCCTTTTCTTTTACTCCGAATGAAGGTCTTGGGCTAAATCCTATGTTACAGGACATAGCCCTCTCAATTCATCCACCAATTCTTTATTTAGGTAATGTTTGTTACGTTGCTCTGTTTGCAGGTGCCTTGGCTGTATTATATAAACCGGCTGAAGCAAAAAATATTTTATCTCTTAGTCGTCAGTTCTTAACTTTTGCCTTATGTATGTTGACATTGGGTATTGGTCTTGGTTCTTGGTGGGCTTATAGAGAATTGGGTTGGGGTGGATATTGGTTTTTTGATCCTGTAGAAAACATTTCGTTATTACCTTGGTTATCGGGCATTATGTTACATCATTTCTTAATGATTTATGATAGAAGTGGCAAGTTTTTAAGGTGGATCGTTTTCTTGTCTATTATAAGCTTCTTATTGATATTATATGGTACTTTTATTGTTAGAAGTGGTATTATTTCTTCTGTACATTCCTTTGCTTTTTCACCTGAAAGAGGAAGATACATTTTTGCTATATGCGGCGTCCTGACTGTTTTTGCATTTGCTTATTTTCTGCTCCGGTATAAACTACTCAAAACTCCTGATACTAACAATAAACACAACATCACAGAGCTAAATATACTACTTGGCAACATGTTTTGGCTATTTGCTCTATTAGCTCTAGTAATCGCGTTGATATATCCTTTATATTGTTATTTTTTCTTGGGAATAGACGTATCTATAGATCCGGATTACTTTTATAAAATTTTTATACCAATTTTTATACCAATTATTTTATTGGCTGCGATTACCCCGTGCCTTAACACACAATGGTGGCTTAGAATGGGCATGAAATTCATTATCAGTGCCGGGGTTGTAATTATTGGCAATACTTACTTGAGTGTGAATTTAGGCTTAATAGCTATACTTCTTTGCATCATGTCATTGTTTTTAATTGTCCAAATGCTCGACTACCTTATTACTGAATCTAGTTATTTCACAAAAACTATATCACATAATAAAATAGCTCTATTTTTAGGGCATATTGGTTTCGGAATATTAGCTTTATCAATTACCTTGAACTGCTATTTATCGCGTGAAATAGAATTTGTCGGTACTATTGGTGATAGTGTCTATAATCAAGATTTACGTGTTACTTTGGATCATGTAAAATTTGCCGACAATATTAATTATTTTCGTCAAATTGCTGTTTTTAGAATTGAGGATACACATAATAATATTGTAGTGCTACAACCTGAAAATCGATTATATAAGGTTGAAAACAGCTTGTCGCAAGAAGTAGATATATTTTCCTTCATCTTTCACGATATATATGCTGTGTTAAGTCGTGTAGATAACAATGTTATACACGCTAAAATATATTATCATCCTTTAATAGGATTTATTTGGTTTGCTGTGGTTATTATATCTGCAGGTTTTTTAGTTTCACTAGCTTGCGGAAAAAGAAGTATTTGATAGCGATTATATAATTTTCTGGGTAGATGAATTTGTAATACAAAACACCCAGATTGGGGTCTTTAGACTCTGCTGTATGGAAAGAGAGACCAAAAATATCATCTTCTGGCGAGCATATTTTTGGTCCATAGCTAAATCTATTAATTCAGCAGTAATAATGTCTGCACGAAATCTACATATCTAATACATTATTAGCAATATCTTCACCTGTTAATATGACCAGCTCATTATGGTCACTGAGCTCAGTTTGAAACATAGTTGCTTGTTCTACAAACTTGGCTTTACCTGTATTCAATTTGTCAACATATCCCGAATCAGTAGCACCTCTGTTAATTAATAGGCGAAGACAATCTACGTTATCGGCCTTAATAGAGTAATCAGCTGCTGTATAACCTTTTATATCTCTAGCATTGATATCAAAATACTCTGTGTCGATCAACTTTGTTAATAATGCGACATTATTCTTTCTTGCGGCGTAGTGCAATAAAGTTTGCTCTCTAGAATTAAGCGCAGTAAGGGCAGCTTTTGCATAACTGGATAAATCAATCTCTGCATCCTGAGTTAATATATTATATAGATTCATAATATAAGGCGTTGCAGCCTCTATTGCTTTCATTTCGCTTACATCCATTGCTGCAGAAGGTAGATCAGGGGATTGAGTTTCTTTCTGATCTTGTTGCATGGCCTGTATTTCGGCTTTTGCTTCTTGATAATTTTTTAGTGTTTTTTATTATTTTCTGTTATGAGCATTCTTGGTATCAGATAGCTGTGTAATAATAGTCCTCTGGGAGTTAGTTTAATCACTCCTGGAGTGAATGTTAATAGTTGCTGCTGTTGATATTGCATTACTATATCGATGTTAAGTACTTCGTTAAAATTACATCCCGTAATTTGTTGAAAATCTTGTTCATTTATTCCTTGTTCTAGTCTCATGCCCATCATGAATGCTTCAGTAATTGTATCTTGCTTAGATAATACAATATTTGTTTGAATTCCATGTCCATGAGATTTTACTGATGCAAGCCATTTTTCCGGCTTATGTATCATCATAATTGATTGTTTACTTTTGCTGCTTTTTTGACTAATTCTGCTATGTGCGCCCGGTCCAATGCCGATATAATCATCATAATGCCAATAACTCAGATTATGTATGCATTCATTACCGGTAGTTGCATAATTTGAAATTTCATACCTGTTGTATCCATAGTCAAATAAATAGTCTGTAGTCCATTCGTACATATCGGCGGCTAAATCATTTTCAGGTAAAATCAAATCACCTTTATTGTAAAGCGTGAAGAACGGCGTGCCTTTTTCTATGGTTAGCTGATAAAGGGAAATATGGCTTTTTGCTAGAGTTGATGCATGAATTAACTCTTCTTGCCAGGCTGTCAAAGTTTGATTTGGGATAGCGTAAATTAAATCGTAGGAATATCGCTCAAATAGTTTAGCAGCCGATTTGATCGCTTTTTTTGCCTCAGAGGATGAGTGTTTTCTACCAAGAACTTTGAGAGCTTGATCATTAAATGATTGCACGCCAATTGAAACACGATTAATACCTGCTCTTTTAAAATTTTTAAATTTTTCTGTTTCATAAGAAGTCGGGTTCGCTTCTAAGGTAATTTCTGTAGTATCATCAATGATTGATTGGCTGGCAATATAATCAATTATACCAGCAACTAATTTTGGGTGCATCAATGATGGTGTGCCGCCACCAAAAAAAATTGATTTCACCTTCCGTTTAGACAAGCAATAATTAAAATAGTCAATTTCTTTTTTATAAGCCTGTAGCCAAATATTATAATCCGCTTGCTCTAAAACATGTGAGTTAAAATCGCAGTACGGGCACAAAGATAAGCAAAATGGCCAGTGTATGTATATTGAAATTGGCTTCATATTTTATTTATTATGTATGTAGAATCAAAATTCTATAATAACCTGTGAATCATGTCGTCGATGGCATAATCTACTATTACTATAGACTTCCCACTCAAGCAATTAATCTTTATATCTTCTATAGCTGCACTATTTCTGACGCTAGTATGAGTATCTAAATTTAACAACTCTTCGTTGAGTTCCCATTTAAGGCCAGTAGTTGATATTTTTGCTATTGGTAGTGGTAGTATAGATATGGTTGCATGTTTAGCACAGGTGAAGCGTAATTGCCCCTGATTTAGTAAATAGCTAATTTTTATCCTATTATCATCATATTGGTCATAGATGGTAAATTGCATATTACTATCTAAATATTTCGTTATAAGCATTATATTATTTAATGCATGATCTAACTCACCGCCGCATATTCCTAGCATCAGGATATTGTGCATACCACGATCTTTGCAATATAATATGGCTTTTTCTAAATCTGTAGTATTTTGGTCAGCAACATATAAATAATTGGGGCAATTCTTAGATACAAGAGAGTCTCTGTCGCCTATCACAATATTGGGCGTTATATTTAATTGCCTACATTTATCATAGCCACCATCCGTAGCAACAATAAATACATCGCGTGAATTTAATATTTTATTGCATTTAATCAGATTTCCATTAGCAACAATAATCGTTGTATAAGGAGGTAAACTATTTATCATATTTATGCTTGAAAATTAGCAAAACAAAAGAAAAAACAGTCATTATGATATTAGTTACCCAAACAGATGTAGCATCAATTAATACTCCATATATAGTCCAACATACTGAACATATCAGAAAATTAATTAGCATCAATATTGAAAGATCACTAACAGATTTAGTACGATAAGATTTAATAATTTGTGGTACTAAAGAAATTACCGAAGTAAAAGACGCTATAAATCCTAAGATGGATATCATCATTATGTTTAATCTCCTTATTATGAGATAATTATTTTTTATACTCAAAATAACAAAAACTAATATAATGGTGAGCCCGCCGGGACTCGAACCCGGGACTCCCTGATTAAAAGTCAAGTGCTCTACCAACTGAGCTACAGGCTCACTAACGACCAAGACTCACCACCGCTTAGTATATTTCGAATCAAACTTCAACTTTTGAAACTAACGTTAATTAGTTTAAGTCGTTTTATCAAATTCTCTCGAAATTGTGTTTTACTTTATCGTAGAAAAGAGCTATTATGTCAAGGATTAATTTGTCAAATATCAGGACATTGATAATGTATTCAGATGTTGCCATCGTTATTCCTTCAAGAATTGGTTCTAGTCGGCTAAAAAGAAAAGCACTAGCTAAGATTGGTAATAAAACTTTAATAGAGCATGTGCTAGCCAGTGTAAAGCTAGTTATGCAAGAGAATATATATGTTGCTACGGATTCTGAAGAAATAGCAAAATTGGTTCAAAATGCTGGTGCAATAGCTATTATGACAAGCCCTGATTGTCCAACAGGTTCAGATAGAGTATTTCAAGCACTGAAAAAAATACCACAAGCCAAACAGTTAAAATATGTTATTAACGTTCAGGGTGACACCCCTTTTATTAAGCCGGATGTAATTGAACATATTATTACAAGATTAAAAGATAATGATTGCGATATAGTAACACCAGTAGTTAAAGTTGATCAAGTTGTGGCAAATAATCCCTCTAATGTTAAAGTAGTTGTAGACATTAATTGGAAAGCTATGTATTTCTCTAGAAGCTTGATCCCTCATGGAGGGCATGAGTTTTTGTACCATTTAGGTATTTATGGATTTCATGTAGAAGCTCTAGAAAAATTTGTACAGCTTGACCATAGTAATTATGAAAAGTGTGAACAGCTGGAGCAATTAAGAGCCCTTGACCATGGTATGGAAATTGGTGTTTGTATGGTAGATGAAATACCAATATCAGTTGATACTGCAAGTGATTTACAAAAAGCTATTGAATATTATCACAGCAATGTGACTGTGCAACAACTAACATAAATTGATAAAAAAATCGTCTTATGCAACATATAAAGTTTTATTTTTGCCTCACGGTAGTTTTGTTCTCTGGTATTGTAGAAGCTAATACCAGAATTAAGGATATTGCCAGCGTGGAAGGAGTTAGAGAAAACATGCTGGTTGGGCATGGTTTAGTCGTCGGTTTAGGTGGTACAGGTGATAATATCAAAAACACCGTTTTTACAGAAAAAGGCTTAACTGACTTCTTAGAACGTCTGGGAGTGAACGTGCAGGGGGCAAATATAAAAACAAAAAACATAGCAGCTGTAACCGTCACTGCTAACCTACCTGCTTTTGCTAGAGTTGGTACGCGTATAGATGTAAAAGTTAGTGCTATGGGGGATTGCAAAAGCTTAAAGGGCGGCACCTTATTAGCAACTCCTTTGCTTGGTGCAGATGGCAATGTATACGCGGTCGCTCAAGGAGCAGTTTCTATCTCTGATTTTGTTCCCGTATCTAGTGATGTTAAAACTAGGTCAAATGCAGTTGAGACTAATGGCTATATTCAAAGTGGGGGAATTGTAGAGGAAGAAATAGATTTTATTTTTTCTGATATGCGAAATATTAAATTCTCTCTGTATTCTCCTGATTTTGGTACAGCCATAGCAGTTGCTGATGCAATTAATGATCACATCCCTGGTAATACTGCTATTGCTCTTGACGCTGCTACTATTGAAATCACTGTACCCATATATAGGCAAGAAAATTTTGTTGAATTCATAGCGGAGATCGAAGGTCTAGCAGTACAACCGGATTACAAAGCTAAAATTGTCATTAACGAATCAACCGGCACTGTAGTAATAGGTGATAAGGTGAATATTAGGCCAGTTGCTATCGCTCAAGGAAATTTAATCGTCAATGTTGGCCAGTTAGATTTCGATGATCGTTATTCTCCGACTACCTCAGAGAACACTAGAGATCTAATTAATGGTTTTGTCGATCAAAAAAGAGGAAGAACTTTGCACAAATTGAATGAAGGAGCAACTCTTAGTGACCTTGTTGCTGGTCTGAATAGACTCGGTGTGTATCCTAGGGATATAATTAATATTTTACATAATATGAAATCTGTTGGAGCTCTTGACGCAGTAATTGAAGTGAGATAGAAACGATGGTGAATACTAATTATTTTGGCGGCGGTGTACAAAATGTAGAACGACCAGCTCAATATTATGAAGTAATTGACCAGAAGAAGAAAATCGCATCTACGTCGCAAGTACCAGCAACTGAATTTGCTAAAATATTGAATCAAAAAAACATTTCTATTAAAGATAAGCAACTAAACTCCAATACAACTAATATAAATAATATGTCTCAACCCAGTGGCACAGATATTGCTCGTATAAGGGGAGTAGCGAAGCAACTGACAAATCAGCTTTACGGTTTTTTATGGACTCAAATGGCTGAGGGCGTGAATAAAAATCCAGCTGGTGGTTTCGGAGAAGAAATATTTCAGAAGTCTCTATGGCCAGAATTGGTAAACTCAGGGTCGGATGGTACGTTAGATGAATTAGGTGAAGCAATTGTAAGGGATTTAGTAAAACAAAATGAGCATAACGCCAAGCAAAGCAAATAATTTAAACGTAACAACTGTAATTAATAATATAACAAAAGCGTTAAAGAACTTATTATTGATAATCAAAAAAGAGAATGAACATCTTAAGCAAGGGAAATTGTCAGGGATCGGTTTGATTATTGAAAATAAAGTGGATGCAATACATAAGTTTAATGAGTCGCAGCTTGATTTGGAAAATTATATAAGAGCTGAAGGTCAATTTGATCAAGAAGCTGATTACATGGTTAAACTTGGCTCAATGTTAAAAGAATTAAACAAGCTGAATCATGATAATGAAGTGCTTATCATTAGTAATCTTGAAGTAAGCAGTAAACTTGTAGAAATGTATAAAGATAGAAAAACGCAAGAAACATTAAGACAATTTGGCTATAACGATAAGGGAAAATTATCGGCAGTGAATAATATTGAAAAAATAATGCCCTCTATTGGGTTGAATGATAAGGTTTAGGTAATTTATGACAGGTGTGCAAAATTTAGGGCAAACATTAAAAACCGTACGCGAGCAGCTAGATGTAGCCGCATATAATTTGGAGCGTGCAGGTGATCCGACAGCTAGAACAATAAATTCTTCACTTAGCGTAGACCAATTAGGCAATGGTAATACACACAGGGTGCGTGTTATCGAATCTAGAGCAAGTAACCCCTTGCAAGAAAGGATCTACACTGAGCAAGTAACTAAACTTGAAAATGCTAACACTTATACTGAGTTTTTAGTTGATTTGCAGTCAGTAGTAGGTAATTCAGAGGATCCAAATAAGTCGCAATTTGTGACATCAATTAACAAGTTTTTTGATCAAGCTAATAAGCTGGCGACAAACAACAACCTAGCTACAAAGAAAACTTTTGTTGAAACAGCCGAATCATTAGGCAAAATAATCAGTTCGGCATCAGAGAAAATAAATGAGCTAAGGCTTGAAGCTGACCGCGGAATACAGAAAAATACTATGTCAGCAAATAAAGTAATTAAAGATTTATTTAATTTAAATCATGCAATGCTGATTAGCGCTAATTCTATTAGGCATCAAGACCAAAGAGATAATTTGGTCAAGGAATTGGCCCAACATTTTGCCATCAAAGTAAATTATGATAAAAATGGCACTGTTAATATACGATCTAAATCTGGTGGCGAGCAATTAGTCAGTAATACTAATTATGCAGAATTCAGTTATAAAGGCTTATCAAATGTTAATCAGCTAATTAATCATGACGAATTTGCTCCTATAACGATTAATCAATTTGATAGCTCAGGTAAACAAGTTAGTACAAGGCAATTTGCCGATTTTAATAAACAAGATGTATGTTTTAGTGGTGGCAGATGGTCTGCTTTAGTAGATTTGAGAGATAATGTTTTGCCAGAAGCTGGCGATAAAATAAAGGCTCTGGGTAGTAATGTTGCTAAGCAAGTGAATGAAATACATAATAACGGCTCACCATTCCCACCTAAAGGATTTTTCGAAAGTAGCAGAGATATAAGTAATAGAGATATTGTAGATCTGGAAAAATCTTTTACTATTAATTTTGTTACAAAACAAGGTGACCAATTACAAAGTGAAGGGCGCAGACTTACTCCGGCCTTAATTGATATACCGAAACTCAATAGTTCGATTGCCTCAGGTAAGGCTTCAGTAGCTGATATTATAAAAGAACTGAATAATCAATTAAAGCTATTTCCAGTTGCAAATAATCCTAGCGCCTTTGGTGAAATTCAAAATGACCAGGGTGTTGCTATAGATGAGCATCTAGTAAATCATGTACAATTACGTGTTACCAGGCCGTTAGATGCTACTGATAATAATAGTCTCGAATTCAATATAAATTTGCATGGCAACTCATATTTTGACAGTCAGATAGAAGTACTTGGCATAGAGACTGCAGATGATGCAGCGGGTCACAACAATACAAACGAACTTGATTTCAACATGCTTCCGGGGGTAACTCCGCTATCTAAAGGCACTAATACTACGATTGACAACAATATTAGGGTTGAAAATGCAGTGGGTGGCAGGTTTATTAATGTAACATTAAGGGTAACAGGTAAGAACGGCAGTGTGGCAGAGCACGCGGTGCATTTTGAACTACCAAATGAGATTGCTGACATGACAGCAAATGACTTTTTGCAGGTTCAAAACTTGCCAGCAGCGCATCATTCGCAAGTAGCACACGCCATGCTTGTGGATGAAAATAATGTTAAAATAGACCCAAATTCTGGGCAACAGGGTAAGTTGCAAATTAGGACTAATGATGATAATTACAGATTAGCCATACAGGGTCGCGATTTTGGCGCTAAGTTTGGTTTCAATAATTTATTTGAGTTTAATAACAATAGTGGCAAGCTTGAGGTTAATCCAGAAATAGCGCAAGATGCGGATAAATTATCCTTAGGCCTAGTTGAAAAAGATGCAAGTGTAACCAAAGCCTGTACTGTGGGAGATCAAAAATCCGGGATAACATTAGATTTTGTTAATATAGGTGGCATAGTAGCCGGTAATACTATTACAATTACCGACAATAATGGCACTGCGCATCCTTTTCAGTTTGTTAACGGCCCGCCAGCAAACCAAGATCAAATTCAAATTCAACAACCTAACACTGCTCAAAATATTGCTGACGCAATCAATAATCACTCTTGGTTAAAGGGCCTTGTATCAGCAACTGTAGAAGGCGATGAAGTGCAAATTAAAGCAAAAGCAGCTGGTGACCAGTATAATGCAATACGAATACAATCAGCCTTAGCAGGAGGAGCGCAAATTAGCGTTAATGGAGCTGCAGCGGTAAATAATATTGATACTTTATTGCAGGGTGGCTCAAATAAAATTGAGTTAACAGAAATATTTAATTACACAATCAAGCCTAATAGTCTGCAATTGTTAAAACAAATAGGCGATTTACAGAAAAAAATTACCAACCTTTCTGATGGTTCCGGCGGGCATATCCTTGCTTCATTACCTAGTTTAGCTAGCATAGTAACAACTTCATTATCAGATTTAGTTAATAATGCAAAAAAGGCGTCAGATGTAGCAACCAATGTCTTGCAATTAACTGATAACCAAATCAAGAAAGATTCAGGTATAAGTAAAGAAGACCAATATTTACAAGCCCTGGACCTGGCAAGATTAATGTCTAACCTAGCGCAATTTATGCAAATGGTGCAAAGTACTACTATTAAAGTAGAAGATATATTATTTAGATAAAAAATAACATACAAATAAAAAAAGAGATAATAATGTCAATAATCACTTCATCTACAGATATATTAAGATCTAGCTTTGGTAATAATGCTCAAATAAAAAGAATGGGAGAGCAAACCCAGGAGGCTTTTAAACATCTTACTAATGGCCAGAAATATGATAGTAGAGCGGAGCTTGATGCCTCTGGTCAGGCCAAAGAATATGATATGGCTCAGTCTATGATGTTACAAACGGACACAAATAAACTAGCTCAACAAACTGTTGACCGTAAGTTGCAGGGGCAGAAACAAGCTTTATCTGAAATTGATAAAGTAATGCTTAAGTTTGATCAAGAATACAAGGATTCGATCCACACTCCGGACAATATAGAAGATATATCCAATAGAGCACTGACAGCAATTGAATCAATTTTAACCAAAACAAATCCAGCAGGTGAATATATCTTTGGTGGAAGTGATCCCTTTACTAATCCCTTGTCTGTAATTAATGACCAAGGTAATAGAGAACCAGTAAGCTTAACTGAGACAAGTAATATCGTGGGTGGTCAGGTAATTAACAATTATAGTGCTACGTGCAGAGACGACACTCTAGTAAGAGTTTCATCAGAACAGGAAGCACGACAAAACCTTCTATATGCAGGCGATCCAGCTATAGCGCAAACTATTGGTTATATTAATATGGTCAAAGGGGCTAATGGAGCAATGGATGCAGCTAGTCAAAACAGCATACGGCAGATAGAGTCTAATCAAAAGATAGCACGTCATGGATTATATGGGTCAGTTACGACAGAACAAGCAAAGGTCGAAGAGGCAGTTAAAGTAAATTTAGCCGATACTCAAAAAATTACGAAGATTTTAAATAATTTCAAAATGGATCCTATTGAGCAAACAGAAAGGGCCATGGATCTGCTACTTGGCTATAGTGCTAGTATAGCGGCTGCTAGTGCTGCTACTAATGCAAGGGAGATATTATTCCAAAAAATGCAAGGCTAGTGAGATGACTGGTTGTTACTGTATTATTTATGAATTGATGTATTGTACCAAGGCTTATGGAGATATTTAAGAGTAAATTGCCTATCAATTCACAACGATATTTGTTAATTATTAAGCTGATAAGATCCAAAGGAGGCAGTGCGCGGCTAGTTGGTGGAGTAGTGCGTGATGCTTTAGTGGATGTTAATAATGAAGATATCGATATTGCAACAGATTTAAAGCCAGAACAAGTTATTGATTTACTACAACAAAATAATATTCGTGTAGTTCCAACAGGTATAAAACATGGCACTGTTTCAGCCATAATCAGAGATGAAACTTTTGAGATTACGACACTACGGCAGGATATATCCTGTGATGGAAGACGAGCAGAAGTAGAATTTTCTGATGATTTCCAAGCAGATGCAGCCCGTCGTGATTTTACTATTAATGCTTTAAGTTATTGTCCAATTGATCATAAAATATACGACTATTTTAATGGTGTGCATGATTTAGAAAAACAAAAAGTAGTTTTTATTGGCAATGCTGACGACAGAATACAGGAGGATTATTTAAGAATACTAAGATTTTTTAGATTTTCCTGCCGTTTTGCGCAGACTATAGATCAAAATGACCTGAAAGCATGCATACGCCATAAATATCAATTAAATACTTTGTCTAGGGAACGGATTAAGTCTGAAATGGACAAAATATTACCATTAGGTAATAGCTCTGAATACCTTTCTATTATGAGTGAAAGCAGTATTTTATACGAGTTGTTTCCCTTGGCAGAATATAATGATTTGTTACACCTTGATATTGTTAAAATATCCAAGTTATATCAATCCCCTGTATCATTGTGCACTATTTATGCAATGCTATTTGTGAATTCTAAAATGACGAAGATCGATTTCCTGAATTTAAGATTTTCTAAAACAGAAGCTAGTTGTATTATCAAATTAATTAACTTGTATCAATTAAAAACAATCGATATATTAAGTAAACTTAAGCACTTATGGCTTGATAACCAGGTATTCGTAGATTACTTCATTTTTGCCTCTGCAATCTCTGATTATAGTCAAAGCATTGACAATTTATATAAGACATTAACGAGTATAGACAAACCGAAATTGCCTATTAATGGTAATGATTTAATAAAATTAGGCTTAATCAATGCCAAACTCGGCCGAGTACTGGCCTTGTTAAAGCAAGAATGGATAGACAGTAATTTTACTTTACAAAAAAATGATTTAATAAATTTAGTTCCCAAATATGCCCAATAAAATATTACTTATTGCAGTCATTTTAGTCTGCAATATCAGTGCTTACGCCAAGCCTAAAATAGTAACTAGTATTACGCCAATTGCTAGTATTGTCGCTATGCTGACAACTGATTATGCTGATATTGTCACTATTGATAACGCTCAAGGCTGTCCACATCATTATCAAATGAAACCAAGTGATCTTGATAAAGTAACTGATGCCGGTATGTTAATATATATCGATGACCATTTTGATAGTTTTATCCAAAATCTTAAAGGCAAAATAGATGGAAAAATTATCAAATTAAGTAACATCAAGTCGGTAAATTTTGACGATTCATCAGGTGGCAAAAATTGGCATTTCTGGTTAGATCTGGATAATATCCTAGCACTTCATAAGGAACTTGTAACAATTATTAGTAAAGAATTTCCAGAACTGAAGGAAGAAATAGAAAAAAATTATGACAAATCTTATCAAACAATCACTGCGCTGAAGGAGCTGAAGCAGCATACTATGTCATCCATAGATGATATAGTTGTAGTTAGCGATAGTTTAGAACATTTTTTTCATCCAATAAATAATCAACACATATTCAAAATTTATCAAAATCCTAATTCTAGTTTAAAGGATTATTATAATCTCGAGAAGTTTTTTACTCAACAGAATGTACGATGCATTGTTATGGATAACCATCAAAATGCTGATGTTTATCAAAAATTTAAGAGGAAACTTGTTGTCCTAGATTCAGAAAATTGGCAAAGTACTGATAATATAGAAACTTTATTTAGCATAAAGTACCGCCAAATGCTTAAGCAACTTACTAAGTGTTATAATTAATTTTGAAATGAAATTAATAAAACAGCAATGCTCCCTGATAATATTCTTGCAATGTTACTCTAAAGATAGTATAAGTCTAGCCTGAGTTGTGCTAATAGGCATATTCTAATACCAGCCTGTGATTGTTCACAAGGCCCCTTCGTCTAGCGGTTAGGACGTCACCCTTTCACGGTGAAAACACGGGTTCGATTCCCGTAGGGGTCACCATTTCTAAATGCATGGTATCGTTTTTGAGATAGATCTCTCCTTATACCCCTTAATCTGAATTTATAGACTGTACACAGAAGTCGATTTGTAAAAGCAGTGATCCCTAAAATTTAGTGCTGGTTATGGATGATGCCTTATTTTCTCAAGGTACGCATCTCCACGAGATAATAAAAAAATTTGGTATAAGGTAGAATATGAACTCACCTATTCGCCTGACTGAAATCTTATTGAACTAAAGAATTTAAGTTAAAACTAGAAGGAGAAAATATATCTAATATTGACCTATACAGATTTGTAATTATCGGGCGTGATATTTATGGTACAAATTGTAATATAAATCCTTCTGTGTTGTGTATAATTGTATAGGATCAACTACGTGCAGCGTTGTTGCCTGAATCGAATTTTTGCTATACTGCCCCGCGCTCCAGGATCTGGATTTATGGGATACGCATAGATTTAGGTTTGCCAATTTTAAACAGTTTGTTTAAAAGTTGACACTTGATTGTCATTTCATTTTTCATATTATCCACTTCTCTCGATAAAAATTTACCATCTCAACAATTTTTAAATCTGAAGAATGTGTTTTCTACAGATTCTCTTCTACCAGATTTATTTTTATTCCTCCATTCATGATATCCTTTAGTTTGTTGATAGGCAGTTTTATACTGACGCTCAGTTTTCACCCTTTTGGCGACTAAATGATTTGGTGGGCGAATAGTTGGCCTGATGCCTTTCTGGCGTAACATTCTATACACATTTTCGCCGTCGTATCCTGGGTCACCTAGAATTTCTTTGCTTTTGACGTCCCTGATCAATATACTAACTTGTGACCTGTCATCTTTTTTATGATCAGTGGTAGAATTAGCAACGATTTTTCCATATCCTGCGTATATATTGTGTACCATGTTTATTTTCTAGCCATTCATTGCCAGTGAAAGTCTGAATCTCAGTACTATCAATAGATACATAAGGTTGTATAGTCCGGGCAAATGAATATTTAATTCTGATATCTCAAATATCCAATTAATAAATACTTGAGATTGCCGTAGCTTTAAGCCAAACAAATATCTGATTTGCAGACACATAAGAATAGCTTTGTCGCTATATCTCCTCTGACCTCCACGCTTTTTATTACCATCAT
>JBGCEV010000019.1:0-46581 GCA_045106605.1 Rickettsiaceae bacterium | reverse complement strand
GGTTTGCTTCAACTTCTGCTACCTGTACTGGATTCTCTTGCACTGGGTTCTCTTCGGCTACTGCTTCTTGGATCTGATTTTCTGTAGCCCCATTTACAATAGTTTCTGCAATAGCTGCCACGATTTGTTCTTCAATTATTTCTGCCTCTGCCATCTGATTATATACAATGGCTGCTGTTTCTGCTTCTAGAAGCTGAATGCCGGATTGTTGTGCACCATCAGTTACATCTGTTGACTCTATTTGCTTATTTCCAACAATTATTGTTGTATTCTCTTCATCATCAGGTCTTATATATATACCATTTTGATTTTGAATACGTAATGATACTGGATCCTCTCCAGCTGTTGTTAATATTACTTCTTGTTGATTATTTATAACTTCTGGCATTTATTGAAGTATTGCATAATCTTGTAGCGAGATTGGTGTGCCACCTGCATTTGGATCAATTTGAGTTATAATTACAATAGCATTGTCAGTATTTACATTCTCAAGTTGTTGCACTGTCTTTTGTGCCGTCACCAGAATATCCACCTTGCGCGCTACCAACATAATATATATTGTTAATTGGCTTGCCATTCATGTGAAAATTACTTCTAGTTGGTGCCTCATTAATACTTTCTGTTACAATATCAACGTCACGAATAACTGTATCCATCATTCTGTGCTTTAAGCCAGATTTCTTCTTTTTATATGAGTTCTGCTTGTCATTAAACGCAACTTTCATCCCCAAACCAATGAAATTTTGGCGCTTTCTTACTTTGTCATATTGCGTCTCAGCACTAACGTGGAATTTATAGCTGTTCTCTCCAGCCCAAACTTTGCCAAGATCCTGCTCTATACGAAACCTGGTACCTTGAATAGTTTTTACATCTTTAGCAGAGAAACTATAACCTCCGGCAAAAATCTTTGTGCCGAATTTTTGATTTAGTGACTCTGAAAAAGCAAATAAAGGTACACCAACTTCAATATCATAACCCTTTAACGCCCTTTCATATCTGTGACCGCCAGACATTGCAAAAATTGAAGAACCTTCTATTTGTATAGTCTTTTTCTTATTATGCGCAATTTTCTTTCTTTTGTTTTCTGGTATATACATATTTGCTCTTGCATCAATATACTCACTTAATACTTCCACACCAGCAGTCAGACCACTTACCGAAAAATGGGACCTTGTCTGCCTGTGGTCAAAATATGCATATGCACCTAATATTGCCTTATCTTCGTAATTATATCTATACACCAGACCTAGGTTTATTTCCTTACTTCTTTTATCATCTAATTTTAATTTAAGGTTAATAAGTGGTAACTGATTGTCTTTTGCTAGGAAAGGATGTAAGTAGTCTATTTCCGCAATATTTCTGCCCTTACTAAATTTTGTAGTCACCTCTGCTGCTGGATTGTAAACATACTCCGCACTATCTGCCTTTGCTACAAAAGAAGTAACAAGAGCTGAACTGAGAATAGTGGTTGTCATAGCAACTGATACAATAGATGAAATACATTTCATAATTTTTTAACAATAACATTAAAGAAAGCGCATTATGCCGTACTTACAATTGTAAAGCAAGCAAATTATTAATAAACACTAATACTATTAAGATGAGTTGTGTTAATATTATTACAGATGTTTAATACTCGCACTTAAACAAGAAACCACCGACAATGGCCAATATTTTTATAATGACCAACTAATATTTAAAATATTGGTAATATTAGGATGGATTCTATCAATATTATAGATGTTTAATACTAGCGCTTAAATAAGAGTAACCGCTTACAATAGTTAATATTGCAGCAATCCAAAGACTAGTATGACCTAATATATCTAGACATGCTATACCCGAGCCTATTGAACCTATGATTAACATAGTTAAAGCACTCATTTGAATGGTAGTCTTAATTTTTGCTATTCTAGTTACAGGAACAGTGACTTTAATTTGCACAAGAAACTCACGTAATCCAGAAACAAGAAATTCCCGGGCCAAAATTAATAAACAAGGAATTTCATCAGCCTTACCAGTTTTAACTAGCATCACGATCACACAACCAACCAATACTTTATCAGCTATAGGATCAAACATTTTACCAAAACGAGATATTAAATTATATTTTCTAGCTAAATAACCATCAAAAAAATCTGTCAAGCTAGCAATAGCAAACACTGCCCCACCGATTTGATGAGCAATTTTTGAATTATCAAAATAAAATGTTAGGACTATAATCGGGATCGATGCCAACCTAAGCATTGTAAGATAATTTGGCAAATTTTTATCAATATACATTATTCATTTATCTCTATGTTTATCAATGGTCTGTGCAACTAAGGCGCTGCCAAATACTATCACATTTAGTCGTAAGGGAAATATAATTGATTCACGCATCCTAAAAACGCTGCTATTAACATTACCACATACTCTAAATATTCTATTATTAGTGTTTTATACTCTATATCATTATATTGCATTGGATGTAAAATAATAACGGTACCTTTTGGTACACTATAAAATAACGCAACTTTTATCCTTGGCATTTGTACTGCATCTCCTATCACCCTGATAGAATTTAGCTTGTATTTAATTAAGAAATTTGCAACATGGTCATTTTTACTTATTGTGTTGTCTTGAATTTCTTGATCAAAAACAAACTGTTCTGGTGTAAGGTGATGCTGAATAAATAAATTTAAAAATTCAGGTCTAGTTCTCGTTCCTGCGTAAAAGATCAATGGCGCATATCCTTGTTTTAACAACTCTACGCTTTTGTTAAATATTGGTCTTGCGTCACCTAACACAACTATTGCATCCGTTGTATTTCGATTAATTGCAACATTACTTTTAATTAAGTGCAAAAAATAGAAGTAACCTAAGAATAAAATTGCTAATACAGTGATTAATATTCTACTTACTACTTTCATTAAAATATTTCTTTAAATTCTTGTTGAAGTAAAGTATCAAACTCTTCCAAAGTAACAGTAATTCCTAAATCATTCAAAGAAAGGGTTGGAAAATTATTAATACCACAAGGTATTATACCAGAAAATTTCTTTAAATCTGTAGAAATATTAATAGCCATTCCATAATATGTAATCCATTTTTTTACTCTAACACCAATTGCACCTATTTTTGCCGGTTGATTCAATTTATCCACCCAAATACCAACCATACCATCTATAGTATAAGCTTTAACACCCATTGCTGCTAAACTATTAATAGCCCATTGTTCTAGGTTACGAATATAAAGCCTAATATCTTTAGCTCTATTTTGTTTGGTCAAATTCAATATTGGATATATTACTCTTTGACCTGGACCATGATAGGTGACTCTCCCTCCTCGCCGAGAATGAATAACAGGTATATCTTGGGTATTTAATAATTCTCTTTTATCATAGCTTGTACCAGTAGTATATACATCCTCATGCTCAAGCAAAAACACGACTTCCTGCGCACTACCCTCGATTACTTTGTCCACATGCTGTTGCATCATCGATACAGCGTCAGAATAATTTATTAAGCCCTTTAAAGACACCCATTCTGGCATTATATCCTACCAAATAATTTCTCTATATCTTTTAATTTTAATTCTACATAAGTTTGTCTGCCATGGTTACACTGACCAGAAAAAGGGGTGTTTTCCATTTGTCGTAACAATGCATTCATTTCATCCCCCTTTAGTTGCCGTCCTGCCCGAATGGAATAATGACAAGCATATGTTTCTGTTATATGCTCAATTAATTCATCTAAGACAATATTGACTCCCATTGATTGGAGATTATCGGCAATATCATTAACTAATTTCTGCAGATTTACATCACCAACGAGACTTGGTAGTTCAGAAACTATTATTGATTTTTCACCGAATCTTTCTATGGTTAAACCTAATTTTGATAATGCAGCTTGATTCTCTGCTAGCAAATCAGCTCTTTCTTCATCGGGCATATCAATAATCTCAGGAATTAATAATCTTTGCTTTATTAACCCATCTTTTGCTATTTGTTCTTTTATTTTTTCATAACCAATACGTTCATGAGCAGCGTGTTGATCAACAATAATAATACTATCATTAGTCTGTGAAATAATATACGTGCCATGCAGTTGAGCTTTTGCCGCACCTAAAGGAAATTTTAATAAATTATTGTCCACTTCCTGTATACTATCTTCTATGATTGGAGCATGTGGCGTGGTATCTATAAATGAATCATGCACAATTTTATAATCCTGCCTAGGTGCAGCATGCGTGTAATTTTTATTACTGATTTTTGTTCTAGGAATTTGAAAATCACCTTTTCTTATTTCTTGTGGCTCGTGAAAGCTTTGTTGCGATTGGGGACGCATATGGTTAATGGCTGTATGCGAGGCTGTACTCGACACTCTATCACTTGTATTATTTAATGCATCTTTTATTGCGCTAATAACCAAGTTACGCATCAAATTAGGATCATGAAACCGCACTTCACTTTTAGCAGGATGTACATTTACGTCAACAAAGTGTGGATTTACTGTAATAAATAAAACAGTAACGGGGTGACGCAGACGGGCTAAATAATCTTGATATGATACTTTTAGAGCTATATTAAGTATCTTATCTTTTACCGGTCTATTATTAATAAATAAAAATTGATCCTCTGCCGAAGCTCTATTATATGTAGGAATTGACGAGTAGCCAGAAATTTTAATTTCATCTCTTATTAATAATACTTGCGCTGCATTGTCAATAAAATCTGAGCCTAATATTGTAGATATTCTTGATTCTAAACTATTCTGATTGGGTAAATTGACTCCCTTAACATTTAATAACTCTTTACCATCATGCGTAAAGTAAAAAGATATTGTTGAGTGGGCCAAGGCAATTTTCTTAATCGCAAGAATTGATGCGTGCAACTCTGTTTTATCTGCCCGAAGAAACTTTAACCGTGCTGGAGTAGCAAAAAATAAATCTCTTACTTCAATAACTGTCCCCTCATTACCTATTGCTTCAATAGTTGGGGTAACCTTACCTCCTATAATGCTTAAAGAATAAGCAGAAGCAGCACCCCTTTTTTTAGAAGTAACAGTAAATTTACTAATAGCCCCAATAGAAGGTAAAGCCTCCCCTCGAAAGCCAAAACTATTAATATTCAGAAGATCATCCTCATCAAGTTTCGACGTAGCATGGCGTTGAATGGCTAATTCAAGTTCACCTTTATCCATACCCTTGCCATTATCTTTAATAATGATCAAGTTCTTACCGGCACATTCCAAAATAATATCAATTTTCGTTGCTCCAGCATCAATAGCATTTTCTACTAACTCCTTTACTACAGAAGAAGGACGCTCAATTACCTCACCTGCTGAAATTTTATTTATAGTACTGTTTGAAAGTATTTTTATGTCAGACATCTAATCCGCAATTTGTTTTTGCCTTAAATAATATACAGTCCAGAATATCATAATTATTGTGATAATAAAATAACCAATAGGCAACCAATTAATATTAGTTTTATGATATATTAAAGTTGATAAAAATGCAGTCGGTGCAGAAACTACTATAGAGCCTATTGCATGACTTAACGAAAAGACTCTGTAACGAATTGCTACAGGAATCGACTGTTTATAGATTGAAGCAGCTGGAATAGTAATGAGTGCTGTACCGCTAACAATAGTAAAAAAGGTTAAAAAGTTAAAATTATTACAAGATATTTGATAACATGACACCATAGACAAAACCAACACAAGGATCACCCCAACACTAATAACTCGGAACCGACCAAATTTATCTGCTAAATAACCACCTACCACAGCAAATATCATATAGCCTATAATGGCTAACGATATATATTTATACATCAGTGAACGTTCAATAATGGCTAGAATTTTAAAATTGTAAGTGCCAAAAAACATTATCAGAAATTGAGTTGTACTACCAATACTACCTGCAAGTAAAATACACATCACAAATAATTGCCAATTATTTGTGATAATATCTATCAAAGAAATATTGTTAAATTTTTTAAAGTCCTTTGTGTCTTGTATCGGTTTAGTATCAGAAAATGTATTGATCTGCATAATTATCAATAGCACGACACCTAAAACCCCACCTATTAAAAATGCCAGTTTCCAGCTGTAATGTGGCAAAAATGTTTGTGTAAAAAACCACGCAGATAAAGCAGCGGCAAGAGATCCAGCTTGAGTAAAGAAAGTAGTGAGGCCAATTCCTATACCCCGTCGATTAACACTAATATGTTCAAAAATATATAATCTCACTCCATCAGAACCCGAAGAAACACAAGAGCAAATAATCATTCTACATAATAATAAAATAAATGCAGCTAACATACCTATACTATGATAAGAAGGAGTAACAAATAATATAAATGAAGCCGCCGCCGTACCTATAAGACTTATTTTAAAACTAGTTGACCTACCTTGTTTATCACCAATTTTACCTAAAATAATGGCGCCTATAGGTTTTGCAAGCATTGCTACGCCCATAATAAAATAAGTTTTTAAAAGTTGAGTAATAATTTGATCGGCAGGAAAAAAATGTACTGCAATACTTGCTGCCAAAAATCCAAATAGATGGTAGTCATAATACTGTACAAAGACAGTAAATACCGTAAGAAAAAAATCCTTCTTTGTCAAAATGACTCTGCTAACTTAAATTCCTTGCTACAATAAGGACATATAATATTATCTAAAGCTTTATCGATCTCAAGGTAAATTTTAGGGTGATCATAAGGAAATTCCTTACCACTACAATGAACATCATAAGAACTGATTATTTTTGTTTCTGGTGTTGGCATTTTTTACCTATAATAACGTTAAGTTATTTTGTACAAGTTGAATAATAATTGCTGATATTACCAGCTTTTTTTAGGCTTATAAAGTAAAATCAATCTAGTCCTGATAGTTTAATGAATATGCTAATTACACCAAAGACAAAAATACTCTGTATTTAGTCATTATATATTATGATGCTTACTTTGCAAAAAGGGACCTTTGATTACACATCTCCGGCAATATCTAAGCCTTGATCTAAAGCTTCATTTATTGCCTGATCACTGCCGCCCTTTAATTCGGCAATAAGCCGACTGCTAGTATTTATAACAGGATACACTAAATAATCATCTATATCTCTTGTCTGTAACAACTCAGCAATATCATCTATTTGGTCCTGTTCAGCGCCAGCGACCCCTTCTTCCTCAGCTCTAATTCTCGCCTCTGCTTCGGCTCTGGCTATTTCATCTCCCTCAGCTCTAACTCGCGCTTCTGCTTCAGCTCTGGCTATTTCATCTCCCTCAGCTTTAATTCTTGCCTCCTCTCCCGTTCCGAATATATCATCTAATACTAATCCTAATCCTGCCAAGCTAGTAGTATTCTCTTTATTTTCTTCCTTCGGGCTCGTCCATTCATGTACCTGGGCAGTCATTGATTTACCAAAACCACCATGTTTCTTTGCACCGCCCTTCCACTTTTTAAATTGCTTCTTCATGATTTCTTCTCCTTACAATAAATTACCTTACGCTAATCAAGCGTAGTTCAGAATCAGTCAAAAGTAAATACCTAGTAAAAAATATACACTCTAATAGTGATTAGTAGTTGAGTTAGTATCATTTGACGCCATTTTCAATGCTTTTTATCAAAATTTAAGTATCGAAATCTAATTTTAATCTGATTTCAATTTGATTATCCATCAAGGAAGTATGACTTATATGATCTGCGACAAAACCAGAATTAAAATTACTCAGCGTTTGTTCCTCAATTAACCTACTATGTTTCGTTAGCACCGAAGATAAATCGAAAGTAGATTTTAATTCTAACATAATACGATCAGAAACCTTAAAATCAGCATCCTTTCTAGCTTGTTGCACTAATCTAATAATATCTCGCGCTACCCCCTCATCTTCTAACTCCTTAGTGATCTCAAGATCAAGAGAAATCATGCCTTGATTTGTTGATAAAGATTGAGTTCCTCTCTTAGTACGTGGCTCAAGTCTTAAACTATATTCTGTTGGTAGTAATTCGTTACCAGCAACAACTAATTTAGCATCATTTAAAAGCCAATCATTGCGTTTACTAGCAACAATAATATCCTTCATTTGACTTGGTAGCCTTTTGCCAAGTACTGGGAAATTAATTGATAATTTTTGATCGGCGTATTTTGATAAATCATCACTATAGACAATATTTTTCACGTTGATTTCATCTTTTATCAAATTCTCAAATGACTGAAATTTATGACTATCATTAGTAATAATGTTTAATTGCGCTAAGGGCTGCCTTACCCTGATATTCTCTGAGCTTCTAATAAATAGGGCAGTACTACAAATATCTAATACTTGATCCATTACATTGACTAAATCAGTATCCGGTTTTACTTGATCTAACTTAGGGTAATTTTGCAGATGGACGCTTTGCTTGGATTCAGTAAGGCCAAGATAAATATGTTCAGAAATGAGCGGTAACAGGGAAGAAATCGCTTCCATCATAGTCACTAAACAACTATATAGCGTATTGTATGCGTCAATTTTTGCTTGATCTTTGCTTGCTTTCCAAAACAGGCTTCTACTCCTTCTGATATACCAATTATTAAGTACAGTGAAAAAATCTGATATATTTTCATAAGCTAGTTGACTATCAAACTCATCCATATTGCTCCTTATTAGATCGACAGTTATTTTTAGCTTTGAAATAATATACTGATCTAATACATTGTTCGAAGAAAACGATAACCCAGCCTTGATGTTATCAATATTGGCATACAAACAAAAAAAGTGATAAGCATTCCAAATCGGTTTGATAAAAAGCCTTAGTTGGTCAAAGACCATTTTACCTTCCTTGTCGATGAGTAATTCCTGACCACGAACAACGGTTGAGGATAACATAGTTACGCGCAACGCATCAGCGCCATATTTTTCAAATAACGCCAAAGGATCTGCGTAATTATTCAATCTCTTAGATAATTTTTGCCCAGTAGAGTCTAATATCACACCATGACAAATACAATTTAAGAACGGAGGTCTATCGAATAAGGCCGTAGATAAAACCATTAAAGTGTAAAACCAACCGCGAGTCTGGGCGGAATATTCTACAATAAAGTCAGCCGGAAAATTAGTTTCGAACCACTCCTTATTTTCAAACGGATAATGCACCTGGCCATAAGGCATAGAGCCACTTTCAAACCAACAATCAAATACATCGTTAACCCTTCTCATCATTGATTCACCTGTTGGATCATCTGGATTTGGCCTAACTAGATCATCAATATAGGGTTTGTGTAAATCTTCAATCTGTACATTAAAATCCTGTTCTAATTCCGGTATAGAGCCATAAACATCAATTCTAGGATAAGCTGGATTATCTGATTTCCATACTGGTATTGGAGTACCCCAGAAACGATTGCGACTAATAGACCAATCACGAGCATTTTCAAGCCATTTACCAAACAAGCCATCCTTGACGTTACCTGGTATCCAATTTATATCCTGATTGAGCTCTACCATCCGATCCTTAAATTCTGTAACCTTAACATACCAAGAAGGGACAGCCCTGTATATTAAAGGCGTGTCTGTGCGCCAACAATGAGGGTAATTATGAATATATTGTTCAGTTTTGATCCAATTGCCTTGTTGTTTTAATTTAATAATGATAGGGTCATTGGCTTCAAAAACCTGCATACCTTTAAAGTCTATTACTTCGTCAGTAAATTTACCTGCATTATCTATTGGGCAAACTAGCTGAATATTTTCTGCTGCACAAATTAGCTGATCATCCTCACCAAATCCTGGAGCAATATGCACAATTCCAGTGCCTTCACCTTCTACAACAAAATCAGCAGTTAAAATTTGAAAACTATTAGTGTGATTCTTAAAATATTCAAATAGTGGTTTATATTTTAACCCTTTTAGGTCATGACCTTTAATAGTAACAATCTGTGTGTCTTCCGTAATACCAAGTTCCTTACCATAGGGAGTCTCAGCAAAAGCCCCAATGATATAACATATTTTGTCCTTGATTATACAAGAGTAATCCATTGTTGCGTTGACAGCTAAAGCGAGATTAGACGGTAAAGTCCATGGTGTGGTGGTCCACGCCAACACCCGATACTCTAGACAATCATCTGGTGCTCCATGTGGTTTATCAGCTAATTGAAAACTCACAGTTATTGCTTTGTCGGCTCTCTCCCTGTAAGCATTATCAAGCTTAGTTTCAAAATTAGATAAAGGTGTTTCGCATGCCCAGGAATAAGGCATAACTCGCATTGATTCGTAAATTAACCCTTTGTTATAAAGTTCTTTAAAAGCCCATAATACAGACTCCATAAACCCTTTATCCATGGTTTTATATGAATTAGAAAAATCTACCCACCTAGCTTGACGAGTGACATATTTTTCCCACTCATTAGCATATTTCATCACCGATTTTTTGCAGTGATTATTAAACTTCTCTACTCCATATTCTGTAATAGCTATACGCCCAGAGAACCCTAATTCTTTTTCTGCACCCATTTCTGCAGGCAACCCGTGACAGTCCCAACCAAATCTGCGTTCTACTTTATTGCCTTTTGTTGTTTGATAGCGGGCATAAGTATCTTTAATAAAGCCAGTTAGTAAATGGCCGTAATGAGGCAAACCATTGGCAAATGGCGGTCCATCGTAAAAAACGAATTCATTTTTGCTTGTCCCCGATGATCTATTGTCAATTGATTGCTGGAATGTATCGTTATCCTTCCAGTATTGCAGTATTTTATTTTCTATATCTGGAAAATGGATATCAGATTTGACTTCTGGGTATAGTTTACGATTAGTCATAATGTTTTTATTGTTGCAATATATGATTTTAAGAAAATAGCCTAATTATTGGAACATCCTCTTTATTTGGCCATTTTATTTTGCTCTTTAAACTAGCAATATTGATAATTCTATCAAGTGAATTTTTGATAAAGTGTACAGTATCTTGATGATTTCGAGAATTATCAACAAAATAAAACGCCTGAGCGGCTTTATACACACCTAGCAAAAGCCCTCTTTTACTATAATAATTAAAATCAGTTGACTTGTCACCTGCATAACGCCAAATAACATCACAAGTACGACCATTGATTTTGAAACCTGCAGCAATGTTAGATGGCAACCAAAGAAAGCTACATGTATTTAGGGCAACATTTTTTGCCGATATGTTTATTATTCTAGTTACTAGGGCTAGAGCAATTTGGTCACGGATTTTTGTTGGCCTTGTTATCGTTTTTAGTTGTTCTATCATATTATGATCAAGCCATTCTTCAAAAGAAGATACTATTTCCAATAACCCATTGGGAAATAAAATATGATAATATCCAAGAGTAACATCTAATTCTAACTCAATGTCTTTAATAATCCTTTCTGACCAATTATTTGTTTCAAGCGATGCTAGCAATTTTTGAAAAAACATAATCTTGAGTTTCTGATGCTTTGCCTTAACATTACTCATTATACAACCTTTTTTACTTGACAACATACCTCATTGTATAGATAATCCTATATTATTACAACTAAATGCCGACCAGGGGGGTAATTTCTAGTGGCAGTACACATTAGCGTTCACGGTGGAAACGGTGACAAAGCGATCAGAGATTTAAAAAGAAAAATGCAGAGAGAGCTTGTTTTTCGTCAGATGAAGATGTCTCGTTTTTATGAGCCCCCTTCTGTAAAAAGGGTTCATGAGCCACAAGAGTCTGATAGACGTCTTAGAAAAAACATAAGTAAAAAGAGATTGGAAAGCTAAATAAGCTTTAATTACAATCAAAAAATTAAAGACCCTAGGTACAGCTTAGGGTCTTTTTTTGTGCAGATACTCAGGACAAATATTATTTTATATATTAATTTAATTACAGCAGGCGCCTATATATAAGGGCGGAAGATAGTAGCATTAGTTTTATGCTTGTAGAAATATTACAAACTGTACCTATCTACGGTCTCTTCTTTTCTTTATTGCTCAATAGATTTTTTGAATAACTTCTATCTTAATACCAAATAGTCAAAGTGCGATAAGCATCAGTCCAGATATTGTTTACTCTCTAATATAGCTAAATCTATATATCCTTCTTACAGATTTAGCTATATACAAAGATTGGCACTATCTACCACCAAAGTAGTTATTACACTTAAATATCAATTTGCTTATCTTCTAGAGATCGATCCTTATAAAAATACAAGGCTCCTAGGCTGATAATGGCTGCAGTAACTATGTAATACACACTAGAAGTAATTGTACCAGTATTTTGTACTAACGACTCTATGATATACGGAGCTGTGCCACCGAATACACTAGTTGCAGTATTGTATGATATAGACATAGCTGTGTTTCTTATACTCGACGGGTAAAATTCAGCTTGCAGAGCTGGCTCTGGGCCAATATAAAATGCCGCAATAACAGAAAGAATAAGCTGCGCAATAATCACCATCAAGAAGCTTTCTTTTTCAAAGATATGTAATAAGAAAGGAGTGGCAATAATAATAAATATAATATTTATCACATAAACTTTTCTTCTACCAATTTTGTCCGATAACCAGCCTGCAAAAAGCGTTGCAAAAATCATTATAACATAGCATCCATTAACTAGGTAATTCACTGCAAGCTCTGGAAACTTACGGATCATTTGCAAGTAGGAAATCAAATATATGGCTTGCATATAAAATAGTATTGAGCCTGTAGAATTAATAAAGAAGGAAACTAGCATGTCAAACCAATAACGTCTAAAGGTAGTACGCAATGGAGTTTGCGCCAATTCACCACGTTTTTTAGAATCCTCAAACACAGGAGTTTCTTGGGTATGGTTTTTGATATAGATCCCAGCAAAAAATACTATGATACCAAAAATAAACGGCAATCTCCAAGCCCATAAATTAAACGCTTCGGCAGAAAATGTGCTTTTTGTCACAAATGATACCAATGAACCGAGCAGGATACCTATACATATACATGCCATAGGTATGCTACCAAAAAATCCTCGATTTTCTTTCTGAGTATGTTCAATAATAAATGAAACTGAACCAGTAAGCGCGCCACCCATGGACAAGCCCTGCATCATACGTACTAGGATCATTAGAATGGCTGAAGTGATGCCGCATGTTTCATAGGTTGGTAAAAAGCCTACAGCAGCTGTTGGTATTGCCATACACATGATAGCAGAACTAAGAGCAACTTTACGACCAAATTTATCTCCGATAATACCAAAAAATACGCCACCGAGAGGCCTAACTAAATAACCAACAGCAAAAACTAGGAATGCCTGTAGTACTAAAACATTTGGGTCATTACCGGGAAAGAATTTTTCTCCAATAATTAGTGCAAAATGACCAAAAAGGGCATAATCATACCACTCAAAAGTATTAGCTATACCACTAGTGAGTATTAACTTTTTATTATTCATTATTAACTTCCATTTTTATTATACAAGATGATTTTAATTAAAAATCACGAACCACGAAGATAACCATAAAATCTTCGTAATAAGTCAATTTACTTTGTAAATCGACTATTAACTATTCAAGTAGTTGATGTCGATTTCTTACCTTTGGCAAATTCCTTTTTTTCTGAATAGATAACAAACAGAGTGGCTGGAATAATGATACAAGATCCTAGTATAGTTGCGTCTTTTGGAATTTCTTGGAATACAAGATAAGCAATTATAGCTGAAACAACTAATTCAAAATATCGATAAGGGGCAAGTGCTGTAGCATCCGTTGCTGCGAATGCCTTTAGTAGAAAAAATAATATTAAATTTGCACTAGCTCCTAGTAAAAATAATAAGCCTAATTCTAGGGTATTAGGTTGTACCCATTCTTTAATAGCAAATGGTAAGGCTAATAGCGCAGTAATCAAAGCAGAATAGAAAAGCATACTAATCATTGTTTCTTTAATAATGAATTTCTTATTGATTATATCCAATGCCGCAAAAGCTATCGTAGCAGACAGTAAAACTAACACTTCCGGGTTAAAATCCTGAGCAGTTGGCTCTAAAGTTATTACCAGACCTGCACAAGCTACTATAGTAACAAACCATCTTTGCCATAAAATTCTTTCTTTTAAGAAAAATACTCCAAGAATTAGTACGAAGATAGGTACTGTAAAACTCACAACAGTTACTGTCGTTACAGGAACAAGCGTAAGTCCATAAGTCCAGCCAGCTATGCCAAAAAATAGCAACAAACCTCTAAAAAAATGTATTATAGGTCTTGACGTTTTAAGAGTAGCATAACCATAATATGGTATAAAGGGTAATAAAGTCAGAGTACCAAACATAAATCTAAAAAAGGTGATTTCATAACTATGAAGGCGCATACCAATATACTTAGAAATTATATCATTAATAGAACTACTCATGCCACTTAAAAGAAACCAAAATATTCCAATGCAATAAGAGCGAAATCTAGTATTTATCACTAACGTATTCATTGAATTAAAAATCCTGTAGGGCAATTAAAAATTAAGGGAACTATACACTAAAACTATTAAGGAGTCAAATCAAGCTCATATATGTCTAGTGTATCTATTACTATAAAAGGCACTTTCTATGGATAAATTGATCCTCTCGTAATACAGAGCGGGTATATTGAAAACAATAGGCTAGTTATTCGTTTTCTGGCAATAATACTTCTCTCTTTCCAGAATGGTTAGGTGCTGATAGTACACCATTTTTCTCCATTTCCTCGACAAGATTTGCTGCGCGATTATACCCAATACGCAGTGATCTCTGAATATAACTTATAGATGATTTTCTTTCAATTCTCACAATATTAACTGCTTGATTGTACATATCACTTGATCCGTTATCATCTTCTGCTTGCAAAGGAGGTCCATCATCTTCCGCTGATTCAGTTACAGCAGATATATATTGAGGGGCTCCTGTTGATCTAAGAAAGTTAGTGAATCTTTCAACTTCACTATCATCAACAAAGGGTCCATGTACACGCAATATTCTGGAACTATTACCCATATATAACATATCACCCATACCAAGCAATTGCTCCGCCCCCTGCTCGCCAAGAATAGTGCGACTATCAATTTTTGAAGTCACTTTAAAACTTATTCTACTTGGGAAATTTGCTTTTATTACTCCCGTAATTACATCAACAGAAGGCCTCTGTGTTGCCATAATTATATGAATACCTGCAGCCCTTGCCATTTGAGCCAACCGCTGAATCGATGTTTCAATGTCTTTACCGGCTACTAACATTAAATCCGCCATTTCATCAACTATGACAACAATAAACGGCATATTATTCATCTCTATTGCCACATTATCATGAATTGGTTTGCCAGTGTCAGGATCAAACCCTGTCTGAATCTGGCGTTCCAACACTTGCCCCTTGGCTTTTGCCTCCTGTATTTTCGTATTATAATTAGCTATATTTCTCACGCCAAGATGCGACATTAAACGATATCTCTCTTCCATCTCTTTAACAGCCCATTTTAATGCTACTACCGCTTTACCTGGTTCTGTTACCACCGGCGTCATTAAATGAGGAATATTATCGTATGCCGATAATTCTAACATTTTAGGATCAATCATAATCATACGACATTCTTGAGGCGTATATTTATATAAAAGAGACATAATCATTGCATTAATAGCTACAGATTTACCAGAGCCAGTAGTACCCGCCACTAGTAGGTGAGGCATTTTAGCAAGATCTGCAACCAATGGCGCACCACTGAGATCTTTACCTAAAATTAAGGGCAATAATATAGAAGAACTTTGAAACTCTTGAGTTTGCACTAATTCTTTCAGCCGAAAAAACATTCTTTGTTTATTGGGTAATTCAATGCCAAGCGCATTACGACCGGGAATCACTGCTATACGCGTTGAAACAGCAGAAAGGGAACGCGCTATATCATCAGAAAGTCCTATTACTCGAGAGGATTTTGTTCCAGCAGCAGGTTCAAATTCATACATAGTAACAACAGGCCCCTCTTTTACATCGATGATTTTGCCTTTAACACCGAAATCACTCAGTACTGAGATGAGTTGTTCTGATTTTTGTTTCAACTCCTCCTGAGTTTGAGGCTTGAAGCTCTGACTACTTGCTTCTTCCAATAAATCAACAGATGGCATAATATTTTGGTTGTATACATTACGTTCCACTGCGCTCTTATTCTTGTTTTTACTCGGAGCTGTTTTATTTTTATTATTAAACATGGAGGTTTTATTAACGCTATCTTCAGTTTTTTTGTTCAAATGACCGAATTCAGCCGATTCATAATATGCATTATTATCATTATATTTTGCAAATTTTTGCGGTATTCCAAGCTTGCGTAAAACAAATACAAACAAACCTAAAATCGCGCTCAATATCTTAACATAGATTTTTAAGCGTGCACCGATTGATAACAAAAAGAAAATTACTGCCAATGAAGCAATACAGGATATGATATATGTTCTATATTCAGCAAAATATGGAACTTGCTGCGACAAGTTATTCCATAGTACTTGGCCAAGCAAACCACCGTCTTTTATAGGAAGCCCACTTATTGCATAAGTATGACATAAGCATGCAACTAATAAGATACTTATCAACATACAAAGCAGACGTGAAAAAGCCCATCTCAACTTGCCTTCAAAGAACAGCTGATAGGACCAAAAAAATAGACAAACAGGAATGATTAATGAAGATTGCCCTAGTAATTGATATAATAGATCAGCTAAATACGACCCTAAATACAACATTAGGTTTTGTGGAATGTTATCCGTAGCTAAATTCAATGAGGGGTCGCCCACATGGTATGATGCAAGCGACGCACAAAATATAATAGCTATTACAAATAGAATAACAGCTCTGGTTTTATTGCTAGATAATAATCTTTTTAATAGTAACACACGCGCAAATAACTTACTTTAAATCTGTTAACTATGATTATACACTAACCTTTTGATAATACCATAATCTAATATAGATAGATGATGATATTATTTATTGCTTATGCCCTTACTCTTAAATACAGACATTCTTAGCAAATACAAAATAAATACTACCACAAACCAGCAGATAAATAAATACCCTGTATCTAGTAGCTCCCCTCCTGTACCTAGGATCTGCTTAGATAGCAAATAAATTGACGCTATCAAAGCTAGAGGCGCTGTAACAAAAACTATTGGACATTTAAACGGACGCTCTACATTAGGCTTTTGCAACCTAAATAGCACCACTATAATAGACACTAAAATATAATCTGTTAATGCTGCCATACTTGAAAGCTTAGCTAACACACCATAAGGCACAAAGGCACCTATCAAAGCAATGCCTAGTGTAAATATAATAATAATAACGTGAGGACTATCATACTTATGATGTATCTTCGCCAATGACTTTGGCAATAAACCATCCCTAGAAATTACATAAAAAATTCTAGATTGGCCATATATATTCATCATGATGACTGTTGTCATACCTGCCACAGCTCCAGTAGCCACAAGAATGGAACCCACTCCTTTACCATTTGCACTTAATGCATAAGCTAGAGGGTGCGCATTATCCAGATCAGCAAATGGCACTATTCCTGTTAACATTGCTGCTACGATCATATATACAATCGTTGCTAGTATTAGTGAACCTATAATACCAATAGTTAAATCTCTTTTTGGGTCTTTGCATTCCTCTGCCGCACTTGCTAAGGTACCAAAACCAGTAAAGGCGAAAAACAAAATAGAGGAGCCATATAATACTCCATCAATACCATGAGGCATAAAATTATCCCAATGAGATATATCAAAGTGCGGAGCAGCAAATACAATAAAGCAGACAATTGCTGCCATTTTGATAAAAACTAAAATATTATTCAGTTTTTTACTCTCTTTTGTGCCTAAATACAACATTGTGCCAACAAATAAAACAATCAAGAAGGCTGGTAAATTAATAATCCCTCCTTCCGAAGGTGCATGTGATAAGTATTCAGGTAATACTACTCCTGCAGAATGCATTATACTTTGTATATAGGCTGACCAGCTACCTGCAACTGCAGAAGCTGATATACCCAATTCCAGTACAATTAAACCACCAACTAACCAGGCAAAAACTTCTCCAAAGGCAACATATGAATATGTGTAAATACTACCAGAAGTAGGTAGCATAGTAGCAAGTTCAGTATATACAAAAGCAACAAAGATACATGTAATACCTGCAATAGCATAAGATAACATAACAGCAGGACCAGAATAATTAGCAGCTACTAAGCCAGTTAAAGCAAATACTCCAGTTCCAACAATTGCTCCAAGACCTAATAATATAAGATCAAAGGCAGATAAGGTTTTGCCAAGTCCACTTGCACTACCTGCATCCTTAACAGCTTGAAAACTTTTTTTCCTTAGGAAGTTCATTATTATTCACCTATATTTTGATTTAATAGATTCTATATTATAGAATTTCTCTTGTAATCCAGCCACCACCTAAAACTCTAGTGCCATCATAAAAAACGCAAGCCTGACCCGGTGTTATGGCCTTCTCCTCTTCCAATAAATTTACCACCATTTGATTATTATCTATGATGTCTAATCTAGCACTTACTCCCTTAGTAGTAGAGCGAATTTTGACTGTTACCTCAAGAAGACTAGGATTCTTATCTTTTGCTAACCAATTAACATTCTTGAGGATGAATTGAGATTTAACAAGGTCTGATTCTGGGCCAACATACACAATATTTTGCTCTGGGTCAATCTTTATTACATAAATTGGTGTTCCAAAAGCAATACCTAGACCTTTACGTTGCCCGATAGTATAATTAACTATACCATCATGCTGACCTAGATCATAACCATCTACATGCACAAAACGCCCAGGCTTATTAGCATCAGGCCTAATCTTATGTATAATATCTCGATAATTACCTTGAGGCACAAAGCATATATCCTGACTATCCGGCTTATCGGCAATTTCTAAACCAAACTCTCTTGCTATTTTTCTAGTTTCTACCTTTGATTGGTTACCCAAAGGAAACATCAAGTAGTCTAATTGCATTGGGGTTGTAGAAAATAGAAAATAACTCTGATCCTTATCTTCACTAATACCTTTATGCATCTCCGCTACTCCATTATTAACAATTTTTTGTACATAATGGCCAGTTGCTAATGCATCGGCTTTAAGCTCTTTTGCCGCCTTCAGTAAATCTTTAAATTTTACTGATTGATTACATCTAACACAGGGTAGAGGAGTTTCTCCGCGCATATAACTATCGGCAAAATCATCAATAACTTGCTGCTTAAATTTGCTTTCATAATCAAACACATAATGAGGAAAACCAAGCTTATCAGCAACCCTTTTTGCATCATAGATATCTTGGCCGGCACAACATGCCCCTTTTTTCTGCAATACTGCTCCGTGATCATATAATTGCAAGGTAATACCTATAACCTGGTGACCAGCTTTATGCATCATTGCTGCAACTACGGAACTATCTACGCCGCCGGACATTGCTACTACAATAGTTTTTTTGCTAATTGTCATAGGTTTATTATAATCATCTGATCCTAAATCAACGAATTATATTTAGTTTATTAGTAAAAGCAAGTTATCTACCTAAACTTACTACATTAAATCGCCAACATTAGCCAAGAATAATCTCGCTCTATGCGAACTTGGTTTAGTAAAAAATTCTGCTGCAGGTTGATCGGCTAGCACTAAGCCTTTATCCATGAAGATAATGCGATCAGCAATAATTTTCGCAAATTTGATGTGATGAGTAATAACAATCATACTCATTTGTTGCTTTAAATCATTAATAATTTGAATGATATCTTTGATTATTTCTGGATCAAGGGCTGACGTTGGCTCGTCGAACAATATAGTATCTGGCTCCATCATCAGGGCTCTACAGATAGCTACTCTCTGCTTTTGACCGCCAGATAATTTTAGTGGCGAGGCATTAGCCTTATCATAAATACCAAATTGTCTTAGTAATTTATAAGCCTTCTCTTCTACCTCAGCCCTATTGTGGTTTAATGTATTGACTGGACTATATACTAAATTTCCTAACACTGACATATGTGGAAACAAATTGAACTGCTGAAAAACCATGCCTATTTTAAAACATAATTTTCTTCTATTGCTTTTTTTGAGTTTTTTACCATCTATAATAACTGAACCACTAGTAACATGTTCCAAGTTATTAATGCATCTTAGTAAAGTGGATTTACCACTCCCTGAGGAACCAATAATGACAGTTGTTTCCTTTTTATCAAAAGTGAGGTTTATATCTCTTATTGCCGCAATATCACCAAATTTTTTATTTACATTTACTAGAGATATCATACAGCTAATCTTTTTTCTAAAAACATCGCAAAACTACTAATAATTAACACCATAATATAATATGCAGCAGCTGCTGTTAACATTGGCGTATAAAAAGTAAAAGTCTCAACTGAAACCATTTGGGCTCTTCTCATTAGATCCATTTCACCAATAATAGAAACCAATGCAGATTCTTTTATCAGATTAATTAACTCATTCACTAAGGCTGGTAATATATACCTAAAAGCCTGTGGTAATATTATATCTTTCATACGCAATATTGGATCAATGCCCAGAGCTTTTGCCGCCTCTATTTGTCCCTTATCAACGGAAACAATACCTGCCCTAATAATTTCTGAGATATAAGCCCCAGAATTTAAAGAAAAAGCAATAACACCCGCAGCAAAGACACTTAACTGCACGTCAAGTAATCCTGGCAAGCCAAAATACACTATTGTTAACTGAATTAACAGTGGAGTACCTCTAAAGAACGAGGTATAACTATGGGCAATAATACGAACAATTTTGATCTCTAGCACTTTGCCAATCGCTAGTATAGTACCAATTACCAGACCTAATAATACAGAAACGCAGCTATATTTTAAAGTGACAAAGACCCCTTTAAGGATAAATAACATACTCGGTAAAAAAGCTACTAAGTCAGCATACATGGTGTTACTATAAAATTCAGTGTTAAATAAAAAATGAAGCACTAAATTTATAAAAGTTATTTATATATTCGTCAATAAAATTACTGCTTTTTGACCAGATTTGAGTATTATTAGCTTTATTTTACTTATATAAACAATCATTTATAGGCGTATGTTAGAAAAGATGACTCTGGAGTTTATTTTCCAATTTATGCTGGTTTTTGCTAGGCTTGGAACAGCTTTTAGCAGATTTCCAGCTATAGGGTCTCCTTATATCTTCGCTAGAGGCAAATTGGCATTCGCATTAACCGTGTCTTTTGTCATGATGCCAATTTTACAGGAGTATTTACCTAAATATACCAATAATTTTGCCCTAAATATTGGTTATTTAGCAATCGAAATATTTATTGGATTAATCATCAGCCTGGCTGCTAATATATATTTTCAATCTCTGCATTTTGTTGGACAAATTATTTCTATGCAATCCGGACTTGGGGCTGCTGCTTTTTTCGATCCACTACAAAAATCTCAAGTTGCTATTTTTTCTAATTTTATGTTGTTGGTAGCAATTGTTTTTATTTTTGCCACTAACACTCATTTTTTGTTTATTCAAGCGGTCGCTGATAGTTATATAAAATTCCCCCCTGGAGAACTTGTTAATTCCGGTGACCTAAGTAAATTTGTATCATTTGTCATTAATGATAGTTTTATTCTATCTTTTAAGATTGTATCGCCGTTTCTAGTAGTAGCTTTAGCCATCATGACAGGAAGTGGTATGTTAGCCAGATTAATGCCTAATTTACAAGTCTTTTTTGTTATCACACCTGCCCAGATTTTAGTGATGTTTGCCACAATGTATATTGTCATTGAAGCAGTGATGACAAAATTAATAAATGTTATTGGTAATAGTCTGAATATTTTGGCATTTTAGTGATTGCCAATATTATCCTTGTAATACAGCAAAATAATTTACATCAATATCATTTGATATATGCCATTCATTACTCACAAGGGATAATGTTAAACCTCTTAATTCTTGCAAGTTTAGTTTGGTGTTTGATAGCATCTTTACTAACTGAGAAGGTTTAATTAGTTTATTATAGTCATGAGTTTTTTTTGGCACCCAACCTAAAACATATTCTGCCATTACGATAGCCAGTAAATAGGATTTAATAGTGCGGTTGATGGTAGAGATGATTAATAAACCACCTTGATTGAGCATTGAAGCTAGATTCAATAAAAACTCAGTTGGATTATCCACATGTTCTATCACCTCTAGACATAAAATAACATCATATTTGTTATTGCTCCCGGCATGTTGTTCCACCGTATTATGGATAAAATTAATATCCAACCTATATTTGTTTGCATTTTCCTTAGCTGCTGTAACATTTTGCTGATTTGCATCTAATCCCGTTACATTTAGCCCTGCCTTATGCATAGGCACTGAGATTAAACCACCGCCGCAACCAACATCTAATAAAGATAGTTTGGCAAATGGTGCACTGATAAAATGATCATTTATTTTTGTTAATACATATTCAATTCGAGTAGGATTTATCTGATGCAACGTTTTAAACTCTCCTGTTTTATCCCACCATTGCTCAGCTGTTCTATTAAACTTATTTAACTCAGTTTGATTAACTGAAGATTTACTGTCCATGAAAATAACATCTTAAATTATCTAATCACATCTAAGATAGTGTAAAACCTGTAATATGTAAATATTATGACATTAAATTGCTCTTCAACATTACGAAACAAACTGTTATAATCAGTCAATTTCAATTATTCAATAACTATGACAATAATAATCCAGAAATTTGGCGGCACATCTGTAGCAGACTTGGATAGAATACGTGGAGTTGCAAACATTGTACAACAAGGATTAGCCTCTGGACAAAAAATAGTAGTTGTAGTCTCTGCAATGGCTGGGGTAACAAATTCTCTTATTACCAAATGCTCTAATCTTTCTATGCTTAACGATGTTGAGGCATTAAAGGAGTATGATGCAGTTATTGCTAGCGGTGAGATTGTCACTTCAGCACTTGTAGCCATACAATTGCAATCACTTGGGATAAAAGCTAAATCACTACAAGGCTGGCAAGTACCAATTATCACTGATGATGTACATGGTAAGGCACAGATATTAAACATTGATCCAGATAAAATATATCAACTACTTGAACAAAATATTACGCCTGTTATTACTGGCTTTCAGGGCATATCTGACTCAGGTAATATAACGACCCTTGGCAAAGGTGGTTCAGATACGAGCGCCGCAATAATTGCAACAGCATTAAAGGCGCAAAGATGTGATATATATACTGACGTACAGGGTGTTTATACAGCAGATCCTCGCATTGTCTCAAATGCACAAAGAATTGATCAAATTCATATCGATCAATTATATATTTTATGCGCATCGGGCGCAAAAATACTGGACCCACGGGCTGCATTAGCTGCTAAGAGATACGGGTTTGATTTACGCATTTTATCCTCATTTAATACTGGCTCTGGCACAACTACTCAACATGAAGCATACACTATGGAAAATAGACAAATTACAGCTATAACTTCAAATAAAAATTTATTGAAAATTACTATCACTCAATCCCAACCAAATTTAACTAGTATTATTCAAGACTTTGCTAGGGAGAATGTCCCGATTGAACAAACTTATAATTGGCAAAATAATGCATTAATGATAATCGTTTCTTTATCAGACAAAAATAAATGTGAAAAATTACTCAATGAACTACAAAATAATGAGTCCGTTATCCGCTACTCAATGGAAACCAACATTGCATCAGTTACAATTGTTGGGTATGGAATCAAGCACGATGTGAATCTTATATCTTCTATTACCAAGATTACGTCTGATAATCAGATCGATATTCTATCTTCCTCTATTACTGATATCAGTATGACTCTGATGATCTATGATTTTAGTACGGAAAAATTAATTAAGTTAATACATAATGATCTATTCTAATACACTAACTGCTAATTAATATTTGTATTAGCAATTAATGTATTAGTTAGGCTGCTTCTTATCTATTCAGTTCAGCCAAAACGTTTTTGAAGTTTTCATTATCAACAGCTACAACTCTTGCATTAGCACGAATATCGTTACTCAGATTTTGTACTCCAAGTAGTTCTTCAGTAGTATCAACGTTCGAAGATTCCAAAGTGCCTCCAAGTGTTTTACCGGCTCCACCAGCTCCTGCTGCTTTTAGTAAAAAACTACCTGAGTCTTTGCTCATCTCAAAAGTATCGTTTGCTCCTGCAACTAGTCCATTGACATTGGCAAACATTGCTAGTGGCACTTTATATAAATTAAGAGTTTCACCGTTACTAAATGTACCCATAATATAGCCATCCGGACCAACTTCTACTTTTTCTAATGAACCACCATTATGACCATCATTTTGGATTAGTTGAACATCATTATCTTGGTTGAATTGAGTTACTGTACCAGACTTAAGTTGACTCAATTCATTGGCCCAATCAATAGTAAATCTTACAGGCTCACTACCATTATTATATTGTACCGAAATTTCATCCTCAAACCCTTCAGGAACTCCCTGTAAAGCACCTGATTCATCAAATCTGATAATACCGGCCTGAATCAAACCATCTCTTTGATCTGCATCAATAACAGAGTAGATGCCATTTGCATCTTTCGGCGTCGACAATTCTACCGCCCATTCGTTATCATTGAGCTTCGCAAAATTCAATGATAAATTATGTGATGCACCAAGACTGTCATACACAGTAATTGATGTTGGATAAACCAATGAGCTGGAAAAATTCGCACCGCTTAAGTTCTTATTAGCATCATTAGCATCATAGCTTGGGGTATAACTTAGATCATCCGTATGATTATGTCCTTCACTATGCCTGCCGAAATTAAAGAAATTCATCAATTTCGCTCCCTGGTTAATCTCTAGATTAGCAAGTAACAGGTCACTTGATGCCACAGCGCCTGTGTTTCCATCACCAGTGGTCGCTGGCACTACAGCTCCATTTTGGTCAAATACTTGAAATTCAATATAATCATTGCCAATAGCTGTGATTTTATAACGAATATTATTGCGCACAGTAATACCATCTACATCTAGTCCATTTGCTGCAAGATCAGTAAAAGAAATGTTATCATTAACCGCATAAGAGTGATGTGGCATATACATTCTAACTCTACTATTTGGACCCGCACCATGCTGTGTATCAAAAACTCTTGTCCCCAGATTAGCTACATCACCACCAGTAACACCGATTTTTCTAAAATTAAAAGTAACTCCCTGAAACATAGTGTCACCGCCCGCTCCATCTGAGCTAGTGGACGTAATCTCAAAAACATTAGCATCAATTCTTGTTACGTTATAATATCCTCTAGGCAACGTAATATCATGAGCATTATGCAAAAAAGTACCACCCGAGACATATATTGCATCGTTAGTAACCAGCCCGTGATTGTTTGATGTAATCCGAATAGCACCACCCGCTCCTGCATGACCAGAAGTTGTAATTGTCCCTTCTGTTACATCAGCAGCTTCTTGGCGGCCTGGTGCCTTGGTCCAGCTAGCAGCAGCTGCTAAACCCAGCGGGGTTCTTGCTGCAGCTGGAAACTGAGCATTATTTAATTTCTGATAAACTTCAAAACCATTAGAATTAAAATCGCCGACTACATATAAGCCATTAGTCAACTGATTAACGCCGGTGATTTTGACCAAATCACCAGAAACTAAACCGTGAGATGGAGCGCTAATAAATACTGTTGCTCTTTCTGTTTCATTACTTAATGGGTTTCTTACAGCTGAGTTTATTGTAGTCTTGCCAAAGGAATTAGCTGTAATAGAAAAGTCAGCCGTTGCTAGAAGCGAGCTAATATCAAGTTTTTTACCTTCAATAGTTGCCTTAAGTGAGTATAAATTTGGATCATAGTTGATAGCCTTTTGCAAAGATTTTAAGCTATTAAATCTTGTATCTTCATTACCCTGTCTTGCTGCCAAATCATACAAGCCTAATTTTTCACTGATGCAACAATTAACACCTATATCTTCAAAAGTAAGACCGCTATCAGCATTTTCTGGCGCTATATATAACCTACCCTGTCTGTCAACTTCAGCTGTTAAACCTTTGACGCGATTAATTGCATCCGCCAGGCTTTGAATAGAATTAAAAGTGCCGTTAGTCGCACTTGGATTACCTCGTACCGCAGTAAAAACAACTGATTCTCCACCCGATACGGTGATTTTAATCTGATGACCTGCTACAAGATCACCTTGAACACCTGGAGCGTTGACGATATTAAAACGTGCCCTTGCACCGGCCGCACCAAAAATTTGCATGTCACCTGGACCAGCTTGATTACCGGCAACAAGACCACCGAATTGTACTGGTCTATCCTCATTTGTTGTACTAGATTTAAAGACAAATGTATCGCCTATCGTTAATTTAGCAGTACCATCGCTACCTGGAATAATAATTTTATTAATATCTTTACCCAGGTTCTCGCCTCTTAAGGAAGTTGTAACAGTTTCGCCCCTTAAAGCATCTTGGCTGGCATTTAAATTCATAGCAATTGATACCACGCTAGTTGCTAATGGTGTACCTTTAACATTACTAAAATTCACAGCCTCTAAACTTGCTATTGTAGAGGAGTTTTGTGGCATATCACCATTTGCCTGCAATTTCCAGGCTTTTAAAATTTGATCCGCACCATTTTTCCAGTATCCTAATTCATCTTGGCGAAAATCACCTCTTCTGGTAAACTTAGATGCTCCACTGACACTATCTGAAACAACCAGATAACCTGCCCCATCAATTGCTATATCAGATACTACCCCTGTATCAACTATTTTTCCTTGGATATCATTAGTTGCTCTTGTTTTGCCAGTAACATAAGAAGAGTTACCCCCACTATGAGAATTTACTGAGTTAATAAAAACATTCTCCCTTCTTTTTGCGCCCCACACTTCTTTAGAGCTAATGTTGTTTGCTCTTGTTGCATTGGCATCGCTAAACATTGTTACCGTTGTTCCTCTACTCATACTTGACTCTCCTAATAAATAAATTCTTTTACTTTAAAATCACAATCAATAACATAGGCGCATAAAACGTGCCAAAAAAAATAACGTAGCAAATAATAATTTTTTATTGTAGTTATTTACTAGTCAAAGAATACATTAATTTACCGATTAACTCTTCTATATTCAAGGCTGATTGGGTGAATCTAATTTTACCATTCTTTGCAAGAATATCATCAGAAGCGCCGGGAGTTATTTTAATATATTTTCCACCTAGCAATCCACAAGTAGACACTATGGCAGTTGAATCTTTTGGAATGCTCACATGATCGCGAATTTGCAATTGCACTGCTGCATAATAAGTCTCATCATCCAACGAAATATTATCAACTGAACCTACCTTAATACCAGCAATCTTGACATCAGCACCATTCAAAATTCCATCAATATTCTGAAAATTAGCCACTACGTGATAACCTTTATCTAATTCAGAATAGTTGCTCACTCTGTATGCAAAAGTAAAAAATGCTATTGTAACAATCAACACCACTACACCAACTATCGTCTCAAACATTCCTTGCTTCATAATTTATCTATCTCCACATATTTACTAAGTTTATTATTTTGGATGCCAACTACTATAAAATTCATTTACACATTGTAGCTTTTTTAATTTATCGGCGTACTTTGTACCTGATAAATTTGGCACATACTCAGCCTGCCATTCATATTGATTATTTTCAACTGGTATGCTCTCATTCAAATAATGCAACCAGGCATGCCACATAGGAGGTACTTTCGATGATTCATCAATTCCCTTATAAAGTACACATCTATTACGACGCCCTAAATAATTCTTTTTACTACCAATATAATATTCATTGCCAAATTGATCTTGTCCAACCTTCTGGGCAAATAATTTAACCCATAATTTATTGATTATCGACATTCTTTTTACTCATTTCTTTTGCTCCAAGACAACCTTTTACTGCTAACTCGTCTGCAATAATATTACCTGCATTTACTGAGTGCCCCTTTACCCAGCTCCACATTATATCGTGTTTTCCGGTATAATGCTGCAAATTTCGCCATAAGTCGACGTTTTTTACTGGCTTATTGTCGCTTTTTCGCCAATTATTCCTCTGCCAACCCTCTATCCATTCTGTAATTCCTTTTTGCAAATATTTACTATCTGTATATAATTTTACCTTACATGGTTGCTTCAGTTCTTTTAATGCATTAATTGCAGCTGCAATCTCCATTTGATTATTAGTAGTATTCAAATCGGAACCAAAAATTTTCTTTTTATGATCTTTAAAAATCAATAAAGCTCCCCAGCCACCTGGTCCTGGGTTACCTGAGCAGGCTCCATCAGTATATATTTCTACACATGGTTTATCATTTGTCATTAGGTATGTTTTTTTTTAAAAATGCATCAATTGCTATAATTTTACCCTCTTTTTTATTGTTGACTAAAGGCTGCCCGGGTGTTTCCTGTTTTTTACTCGGATTGATGGTCTTAATCTGCCCTTGTTTTTTAGGTGGCGTTAATTGCTCAACTTTATTATAGCGTTCAAACTGTAAATTAAAACTAGCAAGTGGATCAATAAACCCTGTTAAAGCAGAAAAAGGCACTTCTACTTTTTCTGTGATACCACCAAAAGAGATACAAACACAAAATTTGTTTTCAAATAGCATCAGATTATGAAATTGATGTTCTAGTACAATAGTAATTTCCTTGGGATAACGAAGCTTAACTTTTTTAGACAAAATCACGTCGGGCCGATCTGTACGAAACGATATATAGAAACACTGATTGCTTAATAGCCCATTATCTTTAGTGTTAATTAAAATCTTTTTTACAACGCTAAGCATTGCTTCATCTATTAGCAGTTGATAGTCTATTAACATAAGTATTGTCACTCAAGCTTTAATGGGACTTTTCTGTTGCCAGGTAAGCCCCCAACCCCGTGGCTAGCTACAATTAAGCAGCAGCCGCAAGACGATTGTTATCGTTTGCATTTACTTTTTTTGATCCATTCATCACAAGATGCAGCGGAATCATACTGGGTAAAATTTATTCCTTTATTAAGCTCGTCGATCCTATTTCGCTCCCAAAAACTCTTGACCAATGGTGGAAGCGCCGGGTACCGCCCCCGGGTCCGATACCTCTATTCCAAATAAGCGTTTATTACCATAGCTATATCTTAGCCTGTTCATCATAACAGAAATTTGAATAAAATGTAAACAATTTATCCTAACAAAAAGCAATTTTAATCATCTGCAACATGGTTTCTTTCATAGGTTTCCCTACGCATTTGCGCTTCTATGCACAATGTTGCAACTGGTCTTGCTTCAAGTCTTTTAAGTCCAATTTGCTCACCAGTTTCTTCACAATAACCGTATTCATTTCGGTCTATTTTATCAATAGTATGCTCTATCTTATCTATTAATTTTCTGTAGCGCCCACTAGTCCTTAATTCTATACTAGTATCTGTTTCTACACTTGCTCTGTCTGTTAAATCTGGAGCATTCCAGTTTTCCTCTTGTAAATGCTCTAGAGTATCACGGGACTCTGATAACAGCTCATCTCTCCACTTTTTTAATTTTTCTTTAAAATACAAAAGCTGCGCGGGATTCATATATTCTTCATCCTCAGACGGTTTATACCCTTCAGGCAAAACTATTTTACTCACAATATTCTCCTATCAGTTACATTAAGGTAGATAATATGCATAATCAAATATCAAGGCAAGAATATTTTCTTAAATATTCTTGCCTTAGTTACTAGACCTACAAGTTAACAAACCCAGGAGTGGCATTCTTTAATGATATGAAGAAAGCAATTCTAATCTATCCAGCTCATATCGCTTTATCCTGCTCAAACAACATTCTTCAATCAGAGTTTTATCAGCCGTATATAAAACTTTAGGTTGTTACTAATAACCTAAAGTTATTTGAGATTTATACTGACAGATCCTTAAAATCATTCTATAATGCTCGCTCATGACTAATCTATACAAAGCTATAGTTAGATTACTTTAATTATATCACTGTGTATCGTATGATGCATAATTTACACACAAACTAAACATCTTTTTACATATTACTAACTATGATTAACAAAAAACAATTACTAATAATACAGTCTCAACTCAAGCATAATAAAGCAAGGTTAGAATTATTACTTGAGGCAGCCATGATAAACAATGATATTAAGGCGCTAAACTTAATATTTAATGAGCTATCTTTGCTTGATATTCTGGATGTAAATGAACAGCAGTTATTCGACTTAATTGGCTACCTATTCAGGACGGATAAATATTTATCATCCACCACATGGTTAATCAAAAAATTAACGCCAGCACAAAGAAAGGTTTTTTTTCATACTTCAGCTAATGTCACTCCATTACATCAGGCTGCCTTATACGGAGCAGCAAAGACTGTACAAATGTTAATAAAATATAAATTTAATACTAACGCCTTAAATGTTCACAAAGAAACACCTTTACATAAAGCGGTTTTAGGTGGCTCGTCAGATACAATCAAATGCATTCTTGAGGAAAAAAACACCGATATAAACATTCAAAATCTTGACAAGTTGCCTGCGCTTTTTCATGTCGTGCGACACTCAAATAAAGACAATCAACAAGCTATAGAACAATTATTTCCAAGAAAACATAAAGTGCAAAAGCACAAATTATACCACAACGCAGATCCAATGCATTACTATAAGTTTAAGCAAGATTGTAATCAAGGAGTGATCAGACCCGAACCTTGGGAGGCGCCCCCAAAAAGACAGATAGACGAAGTACAAAACTCTATAAATACGGCGACTCTAATGATATGCAAGGCATCTATTCTTGCTATGCAAAATAATATTAAGGCAGCTCGAGGCCAAATAAATTGCGCAGAATCATATTATAAAAAAGCACTAAAGATAATAAAAAAAACAAACGACCCAGAAGACCTTGCCAATCAACCTATTGCGCTAAAGGGGTTAATATTAATACATACCTATAGATATACATTACATGAAAATCTACCCCAGATAAGAAAGCTTATGGAACAATTGCCAGATTCAATATTAAGCAATATTTACAATGCCTTGTGCAGATATTTTCTACATTCTGGAGATTATGATCAGGCAGAAGAATTTGGAGAAATGGCTTTAAAACTGGATAAACAAATAAATCCAAACTATACAGCTTTGGCATTATTTAGTCTTGCCAAAGCAAAACTAAATAATTGCAAACTAAAAGAAGCAGAAGATTTATTAAATTCTATGGAACCTAATGTAGATCCTGACTATGTATTATCTTATTGGGATATGTTGTATGTAATATCACATATTTATGCTGAGATAGGAAGAGACTTTTCTCCTATCCTCAACACAATAAAAGATAAAGAGGCACAGTTCTTATATGCCCAAGTCAATAAATACAATCTCTCAACCAAAATCAATCTACCCACAGATTTCGACTCTGGCAATTTCCTATCACAGTTAAATGATACAAACAATAAATCCCTTGTCTGTAATGTATTAGCATTGGATTGCCTACAAAAAGGTGAGTTTGCAATTGCAAGGCAGCATTTGAGACAATTCATATCCTTAGAAAAAGTCACCGTTGATACAATTAAAAACCTACTCTCTACGTATTTGATAGAACAAAATTATGCAGAAGGGTATAAAGAATTGCAAAACTTGCAATCAATCTATCCCTTTGTTTTTCAAAACCATCTTTGCGCTCCCTTAATATATATAGAATATACATTAACAAAATATAGCAATGCACTAGATGATGACAAAAACATATTGCTTAATAAGTTGTCTAAAATCACCGCTCCTGGCTGGGCGCCACTAATTGATGATATTTATCTAGGCATGGCAACTGATGAATTTACCGAGAAGAATTATTAGAATGTACTAGACCTTCTCAGCAAAATGGCAACTTGCAATACAAATTCTAAGTTATTAAAAGTTTTCAGCTGTATCTTTATTGACAATGCTGCACAGGATTCACAAGCTTGCGCCGAAATTATATCAACATTTGATGATGATACCATCCAAATGCAGTTAATAGGAAACATCTTAAACAAAGATTCCGAGTTTTCACTGGACGTTCTTGCGAATATACCCCAGTTATTAGTTCATAAGTATTTTACTAACCAGAAAAAATATCAGGAGCAGTCGACCCTTACTCAAATAATGGATAGGAATATTATTCCTCCGTCCCAGTGGAACACAGGTAAGAAAGTTTATAGTAAAGAAGAAACCATTAAAATTAACAGAGCGGAGGATTATTACGCCATAATAGAATGGTCACTCGATAACTCCTTATTACAAAAATTTGAATCTGCACTCTCAAAAGGATTGGTCTCTAAACAGCATCACAGTGTAGGGGTAAAACATCTTGGCAGTTTGTTAGAGTTAAAAATAAAGGGAGATATGAGGTTATGGACTAATAATATTTACGTCAATAAACAAGGTGAAAAATTAATAGTTTTCGACCACTGTGATAATCACGCTGGAATAAAAAGACAAGTTGCAAACAATGAACTTACACATAATAGATGTTGCATCATTATTGGATGTTTCAGCAGTAGATGAATTAGATCAAAAGGAGATAGACATTTTAGGTGCATCGGTAGATGATTTCTAGAGCGTTTTATACTTTATAATGCAAGCAAAAAACCAAAAAACTCGGTCTGTGGATATATGTCTCAGGAACGCTAAAAAACAGTGTCGAATGCAATAATATCACAAAAGTGCCGTATAGTTTGCCATTTTGCGTTGTTTTTTTGTTTAATTCATTACTCAATATCTAACCGAATTTCTCCATCTGACTAAAATTTGCTAAATAAGCGGCAGAATATTAATCTAATACTAATTCTGTTTTAAGCAACATTCCGAATAGACGACCCTATGCAGTGACGATGGGTTGAGCATACAACTAAGTAAACGGCGCATTTATGGCAGTTCAGTTTTGTGCATTTATAGCACATAAACACAACGATATAGCATGTTATATTTGACTACATAGTAACTTTAATGTTAACCTTACGCCACGCCAGAAATGAGATGTGATGTTCTTATGTTAGAAACCTGCCGCTATTCAGCTCAACTAATAAACAGACTTAAGGAGCTTGCTCAGGATAATCAGATTGACTTCGAGCAAGTCAATAAAGCAGTTAGCTGGGCTAAAAAATATCATGGCAAGCAGAAACGCAAAAGTGGCGAGCCTTATTATACTCACCCCTTAGAGGTTGCGTATATAGTGTCTAAATATTCGCCCAAAACTGATGTAATTGTCTCTGCAATTTTGCATGATATTGTTGAAGATACCGAAATTACAGTTGGTATAATTATTGACAATTTTGGTAATCGTATTGCTGAAATGGTAGATCGACTTACTAGAGATAGACCAGATAGAACTAAGTTAAGTGTAGAACAAATACTAGCGAATGCATATCACTTTCAAGATAAAGAAGTAATCTTAATTAAGTTAGTTGATAGAATACATAATATGCAGACTATTAACGCAAAGTCTCTGGATAAACAACTTAAAACAACCAACGAAACATTTGATTTGTTTATAGTATACTCAATCTACATCAATAACAAAGAAATAGAACAAATACTATACCAACTTTACTCTAAATTATTAGGTATTAAAAAGTCCATAGAAATAATCAAGAAATCATATTTACATAATTCTAAAGTTGCTAGTACGCACCAATTTGTTTCTCAAGTTTTTGAAAATGCAATACACCAATCAAAAAACTAAGTGTAGCCGGAATTGAAATAAGCATTATACCATATATGCCAAAGAGTTTGGTTGCATAAACTAGTCCAAATGATGTCACTATATAGAGTGTTATATGTGCTATTGCTGTAATAAAACTAGCATAACGAAACCTTTTAAACACTGGAAAATGCATTAGAAATATAGCTTTTGCTGGTATTGTCGAATTTCCAAAAACAACACCGCATATTTGAATGACCATAATCATTAATTCTGACTTAACATTAGAAAGCAAGAATGGTACTAGACATAGAAAAGGAATATAAATTATTAATTTAGCTTTTAGTATAAGCAAAGGATGAATTTTCTCTGTTAATTTGATAAAGATAAACAAACCCGTTAGATTAAATATAGCAACAATAAAATTGTGATAAATTAAAGCCTCTTTGGTATAGTGAAATTGTTCTTTAAGTATACCACCACAATAAACATAGGAAAAATAAAAACAAAAAGGCCACCCACAAAACACCAAAAAATAAGCTAGAGAAGTTTTTTTGGATACCTTTTCTCGATAAGATGGGTTGTCTTTTACCAAATTAGGATCCTTTTGAGCGGCTTCAAACATACCACGCAGCCTACGCCTTGCATCACTAAAATCTGGGGATTCGCGTAATGTGATTCTTGCTGCAGAACCAATTAAAGCAATCGCTGCTCCAATCCAAAAAATCACCCTCCAATTTATGCCGAGAGACAATACTATCTTTGCTACCATAAGGGACATAACCATACCTACCACACCAGCAAGGCCTATATATCCAACAGCTTTGTATCTTAATGGGGGATTAATTCAGCAGTGTATAGTTCAGCCCCTATGGACTCGCCTATAGACGACATACCTTGCAAGGCTCTGCAGACTAACATAACCCAAGATGCCGCTATTCCTATTTGAGCATATGTTGGAACATTTGCCATAATAATACAAGATATGGCCATAATAATCGTTGTGATAACAACAGTATGTTTGCGCCCTACTTTATCACCAATATATCCGAATAATAACGCACCTAATGGTTTAAAAGCAAAAGTTGAGCAAAACGCAAAAGCTTGCAACAGGGAGCTGGTAAAAGGGTCGTATTTTGGGAAAAATAATTCATTTAACACAACTGCCATATGAACAAATAGCATCAAATCAAAATATTCTAGGAAGGTACCCAGTTGCAAAAGAAATATAGCACCTTTTTGTTCTTTATTTAATCTTCTCATGAATACGCCCTTGCTTTGCAAACTAAATTTAAGTACATACCGGTGAAACAATTTGCATTATAAGCATAAAATATACCAGTCTTTATCTTTGGTATCTCATAGCAAGATGCTGAATAAGCCAATTATTTCTTTTAATCAAAATTAAGATGTTTTTCATTAAAACACGACATTATATTTACTAAATCACAATCCTATGACCTTGTTCAAGCAATGTAGGCTTAATTCTTTATAAATAATTTTCAGATGCTTGATATCATGACACACTAATAGTGGTATTACAAACTAGGATTATATTGTAGGAGCAATGTGTTGAGAGGACAATAATTAAGTGTTTAGTGTCGTAAAATGACTCGACCTTTAGTTAGATCGTAAGGGGTCATTTCAACTTTAACCTTATCTCCTGCAAGAATTCTGATACGATTTTTGCGCATTCTTCCCGAAGTATGAGCAATAATCTCATGACCATTCTCAAGTTTTACTCGAAAATGCGCATTTGGCAACAACTCTAGAATGTCACCATCAAATTCTATTAATTCTTCTTTAGCCATAAACATTAGGTACAAAATATTTGTGCGGATTATAGCAAAATTTAAATTTATATGCAAGAGGAGATTAATTAATCATCTGAATTACATGCCAAATAACAATTAAAAGTAAAACAAACCTTATCTTTTATATTAGGGAATTAGGTGTATTACGACCGAAACAAGGGCTGCACCTGACAGATAACCGACTTCTCTGTTCAGCTTGCAGAAGACTTTTTCCCTCTAACTCTATGCCATACCTAGAGCCCATTTATAACAATAATTGTTTTGTATTCAAATTTAAATAATTGGATAAAAAACTCTGGTGAACCACTACGGAACAAGCTCTGTGGTTTTGCATTATAAAATTTTGCTAAAATCTGCATTTTGACCTCTGTATTATACTGGTCAATATAAAGCAGAGTATAATCCGAGCATCATATATATAAGGATAAAAAGAGATTAATGAAGCACTATTTTGTAATTAGGCTTGTTTGGCTTTAAATCTTTTGTTTACTTTATTTATGACAAGGACTCTTCCTTTTCTAATTACCAAGCGGCAATTTTTATCTCTTGCTTTTAAGGATTTAAGTGATTTAACAATTTTCATAACCGTGTACGTGTATAATTTGTGTCTAACTCTGATGATTATGTCAGATAATACAGCGGTATTCTAATTATAATTATGACAAAGGTCAAGAATAATTATTAGTAAGCATGTGATATGGACTTATTGTGCCGTAAAGATTAATTGTTTGTATACAAAGTAATATTTATTCTTGACCACCAGTCGTAACAAATTTATCATCATATGGTAGAAAAATTGTAAAACGATTATTAAATTAATCTATTCAGGAGAAAAAAAATGAAGCCGTATAGCGATCTAGCTAAAATTATTCACAAAGAAGGATACATATTTATAATTATTTTTGCTGCTATTACCCTTTTACTTGGGTCGTTTAGCACTACTCTGGCTTGGATAGGTGGTATATGTACTATATGGTGCGCATATTTTTTTAGAAATCCTGAACGAATCACTCCTGTTGATGATAATCTTATAGTAAGTGCAGCCGATGGAGTGGTGCAAAAAATTGTTGAAGTTTCGCCTCCAACTGAACTTGGGCTAGGTGATGAATCAATGATTAGGGTTAGCGTATTTTTGAATATTTTTAATGTGCACATCAATAGAATACCTGTGAGCGGTAAGATTATATCTTTGCAATATAATCCAGGCAAATTTTTAAATGCTTCACTTGATAAAGCAAGCATACATAACGAAAGGCAATCAGTGTTGATCGAAACAACGAACAAGACACAAATTGCCTTTGTTCAGATTGCCGGCTTGGTTGCAAGAAGAATAGTGTGCGATCTAGAAGAAGAGCAAGAAGTTCTTGCAGGTCAGAGATACGGGTTAATTAGATTTGGTAGTCGTGTTGATATATATTTACCTTTGAAAACGGCTATTATGGTTTCAGAGGGCCAAACATGTATAGGTGGAGAAACTATTGTTGCAGATCTAGGAAAGAAAAAATCCAGTGAACCAGAGTTCGTAAAACGTTAATTTGTATGCAAAAAATCACTGTTATATATAAAAATGACATTAATGAATAAATCTGTACCATTCGCAAAATTACTACCAAATTTGGTAACTCTCACCGGCTTAGTGGTGGGAGTTAGCTCTATTAGATTCGCAATTGATGGAAATTGGGAAAAAGCAGTTTTTTGTATATTGATTGCCACCATTATAGATGGTCTTGATGGTAGGGTAGCAAGATTTTTAAATGCTACCAGTCATTTTGGTGCTGAACTTGATTCCTTATGTGATTTTGTCAATTTTGGTCTATGTCCCGCAATTTTAATCTATCTTTGGTCTTTACAGCAATATGAGTATAAGATCATTTCTTGGTCAGCGATATTATTGTTCGTGGTTTGTATGGCAATTAGGTTAGCAAGATTTAATACTGCGATTGTGGAATCTAGTGATATAAAAAAAGATAATAGATTTTTGATAGGTGTACCAGCACCCAGTGGTGCTTTATTGGCCTTGGTCCCAATGATTATAGATTTTAAAATTTCTTTTCTTATACCTGATTTCACTGTTAGAAATTGCACTTTATTAATTGACTTGTACATTATTTTCATTGCGTTGTTATTACCAAGCAAAGTACCTACATTATCCTTAAACAAGATTCGCATTAAAGCAAATTACTTGTCAATTGTTATGATGTTATCTGCAATATTTATTATAGCGCTTTTTATATACCCATGGTACGTTCTACCATTGCTCGCTGTATTCTATTTATTGTCTATATTAATTTGTGTGTATATTATCAATAATCCAAAAGGAGATATAAATGAAAGCCATTATGAATAAAATTGCCTCATATCGTTACGCAAAGCAGGTGATGTTAGGCCTATTGTTGATTACAATTTACTCTGGTTATCAAATTTATCTTTGGGCCAAGACAGAATCTACAGATGATTCTTATATTCAAGCGGATATATCGAATGTTAGTGCAGAGATTAATGGTGTATTATCAGAGATCCTAATTAAAAATAATAATTTGGTTGAAGAAGGGCAAATCATTGCAAAGATTGACGATGAGTCATATAAAGAGGAATTCAACAAGGCTGAACATTCGTTGGCATCGGCACAGTATGAAATAGAGCAAATTATACAAAAAATTAAATTAGAAAACCTTGAATATGATAAGGCTGAGGAGAATTATTTGTTTGCCAGCGAAAATTATAAAATATCTAAAATCCAATATGAGAGAATAGAGCAATTAAATGAGGACAGTTATGCAAGCCAAAAAAGCTTCGACGACGCTGAAGTCCAATTAAAACAGCATAAGAACGAACTGGCTCAAGCAGAATTAAATCAAAACATTGTCCTAGAAAATATAGCTTTGCTTGAAATAGAAGGTTTAATGGCCTTAGAAAAATATAATACTGCTAAGGCTGAATATGAATTAGCCAAACAAAATCTAGACAGAACAACTATTCGTTCACCTATTACTGGTATAATGGGTAATAGCTCTATGCAAAAAGGAAATTATGTTAGAGCAGGAGTAGTTTTATTTGCTGTAGTACCAGTGAATGATTTATATATTGAAGCAAACTTTAAAGAAACGCAAGTTCAAAATTTAGCTTAATTCCTCCATCAAATGCTACAGGTAACTTTACTAAAGTTGTGCAACGTGTACCTGTTGTTATTGATTTCACAATTCCAGAGCATATAAAAGGCAACAGAAACAACATAGTACCTGGTATGTCCACTGTCGTTAAGGTTAGAATACCCTAACCTTAAAACTGCCTACATTGTTACTCTGTGAGCTTGTATATTTAGTATCATTATGCTCCTTTCTCTTGAATTATAGTTTTGGTTGATTATAATTTAAGGGAGTGCGTACAATATAATAGACAGAGTCTGCCTGAACAAATCTTATCATGTGCTATACACTATAATACCTCAATCTTCTGTTACAATTTATATTTTTAATCAAAATACTGGTGTTTTTATTTTTAATGCCATACTCTTTGGTGGGCGAAACTAACACATACTATTAGAAAGTACTAAAACACAATATAGATGATCACACAATCCTTACCATGGCTTCTATTTGCTACAATAATAATAGTTCTCTTGATATTAGATCTTGGCTTCTTTAATAAAGATCAAGATCACGCAATGCCCCTCAAGAAAAGCTTATCTCTGAGTTTATTTTATATAATGATAGCGTGTTGTTTTGGTATTTATATTTATTACACCCTTGGACATCAAGCATCTACTGACTATTTTACTGGCTTCTTGCTTGAGAAAACTATGTCACTTGATAATATTTTTGTTATCTCAATAGTATTAAATTTCTTTGCCATTCCAACTAAATACCAACATAGGGTGTTATTTTGGGGAATAATCGGAGTTGTCATACTCAGAGGAATAATGATATTCGCTGGCACCAGCTTACTAGCTCAATTTGACTGGTTGTTGTTTGTTTTTGCTGCAATATTAACTTATACAGGCATTAAAACTCTCCAAAATGTTAATCAACATTCCATAGATATAAATGATTTGTTTATTTATAAATTTCTCAAATCTAGGCTAAATATACAATCCAATCTAGAAGGTCATAATTTTATAGTGAAACGGTCAGGCAAAATATTTTTTACACCCTTATTTATGGCCTTGATAGTAATAGAAACTATAGATTTAATTTTTGCCCTTGACAGTTTGCCAGCAATTTTTGCGATTACTCAAGATCCTTTTATTGTATACAGCTCAAATATTTTTGCGATACTTGGATTAAGGGCTTTGTTTTTTTGCTTGGTTGATCTTATAGAACGCTTTAAATATATAAAATACTCTCTAGCTATTATTTTGATTTTAATTGGAATAAAAATATTTATTGCCCATTTTATAAAAATACCAACTTATATACCACTTGTTATAACTGTGGCATTATTGGCTTTAGGTATAATAATATCGGTGCTGATCCCTAGTAAAAGTACTAATAATTAGTGCATCATGTGACCCTCCACGGGGCAAGCCCCATCATGGTATCAAGTCGGCTAGCCTAGTACATGCTGCTGCACTTGCCCCATATTTTACTTCCCCTGTTGCTTAATACCAATTGTAACTACGAGAATATGGGTGGGTACTACAAGCCACAAGCTGCCCCGTGGTTTTGCGTTTGCATTATAAAAATCAACCGCCTCTCTCTACGTTGATTAAATTATATACATCATCATGTACATTATAACTTAACCTATGTAAGTATAATGCTTCGGATAAATCTTGTAGATTAGATGAGGTGTATATCAACACAGTGTAATGCATTTTATACTCATGTTGAATCAAAAAATGATCTATTCGTTTAATTCTTGACAGCTTATCCTTAATAGTTTGCAATTCACTAATAACATCACAATTCATAATAATTGGTTCATTATGCATTTTCTCTGCAAGCAAATTAACATTTTCTTGAATGGGATTCTCCTGTATTTGAGATAATGTTGTTATACTACCATAATCACTTATGAATTTATCTATTACCAGCTGAACTATATAAGGCACATCTTCTAAACTCGTAATATCATATTCTTCTTCTATTATTAATGGTTCACTTGCATAAGATGTAAAAATATACTTCTTAATCTTCATTAAACCATCAAAAGTTCTACGGTCAGTAAAGAATTCTGATGTTATTACTACAACATTCTTAAATAAAAGCTTATCAAAAACCTCAAGAAAATCATCATATTTTAGGTTGAAGAGATTAGTAGCGTTAATTTTTTCTGCATATAATAAATTTGTTTTTGGATACAATATCTTGTAACGATTTAGCATTGTACTAGCAGCGCGCCATACATCATTCCATCTTGGTTCTGCATCCCAAATGTTCAGTATATTACTCTGTTTAAATACGGGTAACACAAGAATATCATAAAATTGATCATCTATAGCGCTGTCACCAAATTCTAGTAATAGCTGGTATATATTATTTTTATTATATATATAGTTAACTGTTGCACTATATCGATCTGATAGACTAACTTCGTTCCGAATGTCAACTGGCTTAAAGGCCTGTTTTAATCTAGAATAGGGTATATGCTGTAGAGTGTCAGTATTTAGATTAGCTTTGTTTGCTAATAAACGCAGGGACCTGAACATCCCATGTTTATTTGCTTTTATTTTGGCTTCATATTGATTATTACCAGTAGCTTCTATAAAAATGTCGGATATTTCATCAACACCTGCTACACAGGAATACATAGGTATAAAGATCATGAATAAAAAAAAAGCTGACCTCAGTATGATTCCATTGCCTTTATATGCACCTACTAACAACTTATAATTTTTATTCATACAGATATGTTTAACCTAAAAAATTATTTCCCCTTGGCAACTGAAACAGCTGCTGGTCTAATCAGTCTATCTTTAATTTTATAACCTACTTGCATTGTATTAACAATTACACCCGGCTCATAATCATCTGTTGCTACTTGAGATATAGCATGGTGCTGATTATAATCAAATACCTCACCTGAATTTGGCTTGAGAGATTCCAAAGAATGTTTTGCAAAGATAGAAGTCAATTCTTGCTGAGTCATCTTGACACCCTCTATAATATTCTTTACTTCCTCATTGACATCTTTAGGTACATGTTCTAGGGCTCGATCAAGATTATCCATTACCGATACTAAATCCTTAGCAAAACTAAAAATAGCATAATTACTTGCTTCTTCTACCATTTTAGCTGAACGTGATCTAATATTTTCAGTTTCTGCTAATTGTCTTAATAATTTATCCTGCCCCTGAGCAATTTCTTCTTGTAGGTGTGCTATAATCATTGATTGATCTTGAATGTCTTCCTTGCTTTCTACCTGTTCATCTACTGATACTTCCTGATCATTTTGCACTGCAGAGTCTTGACTTTGTTTTTCCATACTAAAAATATTTTATTTTATCTTGCGTTACCTTATAAATACATAGTAAATATACTCGCAGATATATATATTTCAAGATTAAATATTATTTATGAGACCATCAGGAAGAAAACATAATCAGATTCGTGCATTATCAATAGAAATCGGGACTTTAAATCATGCAGAAGGATCCTGCCTTATCAAACTAGGAAATACTCACGTTATTTGTTCGGCAAGCATTGACAAGAGTGTACCTAGATTTTTAAAAGGTCAAGGATCTGGTTGGGTCACTGCTGAATATAGCATGCTACCAAGATCAACTAATGAACGCATGAATCGTGAAGCCACTAAGGGAAAACAAGGTGGGAGAACTTTAGAAATTCAAAGATTAATTGGTCGATCAATGCGGGCGTCTCTAGATCTCAAGGCACTCGGCGAAAGACAGATTTATATTGATTGTGATGTAATTAATGCTGATGGTGGAACTAGAACAGCAGCGATCACCGGTAGTTATGTGGCTCTGCACCTAGCTATTAGAAAAATGCTAGATAAAAGAATTATTAGAACTAACCCCTTAATAGCACAAATTGCAGCAATCTCGTGTGGTATTTATCGCGGCGAGGCAATAGCCGACCTAGATTATGATGAAGACAGCACAGCAGAAGTCGATGCAAATTTTGTTTTTAATCAAAAAGGTAATTTAATTGAAATCCAAGGCACTGGAGAACATAGAGATTTCTCTCAAAATCAATTACTCGAGATGTTAGACTTGGCCTCAAATAGCTGTGCAGAATTATTAAAGGCGCAAAACAAAGTACTACTTGAACTTTGAGCATATACTCATGACACAAGAAATATTCAAGTTTGATATGAATGAAGCTGACAACCTAGATGATTTTATTGTTTCTAATTCAAACAGCTTAGCCTATCAGGCGATTAATACCTGGCCTCAGGACTCTTGGGGTACAGCGCCCTACCCCAAAACTTTAATTATACGTGGTCCTAAATCCTCAGGTAAAACATTATTAGCTAAACAATGGATAGCTAAATCCAATGCAATTTGGATTCCAAAGAATGAGCTGATAACAGCAGATATTTTAGATGCAAGTTGTGCCTTTGTTCTTGAAGACCTGGATATAATTCTTGATGAGGAAAATATTCTACACCACTTTAATTCTATTCATGAGCATAATAAACACTTACTTATTACCACTACTGTCATTCCATCTATGATATTGCCTGACCTACAATCTAGAATTAACGCTACTAATATTATAGACATCAATTTACCAGACGATCAGTTAATAAAAATGCTAATATTTAAAATATTCTCCTACCACTCAGTATTAGTAAGTCAGGAAATAATAGAATATTTATTAAAAATACTGCCAAGGGAATTTGATAGTATTATTGCTTCTGTTAATCATATTAATAATTACGCCCTTAAGCATAAACATAAAGTAACAATACCTTTGATCAAGCAGGCGCTAGACCATTATTGATGATGGCATAATAATAAAACGATTACGCGAGATTAAATATATGAAAATACTTGGCATAGATCCAGCTTTAACCGCCCTTGGTTGGGGAGTAATCGAAGTCAACAGACCTAAAATTTATTACATTAATAGTGGCGTCATCAAAACAACAAGTAAGCTATCGCTGCATAAAAGATTAGCCTTTATTTCCTCATCTATTGAGGAAATAATCAATATTCATCAACCTGCAGCAATTGCCATGGAACAAACCTTTATAAACTCCAATGCCCGGTCCTCTCTAAAGCTTGGATATGTTAGGGGGGCGTTAATGGCCTTAATCGGTAAAACAGATCTACCTTATTATGAATTTTTACCAAATAAAATAAAGAAAAACATAGTTGGCTCTGGGCATGCGGAAAAAGAACAAATTAAGCATATGATTAAAATTATTATCTCAGGTGAGTTCGCTGACATAAGCTACGATGAATCCGACGCCCTGGCTATTGCATATTCTTGCCTTGTGCATACTAATGACATTTGATTAGCACAAAACATGGCATTAATTACCATTAAATGCAGTATTTAGGGCACATACTTCAAAAAATAACATCCCTATATAAAATAATCATTGTAATATTAAACTATATTAATCTTATATTAATAGTTAAATAAAGTTAATGGGTAATAAACATATAGCAGCAAACTCTATACAAACAACACTCACAAGGCAGCAAAAAGAAGCTGTCGGCCTATTATCTGTAGGAACTTTTCTAGAATATTTTGACGTTATGCTTTATATTCATATGGCCGTGCTGCTTAATGATTTATTTTTTCCTAAAACTGATCCATTCATAGCTTCCTTAATAGCCGCTTTTACTTTTTGTTCTACCTATGTTTTTCGTCCCATAGGAGCACTGATTTTTGGTTATATTGGAGATAAATTCGGGCGCAAAACCACAGTAATGCTAACCATGTTTATCATGGGGGGTGTTGCCTAGTGATGGCTGTGCTACCGACCTATGCTGAAATAGGCATGACTGCTTCGTGCATTATGATTTTATGTAGGGTTATTCAGGGTATGACAGCAATGGGGGAATGCATCGGTGCTCAAGTTTATATTACAGAAACAGTAAAACCGCCAATGCAATATCCAATGGTAACCTTAGTGTCAGTCTTTGCAGTTACTGGTGGGATGGTGGCTTTAGCAGTTGGTTCATTTGCCGCTAATGTTATCTCTAACTGGCGGTTTGCCTTTTGGCTTGGCCTGGGGGTGGCTATAATTGGCATGGTAGCAAGAACTACATTGCGAGAAACGCCTGATTTCGCCGACGCCAAGCGAAGTTTAGAAGAATTTGTAAAGCAAACTAATCGCGATCCAAAACTATTGACGAATAGCGCTATTTGGCAAGAAAAAGTTAATAAATTGACCGCGTTTTCTTTATTTTTGATCCAATGTGCTTACCCGTTGATTTTTTATTTTGTTTATATTCATTGCGGCACTATCATGAGGCAGCAATTTGGCTTCACCCCAGAACAAATAATGAATCAAAATCTTATTGTTATTTTATGTGAACTAGCATCCATAATATTTTTAACCTATTTAAGCTATAAAATATATCCTTTGAAAATTCTTAAGGTACTTTTAATAATATCCACTTTCTTATTATGTATTTGCCCTTATTTACTAAATTATATTAATTCACCTTGGCAATTACTATCAATCCAAATATCAATAATACTTGTATCTACCAAATCAGCACCAGCAACCCCTATATTTTACAAGCATTTTCCCGTATTTAGGCGCTTTACTATGAGTTGCATGATGTATGCTTTAGGACGAGCGGTGATGTTTGTTATTACTTCTTATGGCCTAGTTTTTCTGATAGATATTTATGGCAATTGGGGGCTATTAATACTAGCTACACCTATTCTTTTAGGTTATAAATTTGCTCTATCACATTTTGAAAAGTTGGAGCAAGAGCAGAAAGTCGGTACTTAATCTTATGTCTGTTTGGTGCAAAGGTACATTGTTGCTTCTTGTCTTCCGCAGCAAGGCATAAAATTTTAAACTCTTCTCTCACTTCTGTGATCTCTAAATAGGTAGCTAGAGGAATAAAATATAATATAGTTTCATGCACTATTTTTGCCTTTTTTTCATCAGATAAGTAATTGATAGTGCGCATATTATGTAGCCTATCAAATAATTTGATGTATAAAACATCCTTTTGGTGCTTAAAAAATAATGTATTTACCGTTTCTCCTGCTGGAATTTTTCTATCAATTTTTACTCTAGTTAACCCCTCTACCTTATACGCAATATTTTTGCTAAAATTATCGAGAATCATACCGAAGGTAACTTCAGTATCCTCAACAATATCATGCAGGATAGAGGTAACAATTACATCTGTTGTCAGTAGATACTTAGAAACCATATAGGCCACTTCTAATGGATGAGTATAAAAGAGCTCACCGCTTTTGCGTTTCTGGGCACCGTGATATTGCCTTGCCCAAGCAATCGCTAAATCAACTTGTTGAAAGTCAATTATATGATCGACGTCTAGCTCTTTTAGTCTGTTGATTAATCTAATAGCATATTGACAATCATTTAACACAATACAATCACTTAATATTAATTTATGTAATAGGTTAACATAAATTAATGATTGTTTGCTATTTATTTCTAATTGCATTAATAATGCTAAAAGCTCATTTTGGAAATATTCCAGAGTTAGGTCACCTAGTATTATACACAACCAAAGCATTTTCTAATAGCATCCTAATAATTGTCATTATGGAAAATTATGTCTTTTGTCCTAGTGCTGTATCAGCTTAATTTTTTTATATCACTAAATATACGAAGCCACTTATAGATTATCAACTAGTCTTGTTTTGACAATACTCATTTACATGCAGAAGAATTATTCATGGCTTGAATTATAATACAATTTATATGGTTTAGTTATGGTATGTTATTTGCTTAATTATTATTAACTTAGTAGAAACAATATTATTTAGGAAATTTTTTATGCTATCTATCAATAATATTGCACCTTTTGCGGTTTCACAAGCGCAGTATGAGTCACGTTTGCTACAGAAAAGCGGGGAAAGTATTGCTACTGGCTATAACCAATCTGTTGGTGTGATAGAAGACTTAATTGGCAGCTCAGAAAACGACACCTGTGCAATTGCTAGGTCAACGCTTAGAGCTACTATAAATGCTACCAA
>JBGCEV010000018.1:0-4427 GCA_045106605.1 Rickettsiaceae bacterium | reverse complement strand
AGAGAAGGAGCTCATAACATTCTACAAATCAGATCTTCTCGTGCTAGTAACAAATGGGGCCAGGAATGGGCTCAAGCTAAACAAAAATTTTATATTCCTAGAACTAAAGCTGCATAGATGACAGATATATTAACGCTCTCGCGCGCAAAGAGCAACAATCAGCACATGAGCAACAGATAGCGAGCCTGCAGAATGAAGTATCTAGCCGTGATGAGAATGTACAAGATTTAACAGATCAGATCGAAAGAGCTAATACTAAACTTGTGCAAGAACAAAACTCACATCAGGAGTTATTGCAGCAAAATACAGATGAGTTAGCAAGAGTAGGTAAGGAACTGGAGGAGGCAAGGAAGTCAGGCAGCGATCAAATCGAGGCATTGCAACAGGAGCTAAATCAAGCGCAAATGGAAAGGGAGGATTTAGCTAGTAATGCTCAGAATATTGTATCAAGCCACGAACAAACATTAAAAGATTTAGAAAATCAGAAGCAACAGGAGTTAGCAAAACTAGAACAGTCGAAGAATGCAGAGCTAGCGGCGGTTAAGGAGCAGTTGGTATCGTTGGCAAAGGATAGTCAGCAAAAGCAAGTAGAATTAGAGCAACAGATAGCGAGCCTGCAGAATGAAGTATCTAGCCGTGATGAGAATGTACAAGATTTAACAGATCAGATCCCAGAGGCACAAGATTTTATAATAAATCCAAATAAGGCGACTAGTGTAAGGCAAAAAGGTTCTGATAATGATATTGATCCAATCACTCAGGCTATTCGTGATGAAATAATCACTAAGCAACAGTTATATTTACAGCAGCAGCTTGCAACTGACATGAAGGCTATAGATAAAAATACTTTTGAATCACAAGATTTAGCGTCTATTAGAGAGTATTTAAAAACTTCAGAAGGCAAAAATGCTGTAAAAGAAGTGATGAAAAAACCAGGAGTACAAAAAACGTTGCATTCAATTGAATCTTCAGGTTATAAAGCGGTGCATACACAATTTCAAGACAGGTTTAAAGCAGTAAACTGGGAAACCAAATCTGATAACAAAACTCGTGCTTCTGAAATTAAAAATAACAATAATGAGGTTGTAGCTAATTTATGTGAAACCACCAAGAAGGCAGCACCGACTTCTGTCATGCTAGATGATGGTAGTTTAAGAACAGTAAAAGCTATAGACAAATTGATTTTCCTAAAGCATTGGAAGCGGGTACAGGACCATTACATATTTCAATGGCAGTTAAAGATGAGAATGGGAAAAACATAGCAGCAAAAGATGCAGTATATTTTACAGCTCACTACAATGATAATGGAAAATTAACAGAGGTTAGTTCTCCTATACCAGTTAAATTTATGGGAGAAGACAAAGACGCAATAGGATATATAGAAAGAGATGGAAAAATTTTTACACTACCAGTAACTCAAGGTAAGTACCAAGAAATGATGAAAGAAGTCGCAATAAATAATGGGATAGGCATAAATACAGGACAGCAAGTTAAAGAAGAAGAGTTAGCTCAGGACAAGATGTACACTACTAACAAGCAATCAAAGATACCACAAAATTTACAACAACAAGCTCAGCAAATTGGTACTGTAGCGCAGCACATTAGTAAAAATAATCAAAAAGCCTCTGTAAAATTAACAAAAACTAATAAAGATATAGGCAGATTATGACAACATTTGTCTTTAACAAAAATAAAGTGTCTATATTAGGTTTCTCTGTACTTCATGTAGGACAAATGACCTCGTTCTTATCACTGTCCATTAAGTACATATAAGTCTTAATATAAAAGAATAAGGAAATGAGAAAACAAGCATTACTTTCCATAATATAGATTATGAAATAAATGGGTTTGACTATTTTATATAGGAATATTTTATCTGATTATAGCTGCCTTCAGATAATAATAACTTATTTTCTAATCCCCATTTTAAATCTCTACTAGCTGTAGCCATTGAAATATTTTTATGCACCAATATGTAATCTTTTCGTGAAAAACACTTATTTGCTAAAAGCTTTCTTGAATATTCTAACCTAGTACTACAATTAATATTTGGTAAAACCAAACCTTTTGAATATTCACTCAAACTTTTAAGTATTATCCTTAACATAAATTCAATGAATAATGTTGATTCTCCTTGCTTATCACATGCCGATAATATTGTGTAATACTCTTTTTGATTCTTTTTTATTAAGCTTTCAATTGATAAATATTCAAATACATTATGCTCCTTCATTAATAAGAGCTGCTGCCATAATCTCCCCATTCTACCATTTCCATCTGAAAAAGGATGAATAAATTCTAATTCATAATGAAATACACATGCTTTGATAAGCCAAGACAGCTCTTTTTCGCGTTTAAGAAACTCAAATAATTGAGACATTAAACCTGAGACCATTTTAGCTTGTGGAGCCATATGAGATATGCCTTCTTTTGATATAATTCCTACCCCACCAGATCTCCATTTTCCATTCTCTGCTATCAATGACTGCATTAGTATGCTATGCGCTTCTAAAATAGAAGATATTGATAATGCATCAAATTGATTTAAAGTTTGATATAGTTTTAATGCATTTTCTACTTCGATAATATCCTTCTCAGGCGCTAATACTCTTCTGCCTTCAAGAATATGAGTTATATGCTCTTCACTGAGGCTATTACCTTCAATAGCTAGAGAAGATTGAATAGTTTTAATTTGATTATCTTTTCTAAGCTGTATGGAAGGAGTCAGGATTTTAGTTCCTTCTAAAAAACCTAATTCTTTACTCACGCCTTGACATAGATTGAGAATATTATTTGTAATAGTAAAAGGAGGTTTATAAGTCATATGTTGATACTATCATATGATAGTATCAACTGTCTATAATATTAGACGTTATTTGGCCCAAATGGGCCAAGTGTGAAATGCAGTTGTTTCCTTAAGCAGTATATGATGATACTCCATATGGTGTATATTTTTCACCATTATTTGGATTATTTGATTAGCTTTTTTATTTTTTCAAGTAAAGTTAAGGGTTTAGGTGGTTCTTGTTTAGCTGCATCATCTACTGTTAGTGGCCAACAGAACTCTTCGATATCTTGACCAAACCAATGATATGAGTCAAAAAATAGCTCTTTAGCCACTGCTGGATGCCAAATATATGCGCCGGTGACCACATCCATTGCTAATTTACATGGTTTTTCTAAAGCAAAATGGTGATATTTCTCTTCTTTTTCCTTGTGAGGTATGCTTATTGCCCCTTCCTGCCAAGGGTTTTCTTTATATCGTAATTTTCTTACATAGGCGACAGTGTTTTCACTCCATTGAATAATAGAATTTTGACGATCTATTGCATCAATACATTTTAAAAAATTAAGTGCATAAAAATCCTTAATTTCAAAATCTTGACTATTTTTACGCTGATTGATTATTGTCACTGGCAAAGCCTCGAAATCCTCGGGGCATATTCGCTGCATTATATCAATAACTTTTTTATGTAATAGATATCCGGGGCAATTTATGGCAACGCTACATTCCAGATAAGGTAATTCCTGCAATTGTTCTTTGGTCGCCTTGCCTTTATAACCCACTATAATATTATATTCTCTATCTATTTTTTGAATAATATAAGCTGAACTGCCAATATCATATTCACTAATATCCGTATACCAGTTAGCTGCTTCGACCATAAATTTTTTTGGGTAATATTCTGTTGTCCATAACTTAAGAGGTTTTGTGCCCTCAAATCTTTGCAAATATTGCTCCCAGCTTAAATTGTGATATGCTAATAGGTGCTTTTTAATTTGTTTAATCTTGCGTTCTTGGTCATTTTTTGTTTATTTTTTGTTTATTTTTGTTAGTGTAGGTTGAGCCTCATTTAATAGTATTGTTCCAGAGTTCAAATCTTGTCTTAAAGGGTCTATAATATTTATTACTGCTTGTCTATATCTATTAACTGGCCATGACTCTTTTGCCCCTTGTTCCAATAAATAATGTGTTTGTTCTACGGCGTTGTTGCATGAACTACTTACTTACACCTAAAGCTAGGCCTTACCTTGCCAGAATCACATATCTCGATCATTTAGATCGACCATTTGGGCCAACTAGCCGCAATGAGATACTAGAAAAGAAAACTAGACAACTTAACACGTTTCAACACTTTCTCGGTGGTGGCTAAGTCTTTTAAATCTTCTTCAATTAATTTTAGCTCTATCATTAAATATAAATTATCATCTTTATCTCTTAAGCTTTTTTTATATGCATAGAAATTTATTTGCTCCACTATGACAGGCTCTTCTGGATCAACGCGGCTAATTTCAATAACATATATTGCTTTTTTATCAGTAATGTATGTACGTATATCTTCTCCCTGCTCATTTATACAATCAAGCATGTAAGCTGTTTTTAAATTAGGGTCTAACTTGAGCAATTCATCTTTCCATTGTATGCG
>JBGCEV010000017.1:0-24509 GCA_045106605.1 Rickettsiaceae bacterium | reverse complement strand
TCCAAGCTATCGAATGGAAGTGGCACAAAATAAGAAAAAAACTCAACAAAAGGAGGCGTAAAATGACTTAAAAAAATTTTTGTAAAAACCGGCAAATATAATAGGCGCAAACCGGTAATTATAGTTGACGTTATACACCTGAGATCATGTGTATCTGGCAAGAAATTAGAACAAAGACAGAAGCTAGTAAATTATCAACAATACTTAGTATTTTCGGGAGCAACTGATATCTAAGGGTTATATGAGCAAGGTGTTGACTCTTGTAGATGCGTCGCATTTGATATCGAAGGTTAATGAATTTAACATTAACTAAAGCATTATCTCACAACAGCCCGATAGTGGGTTGCTTACTGTAATTACTTAGTATTTATAGCGTCTTTCAATTTTCAACTTTGAACTTAGTCAGATTATGAGGGTTATTTTAATCACTGCGTTAGTGCTTAGGTCACGACCATCACAAACTGCCTGCTGCTTTTACTAATACTAAAATTACCAATGCCTAATAATGAAGGCCTGTGCTGCATGAATAAGATTTAGAGAATTCTTTATGCTTATACAATAGATTAGGTAGTGTTAGATAACCAGGATTTAAAAAATCTAGACCATTTTATTGTATTGTAGGAATATAGTCTACTTACTATATTTTAAGTGGTGCGCCCTAAAGGATTCGAACCTCTGACCCACAGATTAGAAATCTGTTGCTCTATCCAGCTGAGCTAAGGGCGCTCAAATCTAATATGTTTCTTTTTAGATTTGTTGTTTATAACAGTGAAGAAGTTATTTTTCAAGTAAAAATTCACTCTATATCAAATCTGTATAATTATGTATATTGTAGTATCTATAAGCTAAATAGCCATTTTTTCCAGTAAAGAATTTTGCTGTAATCTGTTTTTTAGGACTGAAAAGTCTACCTTTTTTGATTCCTGATCTTGAAAAGCGCAGGTGAAGATATAACCTTGCGCATTATCTATTTTTTGAATACATTGGCCACAGATCCCCTTCATCATACACTGCATCGGTGAATTAACACTGCAAATCATTGGCACCTTACCAAATAGTTGAGCTTTCAGTTGTGATACCGCAGACATCATATTGTCAGAGCCAATACAAATAACATGCTCTATATTGTCAATTATCTTAAGGTTTTTGGCATAAATAATACCATCAACAACATTTCCTTTGATAGATAAATCTTGCGGTCTATCAATAGGTATTATTCCTGTATCACATGTCCATACTATTTGATCGGCAAATTCCTTAATTTTTTCCAGATGGAATCTATCTTGTAATTGTTTATAGCCGGCAAAATATATGATTTTACAATTATTAGACCTTAATGCCTGACCAATCGCAAGTAATACGGCATTACCAAGTCCTCCGCCAATTAAGGCTACTTTCTTATCTTTAACAATTTTTGTTGGTGCGCCAGTGGGCCCCATTAACACTACCTTCTCACCAATTGCTAGATTACGACATAATTTACTTGAAGCTCCAACTTCTAAAACAATGCAAGATATAGTATTGTGTTTTTTGTCAACATAAGCACCAGTTAAAGCCAATGGTTTCATCACTTTATCAGGTTCAAGAGCGTAATTTTGTAATTTAAAAAACTGACCAGGTTGAAAATTTCTTACAGCCATAGGTGAATGAATAATAATTTCAACAATAGCATCAGATAATAAATTAATGCTTTTAACTGTGCTGAGCATAGATTGTACAAATGGCATCAATGGACTAGGCTTATCAAGATTTAAAGCCTTACTTATGGATGTATAACCATTTTTTGCGCTAGCAAGGGCCTTGACTACGTTACCAGCATATTTTTGATTACAATCACCAAAGTAACTAATTCTTTTATCCTGTGTTTTAAATATTTCTGAATCTGTACCATCAATTTGTGTTATGTCTTGAAACTCGTTTGGCTCACTGCCTATTGCTATTAACACGGATCTGGCTTCAATGAACTGATTATTAGTAAATTTTACTTTTTTAGCATAGCCAAATTGATCAACACATATTTCTTGTGGCGCAATTTGTTGTTTAAATTGAATCCCCAGTGCAAGGGCATGTTCTATTTCTTCATGATTTAAACGATAAGCGGGTGATTGTTGTAGTATGTTACGATAACAAATTGTCACTCCGCCTATTTGCTGTATTATATTTAATTTTTCTGAGTCAGTTTTAGCAGTTCGAAACAGTTCTGCGTGGGCCAAAAATTCTTGAGCTATTTGCCATTCTGCCTCATTCAATTGAATATCTTTTTTTCTTTGCCAAGCAATCCGAAATTTCTCTACTTGCTGCGGGTAATAATGTAACAGTTCAACTGCACTATCAATAGCAGTTAGTCCACAACCAATAACTACGGCTGGTAATCGTATTAGCAAATTCATATTGCTTTTTGTTAAAAAAGCTCCGCCTTGTTGTAGACTCATTAAAAAATCGGCAGCTGTGCGTACTCCCTTGGCAAAATATCCGGGTAAGTTCTCGAATCTTGGTTTACCAGCACCAAGGCATAAAGCGATATGATTAAAACCTGCAGCAAAAGCTTGCTCTGTAGAAATATTGCTGCCTAGCCTAATACCGCCATGTATTTGAAAATTTTGTCTCCTTTCTAAAATTAATCTAATTAAACTTAAATTATTTTTATCCCAACGATTGGTAATACCATACTCTGTTACTCCGCCAAATCCTTGAGGTGTTTTTTCAGATAATGGTATTTTGATTTCAGACCACCATTTTATTGGTTGTTTAGTATCAAAATGCAGTGGCATGATTTTAAGGCCATCAATAGCAGTAACATAATGCCCCTCATTCAGTAAATAATGAGATAAAGCAAAACCAGCAGGTCCGAGACCTGTAACTAAAACATTATAGCCAGTGTCTGCAGCTGGTATGGTTTGGCTAATATTTAGAGGATTCCACCTTGTTAATAATGAGTATATTTCTACTCCCCACGGTAAGTTTAATACTTGTGTTAAAATATTGGATTCAACAAGAGGGATATTGACGGGGTCTTGCTTCTGATAAATACAAGCTTTCATACAATCATTACAGATACGATGACCAGTTGCAGCTACTAAAGGATTGTCAATTACAATCACAGCCAAAGCTGCAATATTTAAACCTTGGCTCTTTAACAGGTTCATTTCAGAAATTTTCTGGCCTAAAGGACAACCCATTTTGTCATTATTTGATATTGTTTTTTGTACAACTGACATACCTTTAGCGCAAGAATCTTTGTTTTGTTTATGACAGTAAATACAATATTTTGCCTGAGCATAAGCATAATCAATGATATTTTCTTTATCTCGATAATTAAAACCTAGGTAAATCTTATCTTTCAAGAGTGCTATTCTGTTATCTCTTAGATGATTATTTTCATTGATTGGTTTAGGGATATCAAATAACATTAAAGAGCTACCTATATTCACCATCAAAGCGCAATATTGCGCAGCAATCTCTAGTTCCTGTTGATACTCATTAGCTTTTTCTTGCCAAGCAAGGATTGCGGTCGCAATAGATAGTTCAGTAATATTTTTTCCAATAATCAATTGTAATTTTTCTGTTACGTCTTGAAAATTTAATGTTTCTAATTTGTCTTTAGGATAATTCTTGATTGTACGCTGGATGAATTTACGCCGGCATTCATAAACTGGATTAAATTGATCGTGCTTCTTCTTTAAACTTAGATTTTCTATTTCTATATCAAATAGCAGTGCAATAAAATCATCTATTAGAGGGGCAAGTTGTAATAAAAATTGTGAGTACGGTTTAGGATGAGCTGCATTGTTACGGTAATATTGTAATTCGTGCAGTAATTTTTCATTTTGCTTACTCAGGAAGATTAAAAATTCTCGATCCAGTTTCATTAAACCAGAGCGAGAATTTAAATCATCAAATGTTAAACCGAAATTTAGAGTAAACATATTGTCTATAGAGACGAATCAATCCAATCTTTAATTAAATTTTTCGGCAGGGCTCCAACTTTAGTAGCAATCGCTTTACCATCTTTAAAAAGCATCATTGTTGGTATACTACGCACACCCAAAGAAGAAGGCGTTTCCGGGCTGTCATCAATATTCATTTTAACAATCTTGATTTTATTTTTTAGATCCTCGCTGAGCTGATCCATTATCGGGCTTAGCATTTTGCAGGGACCACACCATTCGGCCCAAAAATCTATTAAAACAGGTGTTGTTGATTTTATGACTTCCTGTTCAAACTCTTTGTCAGTAATACTTTGTGTCATTGCATTATCTCCATAAATTTATGTTACAAAACTTTGTACTAGGCTACCAGCTAATAGGTACCAACCATCGACTAGTACAAAAAATATTATTTTAAATGGTAAAGCTACCATTACTGGTGGCATCATCATCATACCCATTGCCATTAATACCGATGCTACTACTATATCTATAATAAGGAAGGGTAGAAAGATTAGAAAACCTATTTCAAAGCCTCTTTTTAATTCGCTAATTATAAAAGAAGGAATAATGACTCTTAGATCTAAATCTTCTAAATGTTTAGGAACATCGACCTTGGCTATTGAGATAAACAGATCTAAATCTTTGGGCCTGGTATTAGATACCATGAATTTTTTAAATGGCTGGGCAATTAAAGGAAAGGCCTCTGCTTCTGTAATAGATTCTTCTAACATAGGCTTCAAGCCGTTTTCATAGGATTCTGTTAATGTAGGGGACATAATAAAAAATGTTAGAAATAATGCTAAACTTATTAACACCTGATTCGGCGGTGATTGTTGCAGGCCAAGAGCTGTTCTAACAATAGATAAAACAATTGATATCCTAACAAAGGATGTCACCATTATTAGTATTGATGGCGCAAGACCTAAAACTGTCACTATTAAAAATAGCTGCATCAATCGACTAGTCATTGAACTACTACTTAGCAATTGCTGTATTTCATCAGCAAATGATTCGGTAGCAAAAGCTATCTCGGGACACAGAGTAAGTAATATTAGTGCTAAACTTAATGTTTTGGTCATTCTTTGTTACTAGATTCGTATTTATCAATGAGAAACGAGTGATTTCTTCCAACGGATATCACGTAATGAAATCCATTTTTATTACTGATACTAACAATTTTAGTATTCTCATCAATATACACTATATTTTCTATTACTAAACCAATTGTTTTGTTATTGGCTTTTATGCCCGTGCCAAATTGAGTATACCGTTGTATTATTTTTAACCCTACATACATTATAGTAAATACCACTCCTAGAGCAAGCAAGGCTTTAAAGATAATTGTTAATTCCATTTTCTATTGAGGTAATTGATTTTTATAATTAGAGTTTTTGATATATTGTTGCAGTTGATTATGTTTATTAACGGCCTCATTACTATTCTTTTTTAGAGCTTCTGCCTTAGTTGTAAATAATTTGCGTAAATTAGCCATTTGATTATTCACTTGCTTGAGTTGGTCTTCATTGAAGTCACTCGCAATAATTCGATCAGCAAAATTATCAAAGAACTGTAAAAGCGTTGGATCTGTTACATCTTTATCAAATTTTTCTTCAAATTCAGAAAAGGCTTTAACTATTTCTAACCAAGATAGTTTTTCTTTGTTTGTCATGTATTCTTTTTCTTTTTAACTTCTTGTTCGTAAATGTAACTAAATACTTCAGCTACCACAGAATATACTTCTAAAGGAATATGGTCATTAATTTCTAATACAGATAATATTTCAACCAAATCGATATCCTGATGTAAAGGTATATTGTTATCCCTAGCCACTTGTACTATTTGTTCGGCAACCAAACCAGAACCAGACGCAAGTACTTTTGGCGCATTATCGACTTTTTCATCAAAACCTAGTGCTACAGCCTTTTGCTTTTTTTGTAAATTGTTATAATAATACAATATAATCAACTCGTTTAACATTAAAAATGGTGTCCACTGGTATGTACCAAAAAATTTCAGAAATCATTGCCACGTTCTTTTTTATTGGCAAAATAAAATATGCTCCTGGTACCTTTGGTTCCTTACCCGCATTCCCTATATGCTATATAATAATGTATTTTACGTTAAAGTACAAAATAGTTTTTAATTTTTCAGGCTATGATTTTCAGGAATCACAAATTCTGACTTTATTTTGTATAGAATTAATAGCTGCTTTACTGTTATTTCTTATTGGCACGTATTGTACACATATATATATTGATAACAAAACAGAGAAAGACCCTAAAGAGGTGGTAATTGATGAAGTTGTTGGTCAGATGCTTACCATTATATTTTGTTCTTTTTCTGTGATTATGACTTATCCCACATCACTGCCTCTGCATCTTGACGCTCAATATATAGATATTATCTTTCTATTTGTAATGCCTTTTATTTTATTAAGAGTTTTTGATATCTGCAAACCTTGGCCTATTAATTGGTTAGATGCTAAACTAAAAGGTGCTTTTGGTGTCATGATAGATGATGTTGCAGCTGCTTTGTTTGCTATCGTCGTGCAATATGTGATAGTGTTTTTTATCCTAGATTTTTATCCTTTAATATAAAATATTAGTAAAAAAATTATGCTAGATAAAGTATGTCTAACTATAGTTAAACAAATTCAAAACAATATCAGGGGCAGAGAGATTGCCACGGCTGAATCATGTACTGGTGGTATGTTGGCAACTTATCTGACCGCCATTGCAGGATCATCAGAGTATTTTTCCACCGGGATTATTAGTTATTCAAATAATGCCAAAATAAAATTACTTAATGTTAATAAAAAGACATTATTACAATATGGGGCAGTATCAGAACAAGTTGCTGGTGAAATGGCGCTAGGAATATGTCAAATTGCTAATAGCGATATAGCTATTTCTATTACAGGGTTGGCAGGCCCCAGTAATGATACAACAGAAACTCCCGTAGGTACAATATGTTTTGCTCTTGCTGATAAAAACAAGTTGGTAAGTTGTACCCATTATCTCAAAGGAGACAGAAATGATATTAGGTCCAACGCCTGCAGAATAGGACTTGAGTTAATTTTGGATATTCTATAAATTGTCATCACTTAAGGAAACAATAAATTGCCTTTAGAAAGAAGTGCGGAAACTGAAGAATCTGATTTATTTGCAAGTAGATTACTTTTACTAAGCTTGTTGCATACGTTAATAGCTAAAAACACAATATTGTCAAAATAACACGCTCCGATCATTTAGACCAACATGTGACTAAAATCAGAAATTTACTAGGTTAAAGTTGATAAGCTCTATTTAGGATTATAGACTAGACCTGGCATAGGTTCAACGCTTTCTGTTTGAGAATTAGTTAACGGATCGGAATGAATTAAACTATTTCCAAAAAATGATAGATGTGAAGACGCATAAACAGGAAATAATTCATCAATAATTGTTCTTTGTTTTTTCTTATTTCCCTTCATACATTAACTCCAATATAGTCTTTATTTAATTAACAAAGTTATTATAACATAATGTCCATAACCTTGCAAATTTCATAATTCTTTTACGGCAATTACATTGTCCCGCTATACGGTTTTATCCAAGCGGTAACAAGAATTCTTTACCTTAGCTTGGGTCATAGGCAAAGGATCTTATTAGATTCCTTTACTGTTTTTTTCCCCTTACTCAGGGTCTTTGCGACAGAAGCTTCCATCCCCGCCGTGTAGGCGCTGTAGGGCTTCTAGTTTGATTGTCTTAGGTTTTTTGCTTTGTGTAATGTCGCTCATAATCCATTTGCAACTGAAGGGATTGTCTGTGGTTTGAAACAAATAATTGTGATTTGTTTCTGGAACAAACCTTAGATTCATAAAACAAAATGACCCGGCTTGTTTAAACTGCAATAAATAGTATTCAAATGTCAATGGCCGACCAGCATAGATAACATGAGTAGCATGGGTATTTGGCGATATTACGGGAGTAGTCTGTAGGCCCTTGCATCCATCCGATTCTTTATAAAAGGAAATCTCTAGATCTCGATGTGAATTGTTCTGGAAATTTACAGTTGCTGTTGGCCCTTCCAACGGCGGCGCATATGGTATTGGAGTGAGGGCGCATCCAGACAAAAGTAAGGTAACTATTACAAGTATTATTTTCATTTTTCCCAAGTTTTTTTTAAGTTATCATGTATTGGTGGTATACTACAACATGGCTCATATCAATTGCAAGCAGCTTGTATTTTCTCATCACTCCATTGCCGAAATCACACGTTCATGCCGCACAGATTTTATCCCAAATGGTGGTACAAAGTGCGATTTCTGGCAAGAGTCTTAATATAGTACTGTTTTTTTATAGTGTATTTGTCTAGTGATTTATTTTGCAACTTACACAAAGTTTACATATTAAACCATATATCCACGGTAGTATATTCTATATCACAAGAGATATATTAACAGTATGTATGACCTTTGAGGTAGCAAGTGCCTGCGCTGTGGCTGGACCATGTGAACCTGAATTATTACCTGTCATATTAATAGTATGTAGGCTAGGAGATGTTGCTGCAATTTGTATCATTAGCAACTGTATTGCTGGCTCTAAATATGCATTAAAGATTAGTGAGGATTCATTTTATATTCTTTGATAAAAAACACTATTTGTTACTGCTGGACTATTCATATCTATATCTCCAGCTTCTATTAGGTTTCGTAATTCCTTTATGACATTTTGTGGTATATTATTCAATTTCATATTCTTTCCCTTGTTTATGTATTAAAATTATATTTATTTAGAGTTTAGTCATTGTTCAAATAATAAACTTATAACTTTAGCAATGGCTTGAGTAGCACGTTACTCTATAGTGAAATCTATATACGGATGTGCGGCATATTCTCCAATCAAATGTATTATATCAACCGGGAAGAGCTCAAGCTCATCATTAATTTTTAAAAGTTCATCTGTGAACCCATGGAATGAAGATTGATTATGCTGTTTAAATATAGTTGCTGTGATTAGCCTATATACATCTAACTGTTTAATAGAACACATCTTAATAGTATGTATTGTATTTGAAGTAACAAGGGCTTTCGCAGTGGCTGGACCATGCTTATCTAAATTATTATAACCTATATCAACAGTATGTATTGTATTTGAAGAAGCAAGAGCGACAGCTGTAGCAGGACCATACTTACCTAAATTATTTGTCTCCATATCAACAGTATGTATTGTATCTGAGGCAGCAAGAGCTTTCGCGGTGGCTGGTCCATGCTTACCTAAATCATTACAATCTATATAAACAGTATGTATGACCTTTGAGGTAGCAAGAGCAGCAGCTGTGGCTGGTCCATGTTCTCTTAACTGATTATCATCTATAATAATAGTATGTATTGTATCTGAGGTAGCAAGAGCAGCAGCTGTGGCTGGTCCATGTGGACCTAAATTATTACCTGTCATATTAATAGTATGTAGGCTAGGAGATGTTGCTGCAATTTGTATCATTAGCAACTGTATTGCTGGCTCTAAATATGCATTAAAGATTAGTGAGGACTCATTTTGTATTCTTTGATAAAAAACACTATTTGTTACTGCTGGACTATTCATATCTATATCTCCAGCTTCTATTAGGTTTCGTAATTCTTTTATGACATTTTGTGGTATATTATTCAATTTCATATTCTTTCCCTTGTTTATGTATTAAAATTATATTTATTTAGAGTTTAGTCATTGTTTAAATAATAAACTTATAACTTTAGCAATGGCTTGAGTAGCACTTTACTCTATAGTGAAATCTATATACGGATGTACGGCATATTCTCCAATCAAATGCATTATATCAACCGGGAAGAGTTCAAGATCTTCGTGGTTCGCTCTTAGGAGTTCTTTTAATAACGCTTGACCAGCATTGTTACGGGAGATAAAAGGAGTCGCTGTGTCTGGGCCATGTGCACCTAAATTATTTGCCTCCATATAGACAGTATGTATTGTATCTGAGACAGCAAGAGCGGCAGCTGTAGCAGGACCATACTCACCTAAATTATTTGCCTCCATATCAATAGTATATATTGTATCTGAGGCAGCAAGTGCCTTCGCGGTGGCTGGACCATGCTTACCTAAATCATTGCAATTCATATAAACAGTACGTATGACCTTTGAGGTAGCAAGAGCGGCAGCTGTAGCAGGACCGTGCGTGCGCAAATCATTACAATCCATATCAACAGTATGTATTGTATTGGAGGTAGCAAGTGCCTGCGCTGTGTCTGGGCCATGCATACCTAAATTATTATTACCCATATAGACAGTATGTATTATATTTGAGGCAGCAAGTGCCTGCGCTGTGGCTGGACCATGTACACCTAACTTATTACCATCCAGATGAATAGTATGTATTGTGCAAGTATTAGCAAGTGCAGCGGCTATGGCTGGACCATGTGAACCTAAATTATTATTACTCATATTAATAATACGCAGTTCTGAAGATCTGGCTACGATTTGACATACTACTAGTAATATTGCTGGATCTAACAACTCCTCGCACATCAATAAGGACTCATTTTGTATTCTTTGATAAAAAACACTATTTGTTACTGCTGGGCTATTCATATCTATATCTTCAGCTTCAACTAAATTTTGTAATTCTACTATTGCTTCTTGTGGTAATGCATTCACTTTCATACCCTTCCCCTTTGTTTATGTAAAAAATTATATTTGTATTGTGCTGTTCTAATAGGCAGTCTTGGGGCAGTATAATATTACTTAATATGATTTCAAGTTTTATTAATAAATTACTACATAGCATTAACCTTATTATTAAATATTGCATTATATGCAAATAAGGATAGTACATGTATTATTTTTGAAGCCTTTTTATAGTAAATGCATTATTATGTGCTCTGAACCTATATTTATTGTAGATACTATTAGTTTATGAATTTTCTTATTAAGATATTGGGTCTAGTTTTAGTAGTATTGATTTTAGTATTCTGCATTGCCACTATTTGGATCAAAACAGATAAGGGCAAGGTTTTTATCCAAGACAATATATCCCAATTGTTGCAAACCAAGTTTGGGTTGTCCACCCAGATAGGCAATATACATATATCGTTACCACTCATTGTTGATATTAGTTCTGTATCTATTTTTGATAAAGAAGGGGAGGTTTGTAATATAAACAATTTACGCATTAACTTATTACCTTCCTTTTCTTACCTAAGGGAAGTAACATTTTGGTCAATTTCAGCTGCAGAATTAAATATCATAAAATCTGCTGTTATTAAAAATACAGCAACAACATCTAGCGACACTATTTTTTTCAAACCAACCATATTAGTTAAAGAAATCAATATAGAAAATATTATTATATCCCCTCAATTAACAGGGCTAGATCATGAATTAATTTTTAATTTATTCTCTTCTGTAAAATATAATATGAATAAGGAGAAATGGTCTTTTCATGGCAACAGTAAAATCACTTCTTCGCTGCAACCATTAATAAATCAAGCTACAATAGAGCTGCGTGGTTCATATGATAAAAAAAATGAATTACTTACTATAAAATCAAGTCAAATACAATCTGATGCTGTAGAAATCTCAAGCAACTTCGTTGTAGATCAGAGAAACGATATAGTTAGTGGTAGCATTAAACACAAATCAAATATTGTTTCTGCAATATTTTCAGGTCAATACTCTGAAATCAAAAGTGAGAGTAGGGGTGAGATAGTTCTTAGTGGCACACCAACAAAGCCAATAATGAAGGCAGTTGGTGAGATCAGCATGGATTTGCCCAAAGACTATCATCTGCAACTTTTGCCCTTATCATACAAAGCTAATATTGTTCTAGATAAAAAATTGATAAAGGCGAATATTGAGTTGATCCAAGATACACTAAAAACCAATGGTATTATAGAGTATAAAGATGATAAACTTTTTCTTAAGAAATTTGTTACGCAAGGAGTAGATTTTGAACAAAAGATAGATTTGGCTGTTGATATGCAAAACTTGCTGATAGATGGACATTTGTCCTTAATAGATAAGTCCTTAGTAGAATTATCTAAATATTTGCCTAGTGTTCACCATGGTGCAATAGAGGTAACAGCTAACTTCACAAATAAAGACAAGTTGCAACATATATCTATCACAGGTCAGGCACAAGATGTATCAAGTGATTTTGCCAGAATCAAAGGTATAAACTTTGCTTTGAGTTCTAAGGATTTGTGGCACGATCAGATTGATGAATTAAAATTATTGATTCAATTGCTACGTGTTCAAGAATTTAACTTTAGAGAGGTGAGCTTATTAGGTCAAGCAACAAAAAATGGCTTGAAACTTATAACTAAAATCAAGTCTCTGCAACCCGTTATTGATTTATCTGTCGAAGCTGTGATTCAACAGGTGAAGAGTGGGTTTCAGGCTGTGTTTTCAAATTTTGTCGGGCAAATAAATAAGATCAATATTAATAATACCAGTGATATACTGTTTTCATATGGAGACAATATTTCTCTAGTTATGGATCAATTAAAAATTGACCAAGGCTTTTTAGATATACGTGGTAACCTTGTACAAAAGCAAGTACAGGCAAAAGCATCTCTGCATAACATACCGCCACAAATTATACCTAATATATTATTCAGCAAATTTAGTTCTGCCCTTATGAATGGTGAAATCAATTTGCATGGTATAGTCACTAACCCTGAACTTATTACAAAAATTAATCTAACAGATTCAGGCTCTCCATCGCAAGGCAAATTTAGCATTAATTTAGATAGCAAGATAAACAATAAGCGTAGCCATGCTGTTGTTAGGATATTGGATAAGGATCAAAAACAACAGGCTATAATTGACGCCCAACTAGAGAATGAATTTTCATTATTGCCATTTAATTATGCCATTAGGCCAAATGCTCCGTTGATGATAAACTGTGAATGTAATAATCAATTCGATATAATATCCATGCTGATTAATATCCCTGGCCAAACAATAACCGGATTATTGCAAGGAGGTATCAAAATTACTGGCACTCTTCAAACTCCTAGAGTGACTGGTCAGCTTAATTTAAGTAAAGGCAAATACGAGAATAAAAATTCAGGTATTCTGCTGAAAAATATATCTAGCACTATTAAGGCAGATAATAATCAAGTGCATTGTACTCAAATTAGAGTCGAAGATAAGTCAGGTAATTATTTAAATGGCCAAGGGCTAATTAACCTAGCCAATGATTTAAAGTTTGAATTCAAAACTAATACCACAAAATTTCAACCAATAAGCTCTCCTTTTTTAAATGGAGAAGTTGTAGGTAATATAAAGCTGTCAGGTGATAAAAATGAATCATTAATTAAAGGAGATTGTACTGTTGGACCATTAGAGATTACTATTCCTGAACGTATAAATTATGATATCCCTCAATTAAATATTGTGAACTTTAATGACGCAGAAGAAAATACAAATAATGTAAAGTATCCAATAAAACTTGATGTTTCTGTAGGTACTAATAATAAGGTATTTATTCGTGGCTGGGGTGTAGATGCTAGATTAGAAGGTAAACTCAAAATACAAGGATATAGTTATAAACCTATCATTACGGGTATATTAAAATCAAAATACGGAAAATACCAAGAATTCGGTAAGGTTTTGAGCATCAAGGAAGGGATATTAACATTTGATGGGCCAATTTTTCCATCACCATATCTTAACATAACAGGGGTAACAAATGTTGAGGATACAGAAATTAGATTAACCCTTGCTGGACCAATTTCAAATCCATCTATTGCTATAGATTCAACACCTGCAATGAGTGAGGATATGGCTCTGTCTATGCTATTGTTTGGCACGCATCCTCAAAATATCTCAACTTTTCAAGCACTGCAATTAGCTAATAGCGCAAGACGTTTAGCGGGTTACTCTCAAGGGTTTGATCCTATTGCAGAGAGTAAAAAGATTTTACGAGTAGATGAAATTAACTTTAATACAGATGAACAAAATCCTGAGAATAGCTCAATAGGAGTAGGAAAACATTTTACTGATAAAATCTATTTTGAAATTGAACAGGGTAGGCAAGAGAACACTACCAAGACTAAAATAGAAATACAAATCACCCCTAATATATCTATTGAAAATATCTTAGAACAGAATGGCAAAACTTCAGTTGGTGTGAATTGGGGGTTTGACTATTAAAACACTATAATGGTATAGTGTCAGGTCAATATTTAAACCTATATTATAATTTTTTGATGAGCGAAGAGGAACAAAACGTTGAGAATGTAGATTTTGGTGATGCTATATCTGAGCGTTACCTTGCTTATGCATTATCTACAATCATGTCAAGGTCACTACCTGATGTGCGAGATGGTCTAAAACCCGTACATAGAAGATTGTTATATGCCATGATGAAACTGAGACTTGATCCTAGCTCAGGTTATAAAAAATGTGCTAGAGTAGTTGGTGATGTAATAGGTAAATATCATCCGCATGGTGACACTGCTGTTTATGATACCCTTGTCAGATTAGCTCAATATTTTTCTCTACGATATCCACTGATAGACGGTCAAGGTAATTTCGGTTCAATTGATGGTGATAATGCTGCCGCAATGCGTTACACGGAATCAAGAATGACTGAAATTTGTATGCTATTAATGCAAGATTTAGATAAAGATACAGTTGATTTTCGTGCTACTTATGATGATTCTGATAGCGAACCCATATTAATGCCTGCACAGTTTCCCAATTTACTTGCTAATGGTTCAGAAGGAATTGCTGTTGGTATGGCAACGAGCATTCCACCACATAATTTACACGAATTATGTGATGCGTTAATTTATCTAATAGATCATCAAACAAATACAACTTGCGCCGATGTATTAAAATTCATCAAAGGCCCTGATTTTCCCACAGGTGGCACTATTATTGATAGTCAAGAGATAATACATACTGCATATGCAACTGGTAGAGGTAGCTTTAGAGTAAGAGCAAAATGGAAAAGAGAAAATTTAAGCCATGGATTGTATCAAATAATTGTTAACGAAATTCCTTATCAAGTGCAAAAGTCAAAATTGATTGAGCATATTGCTTCATTGATGAATGAAAAAAAATTGCCATTAGTAAGTAACATAAGAGATGAATCAACAGATACAATAAGAATGGTGATAGAAACTAAGGGACGTAATTGCTGTCCTGAAATGGTTATGGAATCTCTGTTTAAACTAACCGCCTTAGAGTCTAGGGTGCAACTGAATATGAATGTGCTAACTGCTGGAGGTGTACCAAAAGTACTTACTATAGTAGAGGTGCTACAGGAATTTATAGAACATCGCCAAGAAATAGTACTACGTCGAACTAAGTACCAAATTGCCAAGATTGATGATAGGCTGGAGGTGCTACATGCTCTTAAGATAGCGTATTTAAATATTGATGAAGTCATTAGAATCATCAGAGAAGAAGATGAGCCAAAGCTAGAATTAATCAACAAGTTTAATATTAATGACATACAAGCAGAGGCAATATTAAATATCAAATTGCGCGCACTGAGAAAATTGGAAGAACAACAGATTAATAATGAACATGACCAATTACAAGAGCAGCGAATAGAGCTTAGTAAAATTATAGATTCGCCGGCATATATGTGGAAGGTTATCAAATCTGAAATAGCTAGTATTCAGAAGAGATTTAGTTTAAAGACCGAGATAGGAGCGCGTAGGACAAATTTTATTGAAATTGAGCATCGAACACAAGTAATAGATATATCAGCATTTGTTGAAAAAGAACCAATTACCATTATTTGTTCAAAAATGGGGTGGATACGTTCTTTAAAAGGTCATAACCTAGATTTATCCAATACTAAGTTTAAGGAAGGGGATAAGCAAGCCTTTGTGATTGAAACTTATACTACAGATAATATATTGATTTGTTCAACAGGGGGTAAATTTTTTACCATTCTAGCCGACAATCTAGCGAGAGGTAAAGGACATGGAGAGTCAATTAAGTTAATAGTAGATATAGAAAATCATGACGTAGTAACTATTATTCCCCATATAAAAGGACAAAAATTGCTGTTAGCTTCTAGTGTCGGCCGAGGTTTTATTGTTAATAGTGACGATGTATTAGCTTCGACTAAAAATGGTAAGCAGGTGATGCAATTAAAGGGGGAAGATAAATGTATCGTATGTACCCCAGTAACTGGAGATATGGTGGCGGTGATCGGTAATAATAGAAAATTATTAGTTTTTGCTCTAGAGGAAATGTCAGAAATGAAAAGAGGGCAGGGAGTAACATTACAAAAATATCGTAATGCTAAGCTTAGTGATGTAAAAACTTTTGATTCTAATCAAGGTTTAAGTTGGTTGCTTGGTGCAAAAACGCGTCTTGAAACAAATATTATGGCATGGCAAGCAAAACGAGGAGCTGTTGGAAAGATACCGCCTGTAGGTTTCCCTAAGAATAATAAATTTAATACGGTTTGAAGTTAAAAGTAAATCAAGCTAGTTTGTATACAAACAATAGAACCTCAAGAAAGCAGGCAGATACTTTATAATGCATCAAACACCATAATTGAATGCTCTTAGAGAACATCTAAAGCAATAAGAAATGATAAATTAAAACTGAAATTTTTTCTCATTATACGCAATATGATGATATTAGAGAGTTCCTTTGTGCGTCTAATACTCAGAGATTTGCTGTATACTTTGGGTTACATATTTTTGTACAATTTGTTTGCTAATTGTTATATATCTTCTTGATATTCTAACTTTTCTTCTATCTAACTTGTATTTGACTTTATGAAGATAAATATGTTACAATCACTCTAGTAACATTATGAGATAATGCGATGGAAAACAATGTTACGGAGTGACCTGTGCTTTCTCTTTATGGAAATATTAGCTGCGGTAACAAGTTATATGCTTACCGAAGATTTATGTTCTTAATTTATATAATTACTAACGATCAATGAAAAACAAATCAGACAAAAACTATTTCTTGAACGAAAATGTTGAGGTCAGTCATGCTGTAATGCTTGCTGCCATATATAATCATGATATTCAACCCAAATTACTGAGCGCGCGAACTGATGACGGTAACACTATATTACATTTTGCAGCGTTGAGAGGTGCATTTGATGTCGTAGAGTTCGTAGTAGAGTGTGCTCCTGGTTTGCTATATCAATTTAATGATTATGGTGATAGTGTATTACACTCAGCAGCAGCCTCTGGAAATTTAAGGGCTCTGCAATTTTTAATACAAAAAATTCCACACTTTGTAAGTAAGGTAAATGAGGATGGCAATACTATATTACATCTTGCAGCGTTGTCAGGTAAACTTGATGCCGTAGAGTTCATAGTAACGTGTGATCCTAGTTTACTACATCAATTTAATAAAGAGGGAGATACTGTATTACACATAGCCACAACTTCTGGGAAACTAGATGTTCTACAATTTTTGATACAAAAGATTCCACATTTTATACATAATGTAAATGAGGATGGCAATACTATATTACATCTTGCAGCGATTTATTCACAACCTGATACTATATCATTCATAATTGATTTTGCACCCTTGTTAGCAACTCAAAGAAACAACCAAAATCAACTATATGTGGATGTAGAATGTATAGGGATGGACGAATAATGATTCAATAGATATTATTGTGCCTGATGCTTTAGCACAATAATGTACTACGCTCTAACCATGGATACAGGAGGTTTTATGAAAAAGAAGAAAGAAACAAAATTTAATAAAAAGCAATATACTCAATCAACTATCAATAATTATGATTCAGACGGATATACTGCAATAGGTAGAGCCTGTAAGCATAATGATTTGAGGACAGTAAAAAAAATACTAAAAGCATTTCCTGAAACTGATCTTGCTAAAGGGCAATTAAAAAAACAACAATTTGAAAATACTCTTATACAATGTAAGGATATGGATAAATATATCAAGAATGGTATGGTTGAAATGACGGCCATTGAAGTTGCGCAAGCAAATAATGCTGATTTAGTTTTGAAAAAACTGTTTACGCATGATTCTTCTAAAGCAGAACCAGCTTTAAAAAGTACAAGTTCTATTATGTTTACACCTGACGATGGTGAAAATATTGCTATACAAGCTTATCATGCATATCTCAATGAGGTATTTAGTGAAAACTATACTATGGGCAGAATAAGCAGCGATGTACAAGTTTTTGAAAATAAGCAAGGCAGATTTTATGAGATTTGTACTCAGACGACAAAAGAAGTAGCTAATCAGCAATTCAATAATCTGATGTCCCAAATTTATGCTCAGGATAGAGCAGCCGCAACATCGCAAAATGCTTGTTATAAGACTATAAAATCAGCTATTAAAAATGATAAAAAGGCCCAGGTTCTTGAGCTTGCTCAAGCTCTTTCTTTGCATAATTGCGATAGGACTGGCATTAAAGCAAATACAAATGAGCTGATTCGCTCTATCAAGGAGAATAATATAGAGTGTGTAAAAATTATTACCAACTCTACACCAGAGCTTGTGGATCAGAAAGAGGAAACATTATGGCAAACACCTTTGCATTTCGCAGCAAGATTAGGCCAAAATGAAATACTAGAATTCTTAATAGAGAATAGTAAGGAACTGAATCCACTAGATATCAAGGGTTTTACTCCATTAGATTATGCATTAAAAGAAGGGCAAATATTTACAGTATTGTTATTAATGAAGCATGGTATCACTTATTCTAAATTTGAGAATAACTACAACCAAGCTCTGGCAGGTGGTAATATGAAAAAACTTCACAAAGTAGAGAAGTATATGTTGATTCTACAGCAAGCAAAAGAGATGATAATAAAGGAGTCAGAAGATGCTGTAAATGATGTTACTATCATAGGGGGTGAATATAATATAGAGCTCGCTGGATCTGATGCATTAGATAATGATACTGTTACAAATCTTGATGAATAATATGCGGGCAAGTGATTTTGTCCTGCTTAATACAATAATTAAGAGTAAAAAATAAATATTGTTTTACAACGATATGTATAAAGGAGCGGGCTTATTTCTGAAGATGGTCAGACGTGACTCTATAAACACAATAAGAGTATCTTAACCTGAGATTTTTATGGGGTCTTTCCTGATATTCTGGTGGTGAATATCATTTTAGAGAACTATAGCTTATCCTAAATAAATAGAATTAACTTAAGCGTGCATTACAAAAAATTATTGTAATATTGATAATTAATTGCTACGAATTAAAAGTGCTTATCAAAATTTATCATTAACTATGAAACAAAAAATATCTAAAATTGTACAATCAATAATATTCTGTATTATGTTAATTACCGCAACTTATCCTATCAATGTTTTTGCTTTACCAGAGGGGTTTGTATACTTAAAAGATATAGATCCTACAGTGATTCAACATCTTCGTTACGCCACAAATGAAAACTTTATTGGTCGCAAACTGGACGGTTATAAAGCTAATAGAGTAATTTTAACAAAGAAGGCTGCTGAAGCGCTCTCTAGAGTGCAGAAAGAGGTGTTAAAAGAGGGGTATTCTCTAGTTGTTTATGACGCATATCGTCCACAACGAACAGTTGACCTTTTTGTTAAGTGGTCTGCTGATATAATAGATCAAGATGAAAAAGAGAAATATTACCCTGCGATTAATAAAGCTGATGTGTTTAAATTAGGATATGTCGCTAAAACGTCGAGTCATACTAGAGGCAGTACTGTTGATATAACGATTATTAACGCTAAGTCCTCGCTAAAGCCACTTAAAATTCAAAGGCGTCAATTAACGGATGGTAGTTGGATACCATTCATTGAGGATGGAACAATAGACATGGGATCAAGCTTTGATTTTTTTGGCGAAGCGTCTCATCATGATAGTAAGTTAATATCCCCAGAATTTCTAAAAATGCATAATTATCTTCGCAAGATAATGAAAAAATATGGTTTTAACGATTATCAAGAAGAATGGTGGCATTATACCTTAAAGGATGAACCTTTTCCTAATACGTATTTTAATTTCGAAATTAATTAAAGCTATATAATATGATGAATTTACTACCAAGGATATAGTAATTTATATCAATTTTAAGAATACGGGCTTTTTACTTAATTAACTTGACGATGCTAACACTTTCAGACATTATCGGACGAAATAAGAATCATCAGGTATGAGTCCAGCTGGAATTAGATGATAATTTATCTGACTATAAGGTGATAAAAATATATGTGGGAGGGTAATGGTGAGTGAGTTTTGTAGAGCAATACACAATAAAGCTGAGCTAGTCTTATTCTTCAGATTTATGAGTTTAACAAAATCGTTAATAGCATGGTTTGCTGTAAATGATTAATGTATATAATTTTTATTAATTTTAATTCTATCAAAAAGTATCTATGAACAACACTATCAAAGTTGCCGTTATCGGTTGTGGTTATTGGGGAAAAAATTTAGTCCGGAATTTTTTCGAGTTAGGAGCTTTGCAAGCTATTTGTGATGAAAATGAAGCCGTAGCTCAGCAAATGGCTGAAACTTATAAGGTTAAATCCTTAACGCTTGCTCAGGTTGCGGAAAGTAAAATAGAGGCCGTAGTAATAGCCTCACCTGCGTTTAAACATGCTGAGCACGTTAAGCAATTTCTTTTGGCGGGTAAGCATGTGTTTGTTGAAAAGCCACTCGCAATCAATGTACAGGATGCAGAAGAACTTTGTGTGATAGCAAAGAAAGTAGGGCGGAAGTTAATGGTAGGACATCTTTTGCAATATCATCCTGCGTATCAAAAACTAAAGCAGCTTGTTTTGGAAAATGAGCTAGGAAAGTTGCAACATATATATTCTAATAGACTTGGTGTAGGAAAAATAAGAACAGAAGAAAATGTACTGTGGAGTTTTGCCCCGCACGATATATCTATGATATTGGGTATTGTTGGTAATAGCCCCGAGCAAGTTTTGTCGACAGGGTCTTCCTTTTTTAATAAAGAAATAGAAGATACTGCAATGTTACACTTATCATTTAAGAATAACCTAAAGGCTCATATATTTGTTTCATGGTTTCATCCTTATAAGGAGCAGAGATTGGTGGTAATCGGAGATAAATCAATGGCAATTTTTGATGATTGCTTACCATGGGATAAAAAGCTACAGCTGTATAATCATAAAGTTAAGTGGGAAAATGACATTCCCATGATAGAAAAATTTAATCCTATTAGTGTGGAGTTGCCAGAGGTAGAACCTTTGAGGAATGAATGTCAACATTTCCTCAATATGATTATACAAGATAAACAAGCAACTAGTTGTGGTGAAGAGGGGCTAAGAGTTTTAAGAGTTTTAGATGCAGCTGAGACTTCTTTAAAAAAAAAAGCCACAATTGATTTAAAGACGAAGGATGAGAACTATTTTGTCCACCCAACAGCAATAGTAGATGGTGGTTGTACGATTGATGCAGGAACAAAAATATGGCATTTTTCTCATATACTACAAGGCACAAAAATTGGTGAAAATTGCGTCGTTGGACAAAATGTGATGATAGGACCAGATGTTGAGGTAGGTGATCTCTGTAAAATACAAAATAATGTCAGTTTATATAAAGGAGTAGTTTTAGAGGAGGGGGTGTTCTGCGGGCCATCTTCTGTTTTTACCAACGTAAATAACCCTAGATCTGAAATAGAGCGTAAGGATGAATTTAAAAAAACTTATATTAGAAAAGGTGTGACCATAGGAGCAAATGCTACAATAATTTGTGGCGTAGAATTAGGAAGGTATAGTTTTATTGGTGCAGGTGCTGTGGTAACAAAAAATGTCAAGCCTCACGCTTTGGTCGTAGGTAACCCTGCTCGTCAGGTTGGTTGGATGAGTCATTCGGGGAATAGGTTAGGGGAGGATTTGCTATGTCCTTTGGAGAAGAGAAAGTATAGAATAAATTCTGATAATGAGCTTGAAGAAGTGATATATTGATATATAATAACCAGCGTTGTAAAGTGAATTAAAAGAATAATATGATTGCCAAAGAAGCAAAAGGAACTGATACAGTTGATCAGAAGAATAAATTAGTTCAAGCTATAATAAGTAAGAAGGCAACAGTAGGCATAATTGGCTTAGGTTATGTTGGTCTTCCGTTAGCGCAAGCTGTTGTTAACCGAGGTTATAAATGTATAGGTTTTGACAAAAGTGAGCAAAGGATAAAGAAGTTAAATGATGGTCAGACATATATAAAAACGTTAAGTGATGAAGACATCATATCGTTAAATGAGAGTAAAAGATTTTTTCCGACTGTTAGTGAGAAGGATGTTGCGAAAATGGATATAATTCTTATATGCGTTCCAACTCCGCTGACTAAGAACAGAGAGCCGGACATGAGTTATGTTTGTTCTGCGACTAAATTGCTAGTATCTCAATTGCGGAAGGGTCAAATGATTGTACTAGAATCGACTACGTATCCTGGTACTACACAGGAATTGTTAGCTCCGATGCTTGAAGCTGGTGGAATGAAAATAGGCAGTGATATATATTTAGCATATTCTCCTGAACGTGAGGATCCTGGTAATATGATATATAATGCCTCATCGATACCAAAAGTAGTAGGTGCGGATGACGATGATTCTAGGGATGTGGCTATTAATTTTTACAAACAAATAATAGCAGAAGTAGCTGAAGTTAGTACAGCTGCTACTGCAGAAGCAGTCAAACTCACAGAAAATATTTTCCGTTTTGTCAATATTGCTCTTGTTAATGAATTAAAGTGTATATTCGATAAAATGGATATAGATATATGGGAAGTTATTGATGCAGCAAAAACTAAGCCCTTTGGTTATATGCCTTTCTATCCTGGGCCTGGTCTTGGGGGGCATTGTATACCTATTGATCCATTTTATTTAACATGGAGAGCTAGGGAATTTGATATGCCTACGCAACTTGTAGAGCTAAGCGGAAATATTAATAGAAGAATGGGAGATTATGTAGTTGAGAAGCTGCGTAAGGAGATGGATCTCCGTTTTGCGAAAGGTCTAAGGGATAGCAAAATTTTGGTTATGGGTGTTGCCTATAAAAAGAATGTAGATGATTTAAGGGAAAGTCCTTCATTAACAATTATGCAAGAGCTACTAGATAGTAAAGCAAAAGTAGATTATTACGATCCATTAATTAGTACTATTCATGATCACGACTATCCTGAACTGTCAGGAATGAGTTCGATATCAGTTACTAATGCAATTTTACAATCGTATGAAGCGATAGTTGTGTGTACAGATCACGACGTGGTGGATTATAAAGCTGTTATAGAGAATTCTAACCTTATAATTGATACAAGGAACGTATTTAAAAACAAGAATCTTGAGGGTGACAATGTTGTCAAAGCGTAATTTAGAGAGAAATAAAGTTGCAACATCTGCTATTAATTTTATTGATCTAAAGGAGCAACAAAAAATAATTCTTCCGCAAATAGAGGCAGCGATAAAAAAGGTTATAGACCATGGAATCTATATCAATGGTCCTGAAGTAGCAGAATTTGAGAAAAACCTATCTTCTTTTTGTGGTGCTAAACATGCAATTTCTTGTTCCGATGGCACTGACGCCTTATCTCTCGGATTAATGGCTATGAGGGTTGGTCCTGGCGATGCTGTCTTTGTGCCTAGTTTTACTTTTGCCTCTAGTGGTGAGGTTGTAGCCCTGGCTGGAGCTACGCCAATTTTTATCGATGCTCATCCAGAAAGTTACAACATTAGTGTTGCAAGATTAGAACAAGGTATACAACTTGCAAAAACCCTTGGGTTAAAACCTGTATGTATCATTGCAGTAGACTTGTTTGGTCAGCCTGCCGATTATACCAATATTACAAATATAGCCAAAGAACATGATCTTCAGATTATGTCAGATGGAGCACAATCTTTTGGCGCATATTATAACAATCGTAGAGTAGGAGAGATTGGTGATATAACGACAACCAGTTTTTTTCCCGCTAAACCACTTGGCTGCTATGGAGATGGGGGAGCTGTATTTACCAATAACGATGAAATAGCAGCGAAGTTAAGAAGTTTAAAGATACATGGTAAAGGATCAGATAAATATGATAACGTAATGATAGGTATAAATAGTCGTTTGGATACTATTCAAGCCGCTATTCTGATCGAAAAACTTAAAATATTCGACAATGAAATTGCAGCACGACAAAAAGTAGCTCAGTACTATAATGATAATATTACCGATATAGTCAAAAAACCTACAGTGATTAATGGCGCAACTTCTGTTTGGGCTCAATACACTATGGTTCTACCAGAAAATATTAACAGGTCCGAAGTCATATCAAAGTGTAAAGAAGTAGGAATTCCCACCTGTGTTTATTACATCAAGCCTCTACACCTACAAAAAGCTTATAATCATTATCCAATAGAAGACAAAAATGGGCTAAAAATAAGCGAACATTTAGCTAACAACGTTTTAAGCCTTCCTATGCATCCATATCTTAGTGAATCGCAGCAAGAATACATTGTAGACCAACTAAATAAAATTGTTTTAACCTTAAGTAAGTAGCACTATGAAAATATTAACTGTTGTCGGTGCAAGACCCCAATTTATCAAAGCAGCCGTCGTATCACGTGCAATAAAGGGATTACATAATAACTCATTAACTGAAGTGATT
>JBGCEV010000016.1:0-4066 GCA_045106605.1 Rickettsiaceae bacterium | reverse complement strand
CGCTTATAAACCCCATAAATGTTGACAAGTGAGTCCCTAGCTTCCTCGGGCAGAGTTGAGAAGGTACTTTCTGCTACATACCCTACTCCATCACCCACTATGCCAGTAAATGCACTGAATGCAGATGTCGCCTCCGGACTTATCAGATGGAGTATACAGGATAGCTTTTTAGTTGGATGTTACAATTATGTCAGTTTTTCCACACTGACCCTTATAGAAAAATGAGCATATCTAATCATCGCTTTACTAGATATAAGATTACAAAACAATGCTATTGTATAGTGCTATAAATGTACTAATAACCCTTAATAATATCAGTTGTTTTTATAGCCCTAAATGCAGATTTAGTTTTATCAGTAAAAACATGATAATACTGGTTGTAAAATATATTATAAGTGTTTATTTTATAATTCTGTATCTAATATAACAATTATAATAAGTTTTTTCTATGAATGTTAATAAATTTGGCTTTAGCCTATTATGTTGCTTGATTATTTATATATCAAACTCTGCTTTTGCTTCAAATTATCCTAAATCACCAATCGACAAAGAGATGGATAACATGGGTTCAATAATAGGTGACAAAGGTATAACATTTGCGCCAAACAGAGCCAAAACAAAAGTAACACAAAATACAGTAACTAATGTCAATAATTATTTATTCCAAGCTGCAATAGAAGTTTTAAAATTCGCTCCTCTTGCATCTGTAGACAGTAATAGTGGTGTGGTGATTACTGATTGGTATCATCCTAAATCTGAACAAAACACACAGTTTAAAGTGATAGTCTACGTAAAAGAAAAAAAGGCTAAGAACCATGATGGGCTAGAAGTAGTAGTATTTGAACGTAAAAGAATAAAGAATGATTGGTCCCCAAATCACAAATCGTTAGCCGTGGCACAAGTGTTAGAAAACAAAATTATAAAAAAAGCAAAAGATCTACATTTGCAATCAGGTAAGTAATTTAAGGATTGAATAAGATAGCATGCATTTTGTACAAATAGAAAAGAAATGGCAACAAATCTGGCGTCAGGATAATGCATTTGTTGCATCAGAAGATTTTACTAAACAAAAATACTATGTCTTGGAAATGTTTCCATATCCATCTGGTAAATTTCATGTTGGCCATTTGCGCAACTATTCTATAGGAGATGTTATTGCACGTTATTTTCGTGCAAATGGATATAATGTGCTTCATCCAATGGGTTGGGATGCCTTTGGCCTGCCGGCTGAAAATGCTGCTATTACTAACCAATCTCACCCTAGCGACTGGACCTACTCTAATGTTGAAATCATGCGCGATCAACTAATTGACATAGGCTTATCTTATGATTGGAGTAAAGAAGTAACTAGTTGTTCTCCTGATTATTATAAACATGAACAACAATTCTTTCTCGACCTACATAAAAAAGGGTTAGCCTATCAAAAAGAATCCTTAGTAAATTGGGATCCAATTGATAACACGGTACTTGCTAATGAGCAAGTAGTTGAAGGTCGTGGTTGGAGGTCTGGTGCTTTAGTAGAGAAAAAGCATTTAAAACAATGGTTTTTAAGAATTACTGATTATGCTGATGAATTATTAAATGATATTGATACATTAACAGAATGGCCAGATAATGTACGCACAATGCAAAAAAACTGGATCGGTAAGTCTGAAGGCGTAAGATTTGGTTTTGATATTCATAATACAACAGGAAAAATTGAAGTATATTCTACTAAACCTGAAGTGCTATTTGGTGCCACATTCATTGCAATTGCTTATAATCATCCAATAGTAAAACAAATTACCAAAAATTCAGACATTACAGGTTTTATAAAAAAATGTGCTAGTACTTCTACTTCTGAAACAGCTATTGAAAAAGCCCATAAAGAATGTGTGCCCACTGGACTATATGCTATTCACCCATTTAATAATAAACAAATTCCAATAATTATAGCTAATTTTGTTTTAATGGATTATGGTACTGGCGCAGTATATGGCTGCCCTGCTCATGACCAAAGAGATTTTGAACTTGTAAAAAACACACCAAGCTTAGAACTAATACAGACTGTAAAAAATAAAGATAATCAACAAATTAATCTTGATGCAGAGGCCTATATTTATCATGAACATGATGTAATGATTAATTCTGACTTTCTCAATAATAAGAGTGTATTAAAAGCAAGAGAGCTGATTATCAATAAGATAGAAGATATTGGTATAGGTCAAAGAGAGATTAATTTTAGACTTAAAGATTGGGGAGTTTCACGCCAACGTTATTGGGGCTGTCCGATACCTATTATTTATTGTAATTCATGTGGTACAGTACCAGTACCTGCAAATGATTTACCAATAGAATTGCCTTATGACGTCAATTTTACACAAACTGGCAATCCATTGCACAATCACCCTACTTGGAAGCACGTCAACTGTCCAACATGCAATGCACCTAGTCTTAGAGAAACAGATACTTTTGATACCTTCTTTGAGTCTTCTTGGTATTTTACTCGCTTTTGTAACAATACTACCAATAAAATGGTAGATAAAAAGGCTTGTAAATATTGGTTACCAGTTGATCAATATATCGGAGGTATTGAGCATGCAATTTTACATTTGTTGTATGCAAGGTTTTTTACTAAAGCAATGAGTGATGTAAGGTATCTTGATATACGTGAGCCTTTTAAAAGGTTATTGACCCAAGGAATGGTATTACATGCAACTTACAAGGATCAATACGGAAAATGGATATCTCCTCAAGATATAATAGAGAAAAATAATAAATATTTTCATAATTCTACTGGAGAGGAAGTATATAAAGGCAAAATTGAAAAAATGAGTAAATCTAAGCTGAATACCATTGACCTAGAACAAATGCTTACTACACATGGTGCAGATAGCCTTAGAATGTTTGTATTATCAGATAGCCCTGTTGAAAAAGATCTTGAATGGTCCGCCTCAGGTTTAGCTGGATGTAAAAAATTTATTAATAAGCTTGAGAATTTCATTGATAAATTATTGACTTTGGAACACACTTCATTTACTAGCGAAAAATTACAAATACAAATTCATTCGACAATACAAAACGTTTCTGATGATATCAAGAGTTACAGGCTTAACAAGGCTATAGCACGCATCAGAGAGTTATTTAACGCAGCAAATGACGAACTAAATAAAACAAATTACGATAAAAAATCAATCACAGAATCAGCCAGGATTATTATTCAATTACTTAACCCTTTTATCCCTCATATTACTGAGGAATTATGGCATAAACTTGGCAATGATACCCCCTTATACAAATCATCCTGGCCCCAAGCTGATAAGTCGAAACTAACTTCTGATTGTTATATAATGGCTATACAAATAAATGGTAAATTAAGAGCCACTCATGAATTTAGCAACTCTAATTCAGATGATGAAATAAAAAATACTGCTCTTTCTCTTCCTGCTATAACAACTCATATCAAGCCAGAGGAAATAAAAAAAGTTATTATCATTCCTAAAAAGATAATTAATATTGTCAAATGAGGATTGCAAAATTTATTGCAGGTAGCGGCATTTGCTCTAGAAGAGAAGCTGAACAATTAATATTACAAGGATTAGTAAGTATTGATGGAAAAATCATAGACACCCCAGCAATAAATATCACAAATATCAACATAATACAGGTCAAAGGCAAGACTATTCATTATATTGATAAACCCAGATTATGGATTTATTATAAACCAGTTGGCCTTATTACTACGCACAATGACCCACAAGGTAGACCAACAGTATTTGCTGCACTCGCTCATAAATTACCTAGAGTGATTTCAGTCGGTCGATTAGATATTAATAGTGAAGGCTTGCTAATGTTAACTAATTCTGGCGAAGTCTCAAAATATTTTGAATCGCCAAAGAATCAAATTGCAAGAACATATAAGGTTCGAGCTTTTGGAAAATCTAGACCTGATGTTGTGCGACTATTAAAAATGCCGATGTGCGCCTATTATATTTGCCTATAAAAAAAGAAGCGAAATAGGCATTAAATTGCTTCACTATGAATTGAAAATAATTCAGTGAAGGCGAGGTAATGATCACAGATCAAC
>JBGCEV010000015.1:0-42895 GCA_045106605.1 Rickettsiaceae bacterium | reverse complement strand
GTTGCGTTCAGCTATACCGGGGGTGTTGAAGTGAAATTAATTGGCAGTAGAAGAGAAAACTCTATAGAATATGCATTAATAAGAAGTAAATGGTTATTATTCAAAAGTCTATCGCGCATACAATGGAAAGATGAATTGCTCAAGTTAGACCCTAATTTAAAAACAGCTTACATGCTTGATTGTATAAATGAGCAGGGAGAAGATATACGTACATACATTACTGATAAAAAAGCAATATATGTTATTGAAATTAGTAGCGTTGATCCAGAAGAGCCTGTCATAGTGGAGCAAATAAATTTCTATGCATATAAAAAAAGCTTAAGAGGAGAAAGAAGCAATTTATATTTAATGATAGCACTAAAATTAATAGCAGAAGATTTAAAAGACTTAGCCACCACCGAGAAAGTGTTGAAACGTGTTAAGTTGTCTAGTTTTCTTTTCTAGTATCTCATTGCGGCTAGTTGGCCCAAATGGTCGATCTAAATGATCGAGATATGTGATTCTGGCAAGGATAAGATTAATGGTTTAACGTGGCATCATCATCAAGACACGGGTAGAATGCAGCTAATATCTGATAAATTGCATAATAATGTAAGACATCCTGGAGGAATGAGTTTATGGTACGAGAAATAAAAACTATATATAATATAAGCTGGTATCGCCAGAGGATGCCATTAAAGGAAAGAGATTTAAAAAATTGGCTAATTTTTCTTTCAAGTTACCAAAAAACTTCATTGAATTATTAAAAATTAGTGATGGAGGTCGTACAGATTACTATAGCCTGTCGGAAATTTTTGGTATATCCACACCGACTACAAGAATAAAAAACCCAAGATACGACCCATATGATTTTACATTGAAAAAGCAGGAAGAGTATTATGTCAGCCATCATGACATAATTAACAACTACAAAGATCCACCAGATGGTTTTCCAGAACAACTGGTAGCTTTTGCTCAAGATGGTGGTGGCAATCGCACCTGTTTTGATTACAGGAATGATCCCGATACAGATAACCCACCTATAGTTTTCTGGTGGATTGACATGGGAATGGATAAAAGAATAGTTCATCTAGCTGATAATTTTGATGAATTTATCAAAAATCTTGAACTACAGGAAGACGACGATGATGAGGAAGCGTAATACTTTACTGGTCATGCTGCGCTTTTATATGTAAAACTCTACACTTGGTCTGACAGAGTGTGCCAAATCAGACAGTGGTAATATTGTCGGCTAAGTCAAGAGTACCAATAATCTGACACTCATTAACGTCGCTAGGAATAGTCCTCTCCCTCGCTATGTGTTTTGAATCAAGAAAAGTTGGGTGGCGCATGGGATGTAAAACCAACTAGTGTGAAGGAAGCGCCTGAAGTATATAGATGCGGTAAGTTTGGCAAGATCTACAAAGACGGCCAGCAGAAATTAGGGAATAAAGAGATATGGTACTCAAAAGATACAGCTGGTCATAGTGGTCAAAGCGAGGGTTTGTTGCCCTCTGCTTATAAGTTGTTTGTAAAAACAAAAAATCACTTTAAATGGATTGCTGACACGGATGCTAATGGTAAAATCATCCAAGGTAAAACTAAAGGAGACAAGGGAAGTAAAATACTTATTAAAGATTGTGGAAAGATAAAATAAATATGACAGAAGAACACGAATATTGCTGTGATTATATGGATCACGCATTAAGTAACAGGCAGGGAGATTTGGTTGATTATCAGCCAGATACAAGATCATACTCTATACGATATTATAGAAAGAATAAATTCACTGGAATGCGCAAAGATCTCTGGTACTGTCCGTGGTGTGGCACAAAATTACCTGAGGATCTTGATGAGAAGATGGAAGAAGTGCTAGAAAAAGAATATGATCTAACTGAAAAGGATTGGAGTCGAATGGATTGGAATGATGATATACACCTTCCAGACGAATTCAAAACAGATGAATGGTGGAAAAAACGCGGCCTGTAGGATCTGATTAAAGTAGCCGTACAAAGACGACCAGCAGAAATTAGATTATGTAGCTTATGTAATAGACAAGGCTATTAAAAAGAATATCCTTAACTATGAAAGCATATCGCCATACATACCTAAGGAATTCTATAATGCAGTACCAAAACATTCTATATTTAATATACCTGAGAATAAGGCTATATTAAATCGTCTACACAAGCAAGGAGCTGGATCAATGATAGCCTTTCAATCAAATGACTATCACTCATTACTTCTTTACCAAGCATCCTTCAGCAGAAAAGGTGCTCTCTGAAAGGGGCCTTTTGCATAACCTTGAAGAGATCTTCTCTATTATAAATAGCTTGCATCTGTGCAATCAGCTGACTTTAAGTTCACTAATTTTTGTGTATTCATGTATGCAAATATTAGTAGCAAGTAAATAGTTCTGATTTTTTACTATGGTACGCTCTTATGATTATTAAAATTACACTTTTTGTTTAATTTGTCAGATCATACGACACTAAAATTCAATGCGTTTTGTACTAGTAGCATTATCCTGTTACACTAAAAACTTGATTCAGTCTTTCTGCTAGCTAATGTCACAGTATCAAATTCTATTACCGGCTTATAATCAGATAGTTTTCTTTACGCTGTCTGTATTATTAAATCTTATTTGATATAAATATTCTTAGTACCACCATAATGATAGAATTATAAAAATGGTTTTCTACTTTCAAAGGCAGCAGAAAGAGTCCCTTCATCTAAATAATCTAGTTCTCCTCCGACAGGAATACCACTAGCTAATCTAGAAATGTTAATTTTTGTATCTTTAAAGAATTCAGTAATAAAGTAAGCAGTGGTTTGCCCATCTAGCGTAGAATTGGTAGCGATCACTAATTCTTCTGTTTTGTGATTATTGCAGCGATCAAGCAATTGAGGTAGTCTTAATTCATATGGATTGCGGTTGGTGGTAATAGAGCTATTACTACCAAGTATATGATATTTACCGCTAAATGTTTCGCTGCGTTCTATGGCCCAAAGTTCCGCTACAGTATCAACTATAGCTATTATACTATGCTCTCTTGCTGGATTAGAACAAATGCTGCAAATTTCAGTATAATCAATATTACCACATATCTGACAATTATTAAGTTGGCTTGCAGCATCTTCTAAACCATGGATTAAGCCTTTTAATCTTAAATCTTTATCTTGTAATAAATGCAATACTATTCTGCGTGCTGATCTTATACCAAGGCCTGGTAATTTTGAGAAAAGATAAATTAGTTGATCTGGACCAGATTGCTTTTGCATATTGTGTGCTATCCGTGTATTAAAATTTTAATCCAGCGGGTAGGTTACCCAGATCGCCAAAGGCTCCAGACATGCTATTTTTGGACTCATTGTCTGCTTTTGCTTTAGCATCATTATGAGCTGCAACAATCAAATCCTCTAGCATTTCTTTTTCATCTATGTTGATTAACGAAGGCTCTATCATGATTTTTTTCATTTCTCCACTGCCTGTCATCGTAATAACTACTGCGTTTCCTCCAGATCTACCTTCATATAATTTGCTGGCAAAATCCTCTTGCATTTCCTTCATTTTACTTTGCATTTGTTGAGCTTGTTTCATTAACTGATTGATATCCATTGATTTTCTCTCGTTAGTTATTTGTATTATTTAGTATAATATCGGATATATTAGCATCAGGGAAATAATTTTTTATAACCTGATAATCATGAGATTGGGATACTTGTTCCAGCATCTTATCCTTTAAAGTAGATATTTTGTTGTCCTGAGCTACAGATATTTGCCAATCATTATTAGACCATTCTTTTAACAATTTCTCTATTGTTTTTACTGTAATTGTTGATTTTGCATTGTTACTTTTCAGTATTAATTGTTGTCCATTAAACTCCGTAATTTCTACTTCATTTAATAAATAATAATATATTTGCATTTCTTTTTGCTGATGGCAATATTTTAGAAAAGAAAAAATCTCGTCAAAATGCTTCTCTTCTTTTGTACTATCAGTTGTTAAATTTATATGAGGCCCGTCAATTATATTCTCAACAGATGGAAGATTACAAGCATATATAGCTTTTATCAGCAACATTTCTGCTGTAATTAGCTCATTATGTGATTGCTTCATTTCCTGCACACCATTGCTGAATATTTGCCATAAAATAGTTAACCTTGATAAAGGAGTGCCTGTAAGGATTGTAGATATTTCCGTTGAATAATTCTGATATACTGGATTATAATAATTATTAATTGTTTTTGATTTGCATAATTCGGCCATAAAATCAGCCATAGTTTGTACAAAATATTGTAAATTACTAGCATCGCGATGAATTTGTGCTAATAATTTCATAGCTTCATTGGGATCATTGGCAACAATTAGCTGACTAAATAAGATAATTATATTCGTTCTGAGCATTCCAAGCATTTTACTAACTAATTCTGATGTAATAATATCTGAATTAACTATGTTATGTAGATATGATGCAGCTTGATCTAATATAGCAACTGCATCCCTGGCTGATCCTTCTGATTTATTAGCAATAATTTTTATTGCCTCTTCTTCACAATTTAAATTTTCTGTTGTTGCAATTTTTTGCAGTATGCTGCTTATTTCTTCAAAAGATAAACGTCTTAGGTCATATCTCTGACATCGAGACACTACAGTTAATGGAATTTTTTGTACTTCAGTAGTAGCAAAAATAAATATTATATGTTCTGGTGGTTCCTCTACTACCTTTAACAGAGCATTGAAAGCACTTTTAGATAGCATATGTATTTCATCAATGATAAATATTTTTTTCGCCCCTATTAATGGCCTGTATTCTACACTTTCTATAATTTCTCTAATATCATCGACGCTAGTACGACTGGCCGCATCAATTTCTATAATATCTGGGTGATTATGATTATTAAAACTTACACAATTTTTGCATTCGTCACACGATTTGACCTGTTGATCTGTAATTTGTAAATTCGTACAATTAACATTCTTTGCAATTATTCGTGCTGACGAAGTTTTACCAACTCCTCTGATACCAGTAATTAAATGAGCTGGTGCTAATCTATTATTTTGAATACAATACGAAAGAGTTTTGACTAATACTTCTTGCCCTATCAATTCTGAAAAATTAGCAGGACGGTATTTACGAGCAAAAGGAGTATAAACCATAGATAAATGCGAATTAATAAAATTCTAGTGTTAAGCTAGTGCTGACCCGTCGAAAAATGCTCTGGCTGCTTTCTTTCGAACCTGACCAACTAAACAAACAAAACGCCCAGCACTAGCCAAAATAAGGATAATGCTTTTATGTCAACGTATCAAGGGCTATCTTATAATTTTAAATCTTTTTTCTAATTCAGTCTTATTAAAACGCTCTGGAGTACCAAAAATATCCGGGTCTTTTAATATAAATAGGTTATTTGATATTTGATTAATCACTTCGGTATGTTCAAAAGTAATCACTATAATATTATTTTCTTCAACAATTTTCAGTTGCTGAATATTTTTGTTTTTTTTATTAAAAGAAATTTCATTAATAGTATTTAAATTATGGTTTTTTAACTTTATTATATATGCACCATTAGAAGACTCTTTGGCTGATAAAATTTCAAACTGACTATTCAAGTTTATATCATCCATTAAAAGAAAATTAAAAATATTTTCTTCAGATTTAATCCTACTTAAACTTTTCATTTCATAATCATAAATGGAGACATAATTTTTATTGCCAACTATAAGCAACGGGAATGGTCGGTAATAGTTGCAACGAAATTTATAGGGTTTATCAATAATCAACATACCTCGTACAGGTTTATTGTGATTATCAGTTTGAACAAACTCAACAGCTATTGATTTTATGCCAGTAATATAAGATTTTATGGTATCTGTTATACCTAGTTCATTTGCTTGTCCACTACCTGCTAAAAATACGGATAACAATATTATTGCTCTCATGTATTGCAGTATTATTTGTTTAATATTTGGTGTCATAAAACTTTATTATTATATAAGTAATATGTTAATTCAGTTTATTTCTTATGCCTATGTGTAACCAAAATACTTTACACTATAATTATAATCTCTCTGAATGTGTTAAATTAGCTTTGTTATCCTGCGGTAATATCAACTTCTTTTTTAGTCCGCAGCTTATAAGTAAGAATAATGAGCAGATAACGATTAATTTTTTCATTTAGTTTCCTTTTGTAATAGTTTTTCAATATTTTCAGCATTTTCCAATGTTGAATCATAATAGAACCTGATTTCTGGAGAATATTTTAGATTAACTGCGCAGGTTACATAATGTCTAATTACAAATCTTGATTGTTCAAGAGCTTCTAGTATTTCGTTAGCTGTTTTTCTTGTATTAAAGGGAACAAAAAAGCAATTAACTATCCTAAGATCGGCACTAATATTTACTTTGGTAATACTTAAAGGATTGCCATCGAGATTGTAATCTAGTTTGTTCCCTTTGCGAAAACATTCAACTAAACTGACCTGTATTTCATGTGATACTTTTAATTGCCTTTGAGATTGCTCCTTTTCTCGTACTTTTAATTTAAAGTGTTTGTTCTTCTTTAACAATTTCAAATACCTCTACTTTATCGCCAATCTTAATATTGTCATAATGCTCAAAAGCTATTCCGCATTCAAATCCTTCTCTGACTTCTTTGACGTCTTCCTTAAAACGTTTTAAGGTTTTTAACTTACCTTCGTGGATTACTATCTCATCACGCAGTAATCTGACACCAGCACCTCTTTTTATAATACCTTTCGTCACGTAACTACCAGCAATTTTACCTGCTTTTGTTATATTAAATACTTCACGAATATCAACAGAGCCAATATATATCTCACGGATAATAGGCGATAACATACCACTAACTATGGATTTAACGTCATCTATTAGATTATAGATAAGAGAATAATATCGTATGTCTATTTTATTATCATTAGCAGCAGTTGCGACAGCATTGTTAGCGCGCACATTAAAGCCAATTATAGTAGCTTTTGACGCTTGTGCTAGTACAACATCAGATTGAGATATTCCACCCACTCCACTATGTAGAATTTTTATTTTTACTTCGTCACTTACTATTTTGTTTAAACTATTGACTATTGCTTCAATAGAACCATGTGTATCACCTTTAATTATTAATGCTAACTGTTTGATCTTGCTATCTCCAGATGCCATTAAGAACATATTTTCTAAACTGGTTTTGACCGCAGTGACTTTTAAATCTTTTTCCTTTCTTAAACGATAATCTATAATATCCCTGGCTTGTTTTTCGGATGCTACCACATTAAACGTATCACCGGCGCGAGGGGTTTCATTTAAACCAAAAATTTCTACAGCAAGAGACGGACCTGCTTCAGTAATTGTACGTCCCTTATCATTACATATTCTTTTGATGCGGCCATATGTGATTCCAGCCATGATAATATCGCCTTTCCTTAAAGTACCTCTTTGTACTATTACTGTGGCAATTGCGCCCTTGGCTGTATCAATTTTGGCCTCTACTATTACGCCTGAACCAACATCATGTGGATTAGCCTTTAGAGCCTGCATCTCTGCTACCAATAAAATAGTTTCTTCTAATTTATCTAGATTAAGTTTATGTTTTGCAGACACCTCAACCGTCATAATATCTCCACCTAAATCCTCTGGTATTAAATCGTGATTTAGAAGTGCGTTTTTTACTTTTGTGACATCAGCTTCTGGTTTATCTATTTTGTTTATTGCTACAATAATAGGCGCATTGGCTGCTTTAGCATGGCTAATAGCTTCAATTGTTTGTTCTTTTATTCCATCATCAGCAGCAACAACTAAAACTACTATATCTGTAGTTTTAGCTCCTCTAGTACGCATTTCTGTAAAAGCTGCGTGTCCTGGAGTGTCAATAAATGTGATCATACGCCCATCAGACATAGTCACACTATATGCACCTATATGTTGAGTAATGCCACCTGCTTCTTGAGCCGTGACATCTGTAGATTTTAATGCATCGAGTAAAGAAGTTTTTCCATGATCAACATGCCCCATTACTGTAACAATAGGGGCTCTTGGTATTAAATCTTCAATTTTATCCTCTTTATCAATAAGGACATTTTCAATATCTGATTCTTTGTATCTTTTAACAACGTGTCCCATACTTGTTGCTACAAGCTCAGCTGTATCTGCATCAATAGATTGATTGCTAGTTACCATAAGATCAAGCTTAATTAGCTCTCGTATTACATCAGTAACTCTTTCTGTCATGCGGTTTGAAAGTTCTGCTACTGTGATTACTTCTGGTATGATTACTTCACGATAAATTTTCTCTGCTTTTAAATTGCCGGTATTATTCTTACGGCGTTCCTTCGCTCTAGCTCTTTTGATAGAGGCTAATGATCTTGTTTTAAATTGCCCTCGATCAGAATCTTCATCAAGCATATGTAGAATATCTGATTTTTTGAGTTTTTTAGCTTCGAGTTTAGGCTTAACTACAACTTCTGGTTCTTCTTCATTTTTCTTCCCCCATTCTTTTGTAGTACCCACAACTTTTATTGGAGCAATGTCTTTCTTAGCTGGTTCTTTTGTTTCTGTAGCTACAGTGGAATCCTCTGTCGTAATATCCGCTTTAAGCTCTGTGTCTTCCTGGCGTTCTTGGTTAATTTTCGTTAGGTTAGATAATGTGCTAACACTACTACTATTATTAGGTTCAGGTTTATCAATTGAGCGCTGCAGAGCAGCTAATCTTCTATCGGCTATTTCCTGAGAAGATTTTGAGTCCGGAATGTCTTGTTCTAAATTGATAGAGCCGCCAATAGCTTTGCCTCTTTTGACTTCAACTACAACAGAACTACCTGGTGTTTTAGTGAGTTGCTTTGGATAATTCACCTTAGCTCCTAAATTTAATTTAGCTCCACCTAAAGTAAGTTTTTTGACTGTTTTTTTGTCCTTTTGATCTGTCATCTATACTATTTCTGTTTGTATTCAAAAAATCTTTCATAAAGCTATGTACCAACGTGGTTAACCAAGATATACAAGATGTATTTTACACTATCTTATAATTTAATAATTACAAAGTAACGAAAAAACACACTTTCTGATTATTTATCTTATAAAGATAATACATTGAATCCTTATAGAAATCAACTGACCACTATAACTCTTAGTCCTCTTGCGAATTTTCCTGCGCAAATTTGATTAGCATGGTTGCATCATCATCATTGATAATATTAGCTGGGACAATTTGCCTTAATTCAGAAAGTGTGACTTCTGCTAGATCCTCTAAAGTTTTTACTCCATATTCTGCTAATTTCAATATATATTCAGGAGCTATATCTAACGCATCAAGAAGTTCTTGTTCCACACCTAACTTTTCTAAACTTTCAATGACTTGCTCTTGTTGTTCTTGTAAATAAGCTATGGCACGTGATTGCAATTTCTCAAGCGCCTCTGTACTTAAGCCTTCAATCGATGATAAATCGCTTAAATCTGAGTAGGCTAGTTGCTCTATAGATGTATAGCCCTCCGATGATAATAATTGCGCCATAACCTGATCAATCTGAAGTGTATTAATAAATAATTCAGTAGTATTTGTAAATTCTTCACTGCGGCGTTTAGATTCCTGTTCTTCTGTCATGACATCAATTCTCCAACCGGTGATTTTAGATGCAAGACGAACATTTTGTCCTCTTCTGCCTATAGCCAAACTTAATTGATCATCAGCGACAATAGTTTGTACTTTCTTTGCATCTTCATCGAATACTATTTTGCTAATTATAGCAGGGGTCATTGCATTTATAACAAACTGGGCTATATTATTATCCCAATTAATTATATCAATTTTCTCACCATTTAGTTCATTAGTAATTGATCTTACTCTACTTCCTCGTACACCTACGCATGAGCCCACTGGATCAATAGAGACATCGTTAGCATAAACAGCTACTTTTGCCTTGGAACCAGGTTCCCTAGCTATTGCACGAAGTTCAATAATGTTATCATAAATTTCAGGTACTTCCATTTCGAATAATTTACCTAAGAATGCTTCATCAGTTCTGGAAAGAAAAATTTGTGCACCTGTTGGCTCTTTACGTACGTCTTGTACATAGGCTTTAATTCGATCGCCAACTTTAAACATCTCCCCTCTAATCTGTTGATTTTTTTTCAGAATGGCCTCGGCTCTCCCTACATCAACTATTAGATTGCCAAACTCAATGCGTTTAACTGTTCCATTTAATATATCTCCTTTACGATCCTTGTAATCTTCGTATTGGCTTTCTCTCTCTACTTCTCCTACTTTCTGTACAATAACTTGCTTGACAATTTGCGCTGCGACTCTACCTAGATCAATAGGGGGTAATAATTCATTTATTTGTTCACCTATTTTAATATCTGGATGTGAAATAATGGCTTCTTCTAGCTCAATCTCCTGAAATATATCTTCGGCCTTATCTACAACTTTTCTAATTCTGTATAAACTAATTTTACCAGTGTTGGCATCAATTTGGGCGCTGATATTATGCTCAATTCCGTATTTTTTACGACCAGCAATACCAATTGCTTGTTCCATAGCATCAAGTAATTTTGCTTTTGGAATGCCTCTCTCTCTTGACACTGCATCTACAATTTGTAAAATTTCTGCTTTGCTAACATTTTCCATTGTGATTCTCTTTTACTAGCGTTGGTTTAATGAATTTCTAAACATTTCTTCGGTAAAAACTAATTTTGCACTTTTAATACTATCATAATCAAAAAATAGCACTATGTTTTTTGATTGCAATTTTATTTTATTATCGTGAACACCAAGTAATTTTCCTCTAAAAGACAAATTACCATTCAATGGTTCTTTTAGTCGTATTTTTATTTCTTTATCAGCGAATTTTGTAAAATCGATGATATTTGTTAATGGTCTCTCCACCCCAGCGGAAGATACTTCTAAAAAATATTTACCAGAGATAACCTCTTCTACATCTAAAATAGCAGAGATATTTTTACTAACATTTCGACAATCTTGCAATTGTACTGGTGTGCCATCAGCTTTTTCTATTAATATTTCTACTGCCTTGGTAGTAGAGCCTCTTATAATAACTTGAACTAATCCATAGCCAAGTTGATTAATTGTTGGCTTTACTAAAGCAATTATTTTGTGTTCCATATTAGTCATAATAAAAAAGGTGAGCCAAATGCCCACCCTTATTAAAGGTACAATTGTTATTTAATAGTGATTGTATGGTAGAAATTACAATTTTTCAAGTGATTTTAAACAGTTTTAATTTGTTTTAGTTGCTTTAATACTTTGCTAGCATGACCAAGTACTGATACTGACGGCCATATATAAGCAATTTTCCCCTGTGGGGCAATTAAGAACGTAGTACGTTTTATTCCCATATATTTTTTACCAAACATTGATTTTTGAACCCACACACCATATTGTTCGCATAACTCTCCTTCATTATCTGAACCAAGAGGGAATTTTAATTCATACTTATTTTTAAAGTTTTCATGAGATTCTACAGTATCCTTTGACACCCCTATGATTTCCGCACCTAAGGATTGAAACTCTGAATATAATGAATTAAAATCTTTGGATTCCATAGTGCAACCTGGTGTATTATCCCTCGGGTAGAAGTACAACACAATGTATTTTTCTGCTAAATCACTAGAATTCAAAACCTTATTTTTTGAAATGATAGTGGAAAACTTTGGAGCGATGTCACCAATTGATAAGTTTGTCATTTTACTACTCTTGATTGTTTATTATGAATTAAATCGTGCATTAATGTAAGTGGTGCACTTGGATTAAGTATGGTTCTATATACCTGTAAATTTTCTAACACTCTTTGTACGTAATTTCTTGTTTCATAATAAGGTATAGATTCTAGCCAAGTAATTACATCTCTGTGATGTTTCATTTGTCTAGGGTCACCATAAATTGTAAGCCACTTATCTACATTATGCTTGCCTCCATTATAAGATGCAATAGCAAGTATATATGACTGATCAAATAAATCAATTAACTGATTTAAGTAATTACTACCTAGGGTTATATTATACGAGGGGTCCTCTGTTAATTTGTTAATAATACATTTGTAACCTATATCCTGCGCTACCGAGCATGCAGTTTCATCTATTATCTGCATAAAACCTTTGGCTTCGGCGTTACTTATTGCATGTTGATCAAAAACTGATTCCTGTTTTATTATACTGTACATCAATGATTTTTCTATAGGTGAGGAGGCAAGCTTATACAATGGGGTAGGGTATGCGTATTGTATCATAGATACGTGTTGCTGTGCAGCGTGCTTAGCAAGCCAAGACATATGATGAATAGTTGCATTCTCATCTAGAATTTTAGCAAAATCAATAATATCAGCTTTGCTTGTGAGAGATTCAATAGCAGTGCGTAAATAAATTTGACTGAGGTTAGTAGAGCCGTGTTGTAATATAACTTTAGTTGCTAAAAACAGCTGATTCAATCTATGCGTGTGGTTGTTTGTGGTAGTAGTTTTCCCTTGTTTTATATCATCAAATAAATGAATTTTTTGTTTTCCAAGTTCTATAGCTGAAACTTGGCCATAAAATGTAAAAGGATAATCTGTTGTTGCTTGATGGTATAATCTAGTAGCGGTTTCTTTATTACCCAGGGCTTCATAAGCTCTGGCTAGCCAATATACCCCCCTAGATTTACTGATAGGTGTTTTTACTATTCTATTAAATTGTCTGAAATGTTTTATTGCTACTTCTGGTTTTTGTAAAAAGCTTAAATCTAACCACCCTAATAAAAATTCAGCGTCACTTTGATAAGCAATGTTTTTAGTAAAATAGCAACTTATTACACTGTAGGCATCCTGGTATTTCTTTTTTTCAATAAATTCTCTTGCAATGCAATTTTGCATGGACCAAATCTGGTCAGCATAATTTTCATCTGCCTTAATTGCAGTCATAAGTTTTACTATTTCTGCACTTTTTAGGTTTTTACTTTTGTTAGCCTGTAGATATCGATAAATTAACCCTGGGGTGTAATATTTTGCTGGAACATGCTTTAGAGTGTTAGCATATTTAGGGCCTTGTTTTATTAATTCAATTTGTGTGTCAAAAGATTTTTGATATCCAGGGCTAATAAGATAATAACTATTTTTAGCCATGGTAATGCGTTCCTCTAATAATAAATTGTCAATACGTTGAATATGATCATTTTGGTTAAGGTATTTTTTAAATTTATTATAATATTGCTTCTGTTCGTTGAGGCTAAAATTACCATAATGCCATCCTGATTTAATGATTAGGGGTAGTTTTGAAGGGTCCTTTATTTTGTCGCTTGCCGCCAACGCGTAATACTTATAACCCTTGCCGGTAAGTGGCTTATTCTTAGTAAACCACTTAATAATATCATCTTGTTTTGTTGTTTTAGTTAATGCGTTTTCTGCATAAATTTGTATTAGATCTCTTTGTGGCCAGTTAGGGTTGTGCAGCAAAAAAGTCGTGATTTTTTTAAAACTGTTTGTTTTGCATGAACTATCAAGAAATTTCTGTGATAATACTATTTTTATAAGTGGCTCGTTTTGAGATTTTTTGGCCAAGTTATATGCAAGTGACCATTTTTGTTTTTTTATTAAATCAAATACTTTCGCCTCTGTCGATGATCCAGCGATAACAACTGGACTTATAAAAAAGATAGTCAAAATAATTGACATCAAACAAGGAATTCTCATAATCAGGGCATTAATTTTTTGTAAATTCAAAGTATATATGATTATTTTATGAATAGAGCATTTATATTTCCCGGTCAAGGATCTCAGAGCATTGGTATGGGAAAAGATTTTTTTAATTCTGAACCAATAGCAAAGCAAATTTTTCAAACTGTCGACAAATCTCTTGGATATGATCTTAGTGATATCATTTTTCATGGTCAAAACGAAAATTTGTCTATCACAACCAATACTCAACCTGCAATCATGGCAACTTCGGTTGCTATATTCAGAGTATTATTAGCAAAATTAAACAAAAATATACAGGAAATATGCTCAGTTGTTGCCGGTCATTCTTTAGGAGAGTATAGTGCTCTTTGTGCAGCAGGAGTTATTGATGTTGAGACAGCAGCCAAATTATTAAAAATCAGGGCGCGTTCGATGCAAGAAGCTTCACCACAAGGGCAGGGTGCAATGGCAGCCTGTATCGGTATAACACATAGTGAGTTATTAGCAATATTACAAGCAACTATTGAAGAAGGAGTATGTCAAATTGCTAATGATAATGTTGAAGGCCAGATCGTAATTAGTGGGCATGAATATAACGTAGATCTCCTAATTGCAATTCTAAAGGATGGTGGATACCGAGCAATAAAATTAAATGTCAGTGCTCCATTTCATTCAGATTTAATTAAAACAGCTGAAATACCTATGAAGGAAGCATTAGAAAAAGCTGATTTTGTCAAGCCGCAAGTGCCTATTATTTCTAATGTTACAGTTAATGTAGAAACTAATATTGACCAAATTAAAACTAATTTATTAAGTCAAATTTGTTCTACAGTACGATGGAGAGAAACAATGGATCAATTTGCCAAAATAGGAATTACAGAATTAGTGGAAATCGGTCCAGCTAGGGTGCTTTCTGGTTTAGCAAAAAAATCTCCTCACAATTTTGTAATACATAACATAGCAACGGTTCAGGATATGGAAAATTACCTTATGACCTTCTAGATAAATATTCAAAACACTTGTATTAAGTGTATAATGCAGGTTATAATCCCAAAAGAAATTAAATTAAAATCTTAAATAAAATGAATATTCACGAATATCAAGCAAAGAAAGTATTGCAACAATACGGAGTTCCTACTTCACATGGCGTTGTAATTTTGAAAAAAGACCAAATCGATGATGCAATCAAGAATTTCGATGCCAAATTATACGTGGTCAAGGCTCAAATTCATGCTGGTGGTCGAGGTAAGGCTGGTGGAGTGAAAGTGGTTCGTAGCAAGGATGAAGCAATAAAAGCTGCACACTCAATGTATGGCCAAACTTTAGTTACTCATCAAACTGGTCCAAATGGACAAATAGTAAAAAGAATTTATGTTGAGTCTGGTTGCGATATAGAGAAAGAGTATTATTTTAGTGTAGTATTAGATAGTTCATCTAATAGAATTACACTTATGGCCTCAACAGAAGGTGGTGTAGATATAGAGGAAGTTGCTGATAAATCTCCTGAAAAGATTGTTAAAACCACAATAGACCCAGCTACTGGTATTCAACCTTTTCATTGTAGATCCTTAGCTTTTAAACTAGGTTTCACAGGGGAGAAAGCTAAACAAATGATAAAAGTTATCAAGTCAACTTATGATGCATTTGTATCAACTGATGCATCTCAAATAGAGATTAATCCTTTAGTTGAAACTACTGAGGGTAATATATTGGCTCTAGATGCTAAGATTAATTTCGATGATAATGGACTATTCCGTCATCAAGATATTGCTCAATTGCGTGATGAGGATGAAGAAGATCCTTTAGAGCTAAGGGCCAGCAAAGCAGATTTAAATTATGTCAGAATGGAAGGCAACATTGGGTGTATGGTGAATGGTGCAGGTCTTGCGATGGCTACTATGGATATCATTAAACTATATGGTGCAGAACCAGCTAATTTTTTAGATGTTGGTGGAGGGGCTGATGCAGAAAGAGTTACAGAGGCTTTTAAAATTATTCTTTCTGATACGGCTGTAAAAGGTATTTTAGTTAATATTTTTGGCGGCATCATGAGATGTGATATCATTGCTGAAGGAATAGTAACAGCTGCAAAGGATGTGGGTATAAAAGTGCCTTTAGTTGTACGTCTGGCGGGTACTAATTTTGAATTAGGCAAAAAAATCCTGGACGGATCTGGACTTAAAATTATTGCTGCAGATGATTTGGGTGATGCAGCACAGAAAATTGTTAATGCTATATAGATTTGGGAGAATTATACTATTATGTCGATACTTATAAATAAAAATACTAAAGTTATTTGTCAGGGTTTTACTGGATCACAAGGTACTTTTCATTCTGAGCAAGCAATTGATTACGGTACTAAAATGGTTGGCGGCGTTACGCCAGGTAAGGGAGGACAAACACATCTAAACTTACCTGTATATAATACAGTACAAGAAGCTGTTGATATAACGGGTGCTAATGCTAGTGTAATATATGTTCCACCACCTTTTGCAGCTGACTCAATATTAGAGGCTATTGATGCCGAAGTTCCGTTAGTAATCTGCATCACAGAAGGTATACCTGTATTGGATATGTTACTTATCAAAAGAGCCTTAGTAGGTTCTAAGACAAGACTGATAGGACCGAATTGTCCTGGTGTTATTACTTCAGAAGAGTGTAAGATTGGTATCATGCCCGGTCATATACATCAAAAAGGTAAAATAGGTATCGTATCTAGGTCGGGGACTTTGACTTATGAGGCCGTAGCTCAAACAACAAGCGCAGGGCTTGGGCAATCAACCTGTGTTGGTATAGGTGGAGATCCAATTAATGGCACTAATTTTATTGATTGTTTAGATTTGTTTTTACAGGATCCTGAAACAGAAGCCATAATTATGATAGGTGAAATAGGTGGTAGTGCAGAAGAAGAAGCTGCAAGTTTTATAAAACAATCAAAAATAAAAAAACCTATGGTTGGTTTTATAGCTGGTGTTACTGCTCCTCCAGGTAAGAGAATGGGACATGCTGGTGCAATTATTTCAGGTGGTAAAGGTGCAGCGAGTGACAAGTTAGAAGCTTTAAGAAGTGCTGGAGTAGTAATCTCAAATTCACCTTCTGAAATTGGTCTTACAATGCAAAAACTGATAGGCTAAAATTATCGCTTCTTGGATGAAAAGGATGTAAGTTATATAAAGGCAAGGTGAGTTCCCCTAGGCTTTATATAACTGTCTTAGAGTGATACATGGCTCGCTAGGTAAAGCCGTCAATTTTAGTGGGCAGAATAAAAATCCTTCAAACTCATATCAATATCTGTATGTACTATAGATTTGTACCAATTCTAGACAAAAATATAAACAATTATAGATATCTAATTTTGTATCCATTTTGCTAGCGTTAGCTAAGCTATAGACCTGATACAATTAGTAGTTTATTTATATATTTAATATAAATAAATGCATTATGTTGTATATTTACTATAAAACATGTTGATTTATAGTTTAGTAAGGTATAGCTTTTGATATTAGGAACTTAAACAATAATCTATTTTGCATTACAGGTTTGTTTCATATCGAGTATGACTAATAATTGTTAATGGTATATAAATTATGGCGCTAGATGTTCTTATCGTAGACGACGAAGAAGATATAAGGGATTTAATATCAGATATTTTAAAAGATGAAGGTTTTACAAGTCGTTCTGCAGCAACAAGTAGTCAGGCTTTTCAAGCCGTATCAGAAAAAACACCAAATGCAATAATATTAGATATTTGGCTACAAGATAGTGATTTAGATGGGTTAGGTATTTTAGAGCTAATCAAAAAAAAGTATCCTTTAATGCCTATAATTGTTATCAGTGGTCATGGAACAATTGAAACGGCTGTTAGTGCAATCAAAATGGGAGCGTATGATTATTTAGAAAAGCCGTTCACCCATGACAAACTAATGATTTTGCTTAGGAGAGCTTGTGAGTCAGCTAGATTAAAACGAGAAAATATCGAACTTAAATCAAGGGTTGTTGATAAAACTGAATTTATCGGACTGTCCCCCGCAAGTATAAAACTCAAGTCAGAGATAGATAAGGCGGCCCCAACAACCGGCAGAATCATGATACATGGTGAAGTAGGCAGTGGCAAGGAACTAGTAGCTAGATTAATTCACAAAAAATCTTTGAGATCAAACAGACCTTTTATAATTTTTAGTCCCAAATATATGCGCCCTGCTAAGATACAGCAAGATCTGTTTGGAGAAATTGAAGAACCAGAACAATATGTATTAGATAAAAAAATATGCTTATTAGAAGCAGCCAACAATGGCACTTTATATATTGAAGATATAGAAGATTTGCCACCAAATAGCCAAAATCATCTATTAAAATTTTTGGGCAACCCGATTGTATATAGGCAATCCAAGCCTATCAATATAAATATTAGACTCATTACTTCAACTACTCAAAAACTACAAGAAGTAATTACCAATGGAAAATTTAGACAAGATCTATTCTACAGACTTAATGTTATCCCAGTTGTAGTACCAAATTTAATAGAGCGTAAGGAGGATATAGCTCCTTTAACTGAGTATTTTATAAAACAACTTGTCAAATTTTCTGGACTGAAAAAAAAGGAGTTTTCTGAGGAAGCTATTACAGCTTTGCAGTCTTACCATTGGCCTGGTAATATCAGACAATTACGGAATGTAATAGAATGGACGTTGATTATGAATTCAACTAGTCATGACAAACAGGAAAAAATCAGACCGGATATGCTCCCCCAAGATATTCTAACCGATAATGTAAATATATCTAAGCGAAATAATAAAACTTTAGATTTGATGTCTATGCCTCTTCGTGAAGCTAGAGAAGTATTTGAAAAACAATATTTAACCGCACAGATGAATAGATTTAATAGTAATATTTCTAAAACCTCATCCTTTGTTGGTATGGAACGTTCAGCCCTCCACAGAAAACTAAAAACTCTAAATATACATTCTGGCAAAATTATAAATATAGACAATGATATCATAAATGATAATTAAACCAAATATATTAAGGTATTACCTAGTTATGAAAATAGCTGTATTGCTGATTCTCGCGCTGCTAACTGCATGCAGTGATAATAATTTTACAAGGGATGGAAAATTAACAGAACATCAGAGCTTAAATATTAAGAATTATATTAAAGCACAGAGATTGGATAACAAGAAAATAGATATAAAAGGAGAGTATGGTCAAGATTTAAGAGGATTAAAATTAATAGGGGTAGATTTATCTGGAGTTGACATATCCGATGTGGACCTTAGAGGGGCAGAGATCATTAGAGTGAATTTTACAGGTGCAAATCTTCAAGGGGTTATTGTAGCCAATGCTGTAATACAAGAAAGTGATTTTACTAATGTAAGTTTCAATAATTTGAATGCTCAAAATGTTGATTTCCAAGCTTCTATATTTCAGAATGCTATATTTCAGAATGCTAATTTATCCGGCGCTAATATGAACGAGGTAGATTTAAGTAATTCAAAAATTTATAACTCAAAGTTACATAAAGTAGATTTAAGTAATGCTAAGCTTAATAATGTAGAGATGAAAAATGTTGATTTACAGGAATCAACATTTGTTAAAGCAACTTTTCAAAATTCAAAAATTTCCAATGTCGCTTTTTTTGGTGTAGATCTTAGGGCAGTCAGCTTAGTGGAATCTGTATTCACTGATTGCAGTTTTGAATCATCAGATTTAAGTGACAGTAATAATACGAAGGGGCATTTTTCTAAAGTGGATTTTAGCCAAAGTATTATTGATAGGGCAAAATTTGATAGCACTCAGTTCGATGATGCAAATTTTACTAACGCTTCTATGAAGAAAATTAATTTAGAGAATGTTGTTATTCATCAAGGAATCTTCAAGGATGTTGTAATGATTTATTCGCAATTATCCAATGTTAATATACAAGAAAGTAAAATGGATGGATTGACATTAACAAACTCTAATATTAACAGACTTTACATGAATAAGATTCAGGCAGATGATAACAAGCTTAATAAGGTCGCAATTACAGATATGAAAATAACTAATTCTACCTTTACCAATTCAAGATTTAGCAATGCTGATGGCAATAAAATAAAAGCAACGAATGTAGATTTCACAGATACGTATTTTGATAATTATAATCTAAAGAACGCAATATTTGATAGTTGTAATTTATCCAAAGTAATGTTTCGCAATGATAAGATATATCAAACAGAATTTAGAATGTCTAAAATGGATCAAATTGCAGTTATCAACTGTAATGTACAATCTTTAACTTTCAATAATTCACCAATACAAAATTCGCAATTTAGCTCTGTAACTAGCCAGGAATTAATTGTAATCAACTCTCCTGCCAATAATAATGTTTTATTGAATAATAAGGGGCTTGAAAAAATCAATAGTAGTAATGCTATAACAAGCCTAGCTTTATTAAGCAATGTTGAACTATCACACCTTAATTTATCACATCTTGATTTGTCTAAGCTATCAATACAAAATGCTACGTTGCAAGGAACCATTTTTAAATGGACTAACTTCAAAGATTCAGCGTTTAAAAATTGTACGTTTCAGGATGTAGATTTGAGCTATGCTGATTTAACCAATGCAAATTTAAGTGGTTCTAAGATTTTTAATAGCAACCTTTTTAATACTACATTTGATAATACTAACCTTAGTTCTACTGAACTTAATGGATTAGATTTTACTAGATCTATTATTAATAATATCAATCTTGACCAATCTAATTTAGTAAATGTATTAGGAATACAACACTAATCTCAATTCTGTTGGTTGCGTAAATTAAGCTAGTATAAACTGGTTGTAGTGCTTTAGTTGATTAGAATTGTTGGAGCATAGCCTGGATTCTCAGCAAGTCGAACCATGTGGCTTTTTTTTGCATTGGCTGACGCAGAAGGTAGGCTGGATGAAATATAGCGGTGGTAAGAATATCTTGGTTTAAATATTTATTAGTGTAAAAATAATTATTTTGTCTAATATTGCTTATCTTTTCTGTGGTGCCTAATAGAGATGTAGTGGCTGTATTACCAACAAGAATTATCAAATTTGGTTTAATTAACGCTATATGTTTTTCTACAAAAGGTTTGCATATATTTATTTCTTCAATTGTTGGCCTTCTATTTGCAGGTGGTCGCCAGAAAATAGTGTTGGTGATATAAGCGTTTTTCTTTCGTGAAATATCAATAGTATTAAGCATTTCATCGAGTAATTTACCACTTGTACCGCAAAATGGAATTCCTTGTTCGTCTTCCGTGACACCAGGAGCTTCACCTATTAATAAAATTTTGGCATCTACTTGACCGTCAGCAAAAACAGTACTATTGGCAAATTGTTTTAATTCGCACTCAGTAAAATTTTCTACTGCATAACGTAGTTCAGTAAGGTTATTTGCTTGATCAGCTGAGTGCCTAGCAGTCTCTGCCGCATTATGTGATTGTGATTTCATTACTTTTTGCTGAGATTTTGGATTAGCTTCTTTTGACTTTATTACACGGGGCACGCTATCATGGGTTATTGTAGCAGTATTGGTACAAATTTTACTATCTTTTTTTGTAGAACAGTAATATTTTATACCGATCGAGTGCAGCCAATTTAAGTTATAGAGAGATTGCTGATTTTTGTTCATAAAAATAGACTTTAATGACTAAATACGAATATACCATACCAGATTATTTGAATAATCAAAGAGTAGATAAGGCAATTGCTAATTTATGTGCAGCCTCATCTCGTAGTCAAATTCAAAAGGCTATTATAAATAATAGGCTAAAAATAAATACAACAATTATATCAACTTTATCCTTCCGTATTAAAGAAAATGATTTTGTAGAATTAGAAATTATTGAGGAAAATTTAGATCACATAATAGCAAAGAATATTCCACTTGATATTATTTATGAAGATGATGATTTATTAGTAATCAATAAAGGAAACAATATGACAGTTCATCCTGGGGCTGGTGACCATCAAGAAACTTTGGTTAATGCTCTACTTTATTATACTAATTCCTTATCTGATGTTGGTGGAGAAATAAGACCTGGAATTGTACATAGGCTAGATAAAAATACATCTGGATTAATGGTAGTTGCCAAAAATAATTATGCTCATACTAATCTTGCGGCACAGATTGAAAGCCGTGCGCTTATTAGAAAATACAAAGCATTAATTTGGGGAGTAATGAAGCCGTTAGAGGGTGTGATTAATATGGCAATAGGGCGTAGTACTAATGATCGTACAAGAATGACCACCTTGAAATATAGTGGCAAAAAGGCAATAACTCATTATAAAACGTTAGAGATTCTAAGGTCTGGGTTATTCAGTATAGTCGAATGTAAATTAGAAACTGGTAGAACGCATCAAATTAGAGTTCATTTGAGCCATAATGGGCATTCTATCGTTGGAGATCAAACATATGGTAATAATTTAAGAAAAATTCAGGCTACTCCAGTGAATATACAAGATGTATTAAAATCTGTAGGTCATCAAGCACTTCATTCCTATTATATAAGCTTTATTCATCCGGTCAGTGGTAAAATATTGGAATTCGAACAGGAATTGCCAAAATATTACCAGAGGCTACTGCAAAGTATAAAGGTAATAAATAAGAATAATATTGCATGTTAGTAAGACATAATTCAATAATTGTACTAAGAAGAAAATAATAAAAATTAATCTGTATGGCGATATTTAGCTTAGTATGTTTAAAGGTCCTGTCATGCTTACTTAGTGTAGTTATAGGTTTTGCAGCGGGAAAATTTTCTAAAGTCGAGAAAGATAGTATTGCTTCCTTATTGTTTTATTTTATAGCTCCAATAGTGTTTTTTGCTATTCCTACAAGCACTAGCTTAGAAATAAGTTCTTTGGGTATTACAGTTATGACTTTTTCTTTGTCTACTATATTAAGTATTTTTAGCTATTGGTTATATGGAAAATTTTGGCAGGATTCGCATAGAAACATCCTTGCTATGTCAGCAGGAACAGGTAATAGTGGTTTTGTAGTATTGCCAGTGGCAGCTGCCTTATTTGATGATTACACTCTGAGTATTTATGCATTGGGCCTGATTGGCATTTCTATATACGACGCTTCTGTTGGTTGTTATTACTGTGCAAGGAGTGCTAGTACATTTAAGCAAAGTATGTTAAAAGTTGCTAGATTGCCATTATTGAATGCTTTCTTTCTGGGCTGCATAATGAGTTTTATAGGTTTTAGGCTGCCTGATTTTTTAGATGGATTTGTTAGAAATATGCAGGGTGCATACTCTATATTAGGTATGGTAACTATAGGACTAGCATTGGCTGAAATCAAAAAGTTTAAATTGGATATAAAATTTACAAGTGCAGCTTTGGCAAGTAAGTTCCTGTTTTATCCTATATTATTTAATATTGTTATTCTAATTGATAAATTTATTATTGGCTTATTAGATGACAATTATTATAATGCTTTACAATTATTATGCGTAGCACCTATGGCCACCAATACTATAGTTTTAGCTTCCCTTTATAAGATGCATTCTGAAAAAGTAGCAACTGCAGTATTGATTTCTTTAATTGTTGTTCTAGTATATATGCCAGTGATGGCTACATTATTCTTATCTAATATAACGCTGCCTAGTTAAATATTAATATTATAACAAAACATTAAAAATATCATATATATGACAAATTTTCCTATTAAAACAAAAATATTAATTATTGGTTCTGGACCAGCAGGTCTTAGTGCAGCAATTTATGCAGCTAGGGCTTCTCTAGAACCAATTTTAATACATGGTATGCAACCTGGTGGGCAGCTCACTATAACAACAGATGTAGAAAATTATCCTGGATTTGCTGAAACGATACAAGGACCATTGCTGATGCAAGAAATGGAAAAGCAAGCAGAAAAAGTAGGCACAAAATTAGTGCATGATTATGTTGAAAAAGTTGAGTTATCATCAAAACCTTTTAAAGCATATACTGCTACTGGTGATATATATCAAGCCGATAGTATTGTTATTTCTACAGGAGCGCAGGCAAAATGGTTAGGATTAGAATCTGAACAGTATTTTCAAGGATTCGGGGTATCTGGTTGTGCAACTTGTGATGGTTTTTTCTTTAAGAATCAAGATGTTGTTGTTATTGGGGGCGGCAATACAGCTGTTGAGGAAGCGCTTTATTTAACCAATCATGCTAAAAAAGTTTACTTAGTGCATAGACGTGATGAGCTAAGAGCAGAAAAAATACTACAAGACAGATTATTAAAAAATAGCAAAATTACTATGATTTGGAATAGTGAGTTGGCTAAAGTAGTGGGAACAGAAGATCCAAAAACTGTAATAGGAGTGAAATTAAAAAACACTCAATCTGGTATTGTGTCCGACTTATCATGTGCTGGAGTGTTTGTAGCAATTGGGCATAAACCCAACACTGATATATTCAAGGGGCAAATAAATATGGACGATGAAAATTATATACTAACTGCTCCTGATTCAACAAAAACGAGTGTGCCTGGAGTTTTTGCAGCAGGTGATGTGCAAGATAAAATTTATAGACAAGCAGTAACAGCGGCGGGTACTGGTTGTATGGCTGCCTTAGAGGCGGATAAATTCCTTAGAGGCGATTAGGAAGTTCAAAATTATGACGGAAATTAAAGCAGATAAGGAACTGGTTAGGCAATTGCCAGCCAATGTACAAGCTGAGCAAATGCTGCTAGGTGCAATACTTATTAATAGTGAATTAATTGAACAAATTAATGAATTCCTAAAGCCAGAACATTTTTATGAGGTTCTGCATCAAAAAATATATACAGCAATTGAAATTTTACTAGAGAAAGGCATTAGCGCATCACCTGTGACTATTCGATCAATGCTAGAAAAAGATGCATTATATAATGAAATAGGTGGGCATGAGTATATTGTAAAATTAACTACTATCGCTATGGTGGTGATTAATCCATATGATTACGGTAAAATTATCTATGAATTAGCAATTAAGCGTAATTTGATAGCAATTGGTGAAACGGTTGTCAATGATGCGTATGATTCCACATTAGAACATACTGCGAATGAACAAATAGAACAAGCAGAAAGCAAGCTATACCTTCTTGCCAGTGAAGGAATGAAGGAAAAAGGTTTTGTAGCAATGAGAGATTCGGTAGCAGACTCTCTTATTAGTATTAACAGAGCAATGAAAAGCAGTGATCATATTACGGGTATTTCAACTGGTTTAATAGATTTAGATCATAAACTATCAGGCTTTCAAAATTCTGATTTAGTGATTATTGCTGGTCGTCCATCCATGGGTAAAACAGCTTTTGCTATTAATTTTGCTTTTAATGCTTGCAAAGCTCTGCAGAGAAAAGCAGAGGAGGGCACAATGCCGCCATCTGTTGGTTTTTTTTCTCTTGAAATGTCATCTGAACAGTTAGCTAGTCGTTTATTATCAATGATGGCAAAAGTTGATTCTACTCACCTTAGAAATGGTAAGGTTAGTGAAGAACACTATAATGATTTACGCAAAGCTGCAGTCGAGTTAACAGATATGCCATTTTTTATAGATGATACACCAGCCTTGTCCATTGCCGCTGTAAGATCAAGGGCAAGAAAATTAAAAAGGAAACATAATTTAGGTATTATATTTGTTGATTATTTACAGTTACTTAGAGGGTCAGGTAAATCAGATAATAGAGTGTTAGAGATATCTGAAATAACGCAAGGACTCAAGGCTTTAGCTAAAGAATTACATATACCTGTCATAGCTCTCTCCCAGCTTTCGAGAGCCGTGGAACAAAGAGAAGATAAAAAGCCGATGTTATCAGATTTGCGAGAGTCTGGTGCTATTGAACAAGATGCTGATTTAGTAATGTTTCTGTATAGAGAGGAATATTATCTTAAACGGAAAGAACCAGCTCCTAGCGACCCTAAATATACCGAATGGCAAGAACAACTCGATAAAGTACATAATATTGCTGAAGTATTAGTAGCTAAGCATAGAAATGGAGCTGTAGGGAACGTACAGCTTTATTATGTTGATAAATTTTCTAGTGTTAGTAACTTGGAAAGATTGCATAAACAATTTTAATATAATAAACTTTATTATATGAAAGAGAGAAAACAACAGGATACGACATACAGTAGTAAACAAATAATTTGTGGCATAGCTGGTAAAATGCTTACCAAAAAAGAAAGTGAGTTATTCAAAAAATATCCATGTGGTGGTTTTATTATATTTGGGCGTAATATTGATAATTCATCAAAAGAAGAAATAATTGCTTTGAATCAATCTTTAAGAGACTTGTATAAAGATAGAGATATTTATATCCTCGTTGATCAAGAAGGGGGTAGGGTACAGAGGATTAAACCCAGTACAGTGCGAGGGGCAACTTTATATCCAGCAGCTTCGAATCTTGCTGCAGATTATACCACATCCCCTCAACAAACAAAAAATTTGGTATATCAAAATTATCACCAACTAATGCATGAGCTTAAAGAGCTTGGTTTTGATTCTCCTTGTGCACCTGTTGCAGACCTTTATTTTGATTTTGCTAATAAAGTGATTGGTGATAGAAGTTTTGGCGATAATGTTAATCAGGTTGTGGATCTATGCTCAGCAGCAATTGATGGTATAATGTCTGCTGAAGGTATACCTATTATAAAACATTTACCAGGCCATGGTAGGGCAATAGCAGATAGTCATCTTGCATTACCAGTTGTAAAAACAGATATTCAGGAACTAGAAAGGACAGATTTTAAGGTTTTTACACATTTGTCTAGCAAAATAGCAAAAGCTAATCAAATAGATAGGGTATGGGCAATGACAGCTCATATCGTATATACAGCGCTTGATAGGGCGCACCCTGCTACTATATCAAAATCAGTTATTTCATACTTAAGAAAGGTAATAGGCTTTCATGGGATAATAGTTTCTGATGCATTAGAAATGCTTGCATTACACGGGAAAGTAGGAGAAAAGCTTGCCAAGCTTAAGCAAATCCTTAGATCAGCAGATTCAGTAATGAATTTACAAGACGATCCTACTTTGGTGAATGAAATACCTAAAATTCTGGCAAAGTGTAACGATAGTAACGATGTTATCAATATATGCCAGCAAGAAATAGCAGCGTTGCATCCAGACTTAATAAAAAGCCTAATTAAGCAAACGCATTCTAGCCTAGCAGCGGGGTGTGATTATGTATTGCATTGTAATGGTAATTATGATGAAATGAAAGGTATATTAAGTAGTTTTAATTAATAAATAATAATGGAGAAAAATGACATATTGTACTTATTCTAATCAGGATCAATATCCTTTTGAATTACCTAAATTACCATATGCAAAAGACGCATTCATACCAGATTTTTCATCTGAAACATTCGATTATCACCATGGCAAGCATCATAATGCATATGTGACTAATTTAAATAATATGTTAGTGGATAATAAGGAGTTAAGAGATTTAGATCTTGAACAGATTATGGCTAGATCTCATAATACTAATGTAGCTATTTTTAATAATGCAGCGCAAATTTGGAATCATACTTTTTTTTGGCATTCAATGAAACCAAGTGGTGGCGGTAAGCCAAAGGGTGACATTGCAAAGCATATTGAGCAGGATTTCGGCTCTTATGATAATTTTGCAACTGAATTTAAACAAGCTGGATTATCACAATTTGGTAGTGGTTGGGCCTGGCTTGTATACTGTCCATCAGAGCATAAATTAAAAATTATTAAAACATCGAATGCAGAAACTCCCTTGATACAGGGGATGAAACCGTTAATAGCGTGCGATGTTTGGGAACACGCTTATTATATTGATTACCGCAACAAGCGTCCAGATTATGTTGCACTATTTATAGCCAAACTACTCAACTGGGATTTTGCAGAGATGAACTTAACCAAATGTCTTGCGGAAAAATAATTATTTAAAATATTCGGACTTTTTTAATGAAAAAAGCAAATGCTCAAGTTTTATCAGAGAATTCACAATATGTACTGGATTTTGCTAATTCTATACAGCCAAGATCAGATTCAACTATTATAGATATAGGGAGCAAGGTAAAAGCGGTTGAAGCATTAATAGATGCTAATGATCTAACCTATGCTATAGAACTTCTTGATGAGATTAAAGATAATAAACTGGGTATAATTTGGCATAAAAGTAGTAATTTGGGTAATGGGACAAAAGCATTGGTCAGAGATGCTCGAAGGGTTACTACAGATCCAAAACTATTAAAAGTGGATGCTGGCGAAAAATATGCTATGCAAATTTTGAATCATGTGAGGGCAGGAATGAGCCTGCTTGATCAGGCGTCGTTAAATCCGAAAGCAACTCAATTAGCCCAACGACAATTGATGCATATTGCAAAAAATGCAGTAGGTGATATAGATTCTTTAGATAAAAAAGTAAAACAATATAATACACAATTAGTACACGTTCTTGAAAAGGCAGGGATTGAGGAGGTGTCTGAGAAATTAACGTTTGCTAAAGAAATGGCTAATTTTCAGGATGAACATAAACATATAGTCACATTAACTACGTCTCAAGATCTAGAGGGTAAAAATCATACCGTAGCTGAAGCAGGTATTATGCTCAATGGTCTAACAGATGTACAAAAGAATCAATGGGAAAAAATTGCTAAAACAACAAAAGCACATCCATTAACTAGGTTGCCGGGAATGGATTGGTATAATAAGATGCCTGCTTATAAACAGGACTTATTACGATTATCTGCAGCTGATATTGCTACTGGTAATAAGATCATCCCTACGCAAATGCTAAGTGAATTACCTGGTATCAAGAATGCGTATCAAAAAATAACTGCAATTAAAGGAGATGATCAATCTGAATTAAGTACAATATCGAAAGTTTTTCATTGTGGCACTCCAGCAACTAAAATCAAAATTACAGATGAAGTGGAAAAACAAGATATCGTTGATGAGCAGGTGAGGCAGTTGCGTAGTTTTGTCCAGCCTGATGATACCATGAATCTTCATATTTTAAATAGCAAAACGCCATTTAATGTTCGTAATGAAAATTTTATTCCACAACAACTCAATAAATCTCAAAAAAATATAAACAACATTAAAATATCGGCTTCTCCTATTAACAGATGGAGAATTTTAGGAGGTGGAAAAAACCATTCTGAATTCAAGAATACTTTGAAGCATATAGGAGAAGATTTATCTCGTAATCAAGAAACCAAAAATATAGGTACATTCTTACAAAAGGGAAGTTCTATTTTTCAAAACATGCTAGAAAAATTAACTGGGGGTAGGTATAAATCTACTCAAACAAAAGCTGCAATAGAAATAAATAAACTATCTCCAGAGATGCGCAATGATTTAGCAGAAGCTATGAGGGCCAGAAAATTATTAGGTAGTAGTCTAATTTTGTCACAGGGTAATCTTAACCTCAAAATTAGCGCATCAATGCATGTGGTAGAGAATGCTGTAAAGTTACCAAATAGGCAGTTGCACCAAAGATTGGATGAATCAACAAGGAAAAAAGTGTCAAATAGGATTGATTTTTGTAAAAGTGGTAAGGATAGAACAGGATATTTGCAAACTAAAAATACTCATGAGGCGGTTTCTAGCTATCTAGGAATTAGAGCGGATTCGAACTTAGGACAAAGAAATATGTTACATCAGGTAGCTGGTGGTCATACTCAAGAAATAGCAGGAGTGCAGGGGGGAAGTATTGGTTGTCACTCAGTTAAAACCAATCCTGAAATTGGTATAAGTAGTGACCCACAAGACAAGAAGATAAAAAAGATTATCAATCAGAAATCTTCTCATTTTAATAGTAAAGTTAAAACCACTAATAAAAATAAGGGTCAAATTATTGAACATTTCAAAGCATCATTTAAATCAGCAGAATTAGCTAGGAACGCTAAAGTTCAAAGAGTAGCTAAATCAAGGAAACCATCTGCTACACCTAGTATAGTAAGCGATAAAGAAAAACTTCAGTCTAATTCAGTAAGTAGATAAGGTATTGAGATATCGGGTTTATGTGTCTGATTAACAGGCAATTGTTAGATTAAATCTCAACTATTTTATTATTATGGTTATGCAGCATTTAATAAACTTCTTGTAATTTATAGGCCTTAGACACGAGACCACGATGCTTACTGTTACCGACAAATATTTCACCAATAATTGGTATCGCTCCAATTATTGAACTAATACCATATAATGCAGGGGTAACATGTCCCTTAATATCCATAATTCTTTTATTAACATTTATATCACCTTTCAAGGTGAAGTCAAAATAAGGTCCTGTAGCTTGACTGCTAAATATATGTAAAATATCGTGTTGAAAACTAAAATCACCTTGCATGCCACTAAAACTAATATCTTTGTTGCCACTAATCATGCTTAAAAATCCAGGGATCGAAACAAAAGATACAACACGTAATATTGCTGGTGCATTATATAACTTAAATTTTTCAAATGAAAAATTTCCATGATAAATAGGGATGATTTCTCCTAAAGGAACTTTAGTTCTGCTAGTTTCTATATTTAGTACTAGAGTACCATGGAGCATAGAATTATACATGCCGAGACCACGCATTAAATCGCCTGCATTGTCACATTTAACTAACCATTTTTCTGTATTTTTTTCTGCTGTTAATAACAGTTCAAGGGATGCAGTGCCTATTTGTGAATCTATGAAGCCTTTGTAGCACCTAGATTTGTCGCATTCTAGCATTAATTGTAAATCATTGAGTAACACATTATTGTGCAGCTTTATTTTTTTTATGTTGGTTGAAATCTTGATTGCACCCTGATCGTTTTCTTTTTCAAGGAACTGCATCATGTTAACATTTGACAAATCCAGCATTTGACCTTTTATAGCGATGTTCATTGATGGTTTAGTTATATTTAGCTGAGCGGATAAATTTGTTAGCTTATTTTTGAATTCTTTAATATTAATTAACACACTCGAGTTTTGTAGTTTGCCACTACCATCTATTTTTAAATTCTTTTTGCTAGTTAGTAAGAAATTGACTTCACCACTATTAAAATCATCTAATGTACCCTGTAGTTTGAAGATGGATTGTTCCTTTATTTTTTTATGTAGTCCTAGCTTGTGACATGTAAGGTCAAGATTGGTCAGATCAGCATTAGCTGAAATAAAACCCTGGCTATTTTTATTTGTATAATTAAAGTGAAGAACAGATTTACCTTCAAGAATGTTAATGAAACTTGTGCTTTTTTGGTGCTTGGCAACAGCAATATTTGTGCTTATGTCCAACTTATGATGAAATGCTTCATGATTATTGATATTATAGACGAAATCGATATTACTCGCAAAACCATTTATTTTTGCTTTACTATTTAATATAACTTGAGGACCATTAAATAATCCTTGAATTGTTGCATCACTCATTTGGATCTTATCGTCAAAAATAGCTAGGGATGCATTAGGAATGAAAGCTGTAATATTGTGTTTGTTATCAGTACCAGGTTTCAATGGTATAATAATTTCAATATTTGCTTCAACATTTCCTTTTATTTTATATAAATCTATATTTCCTTCCCTTAGCTTATTATGTATCTGATCAGAAATAAATCCAGACAGCTCACTGGCTTTACCAGTTCCTTTACCTGTTATTTTTAAAATTGTATCATCAATTCCTTGCCAATCCATGACTACTTTACCGTTAGATATAAGTAGGTTAGATGTATGTGCTTTTTTTATAGAAAAGGTAGTTTGTCGCCCATTACATTCTATATCCACATCTATATTTTCGATTGCTGGTAAATCGTTGTTATAGAGCAATTTCATTTGCTTAATTTGAGCTATGCCATTTAGTGAATCTACAGTAAGTAATGTATCCTTAATATCTAGAGTGCCTGATAAATTAGTAAGGTAACCAGCCTTAATGGACGTATCTAAAAATTTTGCCAATCCATTATTAGAAAAAATATTTATTATAACAGAGCTTAGAAGCAAAGGTATATTCTTCCCATTAATGTCAATTTGATCTGGATTATTTGAATTATTAGCTGTGAGATAAGTCTCATCGTTAATAAAAAATTTAAAGTCTAGATTTAAATCATGATGCGATTGTTGATAAGAATAAATTAGCTCGCCTACATTACCTTGATTAAGGTTGATCTTATCATTATTTAAACTAATGTTACTAAGCTTTATTGAGACTTCCTTATTTTTGTTGATAATTGAATAGCCTAATTTGCCTGAATACGTGCCTTCTAATATGGATTGCCCTTGGTTATCAATAATTTGTATTGTAGAGGGTTTTAGGTCAAAATAAATGTTGCGATCATGGTAGGTTATATGTATTTGTACATTGTTGAAAATAATATGGCCTGAATCAAGAGCAATACCAAATTTTGTTACATTGATAGTTTGATCCTTAAACTGAAAATTTGTTAATTCAGTTTGTAATGACTGTAATGACAAAACATATTGCACTATATGCTTTATAGGGCGATTTAAATTACCTGTGTTAGCTAATAGGAAGATGCCACCCACAATAAACACTATTATTATTAGTGGCGACATCAATTTGTATAAAATTTTCATTTTTAGCTATAGTTTAAAGGTAAATTATCAACTAAATACTACATAAATATGATTGTATTTAAAATATCATAAGATATTCCTGAGTCTTTTACCAACATAAAGGTATTATTAACTGTTTTAATTTTACTTTTTTTATTTTTTCGCTACTTTGTATTAATAAAACAAAATATATTAGGTTATATGAAAATCACATTTATCGGCACAGGTTATGTTGGGCTTGTATCTGGAGTAATGCTTAGTCACCTAGGTCATACAGTGACTTGTCTTGATGTGGATAAGAATAAGATTAAGAATTTACAGAATGCAGTAAGCCCAATTTTTGAGCCTGGTCTTGATGAATATATAAAAAAATGCATTTATAATAATCAATTGAATTTTGTTGATTCCTATAATTCAGAACTTGGATCTGCAGAATGTATTTTTATTACTGTGGGAACACCTTCTATGCCAAGCGGCGGGGCTGATTTAACTGTAGTCTTTAAGTCTATTGAGCAGGTATGTGAATATATAAATCCCAATACTGTGATAGTAGTCAAATCTACAGTGCCGCCGGGTACTTGTCTTGAGGTTCAAAAGTTTCTCAAGGAAAAGGGGTTGGCAAATTTAGTAGTATCCAATCCAGAATTTTTGCGTGAAGGGTCAGCTATATTAGATTTTTTAGAGCCTGATAGAATAGTAATAGGGGCAACAGATGGCAACGCGTTTACTATAATGCAAGAAGTTTATCAGCCTTTAACAAAAAACAATGTGCCAATAGTAGAAACAGACTTAAAAACATCAGAACTAATAAAATATGCTGCTAATGCTTTCTTAGCCAATAAAATTGCTTTTATTAATGAAATGGCAGATTTATGCGAACTAGTTGGAGCTGATATAATGGAATTAGCAAAAGGTATCGGGCTTGATAAGAGAATAGGTAGTTATTTTCTTAATCCTGGTCCTGGGTTCGGTGGATCATGCTTTCCAAAAGACATATTAGCCTTGCAACAATTATATCAACAATATCATGGAAAATCAGATATACTTAATGCAGTCATTACTGCTAATAATAGTAGATCAGGAGCAATGATTGATAAAATAAAAAATGCTGTTGGTGGTAGTGTGAAGGGTAAAAAACTAGCTATACTTGGTCTTACTTATAAAGCTGGCACAGATGATCTGAGGGATAGCCCAGCTATACCATTAATTGATACTTTGCAAACAATGGAAGCAGATGTCATCGCGTATGATCCTCAAGGTATAGTGAATGCACATAAGTATTTTGTAAAATTAATGTGCGCTACTTCTATTCAGGAGGCTCTAAAAGATGCTGACGCGCTAGTTATTGTAACCGAATGGCCTGAATTTAAAACTATAGATTTGCAACAAGCTAAGAATAACATGAGAGCGGCCATTATAATTGATTTGCGTAATATTTTAAATGCAGAAATTGTAACTGATGCAGGATTTTATTATTATTGTGTAGGTAAAACAAGTGAATGATAATTTTGTTCATTTTAGAGTTCAAAGTTCATATTCTATTCTTGAAAGTTCTTTAAAGATAGATCACATTGTAGATCTTGCTAAGAAGCACAAGATGAACAGCATTTGCCTTGCAGATAAAGGTAATTTATTTGGTTCGCTTGAGTTTGCTCTTGCTGCTTGTAAAGAACAAATACAACCGATACATGGAGCAATACTAAACATTGCTTTTAACAATAAGAAACAACAAGATTTTGCCGAGTTATTGCTGATTGCTAAGGATCAAGAAGGATATCAAAATTTATTAACTCTCGCTAGTTTAACGTTTACGACAAATGATCGGTCATATAAAAATCACATTACTTTTGATGATTTATCTAAATATGTTAATGGATTGATAGCACTTTCTGGTTATACAGAAGGAGTGATTGGTAAGTTTTTACTTCAGAATAATATAAATGCAGCAACTCAGGCTGCTCAGAAGCTCAAACAACTTTTCGGCAATAGGTTTTATTTTGAAATTATGCGCCATGGTCTGGTAGAAGAAAAAAAAATTGAAGGACCATATTTAGATATAGCATCGCAACTTGAAATTCCTCTTGTAGCAACTAATAAAGTATTATTTCAAAACATTGCTATGCATGACGCTCACGACGTTTTACTCTGCATATCTGATGGTGTAGTTCAAGATGAACAAAATCGTAGAAGGGTAAGTAATCAATGCTATTTTAAAAATGCTACTGAAATGTCAGAATTATTTGACGACTTGCCAGATGCCATAGAAAACACTGTGCAATTGGCAAAACGTTGTTATGTAATGTCTGAGACTAGAACTCCATGCCTGCCAAACTTTTCTGATGGTACGATCTCAGAAAATGAATTATTAAAAATAGAATCAACACAAGGATTAGAAGATAGACTAAGCCAAAAATTAGCCAGCACCAATTCAACCTTAACAGATCAAAACAGAAAACAATATTTTGACCGCCTTGAATATGAATTGTCGATAATTTGTAAAATGAATTTTGCGGGTTATTTTTTAATAGTATCAGACTTTATTAGGTGGAGCAAGGAACAAGGCATTGCCGTAGGGCCGGGTAGAGGATCAGGTGCTGGATCTATCGTTGCATGGGTGTTACAAATTACTGATTTAGATCCAATAGAATTTGGCCTGCTATTTGAGCGCTTCTTGAATCCAGAACGTGTTTCAATGCCTGATTTTGATATTGATTTTTGTCAAGAACGAAGAGAAGAAGTTATTGCTTATGTACAGTCAAAATATGGTAGCAATAGAGTTGGTCATATCATTACTTTTGGTAAAATGCAGGCGAAAGCTGTTATTAAGGATGTGTCAAGAGTTCTCGGACTGAAATATGCTTTTGCTGACTATTTAACGGAACTCATACCATTTAATGCTATTAATCCCGTTACTCTTAAGCAGGCAATGCAAGATGTACCAGAATTAAAACGCGCTTATAATGGCAAAGGGTTATATAATTTCGACGGCGAGGAAGAGTTAATACAGCAAGTATTAACTACTTCTTTAGTTCTTGAGGGGTTGAATAGGCATGTGTCTACTCACGCTGCAGGGATTGTCATTGCTAATCAGGACCTCACAGAACTTGTGCCAGTCTATAAAGATGACAAATCAGAGATGTTGATAGTGCAATATTCTATGAAATATTCTGAATTAGCTGGGCTTGTGAAATTTGATTTTCTTGGTTTGCAAACCTTAACTGTCATTACCAAAACGCTTGCAATATTAAAAAGAGAAAAACAGATAGTACTTGATATTAATACTATATTATATGATGACCCCTCAACCTTTGATATGTTATCTAAAGGTCTAAGCACTGGTGTGTTTCAGTTTGAAAGTGTTGGAATGAAGAACGCATTGAGAAAACTAATACCAGAAAACATTGATGATATAATAGCACTTGGCGCATTATATCGTCCTGGTCCAATGGATAACATACCAACCTATATTGCCTGTAAAAATAAAGAGCAAAAAGTAGATTACTTACACCCGATACTTGCTCCGATACTGAAAGCAACTCATGGGGTTATTATTTACCAAGAGCAAGTGATGGAAATTGCTAAAAGATTAGCAGGTTATAATCTAGGTGCAGCTGATTTGTTACGTCGTGCAATGGGTAAGAAAGTTAAAAGTGAAATGGATGCACAAGAGGAAATATTTATTCAAGGAGCTGTTAAAAATAATGTGTCCGCCGATCAGGCTAAATCAATTTTCGCTACTGTGGCAAAATTTGCTGGATATGGTTTTAATAAAGCGCATGCCTCCGCTTATGGTATTATTTCATATCAAACAGCATTTTTAAAAGCCAACTATCCTGCAGAATTTTTAGTTGCTTGCCTTAATCTTGATATAGATAACAGTGATAAAATTAATATCTTCTTGCAAGAGGCTAAAAATTTCAATATTTCAATCAGCCCGCCTGATATTAATTTGTCTCAGGATTTATTTGGTATCAAATATCAAGAAAGTGAAACCTCTATTATTTTTGCTCTTGGAGCAATTAAAAATGTTCCAATTAGTTTTGGTACGGCGATATTGAAGGACAGAGAGAAAAATGGTAAGTTTTCTTCCATCATAAATTTTGTTGAAAGGATAGACCCGAAGTTAATTAATCGTAGATTGTTAGAAAATATAATTAAGGTTGGTTGTTTTGATGAACTGCATCCTAACCGTAATAGTTTGCTCAAAAGTATACCCAATCTTATGTCTTATATCAGCTCATACCATAGTGAACAAAAATCTAATCAGTTTAGTTTAATTCCTGTTGCCTCGGTGAGTGATAATTTATTGTTAGAGGCTGCCACATTTACAACTGAGGAATTAGCTTATTTAGAATTTGAAGTCATAGGGTTATTCCTTAAAAACCATCCCTTATCTAGTATGATAAACTCGCTTGATCAATGTAATATTAAAACATCAGATTATATCAATAATCTTTTGCCTGAGGGGAAGCACAAACATAAATTATTTGGAATTATCACCAAAAAAGACTCTCGTATGTCTCAACGTGGTCGATTCGTCACTTTGGCTTTATCTGACCCTGATGGCATATTTGAAGTGACTATTTATAATGAAGAAATATTCAAAAATAGTGCTCATTTGATTAATATAAAAGAGCCTGTAGTAGTTTATTGCGATATTTTTAAGGATAATGGAGGCTTGAGACTTACCGTTACTAAGGTGGTCAGCGTTGAAGAAGAGCTAAAAGGACTAAAATATGAAATTGTACTATATCCGAAAAATCATAACAATATGAAAAATATTATTAACATATTAAACACCAAAATTGATAAGGATAGAGCTAATAGTACAATCTGTATAATGCTTAAAATAGAAAATGATTTTATAGCAAAAATTGATATGCCCAATTGTTTTTATCTTGACGAAATAGATATATCCCGCCTAAAGAATTAAAATTTATTAACACTTTACTAACATTAATTTTAGAATATTATATACGTTACTAGTTTATAGTAAGAGTGAATTGTATTGTATCAGCGTCCTTAATATGGATTAACGACAATCGCTCAAATATTAACAGTTTCAATTTAAATAGAAGAAGTAATATGTCTAAATACAAAGAACCAAAAGAGCAAAAAATGGCGTATGTTGATAACCCTATTGTGTCGTTCATAAAGAAATTAAATATTAAGGATGTTACAGATATCATAGAATATGATGAAAATATTCATCAGCCTAATTGTGAAATTGAACATGACACTATTATGGTTGATGATAGTCTTATCAGAGTTAGGACTAAAGCGATTGCAGAAGATCTATATGAAAAAGTTATTGAAAATGCGGTGGTACAAAATCTACCATTCTCAGACTGCGAAATAAGTATAGCAGGTGGTCGTGGTTTTCCAATCGCACGTCCATTTCTTACAAATTTCAATAACAATATAAGTGTGATAGTGAAGATTGCCAACTCACAAAGCAATCCAACTATAGAGAGTGTGATAACAGAGCTCAACACACGGATGGATAATATGAAAATAGCAGCCAATGCTGGTGCTGAATTAGCTGAGATAGCTAGGAAAGAACACTTAATGATGGAAGAAAGATTGCAGGAATTAACACAAATAGTAACCTCTTCAGAATTAGCAGATGAAGTAAACGAGAAGATGGTATGCACTTTATCACAATTAAAAAAAGCAATAGAGAATTTAGTAAGTACTGCTGATTTAGCAGATGTTTTTGTAGCAGTCTCAGTAAAAGCAGTAAAATCAGCAACTAATGCAGCTGTAGATTTAGCAAATTTAGTAGAGAACCAAATATTAGCAGGCTCAGAGTCCAACGCATTATTGCAAATTACGGAAAATGATCATGAGCCTGTTTATTATACAGAAATGTCTGGTGATTATGAAAGTCTAGATCCGCCAACTTTATAATTGGAAGGAGTTATCTTCTTAGAATAGCGTAACAACAAACAAATCTTGACTAAGCTTGCACTTAGAAAGGGTTTGTTTTTTTAGTATATGGAACCACAAACTATAATCTGTCCCTGTAAGGATTTGCTTAATTCCAATGAGTTGATACGTGCAAGGCAAAATACATTAATCATTGTCAAAAGTGTTCTTGAAAGGTGTATTTCAGTAAAAAATCTTGGCAATATAAGTGGTGGCCAGAGCCGGGATCGAACCGGCGACACAAGGATTTTCAGTCCTTTGCTCTACCAACTGAGCTATCTGGCCAATGGAGGTTAAGTAGGAATTTATAACGAAAAAAAAACATATTGTCTATGGAAAACTTATTTTACTTAAATGTATAGTCTTAATTTGACTAATATACTGGCCTATGGCAAAATGCTTTTTACATTTTGAAGTAACTCATACAAATTAAATTATAACATGAATAAATTTATCGATATAAATAGTACCTTAATATATGAGGAGTATAAGTTAGCAATTGTCACATGTATTATGATTATAATGCTTTATCCAGTGTGGTTTGTTGCGAAACGGGTGATTACATTAACCATCAAGAAGTCATTTGCAAGAAAAGGAGAGTTGTATAATAAAACATTAGAAAGAAATAATATATACACTAGGTTAATGCAATTAATTACTGTTGTATATTTTATGATATGGAGTGACGTAGTTGATCAGTCCATGATTATATCACCTGTCGTTATCAGGCTAAAACACTCAGCAATACAAATATATGCTGTAATAACAGTAGTGATGCTACTTAATGCCTTTATTAACATTGGATTAGAGATATTTCAAAAGAAATCCTTATCCAAAAAAATTCCTATAGCTCTGCATGCACAGATCCTGAAAATAATATTAATTAGTTGTTCTATATTGGCATGTGTTTCAGTAACATTCGGTGTATCAATTTCATCATTGTTTGCTAGTTTAGGAGCGGCAGCTGCCCTACTAACTTTTGTTTTTAAGGATACGCTGACATCTCTAATGGCTAGCCTACAAGTGACGTTCCAAGACATTATCAGGGTAGGTGATTGGGTTTCAGTGCCAAGTCGTGGTATTGATGGTGATGTGGAAAAAATTACTATTACATTAGTATTAATCCGTAATTTTGATCGGACTACTACTACTGTACCTACTGGTATTTTTTTGAACGAGGCGGTACAAAATTGGCGCTCTATGGTCGAAAAGGGCGGTAGACGCATTAAACGAGCATTAAGTATAGATATGGATACAATAAAAATATATAATCAACAAGATTTAGATTTAATTAGTAAACTACCTTGTATGCTGGAGTTTGCTAGAACTAATAAAAATTTATTTAATGCAGCAAATGATATTACAAATATTACAATGTTTCGACATTATGTATCCTGTTATCTTAAGTACCATCAAGGGATTCACAAAGAAGGGTTTACTTTCTTGGTGCGTCAATTAGCACCAACTGCTCAAGGTCTACCACTTGAGCTATATGTCTTTACAAAAGATACTAATTGGATCAATTATGAGGCAGTACAATCGGAAATATTTGAACATCTACTTGGTGTTTTATCCAAGTTTAACCTCAAAGTTTTTCAGTATAATCTTCCATCACTTCAACATCATTAAGAATATTCATCTATGAAACAGGATTTATTTGAAGTACCAAACGGCGAAAACAATGTGTTGATGCATTCTTGCTGCGCTCCATGCTCTGGCCCATTAATAGAAAAAATTGCCAATGCCGGCATAAATCTGACTATTTTTTTCTATAATCCAAATATTCATCCTAAAAAAGAGTACGAGATACGTAAAAGAGAGAATATTCGATTCGCAGAAAAATTAGGTCTAGATTTTATAGATGCCGATTATGATGTGCAGAACTGGTTTGCCAGAGCTAAAGGAATGGAGCATGAGCCAGAGCGCGGCACGCGTTGTACAATGTGTTTTGATATGAGATTTGAACGTACGGCGTTGTATGCATTTGAAAATGATTTTAAAGTCATTACTAGCTCACTTGGTATATCAAGATGGAAAAATATGGATCAAATAAATGATTGTGGTATACGCGCGGCAAGTCATTATTCGGGAGTTACTTATTGGACCTATAATTGGAGAAAGGAAGGGGGAGGGGCTAGAATGTACGATTTAGCCAAGGAAGAAGAGTTTTATAAACAAGAATATTGTGGTTGTATTTATTCTTTACGAGATACTAATCAGTGGAGAAAACAAAAAGGTAGAGATGAAATATCTATTGGAGAAGAATTTTATAGAGCAAAAATTTAGGTGAATAAGTAATCATATATGAATGGGTGGCTGAATATTTATAAACCACGTGGCATTAGTTCAGCCAAAGCAGTAGCATTAATCAAGCGCAGCTTCAAAGGAGTTAAAGTTGGTCATACAGGTACGCTTGATTTAGAAGCGCAAGGCATTTTGCCTATTGCATTAGGAGAGGCTACGAAACTTACAAATATTTTGATTAACGCTAAAAAGGAATACGAATTTAATATAAAATTTGGCACTCAAACAGATACTGCAGATAGTGCCGGGCAAACAACAGCCCGCTCTGATTACATACCAACTAAGGAAGAATGTAATCAAATATGTGATAAATTTATTGGCAAGGTATCGCAGACACCACCTGCTTATTCTGCATTAAAAGTAAACGGACAGAGGGCGTATAAACTTGCTAGGGCAGGGCAGGAAGTAAAGTTGCGACAACGTGAAATTATGATATATGACCTTAAATGTGTTGCATACTCTGCTAAACATTCTACAGCTAGATATATTTGCCAATGTTCTAAAGGTACATATATCAGAACTTTAGCAGAAGATATCTCTTTAGCCTTGCAAACTGTAGGATTTGTGCTAGAATTGGAAAGAACAAAAGTTGGTATGTTTGATAAGGCACGTTCGATTAATATATCAGAATGTACTAATATTTGTTCAACAGAAATTGTAAGATTTTTGTTAAAAAAATGCTTGAGAGTTGAGGCTGTACTAGACGACATCCCGGTACTTGAAGCAAGCGATACGCAAAGCCAAAAAATTCGTTTTGGTCAAGATTGCCAGTTCGATCAAGTTGACGATCTGGAATTGTTGTGGATAAGAAATAATGGTAAATTAGTTGCCATTGGTAGCTTGCAGGCTAAGCACTTCATCTCATCAAGGGTATTTAATTTATAATTATTATGGAGAATTACGATGTCGATAACACAAGAACGCAAGACTTCCCTGATTCAAGAATATGCTAATGCTGAATATGATACAGGTTCAGTAGAAGTGCAATGTGCTGTTCTTACAGAAAGAATTAAAAATTTAACTGAACACCTGAAAACTAATCACAAAGATTTTTCTTCTAGAAGAGGTTTGTTAGTATTAGTTAGTCGCAGGCGTAGGCTTATAGCTTATTTAAGAAAAAATAGTCTAGATAGGTACGTTAAGTTGATCAAAAAACTAGGTCTAAGAAAGTAATAATCATCTAATAGAGCAATTATTTAGTTTTGTACTAAAATAGTAAACCGCAGTAATGAATTAACATTGATTATTGCGGTTTACGATGTTCAAATGCACAGAAAATTCTTTACCCGCTCCCGCTTGATGCTTTTTATAATACAAACGCAAAACCACAGGGTAGCCTGTGACTGTAGCCCCCATGTTCTCGTGTTACAATTTCTATTTAAGCAACAGGGGAAAGAAGATATAAAAAAAGCGCAGCTTGTACTTGGCTTAAGATCTACTTGATACCACGGGGCTCACCCCGTAGAGGTTTACATCGTGTATGTGTCTTGTACATTATTATCATAACCTAATATATCAATTAGGTTAAGTTGATATCCAAATGGCACAGACTTGAAATCCATTGAATATCCAATAGTTAATAATGGTGGTTGATTGTTACCATTGTTTATACTGTTTATCATTACACCACGAAAATTATCTATATTAAGTAATCTTGTAACGCTACCACTACCAAAGGTGAAACTTATCATAGGTAAATCCTCTTCTGCTCCACCACCATCAATTAATATTACATCATTTTCTTTATCATGTTTTACAATCTCTTCATTTTGATCATACTCTAAAATAAGTTTATGCTTTTTTCTCAATTCTAATATATTAGCACTCTGTTTTTTTTCATTTTCTTTTTGTTTAGTCATTATATTTTTGCTTTTCATCAAGCTTTCCCGCCTGTGCATTATATACAAAAATCATATTAAGTAAAGTACAAAGAGTCCTCAAGCATATTATTGATAGGATTTGTTGTTGCTTTATTACTGCAAACATCATAAAAGGCGTTACTGTTACAAATACGTGCTACTGAGACGAAAATTTTATTGTCTATAACCCCACAAATTATTTATCATAAATATAACGTGATAATTTTACATCCTCTCAATTCCAATGTTATTGGTGTCAACCACAACGCCTTACTATAGGCACGAGGTTAGGGTTACACTTTGTGTCTTAAATAATTTCCTATAAGTATCTTGACATCTCTTTCTGGTAAATTGATTTTCTAAATCATGAATAAGAGAGCGTTAATATAGTTGACGGTTAATGTATTTCCAAGTACCATAAAAGAATTAGTTCAAAATGATGGTACATGCATATGGCTTTAAGGCAAAGAATAATAAGCGAAATCTACGATGAAAAAGATAATAATGTTTTAGATAGACAGATTATAGAAGACAAAAAGATAGAACCGCCCAAGGAAATAGATAATATAGGATATAATCATGGTGAGCAGATAGCCATATTACAAGAAATACAAAATATTTTTCTACTA
>JBGCEV010000014.1:0-2620 GCA_045106605.1 Rickettsiaceae bacterium | reverse complement strand
TTTGTTTCAAATAAGTCAAAACCATTGTATTTCAATAAATCTGATCCAAAAACTATACTGCACAGTTAAAACCTAATAAATCGAAAGAAAATCAAGCCAAGTTTTCATTAATTTGACTTAGTTAATAATTTTTACGAATGCGTGTCCTATATATGTTTCTGATGGACCTAATCAATTTATTTTTCCATTAGCCAACTTCACAAATGAACTAGTAAATCAACTTTGTATTGCAACACATATTGAAAGGTCTACCACTGCGTTGACACATACTCCAACACTTCTAAGAACTATTAGAAAGTTTGTTAAAATTCCAAGTACAGTAGTCAAAGGAATGAATTATCTAGAAAGAGATACGATAGCAACTATTGGTCGTGCTAAAAAAATATTAGATAATGACTTTTCAAAAACTAATACTCATATCCTAATTGCCATGTGGAATTCTCTACAAACAGCAATTGAAGATATGTTTATCATACTTCTTGCCAAGCGATCAATTAGAGAAGATATTGCAGAGTTTGATATTCCTAGACGATGGAAAAGAGATTTAGTGGATGAAACTGAGGAAGATAATTACCGCTTTTTTTTATCAAGCTGGAGAACTGGAGGTGATCATATTGTGGATTACATGGAAAGAAAACTAAGCTGTTTTGATATGGGTGGTGATGTATCAGAAGAACTCACTACAGGATTGATTGAAATGCATGCATTAAGAAACTGCTTAGTGCATAGAGCTAGTATTGCTGATAAAAAATGTACAGAACAAGCACCCTCACTGAATTTATCAGTTGGTCAAGAGATATTCATTGATAGAAAAATGCTTACAAAATACTATAAAGTCGCTGGAGAGTATGCAAAGTTACTACTCGGTAGAGTTACCAAATGTAAATATCTAGTTGTTATCCCCAAAACAGAATAAAGCCGCTTAACTTAGCGGCTCTGGATTGGGGGATTTATGTTTGATTGTTAAACAAGTCACCTGACCCATTTAATTATTGGCGCTTACCTTTTTATAGTCTCTTTTATTTTATTAATTACTGTAGCATATTCTCCAGCATTCATACTTGGATATATATAATCCAAAAGCTTCTGCCTATTAGATATCGAATCAAAAAATGGAAATGCAGAATTTAATATACAACCTTGAATTTCATTTAATGATTTAATAGCATCTGATATTCCTTCAATATCCCATATATAACTATTTTCATATGCAATTGGTTCTCCAGGTTCTAATTCTCCTCCTACTAGGATACTAACCGATTCAGGAAATGGACGAGGTATTAGAGTATTCATTTCTTTAGTATGACATAAAGCTGAAACTTTAAGATTTTTACTATAAGACAGTCGAAATAAAAGAACTTGATAAATATCATCATTCCCTTTTCTATAAAACATAAATGGATTTGTACAATTAAAACCATTATCTAATAAAAAATGAGTTAAATTATTTTTTGATAGTTTTTTAAATTCTGTTAATGTTGTCATATTATTTTTTTGGAACTACAAAAATTTGAAAAACATTAGATCCAACTTTATTAGCTCTTCTTCTAGACTCTTTTTTAGTCCAAGCCCCACCTGTCTTAAGATCAAATGATCTAAGTACTTTGTTACCTTTCATAATTGCTACATCAATACCAAAGGATCCCTTACACCTTCTACAATTTGGGTCATATTTACCTGATTCTCCATCAAAAAACGGTTCTGCAATAATTGTAATACCCCATCTCTTTAATAGTCCCTTTTCTTTATTTAATCGTTTATTAAGTTCTTTAATTTTATGTTCAAATTTAGTATGGGCTTTTGTACCAAAAGTAGATTTTGGCTTAAATGGATCTAAACCACTTAGTGCATAATCCATCAATGTATCAATTAAAGCCTCTCTTGCCTCTTGAACAACCAAGTTCCCAATAAACCCTACTGAATTTCCACTAGAAACAGCCCCACCTGCAGTTGTTCTTTTAGTATTTCCAATTAAAAAACGGTTTAATGAACTTCTAGCGCTAGCATTTGATAGCGTACCTAGCCTTGCTCTTTCTTTAATCCCGGACATTACACTTAATAATGAAAGGTTCCCACTAGGATCAATATTATTAACGGGATCAGCATGAGTATACATATACTTATGCAAAGTCACAGGCTCATGCATCCGACCAGCATAAGTATCCATATTCACAAACCTCCCATTAGAAGGATTATAAAACCGAGCCCTCAAATAATAAAACCCAACATTATTATCATACTGCTCACCAGTAAACAGATACTTATTCTCTACAGTTCCAAGCGAATAATCCACCTCACCAAAGGCTTCATAACCATAAGCATTTTGCACGATTCCGCTAGCATCTGTCAAGACTCTTGTTGAACCTAATCCATCGTAATGATATGTGTGTATTCCTTGAGCATTGCTTTGAGTGATTAAATCATCACCATAAACGTAGATAGTTTGTGGCATAAACAAATCGTTTTGATCTTCAAGTACTTGCGCATAACTTCTGTTTGGATCAACCAAGAAATGTGTGGTTGTGCCATCAACCGTTTGTGATTGTCTGATTCCAGAGGCATCATAAGTGTATGAGATTGTACTTGTTGGCGTAGTCACATCATTAAGGCGGTTGTCTTT
>JBGCEV010000013.1:0-2946 GCA_045106605.1 Rickettsiaceae bacterium | reverse complement strand
ACTCTTAAATGTTTTAAGCAGTTTCAACTCTTTTCCATTTTCGACTCTTTTGTTAAACACAAATCTGAAACCGCCGTATGCGACATCGCACGTACGGTGGTGTGAGAGGGAGATTCTGTAAGGGGTCTCTCTACTCGATTGCCAGAGCCAGTAGCACCAGTAACTAGAAAATGCCTAGTCTCCATCTCTTTAACTAGGCACATCTTGCCAATAGTTAAATCGCTATTTTTATTTAGCTTCTTGAGAACATTATTAACTTTGTCTGCTGATAATACACTACCACTACCTTCTTTCTTGCGATCTGTTTTTAAATCCAGTCCGAATTTGCGCCAAAAGAAGAATAGTAAAAGCCCTGAAATAATACCAGCAGCAAGTCCTTGCCATAATAATATCGCAGATGCGGACTTGCTATGCCGCCATGCCATTTTAAATTTAGGACTAGTTATCACAGATTGTGCTAACATGCGCCTTTTCCATAATTGACCATTTGAATACGCATCAATAGTAGCTTTAGTTTTACCGTTAATAGAAATCTTTGACAAAACTGGATGCACAGTCAGTAATATGTCTGCTTTTGCGTAAGTTATTGCACCTGACCAATCTACTTGATTCATACGTGTCTTATTAAAGTACCAGGAAAGCACTCCGCCTGCTAATACTGCAACTAAGATTGTCATGCCAATAACTTGGCGCAACACTCTAACCTTGTGCAGGAATACTTGTCCACCGCCTATATAATCACTAATCATTCTGCTTATTTTCTCTATTAATCTATAAAATCAAGATCATTCAAAATGTCGCCATTCACACTTGAGACCTTGGCTGGATCTTGTGGTATTAAACCTGCAATCATCTGCCTTGAAGCAAGAGCAATCTGCTGTGCCTCGGCCATGTGATCATTAGCTCCATTAGTTAAATCCAATATATCCTGTAACCATTGTTGATCATCATCCTCACTTTGTTGTGAACCCAGTTGATAGTTACTTGTACTCGATGTCTGAGCCATATTTGTTGCTTAAGAATTGCTTCTTCCAATTTTGAATAGTCTTTGGTGTAATTTCGTATTTCTTTGATAATTGCGATATTGTCTCTTCCGATTCTAGTAACTCCAATACCACTTTTGTTTTGTATTCCGCAGTGAAATTCTTTATATACTTTTTTGTCATATATCTAATTATTTTTTCTTTTGATTTTATGTCGTTTGCGAAACAAAACTACTCTTTTTGCTGTATGATTTTTTCAGTCCATTATATAGGATCCCAATATATTTCTTCATACCTTTCAGCGCTCTATTTACTTTTTATTTTCGTTAAATCCTTAGTCGTTGGCAAATATTGCTTTAACTGATCTGGTAAGGATTTAGTCAGCTTGAATTGCGACACGCCCATAGGCTTATTAATTCCTTCAATCGCATATTCCACAGTGATATTCTTCTTATCCTCACATAGTAACAATCCTATTGTTGGATTATCACTATCATCCTTGACACGCTTATCCATTAAGTTTAGGTAGAAGTTTAATTTACCAGCATATTCAGGTTTAAACTTACCAGTCTTCAATTCCACGAGCACATAACATTTGAGTTTAACGTGATAAAACAACATATCGAGAAAATAATCCTCACCTTCTAATTCAAGATGATATTGAGTGCCAATAAAAGCAAAGCCTTGACCCAGTTCTAATAGGAACTTTCTAATATGATCAACTAGTGTTTCCTCAAGTTCTCTTTCCTTAAATTCACCTTGAATATCTAAAAACTCTAAGCAATATGGATCTTTAATAATACTTGCTGCAAGATCTGATTGCTCTGATGGCAACGTCGTTTGAAAATTATTAATGCTTTTACCTTGCCTGCTATACAATCCTGTTTTTATTTGTAGGTTTAATACGTTCCTTGACCAGCCATTCTCTATAGTTTGATGTATATACCAAAGTCTTTCTTCATAATCGGATATTTTATCTAAAATAACACAATTATGAAACCATGGTATTTGGGCAGCAGCTTGCTGCACAATTGCATAATCATTAAATTCTCTTGCAAATCTCTGCATGTATTTTAGATTTCTTGCACTAAGCCCCTTCATTTCAGGGAACTCTCCTCTGAGGTCTTTTGATATACTTTCAATAACTTTACTGCCCCAGCCTTGCTTTTCTTGACGATATAATATTGACCGTCCGATGCGCCAATATAAACCAATCATCTCTTTGTTAACTGTTAGATGAGCTCTTATCCGTGAGCTAGTAATCTCCTTCTTTAAGTTTTGTATTAACTCTAAATAGCTTGTATCTATTTCACTGCTCATAATTTTACCTCATTTTATTTGATGTGTTACGATTGTTTTACTCTATCTGTTCCTAACCAGCATGACATTACTTTTTGTTTGTACTTTATATTATGGTTTGGTATCGATGAATGATAATAGGCAATGGCTTGCTGCCAATTGCCGTGCTTGTAGTATAATTGTTTAATTAACTGCGCAGCATATTGAATGTTCTTCACTGGATTCAACATTTCCTCGACATTATTAAACGCACTACCATGCCAGCGGTAATTTAACTGCATCACACCAATATCAATATTAGTCTTGCCGCTATTTAATGCCTTTCTTATTCTACCTGCTGCCTGACTTGAGTTAGGAGACATGAAAGATTTTCCGGCAAAATTCACCGCAAACGGTCTATAAGATGATTCCACCTGAGCTATTGCCGCTAATAATCCTCTTGGAATATGGTTTTTGATTTCTACTAACCTGATATATCTCTTGATATTGTGTTGCTGCAAAGTTTGGACTTTTTTGCTTGCCCCATAATCGAGTAGAGAGACCCCTTACAGAATCTCCCTCTCACACCACCGTACGTGCGATGTCGCATACGGCGGTTTCAGATTTGTGTTTAACAAAAGAGTCGAAAATGGAAAAGAGTTGAAACTGCTTAAACCATTTAAGA
>JBGCEV010000012.1:0-4775 GCA_045106605.1 Rickettsiaceae bacterium | reverse complement strand
AATACAAGGAAGTAATAAATCAGTTGAAGCAACTCAAAGATTTATGAGTAGTACTCTAGACAGATAATTGCAAACTGAAGCAATTCGATAAAAATGATAAGAAGGCTCGTTATTGTATTATAACGGGCTTTTTTGTATTACCATGCTAGCCTAATATGCAGGAAAGGATTAAAAGGGGCGCTAGTAACTTAATATAGAGTAAAATATCAGAGCTTTAAATAGAGAATAGAAATTATATAATCTCAAATCAGAGTGCATCATTTTTACTAACCCGGTTATAAAATATTGAAGTGAATATGCAGATAAGTAATTCATATTGTTAGTTATGGTTTGCTATTTGCTCGTAATTAAAATTAACTTAAGAAAATTCAAAATTAGAAGTGGATAATTAGTATGGCATTGAATAATAGTATTGCACCTTTTGCGATTTCACAACCGCAGTACGAATCAACTTTATTACAGAAAGGTGTAGATGATAAAATGTTAGCTAAGCATCGCCTATTAGTGAAGTCTCGTGCTCCTACAAAGGAACCTTCTAGAGATCTATTTTGATGAATATGGTCCAGGCCGCTGAGATTGCATTTACAGATCTTACCAATGAGGATAAAGTGCAAGCAAATGAATCTCAAGTAGAGTTTTCAAAAGTTCAAGATGTTATAATAGATTTGAGTGGAGAACATGTCTTACCTCCTGAATAGAGTTCATTATAGAGTAATTTGGACAAGTGTTAAGAACGCCCCCTTTTGCCGCCACTTGGGATAAAACCGGTACGACCGGAACGTGTGATTCCGGCAATGAGTGCTGCAAAACGGCGTTGTTGCATGAATCGAAGAACTATCGAAATTGCAAATAAGTAGATATGATAGCACATCTCGCAAACTCTCTAAATTTAGAGTTAATAATTGGTCTAGCTATAATAACATTCTGCGTAATAGAAATCGTATAGATTTCATGATTGCCGAGCATTTAGGTGATGGCTGGTACGAAGAGAATGATGGTAATAAAAAGCGTAAAGGTTAGAAGAGATATAGCGACAAAGCTATTCTTATGTGCCTACAAATTAGATGTTTGTTTGACTTAAAGCCACGGCAATCTCAAGGATTTATTAATTGGATATTTGAGATATCAGAGTTAAGGATCGCTTGCCCGGACTATACAACCTTATGTATCTATTGATAGCACAGGGATACAGACCTATACAGGTAATGAATGGCTAGAAAATAACATGGTACATAATATATGCGTAGGATATGAAATAAACTGCATATAGTTGTTGGTGGTAATGGTAAAATCGTTGCTAATTCTACCACTGATCATAAAAAAGATGACAGGTCACAAGTTAGTATATTGATCAGGGACGTCAAAAGCAAAGAACTTCTAGGATCCAGGATACGACGGCAAAACTGAGCGTCAGCATAACGCTACGTATTAACAAACTAAAGGGTATCATGCATGGAGGAATAAAAATAAATATAGTAGAAGGCAGTCTGTAGAAAACACATTCTTCAGATTTAAAAATTCCTTTGGTGGTAAATTTCTCTCAAGGAATGAAAATAATATGAAAACTGAAATGACAATCAAGTGTCAACTTTTAAACAAAATGTTTAAAATTGGTAAACCTAATTCTGTGCGTATCGCATAAACTCAGATCATGGAGTAAGGGCAGTATAGCAAAAATTCGATTCATTCAACAACGCTATTATGCGTAAACTGTTACATATTGTTTTTGGGATAATTAAAAATAATACTACTTTTAATCAAAACTTAGTGCTTGACACCTAAGACAGTATTAACGCCCAGAAACAAAGCCCTAAATACCATCAATTGCATCTAGCATAGTATCTGCGCCACTCATCTCGATTTCCGAATGGTCAAATAAATAACTTTGAATTTTAGGAATAGTAGGTTGTAAGCAATGACCATATTCTAGAATCGCCTCATGCAACTTTTGACTAACCGACTCAAAAAACTTACTCGCTTTGATATGGTATTCTTTAGCTGCCCCTCCCTGCCCAAGCTCGGTGCTTACTATTTTTGCTTGTACATACACATCCAAAAACTCTGGATTTAATTTAATAGATTCTTCATACATCTTTACTGCTTGAGTATAGTTACCTCTCAATGCATATTGATTACCAACTGTATAACATAAGTTAGCCTGTTCTGTTTCTGAAAAAAGCTCATTTAGAGCTAAAACACAAACTTTCTGCAATGCTTGATCCGTAGCAACCTCATAATACAATTTTATAGCCCTCTCTATAAGTGCTTTGCCTCCAACCAATGTCAGCTTAGTATATTCCACAAAAGTATCAGCAATATTTAGCTTTGCTTTTTCTACCACCGTATTTTTTTGGATCAAAGCTTTATTTAAAGGAATGATAAGTTTTACAATCAATTGCTTCTTTTCTAGAACGCTAGGAACTATATTAGTAAGGCGGCTATCAAGTTTACTGATATTATCCAAACTATTGTCGCAAGATACACTCTTTAAATACAGAATAATAGCCTTTTGATACTGACCTAGTTTGTAGTAGGTAGTAGCCAAATTAAAAAAGTGCAAAGCATTACCAGTTAAATCGGTAATTGATTCACTTGCATTTAACCCTTCAGGTATTTCTTTAGCAATTATTTCTACTGCGTCTTCCTTGGATACAGTTCTTTGCTTTTTTGCTAAACTTGGAGTTGAATTTGCCACTATAGAGTTGGTGTGTTTTCTTTTTGACATAATGACCTGGTTTTGATTGATATATTATATTGCATCATAAACGCTTATTAATTACATACCGATCTGGCCCTAGTTTTCAGGGCGCAGAGTATTAGGTGGACAAATAACCAGAATCATAAAAATGAGGTATTTTAGAATACAATCAGTTATACGTCTGCAAAGCTTAGCTTCAGAGAACTAGACCCAAAATTAATAGTCGAGTGTGTGCGTTTTCTATTGTAAAAGCATTCTATGTGTTCCATAATTGAAGATTGTAGCTGATCTCTAGTTTGGTAATATCCATATCATAAACTAGCTGTACTTCAGGCCCCCCGCCTTACGCAAAGGCAGAATACTTAGATCAAATGCTCGACGGTGAATTATGCCAAGAAAATACGACTCTGTCAAGCAAATATGATCGTGGTGTGACGTAGCAAAGAAAATGATTGACTCAAGAGGTTTTGTTTCTATACCCTCACTGAATATGTAATCTTTCTGTATTTATAATAAGCTTGTGTTACAATTATTTGCCTACATTCATTATACTACTGTTGCTAGAAATAGAATTATTAATAGCGACATTCTTATATTGTCTTTGCAAATTTGCTGTGTTTGTTCTCTCCTAAGTCGCCTGAGTATTGTTCAAATAATATTATATAATACACAGGCATAGATAATACTTTTATAATAAGTTGCAGAATGTTATAGTTGAGGTTGTAAGCTCAAAACCTTAACATTTATTGTATCAGGAGGAATAGTGGAGTTATCATATAATGATATAATTCAATTTTGGTTTAAGGATATAGATCCGAAACAGAGATGGATTAAAGATCCAAAATTTGACCTACTTATTACTCAGAAATTTAGTGATGTATATAAAAGGGCCTCTAATAAAGAGTTGAAGTATTGGACCAAGAATCCCGAAGGCTCTCTTGCAGAAATTATTATTCTTGATCAATTTAGTCGTAATATATTTAGAGATACTCCAAATGCCTTTGCTACTGATGATCTGGCGCTCGAATCTGCACAAGAAGCTATAGCAAATGGATTTGATAAAAGAATTGATATAGGGCGTTTAAGTTTTTTATATATGCCCTTCATGCATAGTGAATCCCAGGAGGTGCATGAAACTGCAATTAAATTATTCAACAGACCAGGTATGGAAGATTTCTATGAGTATGAGCTAAAACATAAAGCTATTATTGATCGATTTGCCAGATACCCTCATAGAAATAAAATCTTAGGACGTAAATCAACTCCTGAAGAAATAAGCTTCCTACAAGAAGCTGGTTCTTCGTTTTAGGGGTTCAGTGGAAGAAGTCTCGTAGGAATAATCAAATGAGAGCAGCAGACAGAGCCAAAAACCTCCCTGAATTTGTTAAACTTAACAAGCTAGGTAACGAAATTAAGGTGTCTGTACGTCTGAGCCTTAGAGCAAAACGCATTTCCATAAAGATTAAAAGAAATGGACCAGAATTAGTTATACCTAATACTAATCTCAATCAAGCCTATATGTTTTTGTTATCAAAAGAAGGTTGGGTCAGACAAAAATTATCAATAATAGAGAGAGCAATAGATATAGATCATAATATCTTGCCATATTTGGGCCAAAATTATACCTTAAAACACATAAATGATGATGCCTCAAAAGTACAAATCCAGGATCAAACTATTTATGTTTACTCTGCCAAAGGTAAAGAGAAAGATGTATTGATAGACTTTTTAAAAAGTACTTTTCTAGTAGATATTACACGTACAATAAACATTTTGGCTTATCAAGAGAATTTAAAATTTTCTAAAATTAAAATATCAAATAGCAAAACAAGCTGGGGAAAATGTACTAGCAATGGTATTATATCATTGAACTGGAGATTGATCCTAGCACCACGCTCAGTATTGTATTACGTCATTGTTCATGAATTATGCCACTTGTGTATAACGTCAACTATAATTACCGGTTTGCGCCTATTATATTTGCCGGTTTTTACAAAAATTTTTTTAAGTCATTTTACGCCTCCTTTTGTTGAGTTTTTTTCTTATTTTGTGCCACTTCCATTCGATAGCTTGGAGC
>JBGCEV010000011.1:0-3424 GCA_045106605.1 Rickettsiaceae bacterium | reverse complement strand
GTAACATTGTTAGACTAATATTTATGCCTAAAAGAAATGATATAAAATCAGTACTTATAATTGGGTCAGGGCCCATTATAATTGGACAAAGTTGTGAGTTTGACTATTCTGGTAGTCAAGCTTGTAAAGCTTTAAAGGAAGAAGGATATAAAGTAATTTTACATAATTTTAATCCTGCCACAATAATGACTGATAGACAAATGTCGGATATTACCTATTTTGAACCTATGAACATTGAGGTAGTTGAAAAAATAATAAAGAAAGAAAGACCAGACACTGTGCTCACAACAATGGGAGGACAAACAGCCCTGAATTTATCATTAGACATCTATAAAAATGGTTTAGATAAAAAATATCAATTAGAACTAATTGGAGCAAAAGGAGAATCTATAATTAAGGCTGAAGATAGAAAAATATTTCGAGATATAGTTAATAAGCTAGGTTACAAAATGCCAAATTCAGAAGATGCTTCTAGTATAGAAGAAGCAATGGAGATTTTGGATAAATTTGGTCTTCCCTGTATTATTAGAGATTCATTTAGTCTGGGAGGGAATAGAAGTGGTATAGCAAATACAGCAGAAGAATTTATAGATCTATGTAAAAATATTTTTGCACAAGGTACTCTTGCAAAAGTAACTATAGATCAATCTGTAATAGGGTTTAAAGAGTTTGAGCTTGAAGTCGTAAGGGATCATGCAGATAACTGTATTATTATATGTAGTATAGAAAATTTAAATCCAGCTGGAGTGCATACTGGTGATTCTATTACCATCGCTCCAGCTCAAACACTAACTGATAGAGAATATCAGCACATGAGAAGAATAGCTTTTGATGTGATGCGTGAAATTGATATCGATACAGGTGGAGCAAACATACAATTTGCCTTAAATCCGCTAAATGATGAAGTATTTATTATTGAAGTTAATCCTAGAGTATCTCGTTCCTCGGCTCTTGCTTCAAAAGCAACAGGTTTCCCTATAGCAAAAATAGCAGCAAAACTTTCTGTTGGTTACACACTAGATGAGTTGAAAAATGATATTTCAAATTTTCAGATTCCCAGTTCATTTGAACCGACTATCGATTATGTTGTGACAAAAATACCTAAATTTGAATTTAATAAATTTCCAAGTTCCTCTAAAGTTTTGGGTACTCAGATGAAATCTGTTGGGGAAGTTATGGGAATAGGAAGAAGTTTTAATGAGTCTTTCCAAAAAGCTATACAAAGTCTAGAAGAAGAGCAGCTGGGATTGTATAATAATATACAATCTAATTCAGTTAATGATCTCAAAGTTATAGACCCAGACTTAGTTCCTAAAATTTTTTCAGTATTAAGAAACAATAATGTAAGTATTACAGAAATAAATAAAATAACAAATATAGATCCTTGGTTCCTTAATCAATTTAGAGAATTAATCAAACTTGAGAAAATTACCCAAAACCAAAAAATTAATGATATTGATGTTTTATTAATGTCAACTCTTAAAAAGAATGGTTTTTCAGATTTCTATATTTCAGAATTAACAAGAAGTCTAGAATCTAATGTAAGAGAACGTAGACTAGATCTAGGTGTTCTTCCTACATATAAAAGGGTAGATAGTTGTGGTGGAGAATTTGAAACATCAACTTCATACCTGTATTCATCCTACGAAGAAGAGTGTGAATCCAATATATCAAATAAGAAAAAAATTATAATACTTGGTAGTGGCCCTAATAGAATTGGACAAGGCCTGGAATTTGATTATAGCTGTACACATTCCGCCCTGCAATTGAAAAAAATTGGTTTTGAAGTAATAATGATAAACTCAAATCCTGGAACTGTTTCTACAGACTTTAATATTTCTAGTAAGTTATATTTTGAGCCATTAACTTTTGAACATGTTTATGAAATAGTACGAAAAGAAAAGCCTCAAGGAATAATATACCAATTTGGAGGGCAAACTCCATTGAAATTGATAAAGCAGCTAGAAGATGTTGGAGAAAATCTTTTAGGTCCTAGCTATGAAGCAATTAACATAACTGAAAAAAGAAATTTATTTCAAGAATTCTTATCTAAACAAAAAATTCCCAATTTTTTAAGCACCACCCTAGAAAGTTATGATGAGAATATTTTTAGTAATATAGATTATCCTGTAATATTAAGACCTTCATATGTTTTAGGAGGAAAAGCTATAAAGGTTGTATATAATACAGAAGAATTAATAAATTATATAAAAGAAAATCATATTAACTTTAAACATACAAAACTTTTTGTAGAAGAGTTCATAGAATTTGCAATAGAGCTAGATGTGGATTTAATTTATGATGGTAAAGATGTACTATTTGGTGGAATTATGGAGCATTTAGAATACGCTGGAATACATTCTGGAGACTCTATTGCTATATTACCATCATACTCAATACCAGAATCTATAATAAATAGGATTAAAGATTACAGTACCAGAATTATGAAAGGCCTTAATGCAATTGGTCCAGCAAACATCCAATTTATGGTAAAAGATAATAAAGTATATGTCATTGAAGTAAACTTAAGATCATCTAGAACAGTTCCATTTCTTAGTAAGTCTACTAATATGAACCTACCTGGTATTGCTACACTTTGTCTTATAGGACAAGATTTTAAACAACAAAAAGTTAATACAAAATTTAATTCTCAAAAATTAGAAAACTTTTTTGTCAAAGTTCCAATATTTTCATTTAATAAGTTTTCTTCCCTAGACTCATTCTTAGGCCCTGAAATGAAATCTACAGGAGAAGCAATGTGTATTGGCAACACTTTAGAGGATGCAATTGTAAAATCCTTTCAGGCTTATAACATTTTTCTTTCTGCTACTACAAAAATTATTTTTTATAATATTCCTATTGGTTTGTTTACTCAGTTAGTAGAAAAACTGCTAAAATATAGAAACTTTGAAAAAGTCTATGTTCTAGAACATAATCAGGAACTAGTAAAAAAAATCACTAGTTTGTATCCTGGTTATATTGATAAAGAGATATGTATTACTACTGATTATTTAGACGCAGAAATTTTTGTAAATATATCTGATGATAGTAATGATACTAGTTATTTAAACAATATTACTGACACAGATCCTATAGTTATAAGTCTAAGGGAAAAATGTCTATATGAAATTAGCTCTACCAGGATAATAGAACTAATTTCTGAAATACAATTTAATAAAGAAAGAGAAATAATATCTATTCAAGAAATTTGTTAAATAGGGGTTCTAAGCCGTAACCTGATAAATTTCTGATTTATTTAATACAATTTGTATAACAGTAAAACTCTTTGTTTATAATATGTACAGAGGTTTTTTTAATAAAATAATAGTCAATATATTACATTTATATTTCTACTTGTTAATAACCCTTCTCTAAAATTTTTGTAATATGATCATGTTGACTGAACTTCGCTAGATTTATATCG
>JBGCEV010000010.1:0-32479 GCA_045106605.1 Rickettsiaceae bacterium | reverse complement strand
AAATAATTATAGTCAATTATCTGCCCACGATTTAGCAAGAGAATTTTACCGCTCGCAAAATTCAAATATTGCAGAAAGAGCTAGAACAGATCACGCCTTTCGTAATAGTATTGATAGTTTCCTTGGATATCCAAATCAAGGCTTAGCAATTAGAAGGTAAGGTTATACTAGCTCTCTATTATCTTAAAAGGATACGTAGCCTCAACCATTTTTTTCTTTGTCTTATACAAATCAGTCCTAAAACCTTTGACATCTTCAAAGGTAACTGTCCCATCTGACCAAAATATCAGAAAATCACAAACATATTTTACTCCTCCAGAGAGATGTACAGGGACTTGCCTTAGAAAAAATAGTATATCACCGGCTGATTTTAAAAGTTGAAGCTCACAATAGCGTTTCTGCTCTTTTTTGGACGCAAATTTTATTCCATCATATTCGGTGGGCTTGGCTTTGAATTTATGTCTTATCATTTTTGGTAGATTTTTACTTAACTACCAATTATAACATGTCTGAAATTCTACAACTTCAGCATAAAGAAGCTGTAGAATCAATTCAATTAATCATTTAAAGGTTGGAAGTAGTTTGATTGTAATTTTGAAAGAAAAGATAGGCACCTTTTGCAACTACTCCCAATTTCACCATATCACATGCACATTTTTTTGCAAATCTAACTCTTTCTATGGTCTAATCTGACTTGAAAATGAGTAATATACAGACTTATGCACCGAAATTGTGGATTATCTTTTACTACTCTTTATCAATCCAGCTTATATCTTCTTCATATGAGTTTTCAAAGTCTTCGTCTAATATTGCATACTCGTATTTGTCTTGGTCATTCATAAATTACCTGCTTTTTACTTAAACAAAAAATTACAAACTGGTTTTCTACTTTTTTACAGCATCTTTCAATGCTTTACTAGCCTTAAATCGTACTTGATTGTAGGCTGGTATATCTATTGGCTCTTTAGTTTGTAGATTAGTTCCTTTTCTTGCTGCAACCTCAGAAACAACATAACTACCAAAACCTATAAGATTTATCTCTTTTTCTTTTTCAAGAGCCGCTATAATAGTATTAGTAAACTTATCTACTATAACACTTGCTTCATTTTGCTTGATACTATTATGCTCTGCCATGAATTGTACAAACTCTTTCTTATTCATTTTATTCTCCATAATTTTATTATTTCTGGTAGGGAAGGCTGGACTCGAACCAACGACCTTCAGCTTATGAGACGCCACTAGATACCAACTTCTCTACCCCGCAACACTAGTTTTAACATGAGCATTCTTGTGCATAAAGTCAATACATGACTGTATTTGTTCCTCCGATAAGTCCGCAATTGTCTCGGCTTGAGCCTTTTTTAACCATGAATTGACTATGTCTTTAGATAAATCACTCTGATTTATAAGGATCTCTAAATTATTAACCTTATGCGCAAAATTAGATTTTGCTGTAATTGTTTTTATTTCCTCAGAATCTTTCTCATCTAAATAACTATTTATGGTATTTTCAGCTTTTTCTTCGCTAGAAACTTCTTTTAACTTTATAGGCTTATTGTTAAGCTCTACGTCCTTAAGTTCCTCTACTGTATGCATCCCATTGAGAACTTCTGGTATATGAGTCCTAATTAGCAGGGTTGCTGCTCTATAGCGCAGCATTAGTTCAGGAAGGCTTTTATATTTTGCATTACTGGTCCAGCCTTCTGCCTTTGCTTCCTTCATACTGATAGTATAGCTAATCTCTGCATCATTTGCTTTTAGATTACTAAACGCTGTTACTTTCAAGTCATCACCTGAGCCTTCTATTTTATAGCGAATGCCACCTTGTAGAACTCCACTACTATTAGCTAAACTAATTGCAAAACTGGTATACATGCTTAGCTTGCCTTTTATAATATAGGTACCTTGCATTACCATCATTGGATCTTGATTCATTCTATATGCTGTTTGTACCGCTACAAATACGTCGCTAGTCTGACCTCGGTAATGGGCTGGTATTATTGTTGAACCCGCTAATATCTCCGAATATTTGTATAATTTATCCACTGCATCTATTGCATTATTTTGAATGTTTGGTTGCCCTACTAACTGAGTCATAATTTATTCTCCATTTAAATATTCCATTGATAATATTGTGTAATTATTGCCTACACGCTCTAATTCAAATTTTATGCTATCTCCTGTTTTTAATGATAGCATATCAAACCTTTCTAAATGACCTTTGTATATCGGAATGTCCAAAGATCCATCATCGCATTTAATTAGACCTTTCTTTAAGGTTGAATTATATGCTCTTACCACTCCTGTTTTTATTTCGCTCATAATTATCCTTTTAACGTAAAAACTCTATAACCAGATTTTTCCTTCAAGCATTCCTGATAAATATCTGAATATTCTACCTTCAGTTTTTTAGTATCAACGCTCTGCCGTCCTTGGGTATTTTTCCATGTAGCATAGCATGTTCCTTCTTCTCCTACTAAAACCTCACCATCTTGCATATAATCCTTAATACATAGCTGAAGGTCTTTTATCTCTTCAGATATTGTTTTCTCACGAGCTTTTAGGTCTTGAAGTACGCATACTTTCTCTAAGATTGTATCGTTAGCTCTTACCTCAAGACCATTGGCCTTTGGGTAGAGTTTTGCTGCGTCTTTATCATTTTTAGGCTTTGGTGGAACTCCTGTTAACACATGATTATTCCAGAATTTCTTAGCTACTCTGATCAGCTTACTTTCCATAAACTCATCTTTATCATAGCGATATATGCGAAAATCTTGGCCACCAATTAGTACTGCAATATCTACTCTGTTTGCACCTGTTATTGCTGCATAATAGGCTACTTGATACAAATAACTCTCTGGTATCTGATTAGTTCCTTCTTCACCCCAGCAAGTTACTTTCATTTGGTTAGCAGTCTTGCATTCTAGAATATGAGAATTGCCTTCATTATCAATTACCCAGCAGTCTAAGTTACATGCTATAAATGGATATTCGCTGTGGCGGATAAGACCTGTTGGTTTTTCTATTTTAAACCCTGTACGTTTTGCGTATTCCCCAGCTACTACATCTTCTAAAACAGTTCCCCAGTAAGCAGCTTCGCTTGTTGCATCTTCTGTTATACCTTCGGACGTTTTTTCAAAATATACATCTAATTCTGTACGAAAATTGTTTATTCCAAGTATAGAACCAAGGTCTGAGCCACCTATGTAGGTTTTGCGCTCCTTGAGCCATTTTTCTTTATTATCTTGCATATATGACCTAATAAATTTGAAAGAATATTTTTATAACCATATTTTTAAGTTATCTAGCTGACCTTCTATCTCTAGTATAGCAGATTTGGGGACAACTACGTATCTATCATCAGTCTTAGACTTAAGCCACTGACCCAAGCTATGTGGGGATATGTCATTTAACATTGATGATGATAAATTTAAGATTTCTGATCTTGGTATATTTATGTTTTCCATATTATGCTATCACCCCTCTTGTTGTTAAAAACTGACTACGAACATAACGCATATAATCATTTTCTGCTTGCTGCGTGTCTGCTATTTCTTGCTCAATAGTTAGTAAATCATAGCCAAAGTTTTTCCAATCTATGCCGTATTGATTAGCTATTTTTATAGCTTCCTCAAATTCTTCAACTTTATCACGCAAGAGTATAATATTTAAATTGTCTAAATCGTAGGGTATTTCGTACTCATTGGCTTTAGCTAATAGCATTTCGCCTTCTTCACTAGCTAGATAACGTTCATATACGCTTTTAGCTTTTCTGGCGAGCATTGCTACTATCTCAGAGAATTGTAAGCCACGCTCATACTTATCTCTACTATCTGAGGTATTAAAGTTAGGTAACTCTTTTATGCTAGAGTTAAAATTGTAGTCATCAGAAATTGCAGTATTATTACCGTTGTTAGAATTTCCGTTGCCTGATAGTTTTTTTTGTGCTATTAATGTGCTTAAGAATGCCTTTGGTATTTCTTTCATAATTACTACCTTGTTTTGAGTTCAACATATATTTAAAAACAAGGTTAAAACGCCTGAAGTGACAGCTTCGGGCGTTTTTTTATGCCTTGCTTATAAGGTAGTATAGTATTACAAGACTCGAGAGTCAAGTATTTATTTAAAAAAGTTTTTAAATAAACTTTGGTCTTTATTTCTCTTTAGACAATATACTTTTAGATATCTCAAGTTTATTATGGTATTCGCATATTTCAGACAGCTTAGTTTGGTTTAACTTAAAATATGTTACTCTCTCTCCAGACTTTTTAAATCTTTCAACGGTATTATCTTTTTCAATATATTTCAATGCGTTATATACACCTTGTTTTGATAATTTAGATAAATCTGCCAAAGCATTTATGCTTATTTTAGATACCTTTTCTTGCTCTGAGTATACCGTTACTAGTGATTTTAATACTGATTTGGTTGCAGTGTTATATACATCATAACTATTTATAGCTTCTAATATCATCTCTCTCTCCATGCTCTTTCACTAAACCCTTTTAAAATTTTTTTTACTTTGAATGTTGACTTTCTTAACAAATTAATTTAGTTCTTAAAAAGCGTATTTCAAGTTTTTATGGAGAATTGAAAATGTAGTGGTAAATAACGAATTGGTGAAAATTAGATTTGTTTGCCGACGTATCTAATTTAATAAGGGTGGCGCATTTTTTAAGTAAAACACGCAAAAAACTTCTTCTTGAATAAAAGAAGTTTACCTAATAGACATGTCTACTGTCAAGTGTTTTTCTAAAAAAATAGCTAAAATTAATTTAGTTAAATAGAAAATACAAGTGACAGAAATAAATATAAATCAAGACTACCAAGTAGTTTCAGAGCTAAAAGCTCAAAATTCAGTTGATAATCTAATACAAATAGACCTAAGCTTAGAAGCTAAAACTTTTCTAGCTTATAAATATAAAATCACTAATAGAGATAAATTGCTTAAGAAACTCAAAAGGGCAAATCCCAATACTACTAAACAAATATTCAAAAAAAGTAAATTTATTTGTAAACAAGCAGTAGAACTTGCTGAGACTATTCTTAAAAAAATATTTAGTGGTAAACGTGTATTATTAAACCACAAATATATTTCTAAAATCACCGAATGTGATAGCACTGACCAGAATAAAAGAATTTTAGATCAATTAGATAATTTCTTCATGATAAAATATCATAGATTAGCCATAGTAGATGGAGTTCCTTATAATTATCATTATTCTTTTGAATTACACCCTGCAATAATAGAAGAACTAAAGGATTCTGGGCTTTGGAATTTAGAATTCATGCCCGTAGAAATGCGCTTATCTTATAATAATAGACCGTATATTTTTAGTAAAAATATATATAGATCTAATAAATCTAAATTTTTTGAAAATTCTAATTTTAATAATACTCAAGCAGAGAATATTGAAACAACAGAAATTAAAAAACCAATTACTAAATCTGCTGATATAAAGGTTTTGGTTAGCAAAAAGAAGTTCTTAGCTAACAAACGCAAGAAAGTAACTAATTCAGAGCAAATTACTAGGTACCAGAAGTTCAAAGCCTACGATAAGCCTAAGAACTTAAGCCAACACTACCCACTTTCTCAAGAAGACTGCTATGAGCTTCAAAAGCGTAGTAGTAAGGCTTATAACCTAAACGCAATGAATGAAATTCTATTAGACATGTCTCGAAAACCAGAGATTCAAGGGCATTCCTTTGTTTCCAAAGCTAAATTTATGTGCTATATGACCAAAGCTTACCGAGAAGAAGGGAGGGATGTAAATAAAGCTAATCAAGCTGGTTTTAAGATTATAAAAAGACGCCCTAAGGCAGAAATTGAGGAAATAGTCACGTTAAATCAGCGGGAGAAATACCTAAACCAAGTAGAAAATGCTGCCATTCATGCAAGGTGTGATTATACCCAGTTTAGAGCAAAAATAGCAGGAATATTCCCCATTAATAAAGGCTACGATTTGCTAAAAGCCATGATATCCGTTAAAAAGAAAGATTCGGTATTTGAAATTATAATGAATAAATCTGTTGAGCTTACAGAGCATTACAAACAACTGCTAATTATTCAAGCAAATGCTGTTGGTGGATATGCTGGAGTTGATAAATTGGAATTTTGTTAAATCTAAAGGTACAAATGCAAAAAGAATTGGAAAGAATAATAAAATTAGCACCAAAAGAAATGGAAGATTTTAGCTGTCTTATAAAAAGACAAAGAAAATTATTAATTTCCTCGCCTAAAGATACTGCTAAAAAAGCTATGTTGTATAACCAAGATAATATTAGCACTCTATTGCAAGCAAAAAAAGTTTCTCAAGTTATTCATGACTTAAGAGAATTGTCTTATAATCAGTTTTTAATAGAAGAATCTAAATTTAATGCAATAGTTCTATCTAATATTTCTAAAGATATGCAAATTCCTAGATTAATACTGCAGAAAATAAGTAAAGAGCTTTATAATTATCAGTCTTGTTCTTTAGAAGAATTTCAAGAAAAAATAAGATGTTCTTTTGGAAAGTTTGCAGGATCTATAAGTCCATATATTTATCAACTATGTTTAAGTAATACTCAGTCAAGAAGATCTAGGGCGGGAAAAGTTTTTGAAGGTATTATATATTTTTTATATGAGTATTATAATTATCAATACGAATCACAAGCTAAGATAGGTAAAAAAATGTTCTCTAGTTTGGGGTTGGGTAAAGTAGTTGATTCGGTGCTACCTAGCACAAAAGCGTTTATAAAATTCAGGAATAAAACTATAGTGGGTTCAATGAAAACAACTTTAAGAGAGCGTTGGCAGGAGGTGGTTGAAGAAATATCTAGATCAAATTTACCCAATATATATCTTCTAACTGTTGACGATAACATTTCTTTTTCTAAAGCAAAACAGATGTCAGAACACAATATAGTATTGGTAGTACAAAAAACAGTGAAAGCTAAGAACCTTCTTGATAAAATGCATAATGTTATAGATTTTGAAACATATTTTTTAAAAGAAATACCACAATTAATGAATTATTGGAAACAATATAATGATTAGAGTAATAGATTTATTTGCAGGAATAGGGGGTATTAGACTTGGATTTGAAATGGTATTTAATGATCTTAAATGTGTATTCAGTTCAGAAATTGATAAATATGCAATTATTACATATAAATCAAATTTTTTAGATTCAAATATTAATGGTGATATTACACAGATCAAAGCATCAGATATTCCAGATCATGATATTTTATTAGCAGGATTTCCTTGTCAACCATTTTCACAAGCTGGCAAGAAAAAAGGATTTTTAGATGATAGAGGAGGTTTATTTTTTGATATAGATAGAATATTAAAAAAGAAAAAGCCTAAAGTGTTTTTATTGGAAAACGTAAAGCAACTAAAAAATCATGATAATGGAAAAACTCTTAATACAATTTTAGAACATTTAAAAAAAGCAGGATATGATAATATTCAATATGAAATATTAAAGGCAAAAGATTTTGGGGTTCCTCAAAATAGAGAAAGAATATATATCATTGGTTTTTTAGATAGTGATATAAATTTTAAATTTCCTAAAGGTATTAATGTTCCTACATGTGTTGGAGATATACTAGAAGATAGTGTAGATAGTAGGTATACAATTTCGGATAAGCTATGGGAAGGACATAGGCGTCGTAAAATTATGAATAAGAAAAATGGTAAAGGGTTTGGGTATAGTTTGTTTAATAAGAATTCCATTTATACAAATACTATATCAGCAAGATATTATAAAGATGGTAGTGAGATATTAATTGAACAAAATAATCAGAATCCACGTAAAATTATACCTAGAGAAGCTGCAAGATTACAAGGTTTTCCTGAGTCATTTAAAATACCTGTATCAGATGTACAAGCATATAAGCAATTTGGAAACAGTGTTTGCGTACCTGTGATAAAAGCTATAGCCAATAACATAAGAGAATCATTGAATCAATAGTTTAGTAGTTAATATGATAACATGATATGTTGGAATAATGAAAACATGATATCATTTAATGTTGTCTTGATATTCTTTCCATATTTCAAGAAACAGTTTGGTTTTAGAACCTTTGGTATATCCAAACTTTTTTGCAGCTATAGAGCTAAATTCTTCAAATAAGCTTTGTGTTAACATAACTTGTAATGGTTTTTTATTGGATTGATTATTAGTGATATTTAAAGATTGATCACGTTTTAATGGTTGTCCCTTTTTTTGTAAGTGTTTTGTATTAATCATACTATTCTCATTATTTATTAGATAATCTATCAATAATAGATTGAGCAATTTCTTTAGCTTTAATATTCAGAGTGTGATAGGAGGTTTCTGTTACTGCCTTGCCTTGATCGTGTGCGATAGCATACGCAGTTGAAATAGGTAAAAATCCATGTAAGACATAATATTCAGTTTGTTTAAGATACTGTAGTGCTGCAGCGATTTCAGTTTGACTATTTGTAGTCTTTGTAAGAGAAAAGCATATTTTAGATATTTCAATACCAGAATTAACTAAACTATGAGCTAATGCTACAGAAGGTCTTAAATCATCTTTAGTCTGTCCTGTAGGAATTATAATAATATCTGAAACTTTTGCTATTTCGACTGTTTGGCTAGAAGAGTGAGGTTTACCATCTAAAATATATATATCAAAATTATTAGCCTCTTTTATTGCTGTTTTTAAATTCCCAAAAGGTTGTACTTGTATTTCAGGGGATATAAAGTTTTCATAGCGGTCAGAGGACCAATCTGTAGACGTTGTTTGCTGTGTATCAAGATCTGCTATTTTTACAGAAAAATTCTCTTTAGCGAGTTCAACAGCAAGTAGACGAGCTATTGTACTTTTACCAACACCACCTTTTTGAGATAAAATACCGAGTATATAAGTCATGATAATATGATGTAATAATTACATGATATGTGTTTATCATGATATCATATTTTTGTAAAGAGTTTTAATCTAACGCATGTTAAGTTAACTTGATTTAGTATTTATAAATAAAATATATTTATCTATAAAATAATTAAAGGTAAGTAAAGTAAGGTTTAATAGAAAACAAGGCATTAACGGATCCATAATAATGATATTATTGTATTTTAATATTTGAGCTACCAGAGTAACTGAAAACGTAATGATAGCAGAACTGATAACATTACGTTCTGTTAGTTTGATATCAAAAATAGCTGCAAATAAAGGTAGTGTAATAATAGGCATATAGAAAGAACTAGCAAGTAACACTAGTCGTAAAAAATTTCCTTCGAGCAACATTAACCCATATGAAAAAAGAGCTATAATTATAGTATAAACTCTTGCCCAAGTTACTTTTTCCATAGCAGATAAGCTATTCATTTTTATAAAATCGTTAGCTAGATTACATGCTGCAGTATTAATATGTGAATCTATAGTAGACATAGCCATAGCAAAAATACCTATTATAGTGATTGCTTTTAACCCTGGAACATCAAGTAAATTAATAACATAAGATAATACCTGATTTTGCGATAAATCAGGGTTTTGCAGAAAAACATAATAAGATATATAGCAAGGTATTATAGTAGCAAAAAACATAAAAAATGTTGAAGCCCACCATGATTTATAAAGCTGACTTTTATTACGTGCTATAGCAATTCTCTGAAATTGAGAAGAAGTAAATATAGGAATAGCAAAATAAAAAAGCAATAACAACATAGATTGTATTTCTTCAATAGAAGCATTATTAAAAGCAGTAAAAAATGAATACTTAGTTAAATCGTGTGTTTGAGTAATATTAATTGCTTGTTCAGGATTGGGCCATAGATAATATAAAAGTGATATAAACGTTACAAAGAAACATAATGCTTGTAAAATATCGGTAATAATAACGTGTCTAATACCGCCATTGTAGCAATAAAACGTTATTAAAAGCAAGGTCATAAAGTTAATAATATTTTCTGGTATTATAGGGATAAATGCATGACCAGTCATCCCCATTACTTTACATTGAGAAGCTATAAAACCAGAAACTCCAATAGAACTAGACATAGCTGCAATCCACCTCATTTTTTGGCCGTAATGCGCACCTATAAAGCTTGATACAGTAGGGTATCCAAGAATTTTTTCAGCCCTAGGAATTATAAATAAACAAAATATCAACATTTGTATTACAACACCTAGATTTGGTATTAGATATAGCCATCCATCTGTATAGAATAAATTTAACTTTTTTACAAAACCAGTACCACCAATCATTGTTGCAATAATAGTAAAAAATAAAGCAACAGCAGAGAAAGCTCTTTTATGAAGAGAAAAATCCAAAATAGTATCTATTTTTTCTTTTTTCCAAAATAAAGCAGCAAGTGTAAAGAAGTATAAACAAATTAAAAATGCATCCAAATATTCAATCATTATTTTGATTTTTTCTTTATATATTATCCACAATTTTTGGTCGAAAATGGTGCGTAGACAAGCAATTAATCTTTATATAACGTTATTTTATTTAAATAAAATATTAACTGTGCCTATGAAGTGGCCTTTAGTAGAACCTGAACATTTTTCAGAGATGATGGCAAATAATAAAATGACAGCAACTGATCAAGTAATTTTCTGTAAATTTAGTTCAATTGATACAAATTGTGTCAGAACAAAAAGTATCAGAGGTTTGTCAGAAATGTTCAGTAATTGTCATCGTCAGACTTTAGATAAAAGTCTGAAAAGCTTTCTATCTTCAAGTCTCATGTTAGAAACTAATTTTGGCAGATTGTTAAATATACCAACATGGCAAAGTTTCTTAGGTAAATGCATTTTTGTTTCAGATGATATAGCAATATTGATTTCTAATTTACCCAATACAAAAATTAGTTGTCTCTTAACAATCTATGATTGTGGAATATTAGAAGAACTCAGTAAAGGTAAAATATATTTTTGTGAATTAGACAAAGTCACATCTGTAGAGACAAAAATAAAAAATACACACATAGATATTTTAGCGAAAGGGCTAAAGAAGGCCATAGATTTATCTAACATTGATAATAAATACATCAAAAATTTAAAAGGTAATGATGATTATGCTATAGAAAATTTTCAGCAAGAAGTGGGGCTTTTGTGATCCAAAAACTCCGCACCTACCTAATAAGATTAATAAACTGGTTGGAAGATAACTATGAGTTAAGTTTTATACGTGCTGTTTTAAGCTCTAATGAAGATTTAGAACTTCAAAGGTTGTACAAAGAGATAAATCACTTAAAAGCTAGATTAATAACAATAATAGATAAGCTTAGCGAAGAAAGCCAAGAATTTGAAATCAAAGTCAATAGTGCGTATTCACATATCAAAAGAAAGAAGAAATCATTAAAGCTGCCAAAAGACACTTTTGCAGAGCCAACTGTAAATACTAATGCAGACAGAGATTTAAGAGTATCTACTATACAAGAAATCATCATAGTAACTAGCTCTCTTAAGAAGCTATTCACCAAAGTAAAGAAATTCCCTGCAATCAACGAGGCAGAGCAAATGGCAATAAATATTAAGTCTGAATTGCTATGTGACATGTTACTGGCCTCTTTCAAATATATTTCTACTTTTGAAGGCAACCTTATGAAAACAAAAAAAGTGAGTTAAATATGTTCAAATTTTGCAATAGAAAAACTTCAAAACCTAAATGTCAAACTGCTGAAGAATATTGGCAGGAAATGACTAATAGAAATATACAAAAATCTGAAGCTTTAGGAGTGGGTAGTGAAGAGTTAAACGAGACTTCTTTTTTAGATCAAGACAGTAAATATCAAAAAACTATTAAAGGTATGTAGATTTATGGAATTAGAAATAAAACAAGAATTTCAGGAATTAATCCCAGCACTTAGTAAACCTGAGCAAGATGCATTAACAGAAAGTTTGAGTACTGAAGGATGTAGACAACCTATTACTGTGTGGAAAGGCAAGAATATTATTATAGATGGTCATAATAGATACGGCATTTGTACTATGTTCAACATTCCATTTGCAACAGAGGAAATAGAATTTGAGGATGAGAATGAAGTAAAGATCTGGATGATTAATAACCAGTTTGCTCGTCGTAACTTATCAATTGAACATCTAGCAGAACTTGCATGCACATTGGCTAAAGTTGAGCATAAATTGGCTGAAAAAAGAATGTTAGCTGGTAAAAAAACTGAAGAAAAAGAGACCCTAGGTCTGAAACAGACCCAGGGTCAGAAAGGCAAGTCATTAAAAAGAGCAGCAGAGAAAGCGGGCATAAGTTATGAGACAGCTTTTAAATATGATGCTATTCAGCGCAAAGGTACTGATCAGCAAAAAGAAGCTGTCAAGAGTGGTCAGAAAAAGATTGGTACTGTCTATAAAGAAATTCAAGCCAAGGAAAAACCAGCAGAAAAATCCCAAAGTAATGAGAGTGATATAGAGAAATTGCTAAAAGGCAAAACTATACAGACTCCATACTTGCTAATTTATTTTAAACAAAATAAGGAAACTGGCGAAAAAGAACAAGCAGAGCAATTCAATTGTCCTCCGAATATAAGACTTAAAATGTGTGCAGATTGTTTTGTTAATTCAGCTAGTAGCATAAGTACAAAGGATTCTGTGAACCTAGTAAAACTAACAATGGGTTCCGTAATCCAAGAAAGTGAAAAAGCAACTATAGAGGCTTGTAATGAGTGAAAAGGATTTAATTAAAAAAATGAACACAAAGGGGTTAATTAAAAAATGGGATGAAGTATTACTGCAGTTTCCGTTTGATTGGAATATGCCAAGGGATGTGCACAAAGAATTAGAACAAATTCAAAGAGAAACAAAAGAAAGTAGTTATCTAGTATGTAAGAACTATTTAAAAAATCTAAAGAAAAAGAAGAAAAAATTGAATATGGATAAAAAGCTAATGACTGAGACAGATCTAAGAAATAGATGGATGTCAGCAATATTAAACTCAAGAAAATAATAATAACAATAATTTAAAATAAAAGGAGAAATAAATATGGATTTATCAAAAGTAGATAATCAAAGCAAGTTCAAAGTAATACCAGATAAAACGTCAGTAAAGGTTAGGTTGTTAATCACCCCTGGATATCATGATGATGAAAAGTTGGAGCTAAAAAATGGTTGGGGTACTTGTAATGAGCAAACAGGTTCTGTCTATTTAAAAGCAACCTATGAAATATTAGAAGGTGAATATAAGTTTCGCAAAATCATTGGATGCATAGGCTTATTTAGCGAAAAAGGTCCAACATGGGGCAATATGGGACTTACTTTCTTGAAAGCAATATTGCAAAGCAGCCGTAACGTTTTACCAGATGATAATAGTTCAGAAGCAATATCAAAACTAAATTTCAAAGACTTTGGCGAGTTCAATAATTTAGAGTTTGCAGCTGTAGTATCAGTAAAAAAAGATGATAAAGGCAACGACCGCAATGAGATAAAATACATCATTACTCCAGATGATTCAAGATATGAAATCATAATGGGAAAGGTTCCAGCTAAAGCTAAGGTCAAGATCGACGAAGATTTTGATGACGAGATTCCTTGGAATAAATAGGAGATTTAGTAATGATACTACGAGACTATCAAAAAGAGTGTGTTGATAAATGCTTATTGGCGTTAAAAGAGAAAAATAACACTTTAGCCGTTGCTCCGACAGGTGCTGGAAAAACTGTAATACTTTCAGCATTAATAAAAGAAGTATTAAAAGAGCATCCTAATTATAAAGTATTGGTTCTTGCTCATAGGAACGAGTTAATTTCTCAAAATCGTGAAAAGTTTTTAAAAATATACCAAGGTGCTTCAACATCAGTAGTTAATGCAGCAAAAAAAGATTGGAGCGGGCAAGTGGTGTTTGCAATGGAGCAAACGCTTACTAGGTATAATAACTTATCAGATATGCCTAATATAGATTTACTTATTATTGATGAGGCTCACCATGCTCCAGCAGATGGGTATGTGAGAATTATAAAAAAGGCGCAAAGTTTAAATGAAGACGCGCTATTGTTTGGAGTAACTGCTACTCCAAACAGAGGTGATAAAATAGGCCTTGGAGAGGTTTTTGATAATTGTGCATACGAAATAACTCTACCTACATTAATTTCTGAAGGTCATTTAGTGAGACCTATTACCTATATTGCTAATTCCCAGCATACCCGTGAAATGTTAGGTAAATTAAAGACCAATAGAATGGGGGACTATAGTGAATCTGAGGTTGCTTCTATCTTAGATACTGATAGCAACAATGATGATGTTGTTAAATATTGGCGCAAGTATGCACACGATAGAAAAACAGTTATTTTTTGTTCGACAATAGTACATGCAACAAGTGTATATAATAAATTTAATAGCCATGGAATAGCTACTGCAATAATAACTGGAGAAACATCTCAAGAGCATAGAAATATTATATTTGAAAGAATGAATAAGGGTGTTGTTCAGGTTGTTGTTAATGTTGCGGTACTTACTGAAGGTTGGGACTATCCGCCTATCTCATGTGTTGTATTGCTACGAATGAGTTCATTTAAATCTACCATGATTCAGATGATAGGTCGTGGTCTAAGAGTTATTGACCAAAGAGAACATCCAGGGTTAATAAAAGCAGATTGTGTTATACTCGATTTTGGTATTTCTTCTGTGATACATGGGTCTTTAGGACAAGAGATAGATTTATACCCATATAAGGAAGAAGGTGAAGAGCCTGTAAAAGAATGTCATGATTGCGACGCTCTTGTGCCAATACGAGTTATGGAATGTCCAGAGTGCGGTTTTGAATTTGAAGCCAAACCTAAAAATGCAGTTGATATATATGGTATGTCAGAAATTGACATGATCAATATGTCAAAATTTGCATGGCATGAAGTTAGAATAGAGAATAAGAAAGGTACATTTTTAATGGCAAATGGTTTTGATTCATGGAGTTGTGTCTATCAAAAAGGTGATCATTATATGGCGATTGGAGGTTCTAATAGTAAAGATTCTGATATAGAAACAGAAATTATATATAAAGGAGATAAAGTTACAGCAATCTCTAAAGGAAATGATTTCTTGTATGAAATAGAAGATGAAAATGCAGCTTGGAAGTCCGCGTCTTGGAGACATTATCCACCTTCTGACAAACAAGTTGAACTCATCAATAATTTTTATAACAAATATGTATGGGACGAAAAAACAAAAGGTGCTGCATCTGCAATTATTGCTTTTCAGTTTAATGTTAGAAAACACCTTAGATTAAGAGACGTTTCATGAAGCGGGAAAATATAGAGATAGATACAGTGAGTAAAAAAACATTTAAAATCAGCATTGGTGATAATATCAAGGATACTGATATTAAGCATGTTGAGTTTTCTTGGGACAGGTTAGTATCAGTTATAAAAAATCCAATTAAAAAGTATGTGAGTTATAACAAGTATGTCCAGAATGTTGAAGATGTTGTAAAGACTCATAGTGAAATAAGAGCTAAACTACTTAAAGCTGAAAAATACAACCTGCAGTATTTTGTAGGCGGTTATTTTGACAAAATGCAGAGAAACAATGCAAATATAAAAGCAAGAACTTTAATAGTTTTGGATATAGATAGTTATGCTGGCTCCATAGATGAGCTAGAGAAATTATTACAAAAAGAACTGCAAGCCTATAATTATATAGCTTATTCTACTATAAGCCATACAAGCTGCAAACCTTGTATCAGACTAATTCTTAACAGTAATAAGGATATACATCCTGATATATACAAACCAATTGTAGAGAATTTTGTAGCAAAATTAAGTTTCAAAGATGCAATAGATATAAAAGCTTCTACTACAGCCAGTCAAGCTATGTATTTTCCTGCTATTATTGTAATAGATGACCAGCCAGAGGGAATAACTAAATATAAGTATGAATATTGGACTGATAATAATTCTGGTGCTCCAGTTAATATTGATGATTATTGTGCAAAAGTAGTAGATATATCATTGGCAAGTAAAGTTGTTGGAAAAGCTGCAAGTGAATATAACCACTTACCTATTAGTGATGATATAGTTTTAGACTGTTTAGCCAAATATCCAGTTAAAGCTTTAAGTTTTTATGACTGGATGGAAGTATGCATGGCATTGCACTATAATTATAGAGGTTCAGAAGTTGGTTATACAATTCTTGATGAATGGAGTAACAAAGATCCAGAAAAATATAATGAGCCAAAGAATAGGGAGCTTTGGAATGGCGTTAAAGATAATGTAGATAATCCGAAGACATTTGCTTCTATATTAAAAAAGGTTCAGAGCATAAAGAGTAACGATTGGCAAAAAGATATTGAAAGTCAAATTAGAGACTTAGATGAAAAGATAGATGAGGAAAATCAGTTAATACCAATTATACGTGGAATTGCAATGTATTGTAGTGAGATAGAATCAGAATATTACATTGGAAGAATTAAAGATGAAACAAAGCTGGGTATAGGTGTTTTAAGAGATTTAATAAAAAAGGAACACAGAAAAATAGCATTAGAAAAAATAAAATCAGTAAGCGGTAAAATATTCAAAATAGATGAGCCTTTACCTCGTCCAATGTTTACCGATTTTATAGATAGTGATAAACCACCTAAAACTATATTACCAAATTTTGAAGTTATATTAAAAGGTTATGGAATAACCATAAAAAGAAATTTGATATCAAGAGAGGAAGAGATTGAAATACCTGGTCAAACTTACTGCGCTGATACAAAACTAAATGCAAGTTATAATCAGTTAATAAGTATTTGTGAGATGAATGGTTTGAACAAGAATAATCTTATCAATGGCTACTGTAGTAATATAGGTAGTCAAAACGTATATAATCCAGTTCTAGATGTTATTAAATTAAACCCTTGGGATGGTAAATCACGCTTACAGGCATTGTATGATACAATATTAGTTAATGATGATTATCCACTTGAAGAAAGAGATTTGTATGTAAGGAAATGGCTTATCTCTGCAGTAGCTGCGGTGTGTGTTGAAAAAGGCTTGAAGTCTAAAGGTGTATTAATATTTCAAGGGAAACAATCAACGAATAAAAGCCCATGGTTTCAGAGTTTAGTTCCTCAAGAATTAAGTGATTATTTTTGTGAAAATTTAAATTTAAATCCCATAGATAAAGATAGTGTAGCAACTACTAATTCTTTTTGGATAGTTGATTTAGGTGAATTTGATCGCATGATGCGCTCTAGTACAATTGGATCAATGAAAGCATATATTTCTAGTACTAAAAGTGTGTTGAGAAGAGCTTATGCGGCTAAAAACGAAGTATTTTACAGAAGAAATGTTTTTTGCGGCACTGTTAACCCAAAAGAGTTTTTAAAGGATAGGACAGGTAATGTTAGATATTGGTGTATTCCAGTAAACCAGCTTTTATCAACTGACCATATAGATATGCAGCAATTATGGGCAGAAATTTATGAGATATATAAAACTGGAGAAAGATGGTGGCTTATACCAGAAGAAGAAGAACGTCTTGAGATAAGTAATAAACGGTTTTTAGAAATATGTTCTTTTGAAGAAACTTTTTTGTCTGAGTATAAACCTTATACAGAGAATAAAATCACTGATAAAATTCCGTTGTTAAGGTTTGGTATAAAAAGTTTAATGCAAAAACTGGGTTGGAATTTACCTATACCAAAAAAAGACATGATAGCAATGAAAGCTATGTTAGATAGATTAGGTACAAAATATATAAAAAAAACAAGAGAGTTTGTAGTGCAGAAAAAAATTGAATAAAACTCATAACGTAACCTAAAGTGTAACCTAAACGTAACCCTTTAAACCGCAGAAACAAGACGTTTTAGCAAAAATCAGGGTTACGTTACAAACCCATAACGTAACCCTTCAACAGTAGGTGGTAACTGGGTTTTAGGCAAAAGGTGACGTTATGAGTTGTTATAATTTATATATAAAATAAAAACACCATTTTATTTTTATACTTAAATATAAATATATAAAGTAACGTCACCTTTTAAGGGAAAAGACAAGGTAGAACTGGGGTTGAAGGGTTACATTTAGGTTACGTTATGAAAAAAAGACCTCTATACCCAGCATGGTCATCATGAAAAAAGGTTACGTTATGGGTTTGTAACGTAACCCTGACTAAAAAAATAAAGCAGGTGTTAAAAATGACAAAAGTATTTCTAGACGTAGAGTGTTATCCTAATTACTTTCTAGTGTTGCTAAAGAAAGAGAATGGAAGGATTAAGTATTTTGAGCTAGATGAAGAAAAGCAACTTGATATAAACAGGTTAGAACATTACTTGCAGACTGCTGAGACAATAGGTTTTAATAGTCGAAGTTATGATATGCCAATGATAATGTATGCACTACGTGGTCATGGTAATAAAGCTCTTAAAATATTATCTGATCGCATAGTGGGTAAGGAAGAAAGTACTTATGATATATTATGCTCAGAAAGTTTGTGGTGCTCTGGTTATTATAACCATATCGACCTTATTAAATCTCCACCTGGCATTACAGCAAGTCTTAAAATGTACGGCGCAAGACTTCAATCAGGGAGATTACAAGACTTACCTTATGCTCCTGATCAAGCTCTTAACTCGGATCAAAAGCAGCAAATACTTGCATACTGTGCAAACGATGTTGATTTAACAATAGATCTATACCATGCCTTATCAAACCAGTTGGAAATTAGGAATAATATTACTAAAGAATATAAGGTAGATGTACGTAGTAAGGCAGATCCGCAAATAGCAGAAAGCTTACTACGCAAACAGCTTAGTTTTGTTAGTGAGCCATTAAATGAATATAAGTTCAAATATACAAAGCCAGATTATATTTTTTTTGAAACACCTATATTACAGAAGTTACTCTGCGATGTAGAATTAGTAGAATTTATAGGTACTAGAGAAGAAGATATCAACAAAGATAATAGTATTCCAAAAGAAATAGAAATAAATGACAAATCATACAGTTTTGGAATAGGTGGCCTTCATTCTACGGAGAAAAATAGGTCTGTTATTACCAGTAGCGACGAAATGCTTATAGATTTAGATGTAGTGAGTTACTACCCCTCTATTATACTAAACAATAAATATGCTCCTCGTCAGCTTGATAAACAAGAATTTCTAGATACATATAGGAAAATATTCAATGAACGTATAGAAGCAAAACAAAATGGTGATATATTCAAGTCACAAGTGTTTAAGATTATATTAAATGGCAGCTTTGGTAAGTTCGGTGATAAATATAGTAAATTGCTATATGACCCAGAAATGTTAGTACATACAACATTAACAGGTCAGTTAAGTTTGCTGATGCTAATAGAAACATTAGGGCAAAATGGATTCAGTGTAGTAAGTGCTAATACTGATGGAATAGCTGTATATTTTAAAGTAAAACATTATGTAGAATTACAGAGATTAATTAATAGGTGGCAAAAAAGAACATCCTTAATATTAGAAGAAACGAGGTATAAAGCTATATACAATGAAAGTGTTAATTCTTACATTGCTGTAAAAAAAGATGGTACCTTAAAATGCAAAGGTCATTTTGTAACAGGTAGTCTGTCTAATAATGCCCATGTAAAAGTTTGTAATAAGGCGGTTATAGAATATCTAACCAAAGGTGTTCCAATAGAAGAAACTATAAGCAGAGCAGAAAAAACTCCAGAGAACTTTACCATGTTTATCAAAGTTGCAAATGGTGGAATATGGAAAGGTCAATATTTAGGCAGAGTAGTAAGGTGGTATTGGGCAAAAGGTGGAGAGCCTATTTATAGACAATCCAAAATAATCGAACTAAAAAAAGATGGCAGCCCTAAAAAAGATGTTAAAGTGTCAAATAGCGATGGAGCTTGTCCATTGATGGATTTATCAGAGCCAATGCAAAATTTAGATACAGCAAGGTATATAGCTGAATGTTATAAAATGCTTAAGCAAATGGGGTTAGATGTTAAACAAGAAAAGATGGCTTCGTAAATGACAAGATTTAAAGACATACTCTATACGATATATTTGCTAAGCTTTAGCTTGCCATTCTTTAAATTACTGCAAATACCAGTAATAGAGGAATGGTCATGGTTTTCAGTAATAGCCCCATTTTGGATTACGACCTGCATTGGGTTAATTGTTTGTTGGGGCATATTGTTATTTAAAAGAAAATAATCCATGAAATAGATCGATAGGACTCCCCGTAGACCCTAACCCAAGACAATCTTCTTACTTTTTAGCTGTGGTATAATAAAAAAGAAAAACCATGCTAAATTGGACATCTAAAACTATTCAAATATCAGAATTAAAAGAATATGAGCATAATCCTCGCCAGATAAGCAATGATGATTTTGCAAAGCTGGTAAAGTCTATAAAACAAGATGGTTACCACCAGCGTATCATAGTCAATCAAGACAATGTTATTATTGGTGGCCATCAACGTAAGAAAGCTCTACTTGAAGCTGGATTGAAGGAAACTGATACATTAGAAGTCCTTATCCCAGATCGCAACCTCAACGAGGAAGAATTAGACCGAATAAATATCAGGGATAACTTATCATTTGGTGAGTATAATCTTGATATATTAGCAAATAGATTTGACGCTGATACTCTTGTAGATTTCGGTATGTCTAGTGATATGCTGGTGGGCTTTGGTGATGATGAATTGTTAGCTGCGGCAGAAGATAGTTCGAGTTCAGAAGAATTACCAACAGAGCCAAAATCAAAACTAGGTGATGTGTATATATTAGGTAAGCACCGCCTGATGTGCGGAGATAGTACCAATCCACAGCATGTAGATAAGCTCTTAAATGGTAAAAATCCAATATTGATGCTCACTGACCCACCTTATGGAGTTAACTATAAGCCAGAGTGGCGTAATGAGGCGCGAGAAGGCAATGACAGCAAAAACCTTGGCAAAGTATTAAATGATGATAGATCTGACTGGAGCGAGGCATATTCATTATTTACAGGAGATATTGCCTATATTTGGCACTCATCTTCATATACTCATAAGTTCGCAGAGACCATAGAGAATAGTGGCTTTGACCTAATTAACCTTATTATCTGGAATAAACAGCACTTTGTACTTAGCAGAGGTGATTATCACCATAAGCACGAGCCATGTTGGTATGCAGTCAGAAAAAGCCAGAAGGTAAAGCATAACTGGCAGGGTCGTCGTGATCAAGCAACAGTCTGGGATATAGATAATCACAACTACGGAGCGAGGGAAAAGGAAGAGCAAACAGGTCATGGTACCCAAAAGCCTTTGGAATGTATGCTACGTCCTATACTCAATAACAGCAAAAAAGGTCAGTCAGTATATGACCCATTCGGTGGTAGTGGTACAACTCTAATTGCTTGCCAGAAGTCAGACCGCAATTGCTACATGATGGAATTATCACCCGTTTACGTAGATATCATAATTAATAGATGGGAAAAAGAAACAGGTAAGGAGGTAATTTTAGATGAGCAATAAAAAGAACACAGGGGGGCGTCCTAAAGTTGAACTAGATGCATTACAAATAAGAGATGTTGAAGTTTTAGCTGCATATTTACCAATTGATAAAATAGCTGATTATCTGGGTATTTCTGTGGCTAGTTTCCATAGGATAAAAACTAGAGATGAAGAGGTTTTGAGAGCCTATAGTAGGGGGGTGTCGAAAGCTCATACGCATATTGGTAATACATTGATGCAATTTACCCAATATACAGGAGATGACTCATGCAAATTACAGTTGAAGTTCCAAGCAGCTAAATTCTTTGCTCAGACTAAAGCAGCTTGGAATGCTAAGGAAGAAAAAAAGATTAAATTCAATATTCCTAATGATGCAAATCCTATAGATATTGTCAATAAAGCTATAGCTGAAATACGAAAGGGCAATATTACCTTATCTGAGGTAAAGCATCTTAGCGACCTTGCCCAAGTAAAGCAGCAATTACTAAGTAATCCATTACAGCAAGAGCAAACTCAGTCTGGTATATCAGAAGAATTTATCTTACAGCACATTGATAAGTTCAATGAAGCAATGAGGCATATTCAAGAACATAGAGTTAGGCAAGAGTTAAAAAATGAACAAAATTAAACATATAGACCCAGATTTCTACTTTGAACATATCTATGAAAATGAAGATGAAAATCATGACATGGCCAAGAATAGGTCTAGGCTTAAGCCAAAAGAGGTTATAGAGCTAAAGAAAAGCCATGATTATTGGGAGAATGCTAGGCTTAAAGCGTGGAGTGAGAAGTTTAAGGAATCTAAGAGGAAACGTAGCACCGAGTTGTTTGAATACTTACTATGAAAAGCAGAAGTCCTCACGCATCTATACTAGCACTGCTAAAAGATAGAGATATTGAAAAAGCTGTTGAAATCGAAGAAAGACAAAAAGGAGCTTCTAATGTAGTTTCTCTAAGAAAACAACCTTTGTCTTCTCAGGCAATGAAGCTGATATATGGTAATGATGGAACCCATATACATCATTCATCAGTTGATAAAAAATTAGATGTGTGGAGACAAGGATATTTAAAGCGTAGAGCAAAACCTAAGAAGTATGAGGATATGTTATATTTCCATGATTTTTATAGGTAGAAATTAATATTCTGGTGGGGGTCCGTATTTGTTTGGTCCGTCTGTGCCTTTGAAGAAGATAAAACCTATTAACATGAATTGACCTAAAGGAATAAAAGTAATTAATTGCCACCAACCACTAGTATTTAGGTCGTGTAGGCGGCGATTAATTACAAAAAATACTTGTATAAAGCTAATAAAAAAAAATAAACATATTATAACAGAAACGTGATCAATCAAATTATTATGTTTTTTTTCGTATAATTCTATTAAATACATAGAAGCAAAACCAAATATCCACATCATTGTAAAACGACATATGAATTCTTTTCTACTTGAACGACCTTTAATATTAAAGAAATTTGCTATAAATAATTTATATAATTTATTGGTCATTACAAAATTCTGTTTCTCCCATAACACACAATTGGTCTTTTAATACCGCTTGACCAATATCAGAAGTCCAAGCGTCGTTGGATGCTTCTAAGTAACAACTAACTATACTTTGAATATTTAATGTGTTGCCTAAAAATTTTCCTAAAGTCTTAGGTAATTTTGCAAATATTTTATCTTCAGCATAACTTTGTACTATTTCTTCAGGATTCCACTGACATTTAGAAAAACCAAATAATTGTTTTGCACCAAGTTTTATTTTATTATACATATTCCCATCAGCGACAATAGCTTTATCACTTGTACCTTTTTCAGCACCTTGTCTAAGTAAGTCTTTGAAGATAGCTATTTTTTCTTCCTTAGTACCTGTTATCATTTTAAGACTGTCTGTTAACTGTTTTGTAACAACTACCACATCAGGAGTTTTAGGTTCTTTTAAAGCCTGAACAATTTTGGTATCACCATCTTTAGTAATACCATTCCCTGAAATATCAATATATTTGGTAGCTGGCAATTTCCCATTAGCAAGAGCATGGCCTAAGATATCAGCACCAATATCGCCTATGTTATTATTTGCTAAATTCAAACAAACAATACTAGTTGATGGCAAAGTTAATATTCCTTGCATCATGTTATGTATATCATTCCCACCTTTTTGTAAGTGATCTATGCCTATAGAGCCTTTTATTAAATGATCTAGTCCTACTGCTCCCATTTTATTGTTACAAAAATTAAAAATTTGTAAGTTTAGTGTATATCCATACAAACCATCGTTTAACTTTTTTATTTCTCCATCGCCTAAGTAATTATGACTTAAGTTAAATGTTTTTAAACTGGCAAGAGCATTAGATCCGTATCCTTGGGAATTTCTAGTAATCGCATGGTCTATAATTGAATTTACAACAATACTACCATGGCAAGTTGCTGTAAATTCTTTTTCAGTAGCTATTCTCGGTAATTCATTTAAAGGAGTTGTATTAACAATAGGAATATTTGGCTGCGAGATACTTATATTAGGCTGAAAACCAATATTTGGAGTATAACTAGGATTCGTATTTATATTGTTCTGTATTAGCGGTTGTGATGGAGTAGTTGAAATTTCTAATATTGGTTTATTAGCTATATTTCCCCATTTATCAGCTATAACATCAGATATGTTTGTTGTTGATATACCACTAGTTGTACAAGGTGCACCATTTTTATCATAACCATAAGTTTTACCATCGGTACCTGTAAAAGTAAAACCACTAAAATCACATGTATTTTTCATAATTAATCTCATTTAATACTAATAATATAAATCAGATTATCAGAAAAATTATATCAAGGCAAATCGTAGATTAGGTATAAAAAAATAATAGCATGCTGCACCTGTAAAAAAACTTATAAGATAATATGCACTCAAAAATATGTAATTTTGTATGTGTATTATATCAAAACACTATATTTAGTTGACAGTATTTTAGCACTTATGTATACTATCCGATTTAATACACTATATAAATTGGTACAATGAGATTATTCGGATATGCAAGAGTTTCTACGTCAGAACAGTCGTTGGAAATACAGAAACAAAAACTGATAAATGAAGGCGTTAAAGAGTTCAGGATACTCTCTGATAAAAGTACCGGCAATAATACAAAAAGAGAAGGTCTACAAAAACTGTTAGACAGAGTAGAACAAGGAGACGTAGTACTTGTAACAAAATTAGATAGGTTAGGTAGAGATACCTCTGACATGATCGATCTAATAAATCAATTCGATCAAATGCAAGTGGGTGTGCGTTTTTTAGAAGATGGAATATCTACAGAAGGTACCACTGGTAAAATGGTCATTACTATACTTTCTGCCGTAGCAGAATCAGAGCGTTTGAGAATATTAGAACGTACCAATGAAGGAAGGTTAGAAGCTAAGCTCAAAGGTATTAAATTCGGACGTAGGCGTCGTATTAACCGCAAAAAGCTAATAGATAGGTTCAAGCATGATGGAGTAAAAGGTGTTGCTCTAGCGCGAGAAATGGGTATAAGTCGAGCCTCTGTGTATAAAATACTTAGAGAAGAGAAGGTTATTTCTGCAGCTTCTTAATCTCATCAGTAGACAAGCCAGTAATAGAGAAAATATAAGAAATAGAATAATTTTTAGAGATCATGTTTTGGCGATTTCTAAATTTCTCTCATATTTATCATCAACCTTTCCTTTAGCTTCCGCCTCATCTAATTGATAATTCAAAGCAGCAATATTATCCCAAACACGCTTTTTATTGCTCATATGCTATGAGTTGCTGTTCATTCCAGTTATACTGGCTTAACTTCTCATAGGCTTCTTGTATAAACAACAGAGAGAGAAAAGGTAGAAAATAATATTTAGTTTTTTTGTAATGTTTATTTTTTATGTTATATTGGTTTGTAAAAATATTGACATTAATAATGAATGCATTTAGATATAATTAAAAAATTATAGTTAATTACACAAAATGAGAATATTACTGTTTGGTGCAAATGGACAAGTTGGATATCAATTAAGAAGATCTTTGGTTACGCTTGGGGAAGTTAAAGCTCTAACAAGAATAGAGGTTAATTTAGAAAATCAGTTGCAAATTACAAATCTTATCCGAAATTATAAACCACATGTAATAGTTAATGCTGCTGCTTATACTAATGTGGATAAAGCAGAGAAAGAACCAGATAAAGCTTTTGCGATAAATTCTAGGGCTTTAAAAATTATATCTGATGAAATTAAGCAATTAGGTGGATTATTAGTACATTATTCTACAGACTATGTTTTTGATGGAAAAAATACAAAAAGTTATATAGAAACAGATACTACAAATCCACTATCTGTATATGGTAAGACAAAACTATCTGGAGAAAATGAAATAATAAAATCTGGTTGTAATCATTTAATTTTTAGAACAAGTTGGGTATATAGTAAAGAAGGTGCCAATTTTATTAATACTATAGTTAAGTTGGCAAAAGAAAGAGGTCAATTAAGAGTTGTTTCAGACCAAATAGGTTGTCCTACAAGTGCAGATTTTATAGCGGATATTACTGCTCATTGTATCGTACAAAATTTACACTATAAAAAACAAGGTATATTTAATATTACTGCACAAGGCAAAGTTAGCTGGTACGAATTAGCATTATTTGTTATAAAAGAACTTCAAACTAGGGGTATAAAGTTAAAAACTTTACCAGAAAATATAACTCCTATTAATACATCTGAATACCCACTTCCAGCAGAAAGACCCTTATATTCTAAATTAGATACAGAAAAAATTAAACAAATCTTTAGTCTAAATATTCCAAAGTGGCAATATCATGTTAAAATGATGTTGGATTATTATAAATGATTTATTTAAAAAGTTTTATAATAGCGTTACTAAAAATTATATTAGTCAAGCCATATAATATATTTTCTATACTAAAAGATTTATTGAACCCTCTTTTGTATTCATCAAAACTTAGAACTATAAAAAAAATAAATGGTAATTTATGTTTCTCGTCTAGAGTGAGGGTTATTTTTGTTATATATCAGGATAAAGAAATTCCTTTTTATATTAATAATGTACTTAATGTACTAAAAAAATTAAAAATTAATTGTACAATTAACTTAAACGAAGGGCTTTGTGAAAGTATTACTGATAAGTTGAAAGAACAATGCGATTTAATAATAGTTAGAAAAAACTTTGGAAGAGATTTTGCACCTTATAGAGATACTATTCTTCAAACAAATCTAGAAACTTTAGATAAACTAATTATTTTAAATGATTCAATGTTTTATTTTAAAAAAAATTTATCCAAAGTCTTTGAACAATTACTGGATAAAAATTACGATGTAATCAGTCTTACCGAGAATATATATGATAAAAAGTGGCACTTGCAATCATTTCTTTTAAGTTTAGATAAAAAAGTGTTATTGAATAAAAATTTTATTCAATTTTGGAAAAGATATAAGTGTTTTAATAATAGACAACATAATATAAATAAAGGGGAAATTTTATTTTCACAAAAGGTATTAAAAAGTTATTATAAAAATACTAAGATTCTATATTCATTATATGATTTTATAGTAAGTGTAGAACAGAAAAGTGAACATGATCTGGGTTTATTTTTTAAATTACTCCCACACTCCCAATTAAAAAATAAAAAAAACAATAATTATATTTATCAAAATAAAAAAAATATTTTACTAGATATAGTTGAAAAAACAAATATTACGCATAGTGGAGCTTTTATTATGCCTCTTTTATATAATAACGCTATAATTAAAAAAGATATTGTATTCAAAAATACATTTATTTTAAGCGAAGCTTTAAATGGATTTATATCAATTGGTATTAGTCAAACAGAATCATTTCAAGCTTATGAAGATATTAAAATTAGAGGAAATATAAATAATCGCAATTTATTAGAGCGTTTATTAATTTTATTGGGTGCAAAATAGTAGTTTGTTAAAATAATATACAACAAGCTAATAAATTAGCTACAATTCGTGTAGGATATTTTACTTCTAATATTTAGGGGGGTTACCGTATTTATTTGGTCCTTCCGTGCCTTTTACGATAATAAGTGGTATTATTAACGATATTGTAACTATCCAAAATATTATAGAACAATACTGTTGAAAAAAAGAAGTTTCATATATATAATAGTATATTAAAAACAATATTACATTAATAAAAACAAACATCCATCCGCTTATATTTAAATCGTGTAATCTACGTATAGTAAAATTAAAATAAGAAATAAATAATATAATAATTAATAAATATTCTAGAAAGAAATTAGATTTATCAATTATGACATCTAAAATCATGTTTAAAAGATAATATATAATTGTAAATATAAAAAAAACTTTTCTTCCGTCTCTTCCTTTTGTTTTAAAAAACTTTTTGAAGTATAATAGTATATTACTCCATATATTAATAAACATCAGGATCTCCATCTTTACCTATAATTGTTGCTTGATATTCTTCAACATTCATAGCATTATTTGAATTTACTGCTCCTATACACTTAAAAAGATCTGTACTAAAAATATCTTCTTTTGCGTCTTTCGCAGCTCTTATAAATATGCCTGAATATACCATTAATTTAGGATATGGGTTTTTATCCTTATTAACTTTACTTAAAAGATTTATAGTTTCAGGTTTTCCTATTTCTTTAATAATTCCTGCTGATAATCCTTGTCCTACACCACTCAACCATTTCTTACAATAATCAGTGTTCTTTTCACCATAAATAGCTACGACTTCTTTAGACGTTAGGTCTTGTTTTTTTGCATGTTCTTTAAAAATATAATCAGCTGCTTTCTTTATAAAATCTATCATATCCTTAAGCAAAGGTGTTTTATACGTAGTTATATGCAGATCTTCTGATACTGCATCCGAATTTACACCTTGTATTAAATTTGAATAAGCATTAAGGGTAAAATTATTCCCCGAAACATCAATATTCTTAGTAGCTGGCAATTTACCGCTAACAAGAGCATGACCTAGAATATCGGCACCAATATCACCTATATTGCAATTCTCCAAATTGAGTTTTACAATATTAAAGTTAGGTCTTGTTAGTATTCCTTGATACATTAAACTTATGTCGTGATTACCTTGCTGTATGCTTGATATACCAGGTGCTCCTTTGAGTAAGTAATCAACTCCCATTGCACCCACTCTTGGATTATGGCTAAAATCTACAAGCGTAAAGTTATAACTATTACTTGGCATTGTACCTGATAGGTAATTCATATCATGAGGCTCAAGGTCGTAGTTAGACATTACTAAGATTTTTTGTCCTTTGTATCCATTTATAGTTATATCTTGAACAACATTTTTTATTTGAACACTTACACCATCAATATCTCGTTTATTACCACCTTGTCCAGCACCACCTAAGGTTGGTATATTGGGCAGTTCTTTCACCACGTCTGGTTGCATAGTTGGTTGAATACTTAGTAAATGTTGGCGAATGTTGTTTGTAATAATAGTTAAGTGTTGTTGGGTTAGTTCGCTTCCTATCTCCATTAACTCGCCCATCTGAAAAACAGACATAACAGGGTTTTGTATCCTTATACAAGTATCAAGGTCTAGACCATACTTCATCATTTGGTCTAGACAAAACCTTTGCTTTTCCAAATTCCTATCGTTTGTGTTATAAAAGTTTACTGCGTAATAAAACGCATCTTCTATTTTTTGGTCAATTGTACTTTTCATTTTATAACCTATATATTTATTATGTATGTTTTTAATAACAACTGTTAACTAATAGTTGGTTTTGCGACTTTTAGCAAGTATTAAGTATTTTTGCTTATGTTATTTAAGTTGAAAGAGAAAATCTTCAATTTTCTATAAACAACTAAAAACATACTAAAGAATAATAGTCTAAGAAAGCGTGAATAATTTTTATAATTATAATAAAAACAAGAATATAATTGACTATGCAATTAAAAAATATATAAAATGTTAGACTAAATTTTACTGCTAGATATAATATGGATAGAAAATTTTTACATATAGTTTTTATAGTTTTTGTTATTACTACGGTTGCAACTTTTGTTTTATATAAAAAACTAAGAAAAATACATAACGATATTAGATATACAATTCAGTATATTACTGAAGAACCAAAGTATAAATATGCTACAGACTCGTATTTTGATAAAGAAAAAAATGATATAATTGCTGTACCATACTCTCGTGCAAAGTTTATTGCTAATATTCAGCAAAGTAAAGGCTTGCAGTTAGAAATAGGGCCCTATTTTACACCAGTAATTAAAGGAGATAATGTAAGGTATTTTGATGTTCTTGATAAGGAAGGGTTGATTGAAAAAGCTAAAATCGATCAAATATCTATTGATAATATTCCTTATATCGATTATGTAGAAGCTCATGGCGATATGAGTTTAATTAAACAAAAATTTGACATAGTTTTTTCTAGCCATAATATTGAACATCAAGTAAATCTAATTAAACATTTTCAACAAGTTGAAAATTTATTGGAAAAAGGTGGGAAGTTTTATCTAGCTATACCAGATAAAAGATACTGTTTTGATCATTTTATATTTGTAACGCCATTATCTATGGTTCTAGCTACATATTGGGAAGATCCACAAAACCACTCTTTACAAACAATTTTAGCTAAGTGCGAAACTGGTCATAATGAGTCAAAAAGACACTGGGAAGATGATAGTGGGGTTCCTACATTTATGGAAAACAGAGAGTGTTTTAAGCAAGAATATATAAATTATAAAAATTCTAATAATCATTATATAGATGCACATAAATGGAGGTTTACACCACAAAGCTTTGCATTTATCATCAACGAATTAAATCGAATGAAACTTATTTCACTAAAAGTAGACAAAATATGGGATACTGCTCTTCATTCGCATGAATTTTATGCAGTTCTTGTAAAAGAATAAAATGAATTACTACAAGAGAACTACGTCAAGGATTTTTTATAACACTCCATATAGTTAAAGAAAACCCTTCTAGAAAATCCAAACAATTGGTATTTCTTCCTTGCAGATTTATCTACATCTTTATTTGTGAAATATCCCCACATAACTTGATAGTTATTAATGTGCTATAATGAAAGCATAAAAGCTTTAGAAAAGTTTTATTAAGGAGTGGTAATGTTGAAGAATAAGGAAGAACTAGCAATAAATGATTTAGCTTTATCCATTCCCAATATAGAGCTATTACTATCTAAAGTTAATACCAAGCAGTCATTCCATGAATTCATCAAGCAAGCATGGCCCGCAATTGAAGGTGGTGTAAGATTTATTGATAGCTGGCATATACAGGCAATAGCTGAGCATCTAGAGGCTTGTTACCTTCGAGAGATAAAGAAACTCCTAATCAACATCCCTCCAAGAACAAGTAAAAGTACAATAGTATCTGTAATGTTTCCTGCTTGGGTATGGCTTCATAATCCAGAGGAAAAATTCCTTTATTCCTCCTATGCTGGTTCACTCTCAATAGAACATTCCTTAAAATGCAGAAGATTGATAGAGAGTAATTGGTATCAGGAACGTTTTGGTAATTTGTACCAATTGTCTCGTGACCAAAAAGCCAAGGGATTCTTTGATAATAATAAAAAGGGCAGCCGTATTGCTACATCTGTTGGCGCAAGTGCAACTGGTAAAGGTGGTAATTTCTTAATAGTTGATGATGGAAATAATGTGCAAGATGGAGAGAGTGAAGTTAAACGCAATGCTGCTCTTGAATGGTTAGATAGTGTGTGGTCAACCAGACTTAACGACCCAAAAAATGATGTGCAAATTATAATTCAACAACGACTCCATGAAGAAGATATGACTGGTCATATTATAGATAATGACCTAAATAAAAATGAATGGGTAAAGCTAATTTTGCCTATGGAATATGAAGAATCAAGGAAGGCTAAAACTGTTATTCTTCCATCTACTAACGGCAAAATCTGGCAAGACCCAAGAGAAGAAGAAGGTGAGCTACTATGTGAGCAAAGATTTTCACTTGAAGAAATCAATCAATACAAGCATAGACTAGGCTCCTATGGGTATGCTGGGCAGTATCAGCAAAGACCAGCACCGGAAGAGGGCGGAATAATCCAGAAATCATGGTTTAAATGGTGGAAGCATGATCAGCCACCTGAAATACAATTCATTGTACAAAGTTGGGATACTGCGCTTACTGCTAATGAAATGTCAGCATACTCCGCCTGTACTACTTGGGGAGTATTTTATGATCATAACCACATAGAGAATTTGATATTGCTCTCATCATGGCGAGGTCGTGTTGAATACCCAGAACTTAGAGAAATGGCAAAACGCTTATTTTTTTTTTTTTTTGATAATGGCAAAGAACGTAATCCAGATTTTAAAGGAAGACAAATTGATATGTGTTTAGTAGAAGCTAAAGCCTCAGGAGATCCACTAATACAAGATTTACATGCAGGTGGTATACCAGCGGTAGCATTTAATCCAACTAAATATGGTGATAAAATACAAAGAGTAAGATTGGTTACTCCTATAATTGAAGGTGGTAGAGTATGGCTTAGAGCAAGGCCCCCTAAATATGATAGGTTAATTCCTTATGCAGAGGAGTTTTTAGAAGAAGTTGCAACATTTCCAAATAGTTCTTCAAGAGATCTAGTAGATACCATGACCCAAAGTCTACTTAAATTAAGAGATGGTAAGTTTATACTTAATCCTAGAGATGAGCGACCAGAACCTCCAAATGATACAGATCCAAAGATAGTTTATTAGCACGAGAGGCTCTAAGCTTTGCCTTAAGAAAATTCTGATTTTTGGGTATAATTGCACATCCCCTCCATTTGCACTATTAAGTATATTAAGTGGCGGCAAAATAGCCAATTCTTAATACTACTATAGGCGTATCAGCAGGATAGCTGCGAAAAAGTCCTATAGCGTATTATACGAATAATAACCTATTATAGATTTTAACAATTCTCTTTTTCTTGTGTTATCATTAATCAAATTTAGCAAACACTTTTTAAAAAGAATTTATTAGTTTATTGAATACATTATATTTGTATTATACGAAAAATAGGGTATTAGCTTAGCATATAGTTTTAGGACGCATAATACAAGCTCTTTTTTCTAAATAATA
>JBGCEV010000001.1:0-58662 GCA_045106605.1 Rickettsiaceae bacterium | reverse complement strand
TCGTTCCAGCCTTACTTTGCCTTCAGCTTCCTTCAGCCAACACCTCACGATGTTAACCTTGCCTCAGCTAATGGACCGCTCTAATTCAGCCCATAGGGGACTTTAACCCCCAACTCTTACACCATGCCCGGCGCACATATTTCATTATATATTAAGATTTAATTTATACTTCAGGACATATTCTTTTTGCTGCACCGCACAATATAAATAATGGATTCAAAGGGATATAAATATTAAAGAAAATGTTCTCTATCATATATAGCACTGATTTAAGTAAGCCACTAATGAAATTCCTAAACTGAGGGCGACGCAAAAAAGATAGAATAGTTCCTTTCCCTAACTAATTGTACAAAATATAAGTTGTTCAGATAGCTAATACAAGTCAAACTATCTATTTGACTTGTATTAGAGAAAGACTTATTTTGATTGTAGAATTAAAAAAGTTAATAAAATAATACAAAATAAGCTGGAATTGATCACTCAATATCCTAACATAACATATAGGTTATAAGTAGATGAAAAAAAGTAAGTTGATAAGGAATTTAGCTATTACTTCATTGAGTATATTAGTAGTGGTTATAGTATATTCTTTCTTAAAAGATGATCAACATAGTGATAGTTACGTGTATTTAGACACTGATCACAGTCAGAATTTTTTTCTTACAAATGTGAATCAAACTGTTGACATAGCAGGTGCTGACATACCCTTGCCAACTGTTAGTATAGCTAAAATAAAACCAAATTATTACGCAATTGCCACATATGCATCAATTATCCTGCTAAATCGGCAAAATAAGGAATATTGCATGGTTGATATGGGAGCTGAACAGCAACTTCCTACTGGCCTTTATAGCTATGGGGACGGCACTTTGTTTGTTGCAAATTACGGCCGTAATAACGTGTTATATGGAGATATAAATACTGAATCTTGTAAGTATAACATCAGCAAAGTGTATCAAACGAAATCACTTATATCACCTGAGAACGTTTATTCAAATGGAAAAATTTTGGTTTCAGCAAACTACGATGGTAGTAATATCACAGCAATTGATATAGATAGTGGTCAAGAATTATGGTCAACTAAGGTTGGCCGTGCTCATGGCGTTACTATTGTTGGAGATAAAGTATATGCAACCGGTCTTCTCGAGGGAAAAATTTTTGAAATAGATATAAATAATGGCAAAATTTTGAGGAAATATGGATCAAAAGGCTCAGATACCAACAAGGGACAATTTCTTTGGCCAACATCTATTTATCCAATAGATAATGAGAATTTGATCATATCAGATGCCCAAACAGGTCATATTTCATTGTTAAATATTAAAAATCTCAGTGTTTCACAATATACTGGAGGCAACGGACCTACTTTTAAATTCTTTAACTATCCTTATGCCGCTGTTCCAATAGATGACGAGTTATTTGTGTTGTCAGCATTTAAGGGCAATATTATCGTAATGGATCATAATAAAAGCCAGGTGAAAGAAAGTTGGCATTTTGGAAAACCAAAATGGACATACGACCTAGCTGTTGATGAAAGTAAATATCCAATGATACAAAGATGGAGTAAATATACTGACACGGAAAGCAAAAAGGATCCACTACGAATTGGTAGTAATTATTATTATCTGTCCTATGCTACTCTTCTCCCAAGTGGCAAGAATTGGATAACTCTCAATATAACAAAGACAAGCCCACCGAAACTACTGCTCTCAGAATCAGTGACTAGCTTTATTGATGAATATATGTATTTTTTACAAAATATTAACCTAGAAAATCAATGGGATTTACTAATTTCTTCCTCCACTGAAAGTGCAATTGCGATTTCTCAATCCTTGCCAAATGAGACTACAATTATTTTGCCTTATTCCTTAAAATGCCTTGATGTTTGGGTAAATGAGAATGAGTTAGTTGGTCCATATGGGGTACTGGATAAACAGCAAATAGTAAAAAAGCTTAACAAATCGAAAGAAAAGATATTATCCTTACATAATAGTATAGGATATATTCCTTTTCTAGAACTAATACAGATTTTATCACAGACTAGCCCTATGCCTATAAAGGACACTGATAGTGTCACTGAACAAGCAGTAGAAAAATTGAACAGATCTTTTGCTACGGATGCTGGTCAAAAGTTTTGCCATCAGTACAAACAATGTAATAAATTAAATTGTGATAAGAAATATATACAAAACCTGGCGGCGCTGTATTACAAAGTTCCTTATAGTAATCGTTATATTCCATTAACGGAGTGGCTGCTTGTGGCCATGATTGCTAATATACCAATCCCTGTATAAATTATCTCTTTTATTCCCTTTTGTCTTAAGCTTTTTGAGAATTTTTGATACTTGAGTATATCTTGCCAAAAAACTATTTTGACGTTTGTTGAATCTGATAGGTCAATCAATGGCTTAGATATTGAACATAAATGCGATAGAACTTTGTAGTTATTTGTAAAGATAAAAATTGGAAAGTTACGAAGTTGAGCTTTCTTGATCAAGGGTAAAATATACTGATTTGTGACCTGACCATAATATTGATTAAGAAAATCAGACGGAGAATCATCCTGTGGATCGATGACAAAAAATGCTGTATCCGCTGATGAAAAAGAGGTATTAATAAATACATTGATCCCCGAATCCCTTGTTATTGGTACACCGTTATTATGTTTAATTCTACTTTCCTCGCCTAATACATAATAACTTCTTTTAAGCGTAGGAATATCAAAAGTATATGCAGTTTTCTCAGCATAGCCAATGTGATTAAAAATGACGATAGACATATACAAACAAAGCTAATCTAGTTAAAGTACTAGTCCTATATTTCTTTTTTGAATGCGTAATCGTAATCTTGTATAATACATCAGTGAACATCTTTAGCTAATAAATTTGCCTTTTATCTTAAAAAAATAAGATGTTCTATGAACAAGGGGTTTTTTGAGCGTTATAATATAATTATTTTAATTCATTTAGAAATTCAGGTGCACTACTTTTTGCGGCCTAAAATTCAACAAAATAGACTTTTATATTCTTGTTTTAGCAACTCCACAGCGTTTATAATGATTTACGTTACTAGGCTATTGGAATAATTTAGTCGGATTATCTTCTTTGCTGTCCTTATTACATGGTCTGGATGGCTTTCCGCTCGGTGGCACACTTCCTGAAAATAATCAGATTTGCCAAAAATCCAATTTTTTGCTTCTAGTTCTGTTTTTCTTGCTTGCTGCGAATTTGAGGTATTAGAAGCATCAATAATAGCTTGTAAAATTATTGATTTATATAATTTAACTTCTGCAAGAAAATCATACTCCCTCATTCTGTCAAAAGGTGCTTGAAACTTAATAACTCCATAAATACCCATCATTTTTCCCCCGTATGATTACAAAATAGCAACTTCCTTAGGCTTTGAAGGGGCTATGTTTATACCAATATAATAAATCCGATTCGGCATTAATAACTAGCAGGTGGAAAATTTAAAAAAGAAAATTAACTCTAAATATCAACAAGTTAACTGTGTGTATTTTATTTATTCATCAGTGAGTTTAAACCTTCGGCTAATAATAATAAAAGCCATATGAATACATATTAACAAATGCTTTAAACCGCATATAAATACAAAAATATTCAACACCTTTAACTATATTAATTTTCAGAGCTGAATAATTATTAAGAAAATATTACAAATATTAAAGTAATTTGTAATATATGGCAGGCGAGCGTACATCCTCATCAATGAACAAAGCGAATTGAGCATATATAAATATTGCTGGTTTAGTAGTATTATCTAACCAGGCTAAAGCAGTGTGGCATCTTACTACTTAGAGATTTTATGCTACCCTATAAACTTTAAAATTAATATCTACCCCAAAGTTCATTTACTTGACGATGCCAATTCTGAATATGATATTGCAAAATATAAAATTGTTGTTATTGTTACAAGAATATTAATTTTCTTTAGTACATCTATGTCTAAATCTAAAATCCAATTGTCAGATACTCCATCTAAGATCGAGCTGCTGTACCCTCAATTTCAACATTTATTTAAAGAAATTATAACAGAATCAGTAGATGTCGATAGTATGTTTACTATTTATGATGATTGTAAAAGCAATACATCCACTTATCTGCCAAACTATTTACAGAAAAAATCTTTTAATCCAAATGATGGGGAGATGTTGCTTAAACTTGATAAAACTAATATATCACTATTCAGGCAATCTATGGATAGTATACCAGACAGTATAATGACATTAAGTGACAAAAGAAGCCAGAATATTATATTAAACCAATTGTTAGAGTTAGAACAAATCAAATCCCTAATATTATATAAAGAATTAAACTTACCTCTTTCTGCAATGCGTATGGATGAGAGTATTGCTGGTTTAGCCGGTGCATCATTGACAAATTTTGCTGACTTTATTCATAAAGATATGATGCAATTGCGATCCCTTATTAAAACTCTGGGCTCTGTTTGTAACTCAAAAAGTCTTTCTTCTTTATTACAAACTATAAAACAAGATATATCCCGTGAACATAACTTACTGAAGTTAAATTATCAACAAATTGATCGTGTATATAAAAGTTCCTTGCAAGAAGATGCATTAGGAAAGGTTAGACCTGATTTGCATAGTCCTGAATTAGCTGACGCATTAAGCAATTCCTATATGTTAGTTAAAATTTCAGAATCCTTTGCCAAGATACACGCACTTATGCCCCTACCAACGGAAGCAGTTAATTATATTATTTTAGATTATTTAATTGATCCAAATCTGATTAGTGAAGTAACAACAACATTTTCTATGCATGAACTACATAAATCTCACTCAAAATTAGCTAATGATTTAAATACAAATCTATTAAGGACAAGTGATTTGGAAGAAAGTCAACTTCACCTGCAAGAATTCTTAGAACAGGAACAGGAACATATAGTGCAGTTAACAAGTTTGTTAGATGAAGATAGCGAACAAAATAACATATCTCGTCCTGTGGAGCGAAAAGAAAATAAAAGTAATGCTAAATTAGGCCTATTAGAAAGGATTAGAGAGGTAGAAGCTGGCATGCTTATTGTTAACCAAGATGAGGTATTTCAACAACATGCAAAAAATATATTCCAAAAGTTTCAATTAACAAGATCAATATTACAAAGTACTGCCGCAGAATTTTCTGACATAAAGATATCCAATAAAAAATGTCAGCAAGAAGTGCTCAAGTGGATACACAAAATAGAACAAAATAATTCCGAGATATCAAAAACATCCGCAGCAAAGCAGTGCTTATATGCGTTTAAGGCAGGTATAGTAAAATATATAGCAAAGATTGACTATTCTACAGATGAGCATAAGGAGCACCATAAGAGTATAATCAAGTTATATAATAAGCAAATAAAGGAGATTATATCAGATGCTATTTCGTCTCCTAACCAAATTTATTCTCGTATTAATAAAATGTTCCAAAAGGCAACAATTTCTAAAAATGAGAACCTATGTAGAAAAGCATTTAATACTGCCAATCTAATATTGGAATTAGTACAGAAAAACATAGATGCGCACGAACAGAAAGCAGTAAACTTATCAATCAAGAATCAAGGCAAAATATCCAAGATATATACATCTATTACTAAGTATCAGTTTGCAAATGACGCAGATGATTTTGTTGTCACGGCATTAGATCATGTGCACAAAAATAATTTAGAATATTTTGTAGGAAGTCGTGAAGGACGAACTCAAGATTTTGAGTATAGTTTGCAAAGAATGGATTTAAGTCAAAAAATATTAACAAAACAGCTCGAACTTGAGCAATTCATATTGCAATATAAACAAATCAAGCAACAATCAAATCTCATATGTACTAAATTTGACTTGATTATGCAAGGTTTAACAAAAATAGCTGGAGCAAAAAATGCTTTAAAAATTAGCGCATATATGGAACAGCTTGTTTTAATAAAACAAACAATTGAACACGATAATATAGAATATCTTGAAGATGCTGTTACCACCTATCAACATTTTCAAGTTAGTGGACATGGTGGTATTGGCGTTAATTATCATGAAATATCATCAATGATTGCGCAAAAACATGATGCCCTGAATGACCTATTTCAGGCAACAATTCAATATAATGTGTATGCTTTGAAAAGTTTCATAACATTACCTACAAATCATTTTGGTATTGATTGGATATTTAAAATGGTTCATCATATGTCGTCTCTTGATATAAAGTTGATGTTAGAATTTTTGGACAAAAAGCATCAATTAACTCCAGATGGATTAGTTGATCCACAAAGCAATGAAACTCTGCTACATAGTATAATCAAAACAGGTAAACTTGATCATCACACTATAGATTTCTTTCAGTTCAATAATAATGTCAATGTTAACATTGTAGATGGAAAAAATAATACATTACTACATATGTTGGCACAGTATTTTAAGAATATTTTTTTGGAATATCCTGATAATTGGGTTGGTAAAGTAGATATCTGTATGCATATAATGAAAACTCTAATTCTTCAAGGCGCTAATTGGTTTTTAGCAAATGATGATCACGATACCTTCTTTGATATATTATATCACAATACTAATGAAAAACATGCAGATTGTATTTTTCTGCTTTTAAAAGATGAACAAATTGTTGATGCATTAAGTGCAACAAAGATCGCTGCTGGCAGCCCACCTGAATCGTTAAACTTATTACACTTACTTGCTGAATATAGTTTTTATTTTGTAGAAATAGAGTACAATAGCAATAAGGCAGAAGTGTATTATGAACTTTTTCTAAATTTATCTAAAAAATTAGAATTAAGTGTTAATGCTCAAGATAGTAATGGGAACACTCCGTTGCATTTATTTACAAAATGTTTAAATATAGGAATAGAATATTTTACTAATACACCTAATTTTGAATGGGGGATTGCGAATAATCAAGGAGAAACAGTGCTACATACTGCACTTAACAGTGCTTGTGCCTTATGGTTTTTTAAGACTATTGCCATTGATTTTCCTGCAAGCTTAGTCAATGATGATAATATAGATTTTAATAGTTTGTCTACATTGTCATTAAATAGGCAAATAGGCGTAAATTTATTAAGTAGAATATTATTGTCTAAAGTTCCGGATATTAAAAAAAGTCAGATTAAAAAGATCATAAAACAACACCAGAACGACCCAGAAAGTTTATTAATCAAACTGGTAGAACTTTCTGATCAGGGCTGCCGTGAAAGCATAGCAACACTAGAAGAATTATTGCTTAATGATATTAATGATCAGAAGGTAGCTAGTCATGTTAATGAAGGCGCGCTGGAATTAGCACTGGATAATGGCAATGCACCAGATGCCCCTCTTGATGAGGAGGCAGTACTTAGTGGAGCAGAAGATGCAATGAGTACTTTATAAAATACTCATGCTAGGAGTTGCAAACTGTAAAACTATACAATTAACCTGATAGGACGAAGCCTAGCAAGTTAATTGTATAGTAATTGCCAGATAAGTAGATAAATATTATCAATTGAAGAAAGTAAGATAACCAGAGATTCTGCTATTTGTTGCTTAAATATAGGAGCATCAAGATGGCTAGCTATCCATTTGTCAAAAAAAATATTTATGGCACATCCTTAAGGATCTTAGAGCAAAAAATAATCATGAGCTAGAGTCCGCTTTTGATGAACCTCAAAACCTAATAAATAATTGACTGTTTTTAGTTAATATCTAATTACTCTATGTTATCACCTAAAGTAGGCATTTCAGGTACATCCATATCGTTGTCTCTTGTTCTGAACATTAACGTATCTATATTATCTGCAGAATAGGCATCAACAAAAAGCTCTGATATTAGAGCTCCGAGTTCTGAATGTATTGTTGTAACACCTTGCAAGCATTGGAAGCCGACACCATGAATTTTGACTATAATCTTATCAGCTAGGCCATGAGCCTCAATTATTTTATTGAATTCTCTTTGTACAGCGATGGCTTGACGATTAATATAAGGATTATTTGATACAGCTAGAAGATTAAACTCAGTAGTCCCTCCATATTTTCCGTCTATCACTTCCTTAATAAATCTTTCGGCCGTGTCTTTAGCTGTAGATTGTGTATTTGGACGCATTGCTGATTCATGGTGTATAGTATCTACTATATGGTAATTTAAACCAAATTCTTCCAGTAAATCTAAGGACATTAAAGTTTCTGTTAACTTAGAAGTTTCATCTGGAGCATAATTCAAATAAGATCTTCCGTCTCTATCGACGATGGGATTGTCTAGGTTAAAGCTAATTGCTGATTTTTGCGCAAGTTCTACTAGATATTTTTTTCCTTCGTCAGTTCTCTCTTGAGGTGGATTAGCCAGTACTTTAATATTAACATCATTCATTGATAATTTATCATTTTTTGCTGATATTAAAATATCCAATACTTTAGGAGAAATACCGTCTATCTGCGCCCATAATTCTCTTTGTCCCGCGAGAACAGATATTGCATCTGCTTTAAGATCATTTGCTATATAATAATTCAGTTCAACTAATCTAGCATATAACCCCGCTCTTGAAGCTCCAAGTACCAACGCAAGATTATAATCAATTTCATAATTAGGTTCTATACTATCTATCAAGTCTAATTTACGAGCTTCTTGAAAATATTGCGAACTATATTCAGTCATCCAATTATAATTATTAAGTTCTGATCTTTCTTGATTTGTTTTACGATCAAAGGCAGTTTGACCAAGATATAATATGATTTCTGCGGCCTCAGTATCTGTAACTTCTGCTTTGCTTGGCCACAAATATTGCCAAAAATATTTTTGCGACTTACCAAAAAGATTTTTTGTTACCATTCCAGCATCGAAATCTTGTGGTTCTTTATCAGCTGAATACTTATTTAAAAGATTCATTGACTGTATAAACACATCCGCTGGTTGAGCAAGAGATTGAGAACGATATAAAGCACTCCACAAATTGTTTTGTTTGAGATATCCAGACATTTGGAAGATACGGAGCAAAGCCTCTGGTTGCATCGGTTGATTGAGTCCTAATTTATGACATGCAACCTCATATTGTGAAGGTGAATTGTGAACGTAAGCAATATTAGCAGTTGCAGAAACTGAGGTTACCACTACAGATACCGCAATTTTTGTTCTCAATCTCGACCACATAAAACCTCCATAAAACTAAATCAATCTCTTCAATATGATTTAGTATCATTAACTTTCTTATAAGTCAACATTACAAGATATATCTATGGTTGTATCGCCAGCTAATTCTAATTCAACGCAGTCCTCCAACGTAAGCTCAGGTTGATCAAAATTCACACCTATGACTTTTCCTGCATAAAAGTTATTCATTGCCTGCAGATTATATTGATTAATACATAGCTCTAATAATTGTTCTTTGTGCGTCACAAGGGCTGGATGCTTTAACCGAAACAAACTATTAATTAGATTATCTTGATAACCAGTGAAACCAAAATCTTTGAATAAAATGCATATTTGCTCAGAATTCAATTTTTGCAATTCTATATAACCATTTAGTTCAGTCACCATTCTTGCGAGCACCCCAGCATCTCTGAGAGCGTTAAATAAATCAGAGGTTTTTTGCACTTGTTTAGCCGTTTTTTGTTCTAATTTTTGTTTCATATATATATAATATTTTTTATGATTAAATGAGCAACTAGCAAGTCCCTAGATTGTAGAACTAGCGTATCATGCTCGTCTACATAATACCTGATGTTACAGCTAACATCAATCATACACGGCAATAACTGGAGCATGATCGGACGGTTTAGTTTTGGTTCGAGTTTGAAAATCAATTTTGCAGTCAACTAAGTTTGCTACTGCATTACTAGTCGAGATAATAGAATCAATACGCATACCCATATTTTGCTCAAATGCTCCAGATCTATAGTCCCACCAAGAAAATTCGTGTTTGTCTGGATGCAGGATACGAAAATTATCGACAAAACCAGAATTTAAGATAATACGTAACTTCTCCCTTTCTTCATAAGTAAAACAAGTGGTGTTTTCTAATTTTTTTGGGTTGTAAACATCTATGTCAAATGGTGCAATGTTATAATCAGAACCAATAAATAGCTTTTCTTCAAATGATTTTAATGATTCTATATAATCGGTAAAAGCGTCATAAAATTTAAGTTTAGTAGCAAATTTATCGCTATTGACTTCACCACCATTTGGCACATAAAGAGAGATAACTCGAATATATCCTATCGATGTTGGGAATGCGACCTCAATGAATCTTGCATGATCAGGCAAAGGGTTATTTGGAAAATTAGTATTTACTTCATCTGCAGGTATTTTTGATAAAATTGCTACGCCGTTATAGGTTTTTTGTCCATGAACATATAAATTATAGGGCAGGTGGCTAAATTCATCTGTGGGAAATTTACTTGTTTCACATTTTAATTCCTGCAAGCAGATAATATCAGGATTATGCTCATCAATAAATTCTAGTAAATGACCGAGTCTAACTTTAATTGAATTTATATTCCAAGTGACAATTTTTAAACTCATAATCAATACTTTTGACAATTTGGGCAAAAGAAGGTGGACCTTCCAGATTGTTTTATTTTTTTTATTTTGGTATTGCAACTATAGCATGGTTTTCCTGCTCTGTCATACACATGTAATTGTTGCTGAAAATAGCCGGGACTATTATCACCGCTAACAAAGTCTTTTAAGGTGGTGCCACCAGCTTCTATAGCTCTTTCCAGCACCTTTTTGATGCAATCTATTAGTAGAGCGATTCTTGATTGTGTAATGGTATAAGTAGGTAATAAAGGGTTTATTTGCGCCATGAATAGGCTTTCAGCAGCATAAATATTACCAACGCCTACAACAATCTGATTATTCATTAGGACTAGCTTAATGGCAGATTTATTATGGCAAAGTTTTTTGCTTAAATAATTGACATTAAAATCGTTTGTTAAAGGTTCTGGTCCTAATTTTTGTAGATAAGCTTGCTGATGCAGTGCATCAGTAGAACAGCTATACACCATACCAAAGCGCCTTGTGTCATTAAAAACTAGTTTTTTGCCATTGGCAAGACCAAGAACCACATGATCGTGCTTTTGTAGGTAATAATTATCTGGTCTGAGAGTTAACCTGCCGGACATACCTAAATGATAGGTTAGTACTTTGTCATTATCTAAATAAATATTCAGATATTTAGCTCTGCGTCTTATGTCAATGATAAATGCATTATTAACATTAAGAGCTAAATCCTTAGCTAATTCGTAGCGTAAATTATTACGTAATTGTATATAAGAAACGATTTTTTGCCTCAGAATATGCTGTTTCAGATAAAGTTTTAAAGTTTCTATTTCGGCTAATTCAGGCATTTTGTTCGTTAATAGCATTGATATAAGAGCATAATAGTGCTAATTTTGACAAGTTCTAAGATATAGGTCAAGCAAATGAGCGAAAAGGATAATATAAATTTCGGCTTTACAAAAGTTAACGCCAAACAAAAAAGAACTTTAGTCGATGATGTATTTTCAAATGTGGCCAATAAATATGATTTAATGAATGATCTCATGAGTTTAGGGGTGCACCGGTTGTGGAAGAATGAATTTTGTCAAATGATCCCAAATCTTGATTCAACTATTTTAGATGTTGCTGGTGGTACAGGAGATATCTCTTTTCGTCTTAAAGAAAGAGCCTTCAAACAAAAGAAGGACCCACATATTATAGTATGCGACATCAATCAGGACATGCTGAATATTTGTCGAGACAAGGCAATTGATAACAATATTTTGACCAATTTTGAGGTAGTGGTAGGAGATGCCGAAAAACTGCCTTTTCCAGACAATAGCTTTGATTATTACACCATTGCTTTTGGTATTAGAAATATGTTAAATATAGAAAACGCTCTAAGTGAAGCATATCGCGTGTTAAAACCTACCGGTAAATTCTTATGCCTAGAATTCTCTAAAGTACAAAATGAACATCTTGGCAATTTATATAATTTTTATTCCTTTAATTGCTTGCCGGTACTTGGAAAATATATAGCAAAAAATCAAGATGCTTATCAATATTTAGCCGAAAGTATTAGCCTTTTTCCAGATCAAGAAGATTTTAAAACTATGATGCAGAAAACAGGTTTTACAGATGTAAGCTACAAGAATTTAAGTTTTGGTATTGCTGCCATTCACTGTGGGTTCAAGATAAGTTGAATATGATTAGGTTTTTCAAGCATAGTATAGATTTTTGTAAACTAGTTTACCTGATCTTAAAATATAGAATATTAATTGCTAATCCCACTGAGTTTAAAGTGCCGATTTGGCTCAAAATAACCAATTATATTGGTTGCATTATACTGTATCCCAAATCGTTCTTTGTTAAAGATAATCTAAGTTTTGGTCAAAGGGTAGCAGGTATATTTCAATCTCTTGGTCCCATATACATTAAATTTGGTCAAACACTTTCTACGAGGCCAGATCTTGTTGGCACTGAAATTGCAGACAGTTTAAAATATTTACAAGATAAGCTTCCGCCCTTTGATACCAATATAGTAAAACACAAAATTGAACAAAGTTTTAAGCAACCACTTGATAAAATATTTACTCAGTTTGATGACATGCCTGTCGCAGCAGCTTCAATTGCTCAAGTACATAAGGCTACATTGCCCTCTGGCGCAATAGTAGCAGTAAAAATTCTAAGACCAAATATTGCTAAGAAATATGAACAGGATATAAAATTTTTAGAATATGGTGCTAATATTATTACACGGATGTTTAAAAAAACCAGACGGTTAAAGCCTCAAGAGGTTCTTGCAGTTTTTAGACAATCTATGCGATTAGAGCTGAATTTAACATCAGAAGCTGCTGCTGCATCTAGAATTAACGATAATTTTATTGATGATCACACATTGCGTATACCCAAAATTTATTGGCATCTAACCACGCATGATATTCTCACCCTAGAATGGATTGATGGAGTATCTATTTATGATACTGAAGCTATTAATGATTTAAACTTAGATCCAAAAGCAATGGCTGCAAAAATTGCAATTATATTTTTTAATCAAGCTTATAGGGATGGTTTTTTTCATGCTGATTTACATCCTGGCAACATTTTAGTATGCCCAGATGGTAAAATAGCTTTAATCGATTTTGGTATCATAGGAATTTTACCAGAACCTGATAGATTAGCGATCGCTGAAATTTTATACGCTTTCTTGGCTAGAGATTATCAATTAGTAGCAGAAGTACATTCTAAAGCAGGCTATATACCTAAAAACACTAATCTTGAATATTTTGCTCAAAGTTGCAGAGCAATTGCTGAACCGATCATCGGCCTAGCAATTAAAGATATTTCAATTGGTCACTTATTATCTCAACTATTTAAAGTCACAGAAGAATATGGTATGGAAACACAACCCCAGCTTTTGTTATTACAAAAAACTATGGTTGTGGTTGAAGGAATCGGTCAGAGCCTAGACCCTAATATTAATATGTGGCAATTAGCGGAACCCTGGATCAAAAAATGGGCAGCCAAGAATTTATCTCCGGAAGCTAAAATACTGCGTATTGTAAAACGACTTTTTAAACAAATAATATAATAATATATGCGTATAGTAACTTGGAATATAAACTCAATCAGATTAAGAATAGATTTACTAAAGAAGTTATGTCTTCAACATAACCCTGATGTAATTTGCTTGCAGGAGACGAAAACAGAGGATAAGTATTTTCCAATTGAAGCAATCAATGATCTGGGCTTTAAATATGTAGTTTATTCTGGACAAAAATCCTACAACGGAGTTGCCATTCTTTCTAAATTTAAAATTAGTCAAAATTTTGCGCTCAATTTATATAATGATGATAAACGTCATATCTGTGCCTACATTAATAATTTTGAAATACATAATTTCTACGTGCCAGCAGGCGGAGATGAGCCAGATACAGCAATTAATCCTAAATACAAACATAAACTAGCTTATGTACAATTAATGCAAGATTGGTTTAGCAAAAATAGACAAAAAGAAAAGCATGTTATTTTAGTTGGAGATTTAAATATTGCTCCTCATGAACATGATGTCTGGTCTTCTCACCAGCTACGGAACGTCATAAGTCATACTCCACTTGAAAGAAAGGCATTACTATCACTGCAGGCATCTTTTGATTTTGTTGATACGAGCAGGCATTTTACCAATTTTGAGCAGAAATTATATACATGGTGGAGTTATAGAAATAAGGATTGGAAAAAATCTAATCGTGGACGTAGGTTAGACCATATCTGGGTGAGTCAATCTCTCAAGGCCATGCTTAAACAAAATACTTACCAACTAGAGGCCCGTGATTGGACTAGGCCATCCGACCATATTCCTTATATAATTGATATAGCATAACTTGTCATTTATAATGCTATTGCAGCGAATAAATCAAAACCATTGGGGTTTTGTTTGAAGCTTACTTCCGCTAGTTGTAATGAGTGAATGATACGACTTGCATCATTGGAATTATATTGCTGCATGATTTGTTTGAAATCCTCTACATATTTATAGAAAATCGCCGGGGTAATGGATCTTATTGCACTATTTAAATCTTCACCGTCTTCCATTCTTAAGGCAACGATATAAATATTAATAAAATACCTGATTAGAGCTCGTATAATCAATATTTCATTCACATTTTGTTGTTTTAACTGCTGTACCTCTGTACAGAACCTTAAATAGTCTTTTTTAGCAAAAAAAATACACATTTCATCACCGCTTGCTATTAAATCAGAACTTAAACAAGCAAGTATATCAGTTTTAGTTATAAATTTTTGATCGTAAGTATAAAAAAACAATTTTTTTAATTCAGATTTAATAATTTGATGATCACCTTTGAGGTGTGTTTTGAGGTAAAATAAAGCATCTTCATCAATTTTTTGTGATCTCTTATGACATTGTTGCAAAATCATCTTAGCTATGGTTTGTTCATTATCATAATAGCAGCCGATTATGGCTAGTTGGTTATTACCCTCAAAAAATTTTCTTATTCCGCTAGAGGGCAATGAGCTATCTGCTACAAAACAAATTAAATGATAATGCATATTCTGTGTTAGAAATTCTTGCATTTCCTTACTTATAGTGGTGCCAGTGATTGGTATTTTTATCAATTCTTTTTGCTGGAAAAAATTTTGGCTGTTGGCTAGTAAAGATAATGTTTCTATAGATAATTTTTTTGAGTTATAGGGTGTTACCCTGTAATTAAGTTTTTGAACTATTTGCTCTATTATAGTTGTGAGGAATCCTTGATTATTACCATGTAATACAATTGATTTTATTTGATTTTGTGTGATTAAATTAATTAATTTTGTTAAATCGTTTGAAAACAGTTTCATTTCTTCTGATTATTTTCTAAATGCAAAATAACTCTATTTCTAACCTCCTCTGCAGAGATCAAAGCAAGGTTCTTTAATATACTTTGTTTTTGTGTGTCATTAATATAAGCTGAGAAGGTAGTGCTATAAGATGCCAATCTAGAAAATTCGCCCTGAATCAGAATCTCTTTTGTCCGTATATTGTTTATACAATATTTGACCTTTATAGTGACCGTTTTTCTTAATATATCAGAATTCACCTGTATTAAACTTGGTTTATGGGAAAAAGTAAGCTTAGTTGTAAGTAAGTATTTTGGTTTTAAAGAAGGCGGAAAAATATTGCTTAAATGATTATAGAATTCTGCTCCTTCAATTGAATTTATTGGTTTAATCTCAATCGTTCGTAAAAGCTGGTAACTATCATTATCAGCTTTGTACAAAGGTTTAAGACCACATGCATTAAGTAGAAATAAACACAAAATTGAAAAGGTAGTGCAACAAAATTTCATTTTTTACTCATTAACTAATGTAATTAACCACGTCTATCAAAACATGCAGTAGATTTATTGATCTACTGTCTTCTTTACAATTTTTCGTTTATTACGATTATTAGATCGCTTTCTTTTTTCAACAGGGGGAGTAGTTTCATCTGACACAGGATTTGTTGCTTCGCTTGATTTCTCTATTTTTTGTTTGGTCTTGGATTTAGCATTCTCCGGCAAGTCACCATAAAATTCAGAAGCATCTTGTAAAGCAGGAGAGGTTAATAAACCCTTAGATTGGCGTTTTTCAGAAAGTTTTACCTTTTCAATTGAAAAACTATCTGATGTTGCTTGTTTGTCAATCAAGAAATTCAACTTGATTTTATATTTATTTTCAACAAATTCTATATCATTTCTTCTATTATTTAGTAGATAGATTGTAGAATATTCACTGCCGTAAACGTTAACTACATCATAATGACCGCTGCAAATTTCATTTTCTATAGTTCTTAAAATCAACATAGAGTTAGCGTCATCAGCCCTGACCACACCTTTACCACTACAATGCGAACAAATATTAGAATTCATTTCTAAAAATGAGGGTCTTAATCTTTGTCTTGATAGTTCTAAAAGCCCTAAACTACTAATATTTGATGTTTGAATACGAGCTTTATCCTTACTAAAATATTCCCATAATGACCTTTCTAAGATTTTTTTATTTTTATTTTCACTGAGGTCAATAAAATCAATTACTAATAACCCGGAAAGATCCCTTAATCTAGCTTGTCTGGCAATTTCTTTAGCTGCCTCTAGGTTATTTCTAAGGGCCATTTCTTCTATATTGCGTTCACTTGTGGCTCGACCTGAATTCACGTCAATTGCTACTAATGCTTCTGTTGGGTTAATGACAATATAACCTCCAGATGGTAGGTGTACTACGGGTTGGTATAACTTTATGAGTTGATCCTCTATAGCGAATTTTGTAAAAATTGGTATTTTATTCTTGTATTCCTTGAGATGCTTTACTTCATTAGGCAGCATGTCGTTCATAAATTTTACGCAATTATTGTAGGCTGCTTTGCCTTGTACAACAATTTCTTTTACATTTCGATCAAAGACATTTCGAATAGTTTTTAATAGAATTCCATCTTCTTGATGAATAAAACATGGCGCTTGAGAAACTAATGTTATTTCTCGAATTCTATTCCATAATTTAGCAAGATAATCATAATCTTTTTTGAGCTCAAGTGTAGTATGACCAGCACCAGCAGTTCGAGCAATGACACTAAAAGATTTTTTATCAATTTTTGCAGTAATGTCTGTAATAATTTTTCTTAATCTTTTTCTTTCGTCTGAGTTCGAAATTTTTCTTGAGATTCCATTATGATCTTCCTTATTTGGCATAAGCACACAATATTTTCCTGCAAGAGAAATATAAGTAGTTAATGCTGCCCCTTTATTGCCACGTTCTTCTTTGGTAACTTGCACAAGTAACACTTGTCCTTTTTTGATTACTTCCTGGATTTTATAATTTTTTTCAGCAATCAGGTCATCATTCTGGGTAAGCTCTTCCACCTCATCATCTGCCGCCTCAATATTGAAGTCTGATTGTTCTTTCTCATCCACCATCTTGACAATTTCATTGATATCTATGTCGTCACTTTCTATCAATTCATGAAATTTCTTATTGCTATTTTTTTCAGCTAAGTCCTCAGATGTAATTTCTGCAGAACTCAATTCTTGACCTAATAGTGCAGCATTCTTCTTATCATTAGATAAGGTATGATGGTAATCAGGATGTATCTCGCTAAACGGTAGGAAGCCGCTTTTTTCGCTCCCATAATCTACAAAGGCGGCTTGTAATGATGGTTCAACTCTTGTAACTTTGGCTAAATAAATATTGCCTTTAATTTGCTTTTTATTTAATGAACTAAGTTCTAAATGTTCAATATTATTATTTTTATCTAACAAAACTACCCTAGTCTCCGATGGGTAATTTGCATCTATTATTATTTTCTTTTTCATAAGTTATGGTATTTTTTTATGTATTTATGACAAATATAGGCTAACATACACCGCAAAAGTAATAATAAATTGATTGTTCCTTACACTTTGTTTACATTTTGTTTTACTATATAACATTATACTCTAATATAGTGATACGTGCGGCAATCAATAACTAAAAGAACGATGTATTTTGGTCGCCATTGACTAATAAAATTTATATACTAACAACTAGTTATTAGCAAATATTATGTTTGTCAAATCACGTTTCTATTTTATATGGTCCTATTTCTCATTTAGTCTTGCGTATTTTGTTCTTATTGAAATTAATAACAAATTACTTAATATTTCGATTCTTGATCTCGAATTATCTTTTTCTGAGTTAAATAAAATAAAATATGCCGAATTGTTAGGGGCATTGATATCGATTAATGTCACTTTGTTCCTTTGGAAGTACATAAAAATACTGCCACTAATATTTAGTTGTTTAATAATTTATTATCTTAATATTGTCTGGGCAATCTGTATTGACCAATCTATTGATAATTTAGCAGTACATTTCCTTATCAATTCATCCATTATTGCATGCCTAGGTCTTGCGATATTTGTTTGTATGATGAATGAAGAAAACAATAGACAGTATGCAGCATTCCCTCTAATTGGTTTTGCATATATTATATCTTTAATATTATCACCTGAATTACTATCCATTACCCTTGCTCCACAATTATACATAAACTTTATTGATGTAATGCAAGCTAATATAATAATCTTGCCTATATTTATTTCACTCTGTGTTTATACAACATGGCTAAAACCAGCAATTCATATTAGTAATAGTAATTTTCTGATAATAGTAAAAAATTCTATACTAGAAAATATTACTGGCTTTGCAATATTTTACATTTTAGCTGTTTTAGTAGACAGCTATACCGTGTACCCTGCAATGCATTCCTTGTATAAAATAATAACTAATGAATATGTATATTGCTTATTTTTGCTACTTGTGGTTGTTTCTGGTTTTTCAGCCTTGTATTTCCCTCTAAAAAAGCCTTCTACTAATAACAAGGTGTGGCCTTTGTTTGGACTATATGCTTTTATTTATATAATTTATGTTTTTTGGAGTTCTAAATACACTCTGAATGCACGACCTCATCTCTTCTTTGATTGCGCCAATATTATTCTTCTCTGGATTATTATCCCTTATTATCTTTATAAGAAGGATCAATATAACATAGAAAAGAAGTTATATATTGGTGTAGCTGTTCTCTTGGTTTTGTTTGTATGTCTGTATTTCATAGGGTCAAGTATTACCAATTCAATTGCTGATCACTCAGTAACTTTGCCTTTTATTTTTTGGCATACAATTTTTGCTACTTGTTATTTGTTAATTATTGCGAGCATATCTCGTCTAGTTAAGAAATTTAATCAATGTAATAGAATTGAAGCAATGATATTATTTGTAGCCTTTTGCACTGCTGGCTATTATTGTGGTTACAATATGGTCAATACCAATAATATTATTACTACCTCTGAGAAGGGTGGCATATTAGCAATTTGTTTAATACTCGCAACGATCTTACTGTATCATATATATTATTTGAATAAATGGAGGAGATACAAAATTCTACGATAATAATATATTACCTACCCTAGCGATAGATTATGATAATTGTGATGAGTTACTATGTCAAATTGTCTCGCATGAGATTGTATGACATTTGTTAGATAATAAATTTGTTAACTTTACTATTATATGTTATGACTGGATTCCAGTTTCATATCTAGACATATTAGGAATAATTCTTATGATATTAGTACTATTTTTTACAATAATCACTACCATCATATTGTTGATAGGGATATTTGCATTAGCTACTGGTCGAAATTTTAACAAGAAATATGGCACGAAATTAATGGCACTTAGAGTCATCCTTCAAGGCTGCGCTTTGCTATCAGTTGTTCTCATCTACTGTACTTTCTTGTAACAAGATATTGAGACTCAATATCACGATTTAAGATAATTGTTGCAACATACTGAGTTGTAATTCTTTTGCTCCAATACCATTTCTACTACTGGTCATAATAACATGACATTCTATATCGAATTCTTGAAGTTGTTTGCGCATTGCGGCCAGAAACTGTTCAGATTGAGTTATTTTATCAGCTTTGGTGAAGATAATTTGAAAATTACGATCAAACGACTGTAATAGCTGCATTATTTGCACATCATTGTCTTTAATACCTCTTCTGGCATCGATAAGTAAATTAATTAACTTAAGATTCTCAGTGTGTTGTAGATAATGCATAATTAATTGTTCCCAACCAGACCTTTGATTAGCGGAAACCTTGGCAAATCCGTAACCAGGTAGATCCACTAGTAATAATTTATCAATAATTGAGAAGAAATTAATTTGCTGTGTGCGCCCAGGCGTGTGCGAGACTCTGGCTAATGCTTTTCGATTGCAAATTGTATTGATTAAGCTTGATTTACCTACATTAGATTTGCCAATAAAGGCAAATTGTGGCTTATTAAGCTTTGGTAGTTGTTCTGGCTTAGCAGACCCAGCAATAAAAACGGCTTCTTGCCGAAAGATTTTAATACTAAGGTTAGCCATTTTTATCTAGCTTGTTGATATAAAATTGTTGAACAATGGATAATATATTGTTCCATGACCAATATATTAACAGTCCAGCTGGAAAACTACTAAACATAAACAAGAACATTAACGGCATAAATTTCATTACTTGTGCTTGTACTGGATCAGCTGGTTGAGGGCTCATTCTCTGTTGTAAAAACATAGTTAAGGCCATGAATAAAGGCCATACACCAATCATTAAAAAACTTGGAGGTGTATAAGGTATTAAGCCAAATAGATTAAATATAGTTGTTGGATCAGGGGCGGATAGATCTTTAATCCAGCCAAAAAATGGCGCCTGCCTCATTTCAATCGTTACATATAATACTTTGTATATTGAAAAGAATACGGGGATTTGTACTATTAGCGGTAAGCACCCAGTCACTGGATTGACTTTTTCTCTTTTATACAGGGTCATTACTTCTTGATTCAATCGAGCCTTATCCTCTGCGTATAGCTCCTTTATTCTTTCCAACTCTGGCTGCAAGGTTTTCATTTTTCTCATTGAGCGGTAAGATTTATTGGCTAGGGTAAACATCAGTAGTTTGATTATCACAGTAACAATCATTATACTTATGCCAAAATTACCAACATAATGATAGAAAAAATTCATTGCATTAAATATTGGCTTAGTAAGAATATAAAACCAGCCAAAATCAATTGCTCTATCGAAGAGTTTAATGTGATATTGCTCCTCATATTTATCTAGAAGATTAACTTTTTTAGCACCCGCAAACAAATGATTAGTCAATTCATAGCTAGCACCTGGTTCAATGAATTTTTCTGACGAAATATAATCAGCCTGGTATCTTTCCTTACCCGATGTAATAGCAAAATTGTATTTTGCCTTATATTGTTCAGATTGGTCTGGTATGAGGGCTGTTAGCCAATATTTATCAGTAATACCTAACCAATTTATTTCTCCTGCAAAATTTTGCTTCTTGGTATCTTTGATTTTATCATATGTATATTCTTGCAGTTCACCCTTGACAGCGCCAATCATACCTTGGTGCAAGATATTCACCATATTTTCTGGTTTGTGCTCATATGTTCTATTGATCAAGCCGAAGAAATGGGTTGCAATAGTTTTGTTGGAGGCGTTTTTAATAGATTGCTTTATAGTAAATAGATAATTTTCATCTAAAGATATTGCCACCATAAATTCTACATTCTCAGGACTAGTCCAGTGAAAATTTATAGTCTCGTTTGCACCGAGATGCTCTTTGTCAGCTGCCCAAATAGTGTTGTTGTCCGGGCAGGTTACTGTCTTATTTTCACTCCACCAACCAAATTCAGCAAAGTAGGCGCTGTGCTGCTCAGTTGGTTGACTCAAAAGCTTAACTTTTGGGCTATCTGCATTGAGATTTTCCTTATATTTTAATAAAGTTAAATCGTCAAATCTTAATCCTTTTAAATCAATAGACCCATCCACTGCTGTTGATTTAATTTCAATACGCTTACTATGCTCATTATTGATAGTAGTATTAGGTGGGGTTGTAATCTGATTATTAGACTGCAGGCGGCTATTATTCTTCAAGGCCTCCATCTGTTGATTATAATTTTGTACATTTTCTGCTAGCTTTTTAAGCCTTGGCTCTTCATAGAAATGCTTCCAACCAAAAACAATTGCTATGGACAACAATATTGCTGCAATGAGATTTGCAAAATTATAATTCATGGGATATTTTATTTATTAACATTTAGCAAAACTTGTATAATATTTCATGCTATTAATCAAGAATATTATAATTTTTCTATCAAGTGTACGGATTATATAAATCACTGAAACTCACAGTAAATCATGATTTATTTTAGATTTAGGTAATTGAAAATGATGGTAATCAATTGGTGTATTCCAATTACCACCCCACTCGGTGAAGCCATATTTATGAAAGATATGAATAATTGGTTCAACCATACCTGGTCTCAAGTTTTGGCGATTTAAAAATTCAGTACCTGCTTTTGGCCATATTTCAACTTGATTATCTTCCTTAATAATAATGCATGGATTTTGTATGGGGTTAATATCAATTGCTAAACCATAAGAATGCATAGATAATTGCTTAGAATCATTAATCGCGCGAAAATTAAAACAGGAACTGTTATTTGCTTGCATAGATAGCTTATCATCGCCACGATATCGATCTATAGTTTGTATATTATATATTAGGAATTTGACCAATAACAGTGCTTCAAAAATATTTAATACTTGTCCTGCAATCTTATCAAGGACAACAATTTGACCTTGTTGTATTTGACCTTTAAAATTATAATGACTTACCTTTAATAGTCTCAATCTGTTTAAACTGAGGGGACAATTATTTGACCATACTTTTGCACTCAGCATACGCTGAATAAATGATGTTGATAATTCTTGAATTTCAAACATTGTAGCAGTCAAAATAACTTACCTACTTAATATGCTGTGATTGCTTTTATAGCTACTATAATCACTCTCTCAATTATTATTGAGGGTCTTTAATGTCTAAATCTATATTAATGTCTTCAGAAGAAAATAAATCATCTACATCATTATCCGAATAATCTGCATCAAGATTAATTTCATCCTGTGTTTCGGTGTGAAGATTTTCATCGTTTACATCTTCTATTTTACGGTTTTTCTGTAGATTTACTATTTGAGATTCGACTAAATTATCAATATCAATATTACCAGCTGCAATTTCTCTTAATGCTATTACAGGGTATTTATCGTTATCTTTAGCTACGGTTAGAGGCGAACCTGAGACAATATTTCTGGCTCTTTCAGATGCTAACACCACTAATTTAAATCTGTTTGGTATGTATGCGACACAATCTTCAACGGTTACTCTAGCCATTATATGATGCTCATTTCTATGTTAATATAGCTGCCCTATTATACAAATAATACTTCTGCAAATCAAGTGCTTATTTTTTGCTAGTTATTCAGAGGCGCGGATTTGCAGAATTATATTTTTTAATTTCTCAGTATTTATTACACCAGCTACAAAATGCCCATTTATAATATATGAAGGAGTGCCGTTGATACCAAGAGCCTTTGCTAATTCAATATTTTTAGAAGCTGATTGCTTAATTGCAAAGCTATTTATTTCATTTTCTAAGACGGAATAATCAATTTTATATTGTGTTGCTAAATTTTTGACTGACTCTGGATTTATTCTTTTCATCTTCATTAATTCATTATGTAATTTTGGAAAATGCTCGCCTGATGTTTTTTGTAACGCAAGGGCTACCTTTGCCGCATATAATGAATCCTTACCAAGTACAGGAATGGGTCTTAGGATTATCTTTACTTTTGGATCAAACGCAAGTATCTCACTCTCATATAAACTAGCCGTTTTACAGAATGAACAATGATAATCGTAAAATGCAACCATTGTTATATCTCCGTCAATATTACCTAAAACTGGAGGAGAGTCAGCCTGTTCAATATCAACTCTTTTTTCCTCTAAATAATTCGTCTGTTTTTGTGCTTGTTCTGCTACTTTCCTTTTATGTAGGGACTCCAAAGACTTTATAATCATTTCAGGATTCTCGGCAATATAATCTTGAATAATTGCATGAATCTCATCTTTTGTTATACATTGCTTAGAACTTCCTTCTGGTTGCTCAGGTGAAGAAACTGCAACTGTTAAAATCTCAGGTTTTCTTATTTCTTTGTAAGCAAATAAACTTACAAGAACTAAAAATATCACCACCAAAAATAAATTAAGTAATTTTCTCACCACTTTTTCTCACTATATATAAAACTATTTAGGCATTTGTATGTAACACAGAAAAACTATTAATGTCAAAGAAAACAGTGTTTATGTATCAAAATGATTAGTTGAATATAGATGTATAACTAACAAATAATAATAGAATAAGGCAAAATTAGAGGAGACGAGCATTATAGTTCATGGCTTTGCCCGTAATGGAATTAAACTGCCTAGTTTTATTGGTAGGATGATTACACAACCATTGAGTGAATATATATAATCCTGGCTTACTAAAACGTAGTCAAATGGCAAAAGCATAGGTCTCGTCCACACACCTTAACAGAATAACAAAGAGCAGTGGCAACATAGCACTTACAAGGCAGTAAATCCATTGCATCTATTTAAAAACTCTTTAATATTAAGTCATCAAATTATCATGCGGATTAGAGGCTAATGTAAAATGCTGGAATATTTAGAAATAATAGAAAATATTGTAATACTAATATTTTCTCTAGTGATTCATGAAAATGCACATGCTAGGGTAGCATATTACTTAGGTGATCCAACAGCTAGAAATGTTGGAAGGTTTTCATTAAACCCCTTGAAACATATTGAGTGGTCTGGTTTGTTGTTGCCATTTATATTATCCTTTATGAAACTACCACCAGTGGGTTTTGCAAAGCCAGTACCAGTTTGTATTCAAAACTTCAAACACCCTACATTATATAACATATTAGTAGCACTTGCAGGACCAGCGTCTAATTTATTATTAGCCTTTATTGCAATAATTTTGTACAATAGATTAAGCTTTTTACCTCAGACAACTTTTATTGTGGTAAATACATTTTTAGTAAATTTCTGTATAATAAATTTGCTATTATGTATTTTTAATGCCATCCCTATACCGCCACTAGACGGCAGCAGAATCTATACAAGCTTTATTGACCACAGAAAAATTAAAATTCATATTTGTCTTGAATATATTGGCTTTGCAACAATAATTCTTTTATTGGGCAACAAGCAATTTACGCAGTATTTTAACTCCTTGTTAATTTATCTCATTAGCATAATGGAATATTTTTCGGGGTAATTACTGAAAAATAGGTAAATTAGTAACGCATATTTTAGGTTCTGTATGCTATTTCATTAAGCGCAGTCGAGGGCTGATATAATTAATTATATTGCAATTTATTATACATTGTGATCTATCAAATATATATTTTTTTACTGTACTACTTATTTTGTTATGATCTGGGGAGAGGAAAACATATGAATATCAGCACAAGAATTAATCAACTTAACTGCTTTGTGCGTATAAAGATCCAAACCCTAATTATTCATGTGATGATATAGAAAAGCTCGAGAAATTAAGTAGTAATAAAGACGCAGCCGCTGCCACGATTTTAGGCTTGTATTCCTGTAGTCACTGTGCACACTATAATAACATACAAGTATACATAGGTAGGCGCAGCGGATTATTGAATGGTTTGTTATATAATTGTCATATAATTCAGCATCGCTTAGAAAGTGCGAGTTTACTGAAAAAGAATGTAAAGATGTAAAAATCAAGTTATCTTTCATATATAGTACAGCAAATCAATCCTACAAAATACTTGCCAAGGGTGTAAAAATGTAACTTAATAGATAACGTATCAAATTAATACAGGAAGGAGGTATTGTGTCAAAAGCAGCAACAAGTACACAGACTAGTCTTACAAAAGAACAAAAACAAGCAGTAGGCTTATTATCTATAGGTACGTTTCTAGAGTATTTTGATTTGATGCGATATGTACATATGGCTGTGTTTCTTAATGAATTATTTTTCCCTAAGAGTGATCCGCACATGGAGTCATTATTGGCAGCGTTTGCTTTTTGTTCTACGTATTTGTTCAGACCTTTCGGGGCTTTGATCTTTGGCTATATTGGCGATAATTATGGTCGCAAACCTACAGTAATAATCACTACTGCAATGATGGCTATTTCCTGTTTTGTTATAGCTATTCTACCAGCATATGCAGAAATAGGCATTACAGCCTCAATAATTATTACTCTTCTCAGAGTCATGCAAGGTCTGAGCTCTTTGGCAGAAGTAATGGGAGCCCAAATTTATATCTCTGAAATTACTAAACCGCCCTTACAGTATTCTGCAGTATCTATAATATCTATTTCTGCAGGGCTCGGGGCTATGATGTCTCTAGCTATAGCCACACCTATAGTACAAGGCTTTGGAAGTTGGCGCTATGCATTTGCTTTTGGTATTCTAATTGCGCTAGTTGGCACAAAGGCACGTACAAAATTACGTGAGTCAATTGATTTTGTAGATGCAAAACGTCGTTTTAAATCTAAATTAAATGCAGCAAAAAAATGTGGTTACGATGGTGATATAAAAAAAGTTATGTCGGCATCGGTGGTGTGTAACAGGGTAAATATTAAAAATTTTCTTAATTTTCTAGGTATATATTGTGGTTGGCCTTTTTCTTTTTATCTTATATATATTTACTTTTCATCATTGTTAAGGAGCACGTGTGGCTATTCCCCGAATGATGTAATTTTTCATAATTTGTTTATATCAATTTTGCAATTACTTACATCTATAGTACTAACTTGGCTTAGTAGAAAAATATACCCTCTAATAATATTAAAAGTGACGACTATTTTTGCTTTTATGGTTTTATTAATTACACCTATTATTTTAAATATGGAAATTAATAATTACATAATTTTTGTTATTCAGGCTCTCCTTATTATGTTTAGTCTCAGTGTATGTCCTGCAGCTGCAGTTTTTATTAAACATTTTCCAATTTTCAAGCGTTTCACTGCAGTTACATTAGGCTATGCATTATCAAGAGCCGTTATGTACATTGTAGTATCTTTTGGGCTGATCTACCTTGTAGAATTGTTTGGATTTTATGGAATTTGGGTGCTAGCCTTCCCTATGGTGATATTACGTATAAACGCTATTTACCATTACAGTGCTTTGGAAAAGAGTCAAGGCAGTTATCCTGTAGGTGGAAAGTTACAAAATTTACATTAGATAACTAATAACTACTAGGGTTAATGTTTGTATTGCACTAATTTTTAATTAAACCGATAGTATCTTTATATAGCGCATCGCAGCAGATACGGTAAATTAACTCTTCCAAAGTTCTATTGTTAATGTGTATAGTAAAAGGAATGAACATTTCTATTGTATCTAATATAATCTTTCTTCTTTTGTGCGGGGACATTATTTTTATTGTCTGCATATTATGTAATCTATCTATAAGCTTAATTAATAAGACCTCATTATCATTATTCTTATAAGCATTCTCTAGTATTTGTTCTACACTCCATTTAGTGCCATCTGGTCTGTCACGGGTGAGGCGGTCAACCATCTGTGTTATTCTTGCGTTAAAATTATCGAGAATCATACCAAATGTTACTTCAGTATCCTCAACAATGTCGTGTAAAATGGCAGCAACAATGACATCTGTTTTTAAATTGTACTCTGCAACCATATAAGCTACTTCTAACGGGTGAGTGTAGTAGGGCTCGCCGCTTTTACGTTTTTGATCTGCATGGTATTTTTTAGCACAGTATATAGCCTTGTCAACTTGTTCATAATCTATTTGATTATTTAGATCAAGCGCCTTCAGCCTGTTTATTAGCCTAATTGAATATTGGCAATTTACTGACACGATAACTCCATACTTAACATTTACTTTCACCTAAAAGCTAACACAACTTAATATAATATTACCAGATAGTTATATACTATACAGGCGTTATTATATTCAGTGTGGTTATCAAAACACTACAATGTCAACATTATTTCAACTTATAGGTTATATAAATATATATAGTGCAACCATTATTTGTTTTTTGTTTGCTAAAATCTAGCAATAATATTCTTAATAATATCCAGGATGTATATGTATAAATTCATCAGATCAAACTGAAGGTATCTTTTGCTTTATAATGATTTCTTAGACTTAAAAGTTTATTGAAAATCAACTATAGTGACTAGGGTGCAATAGATTAAGCATATAAAAAGGGGTTATCATCAGATATAGTATACTTTGTAGGACCTACAACATACTCTCCAATCAGGTTAATTATATAATTAGGGAAGGGGTGTCTGAAGATCTCCATTATTTGTTCTTAGAAGTTCATTTAAGCATAGACTCCCTAGATAAGTAACTCTATATGCTGAAGAGGCATAACATATTCGCCAATCAAATTCATTAGATCATCTGGGAACAGGTCATGCTCTCTATTCGTTTCTAGAAGTTCATTTATTAACGCTTGAGCTGCATTGTTACGATCTGCAAATACAGCCTCCGTGGCTGGTCCATGTTCACCTAACTGATTACTACGAATATTAATCTTCTGTATTGTATTTGAAGCAGCAAGAGCGGCAGCTGTGGCTGGACCATGTTCACCTAAGTTATATCCTGACATAGTTACCCAACCTAGGCTAGGAGATGTTGCTACAATTTGTGTCATGAACAACAGGAGTGCTGGATCTATACCTGCTGTAAAAGTTAGTATAAGCTGATTTTGTATGCGTTGATAAAACATACTATTTTGCACTTCTGGACTATTAACATCTACAACTCCATTGTCAACCAGAGTTTGTAATGCATTTAGTGCGTCTTGTGGTAATTCATTGACTCTCATATATTTTAAGTATATATATAATTAATCTGGATAGGTTTAACACCTTCAATTTTAGCGAATACTTTTATATTCTGCTGCTTAATCAAAAATGCTAAACTAATCAAGGCCTCCTGCCTTTGTGTATGAGGTATTGTATAAATATTAATAATATCTGTCAATAAAAGCGGCGCCTTCAAGTTAATGAGAAGTCCACTATATAAGCATCTTAGATAGAGCATAGGTACCATATCATCTCACTTGCCCAGAGTGAATTCTTATTAGGTAATTATCTAAGTCCAAGAATATACAAACATTACAAAAATAGGTGTTGGACTTAAGCATTGTTCTTATAAAGATCTCAATAATAGAGTTGAAAATGCGGATATCAACCAACCTACAGGAAGTAGAAGTCATTAATAAAATATAAATCTCCGTGATAGTATAAAATATAGTATTATTGATAGGTAAGATTCGGTTATATTTGCAATTAATGTTAGAAGATGTACAAAAAATATTCCTAATCGAGGGCCCTACTTTGGTCAGGCTAAAGCAATTTGGAATGAGATTAAAGACTTATTGCTGCCTAGCACTTTAGAACGTTATCCTTCTACGTGACTGATTCATTAACTTGATGGCGCCAGATGCGACAGTACCGATTGTTTAATTGATTCTCTCAGTCACTCTGATTCCCAATCAGTATAAATATACTCATTTGCTCCTGATAGTGGACTTTCGTACTCACTTCCAGCAGCAAACATAATATCTAATCGATCTCTTAATGTGCCACATTGTGCCTCTGAAATAACTATCGCTTGATTAAGTTTGTCTATTACTCTTGCAGAACTCTCTAAATACTCCTCCAGTAAATTTGAACACTTGTTATCTTGCCTTATTGCTTGTATGTCACCTTCAGTTAGTTGTAGATGGTGAATGAAATCTGCATACGGAGATACTGGTTGAGGACTATTTTCATCTAATTGAGTACTTGCTATTATAAGATTATCCATTTGTTCGGTCATCTGATACAATAGACCTGTACTGCTTACTTGTGTATCATTATTTTGAGATCCTGGTTGAGGGTAATCCACTCCTAATTTCTGAGCTTCTATAGTACTCAGTAATTCTGCATATGTAACTAAAAACTCTTTTTGGGCGAGCATGTGACAAATTTTCAACTCTCCAACCGCGCGCTTGTTTGCGCTTTCTACTTCCTTAGACATTAGCTCGGCTGGAGTTGAACCTTTTCCTAATCTTGAGTACATGGCGTAATCTCCATTTTTTATTTACTAATCAAAAATATCCATGTGGTGTTAATTTAAATCTTTGTTATACTTGCACACTGTTTGATACACTTATCTTTTCCGGGTAATACAACAATCAGGTACTTGCCGTTAGGATGACACCATAGATTCTTTTATGTTAAAATTCTGACCCTATCATAGATATATACCTTAACTGTTGTTCTTTATTGATTCAATACATCAATTGCATACTGGCAAAAATAATTTCTTGATAATGGGATTTCTTGACCAACGAAGATATAACGGTTAAAAAAATAAGAAGTTAAGGTGAAGGCGTCCTGTAGCATAGGTGACGTCAATTTGACGTCATCTAGCAGGAATTGGGGCAACCTCAGCAACTTATTGCTATATGGATCTCCCGCTGCTTTTGATACTGCTTGCCCAGATTTGGGAGATACATAATACAGATTATCTTGTTGACCTGTTACTATACAATGATCAAGTTGCAATTTATATCCAGCTTCTGACAATATCGCCAGTTCTAAATGAATATAATGTTGAAAGGAAAAAGCCTTCTTGAGTGACTCTAAAAACGATAATAAGAAAGGAAAAAGGCTGTTATGTGGTTCTCTTTCTCCAAATGACTTCTTTAGCAGACTAATAGCAGAATTAAATGCATATAATTTCATTTTGTTCAGTAGCAAATAAGAATTATACGACCTGATTAATTCAATTTTAACCGATCCCAAATGCTCATGCAGGCGTGCATGCCAAGCAAAATCAACTAGATTGCCTTCTACCAATCTATCCCCTGTTTTTTTTGAATATTGTTTTAATACACCAGAGTAAATGCCATGACTTTGTGTAAATACTGTAACAATGTAGCTATTTTCTTTTAAAGGTTTTTTAGATATAATTATACCCTTATCACTAAAATGCATATAAGATAACAATTAGTTGAAAATTTAGACCTGTTGGATTCTACTATGAAAAATATAAAATATACAATTATTATTATTTTGCTACTTATACAAAATTCTCAAGTCATTGCATCTCAGAATACACTTATAATAGCGGGCGATTATTGGTGTCCCTATAATTGCACACCAAACGGCTCTAATCCTGGTTTTTTAGTGGAATTAATTCGTAGAGCATTGCATATTCATGATATAAAAGTAGAGTACAGGACAATGTCCTGGGCAAAATCATTAGAGCAAATACAAGCCGGAAAAATTGATGGTATTATTGGTATAAGTGATGCAACAAAGTATAATTTGATTACTACTAAGAAGCCTCTAGAATATACAACTTTAAGAGCTTTTACTAAATCTGATACGCAGTGGGTTTATGATGGTCCAGAATCTTTGATAGGAAAAAAAATAGGCATCGTAATGGACTACGAAATGGGCGACGATATAGGCAATTACATCGGTACTCACTATATCATGCAACCTAGTAGGTTTATTGTTGAAAAGGGCAGAAATGCAGTAATAAAGTCAATGACTAATCTAATTGATGGCGATTCTGATTTATATATAGAAGATACAAGAGTAGCAAATTTTTGTATCGATTCAGCTAATCTAAATAATTACATAAAAGATGCAGGAAAAGTCTCCAAAGTAAAATTACCATTATATATTGCTTTTTCTCCTGATACTCCAAATATAAAACAATATATCAAATATTTTGAAACTGGTTTGACTTCACTAAAAAATACCGGTGAGTATGATGTTTTACGCAAAAAATATAAAATGGATCGTTAACTATGAAGTATCAAATTATCAATTACAAAAATCTTACTCCTGTAATAGATCATAGTGTATTCTTAGCTAGTAACGTCGTGATTGCTGGAGATGTAAAAATTCAAGCATCATCTAGTATATGGTTTAATTCGGTGATTAGAGGTGATGTAGCACCAGTGACTATTGGACAAAACACTAATATTCAAGATGGAACTGTGATCCATACTTCGCGTTTTGATGGTGCCACCCATATAGGTGATAATATTACTGTGGGTCATATGTCACTTCTGCATGCTTGCACTATTTTAAGTAATGCTTTTATCGGTATGAATGCAACTATTATGGATAATGTAATCATAGAAGAATATGGATTTGTTGGTGCTGGTAGTTTAGTTCCACCCAATAAAAGAATCAAAAAGTATGAATTATGGCTAGGTAGACCAGCAAAATTTATTCGTATGATTACAGAGGAAGAAATAGCAAGCATGAAAGATAATGTACAAAATTATATAGATTTAGCAAAATCCTATAAGGACCAAATGTAAATTAATTAGCTTCCAGGGAATAATATTTTATCTCAGCACAATAATTTATTTATTACATCAATTGGTATATGTATTTATTAGATGTTGCTTTTATTCCTGAGAATTGATACATTTCTAACTTGATTGCTATCTAATCTTTCTACGTATTTTGTTTATTTCAAATTAAAAATCTAATGATACAAGTCAGTTGTTATAACACTACACAAGAATTAATAATCAAAACTTGTTGTCAGCTGGTAGAGAAGTGCTATTACGGGAAGCTCAATACTTGTATAATTCTTCATAATAACGATTTCCTACAAGAATTAGACAAAGTATTATGGACATATTCACAAAAAAAATTTATTCCGCATGCTACAGAACATGATCCTTTACAAAATAAGCAACCAGTATATCTCACTACCTCGGTAAATAATCCTAATCAAGCTACTGCATTCCTATTAATAAATCCAACCAAAGAAACTATTTTAACACTATTATTAGACAATAACCAAAATAACGATATACAAAAAATATTAATATTGAACGATGGTTCTCAACTCATAGATCTTACTGAGATTAGTAATATAATAAGTCAGAGTGACTTCAAATCTGTTGAACTAAATCATTTTGAACAAACGGGCAATGGTAATTGGCAGAAACGAATTCTGTGAGCCTAATATTATACAAGAATAAGGCTATTAGAATTGTATAAATTGAGACGGGTCCTTAGCAATTTTACCTTCCCTAATACCAAAATGTAACTGCGGCTGTGATATTTTGCCGGTTTGGCCAACATAGCCTACCACATCTCCTTGTTTGATATGTGTGCCCTTACTCAATATGAGATCCTGCATATGAGCATAGGACGTGACTATATTCGTCCCATCAAGTTTTATAATTAATAAATTACCAAATGTAGCATTATAATCTGCATATATTACAGTACCAGAAGCTGATGCAATGATTTTGGTTCCTTGTTTTGCGGCAATATTAATACCCTTGTTAACACCAATTGCAGTTTTTTCACCAAATTTAGTAATAATTTTACCATGTAATGGATTGATGTATTGCTTTTTAGGGGGTGTTTTTGTCAAATCTGAATTCAATGATTTAGCTGTATTATCCTCTTTTGTTCTGATTTTAATGATTTCAAATTCATCAAGATCATATGGTGGCAATAAATCATTAAGATTGGCAATGTCTTTGATACCAGTGCTATATTTTATGGCGATATCTTCTATTGTTTCGCCGACCTGTACTTCATGATATATAATTTTTGTCTGAGGTCTGTTAATATTTGGATTCTCAGTTGGAATGACAAAATTACTATCATCTTGCTTTGTGATTTCTCTGATTTGTTCATCAAGGTTATTAGATATATTTTGTTCCTTATTAATTAGCGTAGGCGTAATTTTCTGTGCATATCCTGCCGGATACATTCTGTGATTATATTCTATGGGAGCAGGGTCTTGTTGAGTTGCACAAGAACATAACAATATAGCAATAAGAATAAAAAGACTTTGGTTTTTTCTCATCTTTAGATAGTATAATTAATGAAATCAGTTACTACACTATAAGTAATACATATTATCTTGTACATCAAAAAAGGTATTTAATGAAAAATTATGATTTAGCTATCGCTAGTGATCATGCGGGAGTGCAGTTGAAAGCAAAAATTATTACAACCCTTCACCACTTAGGGATGAAAGTACTTGATCTGGGCCCGGTTACGGATGAGAGAGTAGATTACCCTGATTTTGCCAATAAATTGGTGCAAGAAATTATTGATGGTACAGTAGAAAAAGGAGTGCTAATTTGTGGCATGGGTATAGGAATGTCAATTGCAGCTAACCGTAGTTCTGAAATTAGGGCAGCCTTATGTTTAAATGAGCTAATGGCAGACAAAGCTAGATCCCATAATAATGCCAATGTTCTAGTGTTGGGTAGCAAGCTAATTCCTGATAATTTATCAATTAAAATTGTAGATAAATTCCTCAACACAAAATTAGAGGGTGGAAGACATGCAAATCGCCTAGCCAAGATACATTAACCTTATTGGCTTTATATACTAAAGCAGATGGGATTAAATAGCAAAGTTTGTAATAAAGTCTCCTATACCTATTGGTAATTAGGCTTTGAACCCCATGGAAAGGATCTACTCCATATACAGAATGGCTTTATTGCCTAGCATTCTCTCTTTTCATATTAGTCCTAAACTTTTCTATAGGACTCAAATCTGGAGAATAAGGAGTTAGCAAAATAATCTTACACCTTACCTATTCAATTAATTCTTTGTATTATTTTCTCCTTTTCTCATTTGCTTCCACATAGGCGACGTCATTTTTTTATGGCTGTATTTCAGCTTTTTTAGCCAATAAAATACTCCTCCTGGCATTATACCAAAAGATTAATGCATTTCTGCACTTATGAAATTTAGATTCCTCGTTATGTAGTAGTTGACTGCTGATAAGCTTAAGCGCTGAGCTCGTCCTTGCCTTTTTCTTGCAGCATAAATTCCTTCTTTTTTATACCGCAACTATTTATGCAACAAAGTCTCAATAAATAGGTAGCCGCAGAAAAGGGATGAGATTAACAAATTCTTAAATAAATAAGGTCAATTATGAAAATTCTATGGAGTGCGGGAAAAAATAATGGGAGGTGTTGAATTGACACTCTGTGCCATGCCCGGCGCACGTTACATAAGAAGTAATCTTGACGGGGTTATAAAACTAGCGCATTCTTAAATGGAGAAGGATAATTATTAACGGCTAGCATGTAATATTGTCTCTCTAATTTTACGAATGGTATTATTAAAATGAAAAGCACAAATGACGAAATATTAAGGATATTATTTAACCCGTTCAATCCTCATATTACTGCAATTATATTAGAATATGAGAACCCTATGTCAAATATTGATCCTGCGTTAAATGAAGCATGGCTAGCTACACAAAAAGCTTTAAGCAGCGGTAATGATGATATTATCCTACAAAATCTGCTGCAAGTTGAAAGCAACTGTTATAGCCAACTAATGAAAAAATTTGCTGACACATATCCAGATAGTGCCAACGATTTTATACATCTATTCTACAATTTAGCTAAATTAACAACTTTGATAGGTTCTTATAGTGAGAGAGCTTATCTGCATGGAGTTTCCGATATAATAAACTGCAATTCTGTGTTGAGTGGAGATAATCCTTATTGTCCAGAGTATGGTATAGGAGAAAAAATACACGGAATAATACAACAATATCTACTACCTGCTTCACCGCTTAAATACTATATAGATGCTGCTATGATCTATCAGTACTACTCCTCAATGCAACAGGATAATCAGATAGATCAAGAATTATTACAATTAAAACAACAGATGCTACAGTTTGTTAATAGTGATGTAGCAATGGCAAATAATGTACAACAAAAAACAATATTACATAAAGAGATACTATCTGATTTAAGAACATCGATACAAAGCTCTGTTGAATTAATATCAACCCATTCTTCAAGCCAGGTGTTCATAATAAAAGCTCTGTTCAAAGAAATAACAAGCCAGTTAAGGAGTCTGTTATCTGAGTTGTATAGAGAAGCTGAGCAAGAAATTGGTACACCACCTTGCCAGTATTCAGTTATAGGTATGGGTTCAATGGCCTTGAACCAAATGACTCCTTATTCAGATTTAGAACTTGCAATATTAACAGAGAATGATGATTACAAAAACGATAAATCTAGATATGACTATTTCAAAAACTTAAGTCATTTGGTACAGTTTAAAGTGATAAATTTAGGTGAAACAGAAATTCCTGTTAGCAAGTATAAAGTTGCATTAACTATGATAACAGGAGCTGTAAATTTTGATTTAGGTGGTAAAACTCCTCTTGGTCGTATAGATAACGATAAACCTTATGATTTAATAAAAACTATAGAAGGTATGCTGTGGTATGTCAGAAATGAAGGGAACAAAGCAGAGCATATTGATAAAAATTTACCATATATTTTGGAAAAAGTGTGTTATGTGCATGGTAGTCGAGGGTTAGTAGGTGGTTATCAAGATGAGGTAAGTAGATTACTACAACAGCAAAGTATTGAAAAGCCCAGGTTAAAAAATTGTGAGGCAAGAGCGTTAAAAATTTTACAAGAAGGGACAGTAGAATTTAATTATTTACAAGGTCCTGACAAACCATTAACAATTCAGAATCAAGGTGACTTAGAAAAGATTACAACCAAACTTCACTTCAAACACTGCAGGACGATTATTTGACGTAAAACAAGAAATATATAGGTTGCCTGATAGGCTAATATGTAGTTTAGGTCTTTATTATGGTATAGAAGAAGATAGTGCATGGAATACTATTAATCAATTGTATACTCAAGGCATAATAAATCAAAGGGCCAAGGAAAACCTACAATATATAGTAACTTTTGCAACTACTTTGAGATTAAAAACTTATCTGCACAATAAAGGACAAGTGGAAAATATATCTGTATTTGCAGATAGCAATCTTCAATTGGATGGAATATTTAGTTTATCTAAAAAAGATTTAAGTGAGCAAGGAAGTCTCTTCAAGTACTTCTATACAGCATTACCTCTACATGACATGCTTAAACAATTCTGTATTATGCATGATCAAAATGTTCTTGGTGATAGAAGAAGCTTTTTTAGAAAAAGTACTTTTTACAGGGATGATGCTACCACTAAAGGTTTTATCTATTATAAATTATTACAACTTCAAGAAGCTCGGCAATATTTAGAACAAGCAAGAGAAGTAGACGAATCACCCACGATCAATTATATTTTAGGCAGGATCTATGCTGGATCTGGCAATGACGCTCTTGCTTTACAACACTTTAAGCTTTTTGCAAGTAAGAACTCAGAATCGGATTATGTTGATAATAGATCTTTTGTAGTATCTCAAGCTTTCAAAAATCAAAACATTGCATCTATACTTTCTCAAATGGGTCAAGATGAGGAAGCAATTAAAATCCTACAACAAAATGCCAGGATTTATGATAAATATTGGGGCGGAAAAAATCACAAGATTATTGCTAGTAGTTTTTATGTTATGGCAATATGTAATTTTAGACAAGAAAGCTATGATGAAGCTGAATATGGTTTTGAGCGTGCTTTAAAAATATCTCAAGCCATACAATCTATTCCTCGATCTGCCCGTTGTTATGATATGCTGGGATTGATCGCTTGTAAGAAGAAGCAATATGATAATGCGATTGATTTTCAAATAAAAGGATTGGAATTGTTACAGTCCTTTTATAAGGGGCAACCACATCTAGAGGTTACAGCTGCCATGCATAATCTTGCATCTAGTTATAGAGCTAATAAGGATTATACACATAGTATACAATACGCTACGGACGCGTTGAAAATAAGAAAAATGATTCTTGGTAAAGATCATCCAAGTCTTGCGCGTTCAATGATAACTGTTTCAAATACACTACTTAACAACCATGAAAATACCTTAGAAAATTTAGAAGAAGCATTCGCCTTATTATCAGAAGCAAAACGTATAGTATATACTATAATAGATGCCGCTTCAAGAAAGCACACTATGTCATTAGTTCATAATAGTTTATTTAGCCTAGGCAATAATTATGTTGAATTAAATAAATATTCTGAAGCTATAAAATGCTACAAAGAATGCTTAGACATATTACCATACTCATTAAGTGTAGAAAAGAATGCTTCTATTTATAAGAACCTTGGACTTTCTTATATTCACTTAGATCATCAATATGCAAATGCTGTACCATATTTTAAACAAAGCCTCGATATAAAAAAAGATTCATTTGTGTATAAGCTCCTTGGCCATTGTTATTTTTATCAAGCAAGGTACACTGAGGCTAAAGAATATTATAAAAGAAGTCTCAATATAAAAAAAGATCTATCAACTTGGAAATCTTGGAAGCAGTGTTCATTCTATTTGGCCGCTGAAAACAATGATGATATCGTTCAAAAGATGCTGCAAGCTGAGGAGGTCAAGCAATCCAACAATACTAAAACTTTGCTAATAAAAGCAATATGTGATGGTAATATGAAGGAAATAGAAGTTCTAATATCAAAAAAGGTAGATATTAATAAAGCTGATAAAGAAGGTGCATCACCTTTATACTATTCTTTAGGATATGCTCGTCAACCCATAAATCTAAATATAGTCAAACTATTGTTAGATAGTAATGCCAATCCAAACCAAGAGATGTTTGATGGTGATACACCAATGCATATGGCTCATTACAAAAGTAATGTAGGGGCTGTACAATTATTATTAGAGTATGGTGCTAATCCTCATCAATGCAACCACAAAGGCAAAACCCCTTTGCTAAGCCTGCTTGAAAGTGATAGGTATACTAATGAAGAGAAAGTACAATTTGTAAATGCACTTACACAGTATTGTGGAGATATTTTCACCAATAGTGATCCAATTAGTACTTTATATAATGTAATATTATCACAAGTACAACCACTTTTATCTGAAATTACGGAGAGTAAAGAAAGTGACAGAGAAACAGCAGTAACAGGAAAGAATATAAACTCTGAAGTTGCATCCTTAGATGATGAACAGGCAATAAGTGATTTAGCTCGCGAGGTAACACTATCTACGCAAGAAAATACTCAAGAACTTGCAGGAGGTAATACGGAAATCTCACATGAATTAGATGAGTTCTGATACTGTATTGAGAGTCACCAAGACCGTTGCTATTGCATAAGAATAGGGCATCGTAAAATTAATGAATTATATGTATAAAAAAGGGAACTAGAGAAAAACATGCATAAATGCAGCATAAGGCTATATATTATATAAAATATACAGCGAGAGACTTTCCATCCAATTGTATAAATTCATATATAGGCGCCTAGATATTGTTCTGCATGCTATCTTCAAATTTTATAATGCAAACGCAAAATCACGGGGTACGGTCCGGTGGAGGTTTATTCTGAACGACACCGCATTTGCCACTGCCATTGGTCGTGAACCCAACGACAGCCATTTTCTGAGAATCAAGTCCATTAACAAAACTTGGTATGCTAGGAGATTCAAGCAAACTTAACGCCTCAACATCATTAAACTTTGATGTTTCAATATTGGCTTTGAAATAGGGCGTCACAGAATGAAAACTATATCGATGCAAAGTTGCATATGATAACACACATAGCCACCATTGGATTGTATTATGGTGTCTGCTTATAAATTGAGCGAGGGTAAAATCGTAAAACTCAGATCACAGGAATTATGGACATAGCTATGACAATGAATCAAACATTTTCTGGACTTGTGACTAGGGTCTTGTGATTTGCAACGCCCACGGAGAGTGCCTTCTCCGCAGGGTTAGCAATATAAATTATTAGTGACTAGCAACAGCTGCTACTTCATCAGCAAAGTTTTTCTCTCCTTTTTCTACTCCTTCTCCTATTTCAAATCTAATGAAGGATTTTAATTCTATTGGTGCACCAATATCCTTACTAAGGTTAGAAATAACTTCAGAAATTTTACTTTTATTGTCTATAACAAAGGTTTGCTCAAGCAAAACAATTTCTTCTAGGAATTTACGTATTCTACCATCAATCATTTTTTCTATGATATTATCTGGTCTACCGGATTCTCTAGATTGCTGCGTGAAAATATCCTTTTCTTTTTGAATTAGTTCTTGATCTACTCCATCTTTATTAAGGGTCTTAGGCTTGGATGCAGCAATATGCATAGCAATTTGCCTTCCAACTTCCATCAATTTAGTTTTGTCCCCAGTTGACTCAAGTGCAACTAGTGCAGAAATTGTTCCCATATTGTCAGCTGAAGTATTATGTACATAAGAAGCAATAACGCCATCTTGGACAGAAATAGTTTGCATCCTGCGTAAAGTAATATTTTCACCAATTGTTGTAATGTTGGCAATAATTTCCTCATTAACTGACTTACCAGATTTAGTTTTGGCTGTCTTCAATGATTCAATATCATCTACATTAACTGCTAGTTCTGATATTTCTTTAACTAAATTTTGGAAATTATGATTTCTAGATACGAAATCTGTTTCTGAATTCACCTCTATAGCTGCACCTTTATTTCCGACTACTGCTAATGCAGTTAATCCTTCAGATGCTATTCTGCCAACTTTCTTTGCGGCTGCTGATAAACCTTTGGTACGCAGCCAATCGACTGCCGCATCAAAATCTCCTTTTGTTTCCATCAGAGCTTTTTTGCAATCCATCATTCCGGCACTTGTTTTTGCTCTTAAATCTTTTACTAATGATGCTGATATAGTCATTTGATCCTCTTTTTTATTATTATCATTGTCAATAACTATGATTTCTCACTAATTACTTTTTTTTCTTTGTCTGTGCTAGCCGTCTTCTTAGGCTTACTAACTTTTTTGCTAGCTTCAGCAACGATAGCCTTAGATTTTGACATTTTCTCTACTTTTTCTATTTTTTTCACGCCATCTAGATTATTATCATCTTGAGTTACCTTTTTAGCAACTCCAACATCAACACCTGCATCAGATAACGAGTCTTGAATTCCTGCCAAGGCTGCTTCTGCGAATAAATGGCAATATAGTCTAATGGATCTGATTGCATCATCATTACCAGGAATTGGGTAATCAATATTGTCTGGGTTGGAATTACTATCTACAATGGCTACAATTGGTATGCCTAATTTCACAGTTTCACTAATAGCTAAATGTTCTTTATTAGTATCAATGATTACCACCAAATCTGGGCTGCCACCTATTTTACGAATTCCCGCCAGAGATTTTAATAATTTATCTTTCTTACGCGTAAAATCCAATATCTCTTTTTTAGTGTAGCCAGCGATTAACTCTTCATCTGCTAAAATTTTCTCGATATTATCAAGTTTCTTAATGGATTTCGATATTGTGTTCCAATTCGTCAGCATGCCGCCAAGCCATCTATTATTTACATAAAACTGGCCGCATTTTTCAGCATATTCAGCAATTAAGTCAGTTGCCTGAACCTTACTACTAACAAAAAGGACTTTGCCGTTATTTTTGACAGTGTCATAAATTTTTTGTAGCCCCATCTGCATTAAAGGAGCTGTGGTTTGTAGATCGATAATATGTATATTATCTTTGACCCCGTATATATAAGGCGCCATTTTTGGATTCCAGCGCGATGCTTTGTGACCAAAATGCACACCAGCATCTAGTAAATCAGCAATAGTAAATTTAGGTAGATCAGCCATTTGAATATCCTATATAAAATTGTTAGTTATACCTCCGCTACACTAAGAATCTGAATAAATCCAGACTAACAACTAGTCTAGTAGCGTGTGAATTTAGCCTAATTAAAATTAGGTATGTCCAGAACTATACACCAAATGCCCTTGGCAGGCAATATGAAATAAACGGTATAGTTTACATTAGCACTACCTATATAAGTTAAGTGGCTTAAACTAGATAAATGGTATTTTTAAAATATTAAGTGCTGTATTAATCTTCTTGTATCCCTTGTATTTTCATTTACGGCTAAAGCTGCTCTTTATAAAGGGCGCTGTATATAGTACAATCCTTTAATAATTGGCTATGCGTGCCATGACCCACAATATTACCTTGATTTACGACGAAAATTTCATCTGCCTGCTCAATAGCTGAAATACGGTGCGCAATAGATATTATGGTTTTTCCCTGTAGATAGTGCTTTATGTTATTTAATAATTCATTTTCACTGTTATTATCCAATGCACTTGTTGCCTCATCTAGTAACAAAATTTCTGGGTTGTATATTAGAGCTCTTGCAATGGCTATTCTTTGCCTCTGTCCTCCTGACATTCTAATTCCTCGCTCTCCAATATCTGTATCTAAACCGCGGGCCAAGTCATTAGCAAAATTGGTAATGCCACATATTTGAGCAATTTTTTCTATTGCATCATTGCTAGATTCTGGTTTAGCAAATGCAATATTAGATCGGATTGAACCAGAAAATATAGTAGGATCCTGTTCAACATACGCAATCTTACTGCGCACTAAATCTGCGGGTAATAGCGATATATCTTGTGAATCAATAAAAATATTACCTGATTGATAATGATAAAACTTTAATAATAATTGAAATAATGTGCTCTTGCCAGAGCCAGATTTGCCAACAATACCTGTAATTTTACCAGATTTTATAGTTAGAGATATATTATTCAGCACAATATTATCTAGTCTTGCAGGATAAGCAAATGAGACTTTATCATATATTATGTCACCTCTCAGATTAAGTCGCTCATAGTGCTGCGTCGCTTGTGCTGGGGTCTTGATATCTCGTAACTCTATCACCCTATCTAGGGCAGCGAGTGGGCCTTGTAATTCGCTAAATAATTCAGCGATACCACCTGCGCTCATGCCAACCATTATGGCATAATAAATAAATGATATCATTTCACCTGCCGTTGTGCGGCCTTTTAATATATCGATACTTCCAATCCAAATTACTAAAGTAATTGTTCCGGCAATCATGGATATCGCTAAAGCAAAGAATAAAGATCTTAGTTTGAATCTACGGCTGGCCTGCTCTACATATTGTTTGATTTGCTGATTAAATTTGGCAGCCTGGTATATTTGTTGGTTATATGCATGTACCGTTCTAATTCCCGTAAAATTTTCTTCTATGCTTGCAGCAAATTGGCCCTGCCTATTCAGTACTTGTCGTGATAATTGTCTTACGCGCTTGCTTAATTTTAGTAATGGTAATAACAATATCGGTATAGTCACTAATACTATGATAGATAGTTTGCTACTATACAAAAACATCAATGTCACAGCACCAATAAACATAATAAAATTTCTAATAAAGAAGGATAAGAAATTAATTATCAAACTACCTATCATTTCAACATCATTACCTAACCTAGCAATAATATCTCCGATTTTGGTCTCTTCAAAAAACTTAACATCAAGATTCATGAGGTTGGAATATGTATCAGACTTTATTTGAGCAGTAATTTTTAAAGCAATGATATTGATAAAGTAAGAGCGGCAAAAGCTTCCTACGGCAAAAATTCCTATGAGACCACAGATTAAATATATCGAGTGATTAATCATACTTATTTCACCCACACGTAGGCCAGAATCAATAAGATTTTTAAACACATAGCCAATGGAAAGAATAGCAAATGCAACACTGAACAAGGATAAAAAAACCACCACAAGCTGGCCTGTGTGGTTTGACAAGTATTTAATTAATGTTTTTATATTATTATTCATTAATTTCTATATTTAATTCTTGCCTGAGAACTTTCAATAGCTCAAAACCTTTTCTAGAAGACCATTTATCATTTATGAGTGCAAAATGATATGGTCCACTAACTGGAGAAGAAAGCCAAATTTCTTGTGCCGCACTTTGCTTATTTATGACATATGTACCATTATCGTTAATAATCGTTAGAATTCCATCATTCAAATCCACATCTACCAGGCCGTGTGGATCATTATTTTCAATTATTTCTGTAATTTTATTGATAATCTGAGTTGCTTTAGTTAAAACATCAGAATTGTTCATCTATCCTCGTACTAATAATTTAATTTTATAAATTCCTTTATATCCAAGATATACAGCTATTCTTTCAATCATTAAATCTTGTTGATACGCCATTTCTAAGGACACGCTTGCATCATTGACGGCTATACATAAAATATTTATTTTCTTACCTTTTTCTATACTAGAAATTATTTTCATAGGGATCGATTTTGAACTAAATTTCACCCCTACTATTTTCCCCCAATTCATTGTCAGTTCAGCTAAAATTGGATGTTGCTTGGCCAATATTTTATGAATTAGTTTATTAACACCAATAGCTACAGGTTTCATCTTATTGACTTATTAAGTGTAATTGATACTACAATCAATGCACATATTACCGATACTGTAGGGTAGTACAAGGAACTTGCTGAAAATACCATGAGCAAACTATTGCATTTTATTATGCCTTTGACAACAGTTTGATGATTTCTACCCTTTTGTACAGATTTTTGAAAAAAATGTTGTAAATGGGGCTCCCATATTCTTTCTCCTTTTGCCAAGCGCAGTAATATTGTTCCACCACCATCTGCAATATAATACAAGGAAGCAATCACGCAGGCGAGAAAAAAATGAACATTAGTCGCAGCCACGCTTAATAAGCATATGCCTAGTAAAAAACCGAGACTGATACTACCCCCATCTCCAAGAAATATTTGAGCAGGTGACCAGTTAAAATATATAAAACCTACGGCCCAGCCTAAAATAATAATAGAGATGATTATCACCATATCAACATTTATGATTACATCATAACCTAAGTAACATAGAATAAGTATAGTAGAGGCTAAATGAATAGTCTGACTAGCAGTTATGCCATCAATGCCATCCAGAAAATTAAATAAGTTAAAAAAAGTTAATAATGCTAGTGCGCTAATAACCAGGTCAAGAGACATCGATATAGCAAAAGGTGTTATATGATTTGGAAGAATTAACCACATAATTGCCAAAAGTGCACATAGTACATGTACTAATAATCGAATTGGTATAGATACACCAGAGACATCATCATAAAAAGATACTAGGCTAATTGGTATAAAAATTTGCAACAATGCAGCTGAATATTCATAAGAGTGCAATAAATAATATTCAGATAATGGCAACAATAATATAAAAATTAGTATAAAAGATAAACCAGCCCCCCTAGGCGTAATAGCTTTGTGAGCCCGTCGATTGCTTGGTACATCAACGATCTTGTATTTTGTTAACAACAAAATAAGATGCTTAATCATTACAGCGGAAGCTGTCACTGATATTAGACTTAAACTCACAAGAGAAATAATATATTTCATAACAGCATATTAGATTTAAAGCTATAGTAACTTCCATTACTAATAATTACATGATCATGCACAGTTACATTAACGACTATACATGCATTAACAATTTGTGTTGTTAAATCAATATCAGCCTTTGAAGGTTTAGCATTACCACTTGGGTGATTATGCACTAGAATCACTGCGCCGGCTTCATGAAGAAGAGCTTTTTTTACAATTTTCCTAGGATATACTGGGGTCTGATCAATTGTACCAGTAGCCATTATTTCTTCTGCCAAAAGAATATTTTTTGTGTTCAAAAATAACACCCTGAACTGTTCAATTTTCAAAAACCCCATACTAAATTTAAGATATTCAAGTAACATACTCCATGAACTTATCACATGTTTTTTAGATATTTTTTCATGTAAAATACGATTAAGCAACTCTTTTAATAAATTCAGTTGTAAATACACCGACTCCTTAGAATCATTGACTGCAAGGATTTTTGCTCTATCTGCATGCACAATATTATTAAATCCGCCGAAAATTTTTAATAAATCTTTAGCTAATGGCTTAACATCACGTCTTGGTATTGCTTGAAACAATAATAATTCAAGCAACTCATAATCACTTAGGCTCTTAGAACCTAAACCTATAAACTTCTCTTTTAATCGTCTTCTGTGTCCTATATGGTGCGGTGTCTTAATTTCGTTTGTCATAAGGAGGATATAGCCAATTATTTGATGAAAGTGTGAAAATCTCTGCTCCGTTTTGTGTTACACCGATTGTGTGCTCAAATTGAGCAGATAACGATTTATCACGCGTTGTTACGGTCCACTGATCAAATTTACTTAAAATGGTCTCCGCCTTGCCAACATTGATCATTGGTTCGATTGTAAAAAACATTCCTTCTTCTAATACAGCACCAGTACCTGGTTTGCCGTAGTGTAATATTGTTGGCTCATCATGAAAAACACGGCCTATCCCATGACCTGTATAATCTCGTACTACAGAATAATTATGTTTTGTTGCATGCTTTTGAATAATAGCACCAATATCACCAAGATGTACGCCTGGTTTCACTATATCAATGGCAAGCATCATGGCTTCATAAGTGACCTGAGTTAAACGCTTTGCCTTTATGCTTACATCACCAACGTAAAACATGCGACTAGTATCTCCATGCCAACCATCAACTATCACAGTAACATCTATATTTATGATATCACCATTTGATAATTTTTTATCTGATGGTATCCCATGGCAGACAACATGATTAATAGAGGTGCAAATTGATTTTGGGAAGCCTCGGTAATTCAAAGGAGCAGGAATTGCTTTATTATTAATAATAAACTTGTGACATAGATCGTTTAGCTTATTAGTTGTAATACCAGGCTCAACATATTCAGTAATAAAGTCTAGGGTTGCCGCTGCGAGCTGACCCGCTGCTCTCATTTTTTTGAAATCTGCTGCACTATGAATTTTTATTGCCATCAATCCTTTTATTTGAGTTTTTCTTGCAAAATATCATTGACCATTTTGGGGCTGGCCTTACCTCCAGTTTGTTTCATCACTTGCCCAACGAAAAAACCAAATAACTTGGTTTTGCCATTCTTATAAGCTGTGACAGAATCCATATTTTTAGTTATTACTTCGTCAATTATTGGCTCAATTGAAGCGCGATCAGATACCTGAGTTAATCCTTTGTCCGCAATAATTTGCTTGGCAGGCGCGCCGCTAATAAACATTTCTTCAAAAACAATTTTTGCAATCTTGCCTGAAATTGTACCGTTTTCGATCAATTGTACCATTTGATTTAGCATGTCTGGTTTTATCTTACAATCAGAAAGAGAGATTGCATTTTTATTTAATAAACCAAATAATTCACTTGTGATCCAATTAGCAACAGTTTTGGTGCTTACCCCTTTACTCGCTTCTTCAAAATATGTAGCAATGTCTTCATCTGAAACAAGTACTTCAGCATCATAATTACTTAAACCACAGTCAGCTATATAACGATTCATTTTTGCTTCTGGTAATTCTGGTAATTCATTACGCATTTTTTCAATTAATTGATCATCTATTACCACGGGTAGCAAATCTGGATCTGGGAAATATCGATAATCATTAGCTTCTTCTTTACTACGCATTGTTCTAGTTTGACCTGTAGTCGCATCAAACAATCTTGTTTCTTGGTCAACTTGACCACCTGCCTCTAGCAATTCCACTTGGCGAGCAGCTTCGTATTCTATCGCTCTGACAATATTTTTAATGGAATTAACGTTTTTAATTTCGCATCTTGTGCCAAGGGGTTGCCCAGCTTTGCGTACAGATACGTTAGCATCACAACGCATAGACCCCTGATCCATATTACCATCGCATGAACCAATGCAACGTAAAATACTTCTCAGCTTTTTTACATATTCTGCAGCCTCGTATGGTGAACTAAGATCGGGCTCTGATACAATTTCCATTAAGGCTATGCCTGATCGGTTTAAATCGATTAAACTGTAATCGGGATGTTGATCATGAATACTTTTTCCTGCATCTTGTTCAAGGTGAATACGATTGATTCTAATTTTCTTTTTATCTCCTTCTTTTAAAGTAATAGACAAAGAACCATTCTGAACAATAGGTAAATAGAATTGTGAAATTTGGTAACCTTGTGGTAAGTCAGCATAAAAATAATTTTTTCTATCAAAAATAGATAGTTTATTAATTTCTGCATCAATAGCTAGACCGGTTTTGACTGCCTGATCAACGCAATATTTATTTAATACTGGCAACATTCCAGGCATAGCTGCATCTATCAACGATACTTGCGTGTTAGGATCGGCTCCAAATGTTGTCGAAGTGTGTGAAAATAACTTTGTTTTCGAAGCAATTTGTGCGTGCACTTCAAGACCGATAACGTATTCCCATTTTCCTGTATTACCATTAATATAAGCCATCAAAATCCTCTTGGTATAAAATCATTAGCTGGCATCGCCCGTTCAATTACTGCAGTTGCTCTAATAAGATTATATTCATCAAACGCGGGCGCAATAAGCTGCATACCTAGCGGCAACCCTGTTGTTGAAAGGGCTGCAGGAACTGAAGAACATGGCAAACCAGCAAGACTAGCAGGTATAGTAAATATATCATTTAAATACATTGTTAAAGGGTCATTTTGATTATCCTTGATACCAAACGATGTGGATGGAGTAGAAGGTAATAAAATTGCCTCTACTTTTTCATAAGCAGATTTAAAGTCGTTAGCAATTAATCGGCGCACTTTTTGTGCTTTTAAATAATATGCATCCATATGACTTGATGATAATACATATGTACCGATCATTATCCGGCGTTTAACTTCTTCACCAAAACCTTCTGTTCTTGTGTGGGTGTACATTTCATCTAAGCTTGCACAGACTTTGTCAGTTTGATAACCATACCGCACTCCATCATATCTAGCCAGATTAGATGATGCCTCAGCAGGCGCTATAACATAATATACAGGTAAAGCGTATTTTGCGTGAGGAAGAGTGATATTGACAATCTCGGCTCCAGCATCTTTCATTATAGCGATTGAGTTTTGCCACATGGTGATAATTTCGCTATTTACCCCATCGATATTCATTAAGTCTTGTGGAACGCCTATTTTCATACCCTTGACAGATTTTGTAGTAGCCGATACTAGCTCAGGCACCTCTTTTTGGGCAGACGTAGAATCTTTTTCGTCAAATCCCATTATAGATTCTAACATTAAAGCAGCATCACCTACGTTACGTGTCAGGATGCCAGCCTGATCTAGAGAGCTAGCAAAAGCAATCATCCCCCATCTTGAACAACGACCATAAGTGGGTTTTATACCTACAATACCTGTAAACGCAGCGGGCTGCCTAATCGATCCACCTGTATCACTACCAAGAGCCGCCATAGCAGTATAACTACTAACTGCAGCAGCAGACCCCCCTGACGAGCCTCCTGGTACAAGATCTTTAGTACTATTATGTTCCTTCCATGGACTGATAACATTACCAAAATAACTAGTAGTATTTGATGAACCCATAGCAAATTCATCCATATTAGTTTTGCCCATCATGATAGTGCCAGCATCAGCGATTCTCTGACTTACTGATGATTCATATGTTGGAATAAAATTATATAATATTTTTGATCCAGCAGTAGTTTTAACCCCAGCACTGCAAAATAAGTCTTTTACTCCAACTGGAATACCTTCTAGAGGTCGATTATTGCCATGTTGATAATTTACATCAGATTGTTTTGCCAAATCTATAGCTAAATCAAAAGTGTTGGTAATATAACTATTCATTAATTTATGTTTCTGCGCCTGCATTATATGAGCTTGGGCCAGTTCAACACATGAAAACTTTTTTGACTTAAGACCTTTTAGAGCCTCAATTATAGATAACTTTATTAAATCGCTCATAATTATTCAACTACCTTTGGCACAATAAAACATTTTATTTCTTTAGCAAGATTTGCTTCGTATGCAGGAATATTTTTAAACAAATCTTCTGCAATATTAGTTACTTCTATATTATCTTGACGCATTCTTTGAGATGTTTCAAACACAGAGCGTAAAGGCTGTACATTGTTACATTGTACATCAAGCAATTGATCTATCATATTCATTACACTAGTGAGTTTTTGTGTAAAAGGTCTCAATTCTTCCTGAGATAATTGGATTTTCGATAGAATTTGTAATTTCTTCAGTTCAATATCATTAATCATATAAGGTGATGCATTTATTTTATGTTAACAAAACTAATCTACTAGTTTTTATTATAGGAGATTAGTTTACTTTGAATATTAAAAAATTATTTTTTCTTTCTTTTTCTGACGCCGTCAGTATTTTTGTTAAACCTGCCAATATTTGCAACAAATTTCTCTAGTCCACCTTGTTTTGTACCATGAGTTTCAGTAAAAGTACTGTGAGTTGCAATATCCTCATTTTGAAGATCATCTAGGATTTGTGCTCCTGCTACTTTATCTTTTTCTAGGGTAATTTTCACTATACGCTGTTTGATAACTTTTGGCTCAAACCAAGCTTGCCTTGTCATAGATCTTTGAATATAATACCAAGTGTTATTGGAATACTCAGGCACGTAAGTAGGAGTGCCAATCATCTCTTCTAATTTTGCTCTATTTGGTTTTTGCATATTAATTTCATCAACTTGTGCATCATTGACAAATTGTCCGCGAACATCTATTGATTTACAGCTTGTAATTGAGGTGAATAAAATTATCAGCATCAATTTATTGTAATATGTCATAAAAACTTTTATATAAAATATACTATGGATTTTGTAGCTGAAATATAGTATAGTGTGCATCTGTTTGACAAACACTTTTTTCAAATTGAAAATAAAAAAAGTTTATTAAGGAGAAAAACCATGGCAGTCCCAAAGAAAAAAACGTCAAAATCAAAACGCAATATGAGGCGTTCGCATGATGCTTTAAGCAGAATTAATGTGATAATTGACAAAGATACTGGTGAATATAGATTACCACATCATATGGATAAAAGTAGCGGTGAATACAACAAAAAACAAATTGTTGATATTAAACTAGATGAACCAGATGCAGCAGAGTAAAAATAAATGGCCTCAAAAATTATCGGTTGCGGAGGCTATTTACCTAAAAAAGTTTTGACCAATACAGATCTAGCTAAACAAGTTGATACTAGTGACGACTGGATTAAAACTAGAACAGGCATCCACCAAAGGCATTTGGCAGATGATGATGAGTTTACTTCTCATATGGCATACAAAGCAGCGCTTGCAGCTATAGGGGATAGCAATATTCAACCTAAAGATATAGATTTAATTATAGTATGCTCCACCACACCAGATAAAACCTTTCCAGGTGTGGCGAATAAATTACAAGGCGATCTAAAATTACATCATATTCCATCTTTTGATATACAAGCCGTCTGTTCTGGTTTTGTATATGGTATGCATGTTGCAGATAGCCTGATTAACTCAGGCAAGTATAAAACAATTCTACTGGTATGTGCTGAGAAGATGACCTCGCTTCTAGATTGGCATGATCGCTCTACCTGTATCTTATTCGGCGATGGGGCAGGTGCAGTAATTCTGCAGCACAGCGATTCAAATTCTGGCATAATTGATAGTAATATTTATTCAGATGGATCAATGTATGATACACTAAATACTAGTGGTGGGGTAAGTAGTACAGGAGATAGTGGTACTATTCAAATGAAAGGGCAAGAAGTATTTAAGCAGGCTATAGAAAAGATGTCAAATTCAGTTATGCATACCATGCAAGAGAATCACTTACTATTGTCTGATATAAATTACTTTATTCCTCATCAAGCTAATCTTAGAATAATAAATAGCATAATTTCCAGATGCGGCATAGATGCACAAAAAGTAGTCACTACGGTTGACAGGCACGCCAACTGCTCTGCTGCCTCTATTCCATTAGCACTAGCTGAGCTTAATGCCCAAAAGAAGCTAAAACCTGGTGCGATTATTGTATTTACAGCTTTTGGAGCAGGAGCAACTTGGGGGACAGTAATAGCAAGGTGGTAATATTTAATTCAGATATTAATACAGCAATACTAATATGAAAAAAGAATCTACAATTACTAGGGAAAAAATAGCCCAACATCTATGCAACGAACTTGGCTTTTCTGTTGCTATTTGCTCAGATATAGTTAAGCAGACTTTTGCAGAAATTCTTGATCTTACCCAAAAAGATCAAAAAACTATGCTGCAAAATTTTGGCACTTGGAAAATTAATGAAAAAGCTGCTCGACCAGGATTTAATATTCATACCAAAGAAGAAGTAAGTATAGAGCCAAGAACAGTACTAAGATTCTTGCCTGCAAAAACGTTAAAAATACAAATCAATAGTCATGACGATTGAAAAAAAATATTTTACTATTGCAGAAGTGGCTAAGCTTACCGGTCTCACTTGCAATAAACTACGCTATATTGAAAAATTCAATAGTAAAATTAATGTGATCAAAATTAGAGAACGACGATATTACACTCATGACACACTCTTATACATTCAACAACTATACAAAAATAATATTGCTCCAAATCTTGTAAAGACAATCAAAGCAGATAGCCTTATCATTAGAATAGATACACTCATCGGCAAATTAAATGCAGTGATACGTGCGTCTATATAATCTTTACTTGAAATGCATATATTGTTCTGCCTTCAAGGACTGACAACTCCTTGAGCTTTATTTTGTTGTTTGGCATATATTCCCTCACTTTTCAACGATCCAGTTTTATGTAATAGTTAATTATTAGCTTGCTAAGAAAGATTAACAAGGGTAAAATGGGTTGAAAAACTAACATATTTAAGGAGAGAACTGATGGCAATTTCTGATGAAACTCAAGCACTAATAGACACTAGTCATTCACTATTAATAAAAACGTTGAGTCAGGAAGACATAAATGGCCTTGCCTACTTTATAGACGTTGCTAGTGGAAGAGGAGATAATGTTACCACAGACGAAAAACTATCCTTAGAGAAGTTTTTTACAAATGCAATTAATAATCAAGATTTAAACAAAAAAATATCTGAAACAATGAAGCAACTGTCTCCAGAGATGGGTATTGTGTCACGTGCACTAGGTCATGTACGTAATTTTTGTTATAAAACACGTTTTATCGATAATATTGCTGGTATTAATAAAAAAACAATCCGTAATTTAGAGTTGTTAGAAAATAATCAAACTATTCAAACTTCAGAAAAAATACATTTATCAGAAATTGGTATGTTAACTGACACCCTTAAATCTAGAGATATTGTTAATGCTCTAGATCAAAATGGGATTATTACACCAGGTGGAGCTTTAGACAAACTAAAGTCAGAAATTACCTCATCAGAGAGCGTATTACAACGTTTGAACAAAACAGTAGACTCCGGCATGGATGTACAGTCTGGTGATATATATTTCACCCATACAAGCAAGCAAAATGCCTTAATGAACAGGGACCCTAAGTCTTTTTTTGAAAAGGCCAAAAATCATGTAACAAAATATCAACATGCCTCTACTTTATATAAAAAGGATAATGCAACCCTGTTGGAATCTTATAATACGTATGTTGAGCAAGTTGGAAGCTATATAAAGTTGGCGAATAATCTTCGTGACCTACATATACAGGAATTTATAAAACTCCATGAGGCTGGGCAAATCACTGAAGAGATGGCCAATATAATTATTAAATTTAATGCAGTGAACATGGAATCTATTGATGCATTAAATGAACAAATAACAAATTATAATACAATTGCTCAGGGAGAAGCAGTCACGCCAAAAGATTTTGAGAATATACTGCAGGAAATGCAGCCATTAGTAGACGAGGCTTTAAGGCACAATCATCGTGATAGAGCAATGAGTTTCTTTTATGCAATAATTTCAAATGCTCCACACCTGCCAATTGAAGCGCAGAATAATGTGTTTGATCATACAGCAGAACAGACAAGGAATTTAATGCAGGGGCAAGAGTCCTTATTAATGAGTTTATATAATTTGAATAATATTACTGTCTCCCTAGATAAACCAAAAGTATCACATATTAATGCTGAATATGAAAGATATGATTTATCTACGCAAGAAGCATTAATGTCAAATCAGTATAGAATTGACACTGCCAAATTAATTAAGTCTGCAGAAATACGAGAAACACTACAAGAAAAATTAGGAGATAATTGGGAGGAGCAAATCCGCAATCAATTTAGTAAAATTGCAGGAAGAGTCCATGGTAATACTAATTTCAATATTACTAATGACCAAGACAGGATGATAGCAGCTGGGCTTGCTGATTATGGGCTTGCATCAGATGCTTCTGAAGCAAATCCACAAGTCGGATTAAAAGGCAAGGTTGCTCGTTCAGCTGTAGGTGCGATCAATACAGGTATGGGAGCTATTAAATTTGGTAATAAAGGCCATACAACTACGGAAGTTGAGGCAAACAAGTATAAGGAATTAAGAGATAGAATGTTGGGAGTGAATGGTAAAGAGGCTAGCAAAAATATGCTATGCTCTGAATTCGCCGCCAAGGCCAGCCTTACTGCTATAATAGAGCTCAGTGATTGGATAGAGAAAGAAACAGGAGTAAAAAAAGCACTTAATACCCCTATAGATAAGCACGAAGTATTAGATAGAGTACACCCTCAGAGACTACTTGAATTATTAAAAAGTTCTGGTTGCGTTACGGAAATACAAAACCCTATATTAGAACAATTAGTAGATACTAGTAATCATAAGAAAAATTATTATGCGAAGGAAAATGCTACCGAACTTCTTTATAACAGAATAACGGCTTTAGCAAGTACAACTAGAGATGATGAAGCTAAATTCGTTGAAGATGCGACAGTTATATTTAAAGCATATATGCAGGCCGAAAACCCGGAACATGGAAGAAGTGATCAGGAAATTAATGATATGTTAAAACCTACATTGACCGACCTACATTCCACCTATAATAATAGGCACCCAGAAGGTTTTATACAAAAGCTACAACAGCTTGTGGTAAAAGTGAAAGAGTTTTGTGGTAAAACCTTAGGTTATAAATATAACTCTGTAAGGAGTAGTGTTACAAATATATTAAAGACCCCAGCTTTAGAGAAAGACTCTGCAGAGGTTATTCCTCCTAACCTTATAAAAAATAAGGTTCAGGATGCATTAAAAGGTATAGCTGTACAGGCACATGTCGCTCAAGATGATGTTCAGAAGGACAATAAAAATGCACCAAACGGAACAGCTGTGAAGAAGTATGTTGACAGCAAAAAATCCTCTACACTCTCAAGAGAGAGGTAATCCATTATACATTCTAACAGGAGTCTGAATGTCCTTGTTAGATAGGCATACTAAAACCGGGTAAAGAGAAGTGACCTAATAGCAGGGGATAATATCAATATTAGGGGTAAATATAATTTTAAAAAATATTTACCCCAATGATATTTACCAAACTGAATAAACCGGTGAAATTGCGCTACTAATTTACAATCAGCTTTATCGATTTTCACTCGACCAATTACTAAAGCGCATAACTCAAAAATAAAATGTAATTTAATTCCAGTAACAGGCCTGAATACTAATTATACTTTTATTCCTATAATAGGTGTTACTGTTCGCAGACTACATGATTGTAATTTAAGTGGTGAGTATTTATTCCTATATATAATAATTTTTAGTATATTATATGTTTGTTTCTTAATATACTCAAGGAAGGAATTAGCAACTCTTGTTTTTGGTTGTTTAGCAACCTTTACTCATTTATTATTTATATTCATTCCAGGCACCGATGGGCCAAACAAAGGCGGTAACCCTTCGACTTAATGAATCTCTTTGCCCTATATGGGTATGAACGTGTAATTTCGGCAATGGAATTGTAGTAATCTTTATGGACGGCATCGGCTCAATGCTAAGAATTGAGACGTCTCTTGAGACATTAGCTGCCTAGAGGCAAAGCCTCCATTAATGTCAGTTTAACTTTTGGCACTCTTAATAGAATAGGTAGCATTAACACATATATGCCACTTTTAAACAACATGTACTACACCCATCAAATTTCCTATACTTTAATTATATAATTAGTCCAATTCAAAGCTAAAACTACTTTATAATTTAATGTTTATTAAGCTATAGAAAAGTATTTTTGTTGAAACTCTTGATTTATAAGGAATGTAGAGTATTGGCCGTTGAACATTAGTAAGTAAAGAACCGCAACATCTCAGGAAATTTTTCTTGTCTTTTTGCAAAGCACGCCTGTAAAACCAATTGTACCTTCCATTTGCCAATAATATTGTCCCTGTTTGCCCAGCTGTGTGATCTTGTTGATTGCTGCAAGGTTTTTTTAGGGCGTTCCCATCTATATTACTGGCATTTGTTACACTCTGTTTAACATAGCCGGATGACCATTTTATTTTGACGGTTTCGCTAGCGTTTTTATTGAAATATTTGCTAATGTTGAAGAATATATTAAGGAGGTTAGTGTTACTTTCCACTCCAGTTGCTTGCTGGCAGCATATGTTCTTACCAGCCTGACATATATGTATATATAATGCTATTAGTTATTGCTATTGTAATTACTATATAATTAAGTTATTTGTTTAATGATTATATAGTAAAAGAACCCTATGACCAAAGAAAAAACTGATGTTCTGAACATTGAAGAAAAGGCCGCACAAAAAAAATCTCAAGCGGCGTTAAATGCTCTAAATTATATATTTTCTGGAAAAGAAAACGGATTGATTGATAGTATTTTAAATGATTACACCCCTGTAACAAAAATAATTAATGGTCAAGAGGTTACAAAAGCACCTGGTTTAAGTGCTCGCTCAGTTTTTAGGGCCATTGGCTTTGCTATAAGGCATCCTCGCCATATTGGTAGTTTGTACTCCTTATATAGCTCACCAGAAATAGCTCAAACCCCGCTTTTTCAGGAGCAATTATTAAGGAGTGATAATACATGGGGATTTGTAGAATATGTGGGTACAAGATTACCTCAAATTGGTAAAGTACTTGACTATTTCCAATTCCCAGAGTGTGCTGAGGGGAATATACTAGATAACAAAGGATTGGAGACCTTAAGTGTTGTTCTTACTAATCAAGAAAACCGTAACCAATTAAAGCAGATAGCGATTGAATCAAGGCAAACACCACCTGACACGACAAAAATAATCAATAATATTTTAGATTTAATGCAAACTAGTGGGTTTGCTAATTATATGAGCAGTAAAAGGGAAATTTTACAAAATTATATAGTTAAGTCGCTGCAAGATAGAGCTGCTCAGTTAGATGATTATGGTTTAAAACCAGAAAATTTTTAGCAAATCACCAATATAGTTCCAGTACTGTTTGATAACCTCAAGGCTTTAAAGAGTGTTTATAATCAATTTAGTGAAGGACAGTATACCAGCATGGTTAAGGATCTTTTAGTATTATCAAAGGATAATGTTAAGGTTAAAGGATATTTCCAGGAGAATCGAGATTTATTTGCAGGGGTAATTAATAGCATTGTTAAAACAACTCCTGGATTGGAAGATTATGACCTTGCGGGTGATTTATATAAAATAGTTCCTGATTTATTGGATCACCCTGATCAATTAATTAGTATTATTAATCTTTATGAGAAGGGTAAATATTCAGAAGTAGGGCAAGAATTCTTAGGATTAATACAGGAAGATCCAAAGATCAAACAATATTTTACAGATAATGGGGAGTTATTTAAACGTATTCTGATTGATAAAACAATGGGCATGAAAAGCTATGGAGTGAAGGATGAAGTAGCTGATATATTTAAGCATATTATGAAAGAGCAGAATATTTCTAAGATACAAGGTCTTTTGGATCAGTATGAAAAAGGAAATTGGCTCGGCTTGGTTACAGATACATGCCGTATGATAGAGGAGGACCATAAATTTGCCCAGTATATGAGAGATAACAAGGAAAGTTTTAACAAAATAGTAACAGCCATAGTTGACTCTTACCCAATGATAAAAACATATACTGGCAATGTTAGTGTAGGTACCCTTGCTGCTAATTTGTTGCAAGACCCAAAACAAATTAGAGAGGTTGTAGAAGGTTATCAGGCTGGTGGAGTTCAGATGGTTAAGCAGGGAGAAAAATTTCTGGCTGCAAAAGCTATGGACAGTGATGTAAGAGGAGTTGTTTTGCAAGTAGCTACTGGTTGGATATTTGCAGATGGTTCTGGCAAGCAGGAAGTTATTAATCGTATTCCTGAAACACTGATAGAAACCAGAGTAGTTCAAGAAAATAATGTTACTTTAAATGATGCTGCAAGAGCTGTTATTACAGCAGGAGATAATAGTGCTAAGAAGCAGGAGCTAAATACATTGCTAGATAGAAATATATTATTTGATGGAGTTACGATTGGTTCAACTAGAAAGCACGTGAAGTTAGAGCATTTAGATATAAATAATAGTTTTGTTAATAGTCAATTTAATAATGTTTCGTTCCAAGGTTCAAAATTCACTAACGCTAGTTTTACAGGAGCTACTTTTACTAATACTGATTTTAGCAAGGCAGAAATAGATGGAGCAACACTTAACAGTTTAATACCAGCATTAAAAAATGGTACTATTTCTTTAAATGGTAGCAAGATAATTGGTGACATGCCTGCCAGCCTTGATTTATCAGATATTTCACTTCAGGGAGTAGATTTATCAGCTGTTACATCAATGAATGATGTAAATTTAAGAAATACTGATTTACAGGGGGCAATATTACCAACTGATCAAACAATATTGAAAACGTCATATAACTTAATGTCTGCTAAATTTGACTCAGAGATGTCTGTGTTAAAAGAGCAAAATCAAAACTATATGCTAGATTTAATCGTAGATTCTATTGCATCAAGGGCAGAATATTTAGGTGGAGAATTACTAGATCCAGTGTTATTAAGGCAAAATATAGAAAAACTATATATAGGTGACACTCCTATGGGTAAGGAATTAAGAGAGGCTATTAGTCAAAATCCAGACAGTATAAAATATAAAAATTTTCCAGTAGCAGTTGATAGTTATAAAAATACAAAAGATTTATTAACCACAAGTGCTGTGATGACATTACTTTACGAGAATA